>CAZGGQ010000052.1:0-28975 GCA_964525285.1 uncultured Chitinophaga sp.
AGTTACCGCCGGTGATAGTTTCCGGTCTGTATTATTTTCAGCCCAGACAGTAAGCGCATCACCGTTTTGGTGAAAAATGGCCCAAAAAACTACTACACAACCCATAACAGTAAGCAAGGCCGCCAATGGTCTTTTATCTTCTACGCTGGCTCTGTACCAAAGCGAGATATAATAAAAAACAACAGGTAAACTTCCAATCAGGAATGCATCGTTACCGTCAGAACCGAAAATATTTCCGGGTATGATCCAACCAACTATACCAAATATAAATACAGGAATAAAGACCGTTGCCAATATCTTATATAAGGGTAAATCTGCTTTTGTTGTGGGTTTAATAACATCAACATCCTTGACATGTTTCATTCCTTTTAAAAACCAAAGCAAACCTATCAACATACCCACTCCAGCTGCTGCAAAAGCATAACCCCACCCGTAATTGATCCGCATATAGGCGGCCACAAAATTGCAGATAAAGGCCCCGATATTGATACCCATATAAAATATATTGTAGCCCGCATCTTTTTTGCTGGCATACTTAGGATTGTTATAAAGATTACCAACCAGCGTAGAAATATTAGGTTTGAAAAAACCATTGCCAACAATAATAAACAGCAGTGAAACATAAAAAGCTGTTTCCCCGGGTAATGCCATACCGATATAACCAGCTGCCATCAGCAAGGCGCCTATAATAATACTTTTGCGGTACCCCAGTATCCTGTCTGCTAATAAGCCACCAATAAAAGGTGTCAGGTAAACAAGGCCAAGATAAGTACCATAGATATCTGACTTTTTACCGGCAGAGAATCCCATGCCTCCGTTTTGAGTACTATCCAGCATATACAGGGAGAAAATACCCAGCATCAGGTAATAGCCAAACCGTTCCCACATTTCTGTAAAGAATAAAACATAAAGTCCTCTCGGATGTGATGTAGATTGATTAAGATTTTCCATTGTTCTGCTTTTAATTAAAGTTGAAAATAAATAAAAAAGGTGACTATTCCAGCCACCTTTTTTTGGATAAAGGGTGAATACGGTTAATCAAAGCCGGTTTTATCTTTTACAATTTTATTCAGTGATTTTATTCTCGAATAAATGAGAATACCGCCGATAAAAGCTGCAACTACAAGAATCAGGAAGAACATCTTCTTGTCTGTAAAATCATCCCAGAAACTTGTCATTACACCCGCCACTTTACCACCGATAGAGGTGGATAGGAACCATCCGCCCATCATCAGCGCTGTTAACCTGGCAGGTGCTAATTTGGATACTAAGGATAATCCCATCGGGCTGAGAAAAATTTCGCTGATAGTAAAAATAAAATATGTCAGCCATAACCATATCGCTGATGCTTTATGCGTATAAATCGAAGGCACTGACATTATTGCGAATACCATTACTAAAGCCGATAAGCCAGCAATAAACAGGGCCATTCCAAACTTGGACATGGTTGTAGGTTCTTTTCCTCTTCGTCGCAGAAAACTGAAGAAGGGAACAAAGATTAATGTCAACGCTACAATAAATAAGGGGTTGATTGATTGAAACAATTCTGTATTTGTAAGTTTCACTTCCTTTCCCTGCGGCCATTGATCTTTTGGAACATTGAAAAAATACGGATCCGGCCCCATTTCCTGTATAGCATGACCGCTGTCATCTTTTGCAACCCTCATATATGGATCCAATTTATTTACCATACGGGGAGTATCAGTCACTTTTTGCATGGGGAAAATGGCACCTGTTATCCTGGCAGTAGAAGCTGATGCGACCCTGTCTGTATGTTTCTCAGCCCAGAGCGTAAGTCCTGTTGCATTTTGATTATAAATAGCCCAGAAGGCTATAGCAATTGCAAAAATGAACAACAGGGCGCCGATTCCTTTTTTATCCTGTCCTTTGGCTTTTACCCATAATGAAATATAGAAAGCTATTATTGGCAAACAGGCAAAGATGAATGCATCATTGGCTTGTGTACCCATAATGGCTGAACCAAATATTTCTTTTGGCAAAAACCAGCCGATTACTGCAGCAATAATTGCGGGTAAGAAAACAGTTGAAAAGATTTTGGAAAGAGGCATGTCTTCTGCCTGAACAGGTTTTTTGACATCAGCTTCTTTTATTTCTTTATTTTTTATTGATATGGCAAGTATAATAAGACCTATTATCAATCCAACACCGGCTGCGGCAAAAGCATATCCCCAACCGTAAGCATTCCTCAGCCAGGCAGCCACAAAATTGCAGAAAAAAGCACCGATGTTGATACCCATATAAAAAATATTGTAGGCATTGTCTTTTAAAGGTTTTAAATCTTCCCTATTATAAATGTTTCCTAAGAGGGTAGAAATATTAGGTTTGAAAAAACCATTGCCAACAATAATAAAAGCAAGCGATACAAACATAGCAGTGTCTCCGGGCAATGAAAGCCCGATATAACCCGTTGCCATTAATGTGCCGCCAATAAAGATTGATTTGATATATCCCAAATACCTGTCTGCGATCAACCCCCCGATAAAAGGTGTCAGGTACACAAGGGCGATGAAACTACCGACTACATCAGCCCCGATTTTTCCGGAAAAACCTTTTCCGCCGGTAGTGGTATCGGTCGCATATATTAATAAGATACCCACCATGAGATAATAAGCAAAGCGTTCCCACATTTCTGTAAAGAATAAAACATACAATGCTTTGGGATGTCTGCCGGTTTTTGCAAGGGGTCTTTGAATTACATCTTGGGATTGACTCATACAATCGTTTTTGGTTAATTAATCAGAGTTCTTGTAAATATAGGCAATCAAAATACAGAAATTTAACCATTCAAAATTTTTTCGGTTTATCTTTAACGGATGTACCCGATATTCGCAAGTCATTAAAATCCAACAACCAAAACTACCATGCGAATCCTTTTATTAGGCTCTGGTGGCAGGGAACATGCCCTTGCCTGGAAACTTTCCCAAAGTCCTCTTTGCGAAAGTCTCTTTATTGCTCCCGGCAATGCAGGCACCGCACAATGTGGTGTCAACCTGAATTTTGCTGTCACCGATTTTGAATCCATTAAGAAAGCCTGTATTGAAAAAAAGATCGATCTCGTTCTTGTCGGGCCCGAAGAGCCATTGGTAAAAGGAGTTACCGATTTCCTGATCAGTAGCCCGGCTTTAAAAAATATTGATGTAATCGGTCCGGGCAAACATGCTGCGCAACTGGAAGGCAGTAAAGCTTTCGCCAAAGCATTTATGATACGGCATCATATTCCCACTGCGGCATACAAAGAATTCACATTGAATAATTACAAGGAAGGAGTTCAGTATTTGCAACAACATGAACTGCCCATTGTATTAAAAGCCGATGGCCTCGCTGCAGGCAAAGGCGTGGTGATTTGTGGAAATCACCTGGAAGCCATAGCAGAGTTTGAATTGATGATTCACAGGGCGAAGTTTGGCGAAGCGGGGAAAAAAGCGGTGGTGGAGCAATTTCTCAGGGGGAAAGAAATCTCTGTTTTTGTTTTAATGGATGGCAAAAATTATGTGTTGCTGCCGGAAGCAAAAGATTATAAAAGAATAGGAGAGAAAGACACAGGCCCTAATACTGGCGGCATGGGAGCCATAAGCCCGGTGCCATTTGCCAATGAAGTTTTGATGAAGAAAATTGAAGAGAAAGTAATCAAGCCAACCATCAACGGACTTCTTAAAGAAGGGCTTGAATACAGGGGTTTTATCTTTTTCGGACTAATGATAGTGAATGATGAGCCATATGTAATAGAATACAACTGCCGCATGGGCGATCCGGAAACAGAAGTAATGATGCCAAGATTAAAAAATGACCTGGTTGAGTTGCTGGCTGTTGCCGCCAGTCAAAACCTGGATAAAATTAAAATTGAAACTGACCCAAGAACAGTTTGTGCGATTGTGGCAGCAAGTGGTGGTTACCCCGGCGAATATAAAAAAGGATATGCCATAGAGGGTTTAAATGATATTAACCCGGATGATAGTACGCTGTTTCATATGGGTACTTCAACTGAAAACGGAAAAGTAGTAACCAGTGGTGGCCGGGTTTTTTGCATAGCATCTTACGGGAGATCTGTTTTTGACGCCCTCGAAATATCAAAAGAAGAAATGCAGAAAGTATCCTTTGAAAAAATGCAGTACCGCAATGATATTGGGTATGAATTTGAGTAAAACATAGCTGTCAAGTCAGTCAAATAAGTCGTACAAGTCAAATTCGATACTGATTTGACCAATATGACCTGATTGACTTTTATGACTTAATTTGTGCCCCTACTTTATTTTTCTGTGAACCATTGACTATGGATGTACACTACCACGACTATCTGCAACTGGATAAAATCCTGAATGCCCAATTTCCTGAAAGTGATAAGCATCAATTACCCGCACACGATGAAATGCTGTTCATTGTTATTCACCAGGCGTATGAACTATGGTTCAAACAACTGAACCATGAAGCCGATTCCATTGTGGCAATCATGAGTAAGCCGGCGCTGAATGATAATTCACCCGAACTGCAAACAGTTGTCCATCGCCTGAATCGTTGTGTGACGATCCTCCGGGTGCTGGTTCACCAGCTAGACATCATGGAAACGATGACATCGATGGATTTCCTGGATTTCAGAGATATGCTCCGGCCTGCATCTGGTTTTCAAAGCTGGCAATTCAAAGAACTGGAAGCCAAACTGGGGTTGAAATTTGAACAGCGTCATGGTAAAGAATATTACACAGCTCAGCTAAGAACCGAACATGTAGATTTAATTAAAAAAGCGGAAGAAAGTAAATCATTGCTTCAATTATTAAATAGCTGGCTGGAAAGAATGCCTTTTTTAAAAAAAGGAGCTGATAATCCGTTTTGGGATAAGTATAAAAAAATTTATGGAAGTAGCCTGGCAGATGCAGAGAAAGATAACCTGGCCATTTTCGAAGAAGTTTTTGCCGGACAGTCATCAACAACCGACCGGTCATTATCGCCGGCAGCCTGCCGGGCAGCACTGTTTATAATGTTGTATCGTGGTTATCCGTTGTTGCAGTTACCATTTCAGCTACTGAATGCATTATTAGAAATAGACGAACAATTAAGCAGTTGGCGCTACCGTCATATGAATATGGTACACCGGATGATCGGAACGAGAATTGGCACCGGCGGCAGCACCGGGAAAGATTACCTGAAAGCAGCAGCCGACAAACATTACATTTTCAGGGAAATTGCACAACTCAACAGTTTTCTTATTGAAAGACGAAAACTGCCGGTTCTTCCTGCAGAAATAGAAAAACAATTAGGCTTTGGCTTTGACTAGAAGAATCTTCCTTCCCCGTCAATGATCCTGTAAGGGGAAGCAAGGAAAAGATCCACTACCTTATTAAAATCATCTTTGAAAACTACAGGTGTGCTGTGGCCGGAACCGGGCAGGATCCATAAATATGATTTCGGGATATTTTTATAGATAAGCATAGTGTGTTCTTCCTTTATTACATCATGATCTCCACCAATAACCAATGTGGGGCATGATATCTTTCGGAGATCAGTTAGTGATATGTGCGGTTGCTCCGCCAAAAGCCGGTATAATTTAAGTGCATTTTTTTCGGGGTCAGTTTTTCCCGGCTTGTTTTTTAGTCCGGTAAGCGTTGGCATTATCATGTCCCATATTTGTTGAGGTACAGCAGTTGTATCAGGAACAAGGTTAGCTCCTGTCACTGCCAGTTTTTTGACTTTTTCCGGATGCCGGATAGATAACAATAAACCATTGATCCCCCCATCGCTCCAGCCAATAACATAAGCGGAATCTATTTTCATAGCATCCAGCAGGGCTGCATAATCATCCGCCATCATCTCATAAGTCAGGCTGTCAGCAATATCAGTTGATTTTCCCTGGGCACGGCTGTCAGCAATGATCACTTTGTACTTTTTACTGAAGTAAGGAATCTGGTAAATGAAATTATTAATTGAACCACCATTGCCATGTATGATTAAAAGCGGCTGACCCTTACCATAAACTTCGGTATACATTTTAAAGCCACGGATATCGTAATATTTCCCCGCAACTTTATTATTGCCGTAAGGGCTTTTTGGGTCATTCATTAATTTTTGAAAATCATCAGATATTTTTTTTATGTCTTGTGTTGATGCACTTGTTATAATGAAAAGACTTAGTAATGCAGTAATATATTTTTTCATATACCTGGCTTTTTGCCAAGATATGAAAAAAGCCGGGTGCCATGATGTCAAACAGGGGCACCAACTAAAAAAGTATAAAATTAAAAGGTATACCGGATGCCAAGACCACCCCAGCTACCAACGAAACCACGGGTATTTCCAAATTCAAAAGAAGGCTGCCAGTCCAGCGACATATTAACCGGAGCGCCATTGAATTTATAATCAAGTCCAAGGACACCGTCAATGCCGGCGAATGAGCCATCGCCGGATTTTGTATTATAAAAACCGATATGCACTCCAGGGCCGATATACCATTTCAATCCGGCTGCTCCTGAAACCGGGCCATGAATTTCATAGAGCCCCGTTATGCGAAAACCCTGGCTCCAGAAATAACCAATTCCTTCCAGTGCATGATTAGTATTTACAAAGTGTTTTAAAGAGATGCTAGCACCATCCCACACTTTAACACCTAATGCGGTTGTATAAGATGAATGAGTGGCACCCCGGTTTTGGGCTTGCAAAAATGTGACCGCAAACAATACTGTTAATGCCAGTATAAAGAGCTTTTTCATACAATGACGTTTAATTGATGAATCAATCGCAAAACATTCTGACCATTTTTGTGCCAAAGTCAGCAGGGGAGTTAAAAATTAATAAATCAGGCTTGTTTGTCTTTGACTTTCAGCATAAAGTAAATGCAAACAATTATGGCAACGACCGCGGTGGAAATAAAAGTGCTGCTGCTGCCAAAATTTACCCATAATGCACCGGCAATAATACTGGCCAGTAACGTGCAGATGCTTTCGCAGGAAGTGTAAAAACCGATTGCTGTTGCCGTATTTTCTTTGTGTGCCAGGTTGCTGATCCATGCTTTGATAACACCTTCTGTGGCAGCAGCATAAATACCGTACACAAAAAACAATATAAAGATCACCGCAACGGAAGGATTAAATGCAAACCCGCCATACACAACAGCGAAAAGAGAAAAGCCCAGCAGAATAATTTTTTTTAAACTTAATTTATCAGCCAATACGCCCAGGGGATAGGATGCCGTTGCATATACAAGATTGTAGAAAACATATGCCGCAATGGTAATCGTATCAGCATTGAAAGTGTTTCTCCTAAAAGATATGCTGTCATCGCCGATAGTTTCTTTTGTGATCAGCAATAAAAAAATATCAGAACTGTTGAACAAGGCAAACAACAGCAACCCGGGAACTACTCTTCTGAATTCGGGTGTTGCAATTTTCCAGTATTTAAAGAAGGAGAAGAAACCGCCTTTGCCTAATGTTGAAACGGGTCGCCTTTTTTCTTTTAGTAAAAAAATTAATAAGATTGAAAGAATGCCGGGGATAAAGGCGAGGTAAAAAAGTGTTTTGTATTCACCGGGGTAGAAAAATAAAAACAATAAGGCCAATATGGGCCCGATGGCTGCACCAACCGTATCCATGCCGCGGTGAAAACCAAACACTCTTGCTTTAGTTGCAGTTGTTGCTTCCTGTGATAATAATGCATCTCTTGCAGCAGTGCGGACACCTTTTCCTAACCTGTCAACTGTCCGTACAAAAAATATCCAGAGAGGATAAACAAATGTTGCCATCAATGGTTTTGAAACAGTGCTTAATAAATAACCCAACTTCACAAAAGGTAAGCGAACACCTTTTTCATCACTCCATTTTCCAAAATAACCTTTGCTGATACCTGCGGTAAAATTTGCCACACCTTCTAACAGGCCAATTAAAAAAACACTGAAACCAATTTCTTTTAAATAGACAGGAATAACAGGGTACAGCATTTCACTGGCAATATCTGCCAGCAAACTAACGATAGATAAAATCAAAACAGTTCTTGTAATGATTCGCATGGAGTGAAGTTAATTGAAAAATCGGGTAGGGGTTTCACTGAAAAAACCCGGGGTTTACAATAGCAAAAATTCTTTTAACCACAATTTGTCAAAATCACAAACATAAAAAAAACCCTTGCCCCGCAAGGTTTTGCTTTGATAATTCAAATTATTTCCTCCACCTTTGCTTCCTATAAATTCAAGAACAATTAATGGGACTTTTTAACTGGTTTACACAAGAAATAGCCATCGACCTGGGTACGGCCAATACCCTCATCATACATAACGACGAAGTAGTGGTAAACGAACCGAGTATCATAGCCCTGAACCGGAATAACCCGAAGGAAGTGCTGGCTGTCGGGAAAAAAGCACTAATGATGCATGAGAAAACCCATGAAAGCATCCGCACGGTTCGTCCGCTGAAAGATGGTGTGATAGCCGATTTCAACGCTGCGGAATTGATGATCCGGGAGCTGATCAAGCTGGTTTATCCCAAAAAGAAACTTTTCCCACCCAGTTGGAGGATGATGATCTGCATTCCCTCTTCTATTACTGAAGTAGAGAAAAGAGCTGTTCGTGACAGTGCCGAACAGGCAGGAGCCAAGGAGGTATATTTGATTCATGAACCCATGGCAGCTGCGCTGGGTATAGGTATTGATGTGGAAGAGCCGGTAGGCAACATGATCATTGATATTGGCGGCGGCACAACGGGTATTACTGTCATTGCACTGGCAGGCATTGTTTGCGATCAATCCATCCGCATCGCCGGTGACGAATTCACCGCAGATATCATGGAGGCCCTCCGTCGCTATCATAGTTTACTGATTGGTGAGCGGACCGCGGAGCAGATCAAAATACAGGTAGGAGCCGCCATGAAGGAGATTGACAATCCACCGGATGATTTTCCTGTCAATGGCCGTGACCTGGTAACCGGTATTCCCAAGCAGATCATGGTAAGCTACCAGGAAATTGCCGAAGCACTGGATAAAAGCATTTTCAAAATTGAAGAAGCTATCCTGAAAGCGCTGGAGCAAACTCCCCCGGAACTGGCTGCCGACATTTACCGCCGTGGTTTATACATTACCGGTGGTGGCGCTTTGCTGAGGGGTCTGGACAAAAGGCTGGGCAATAAGATCAAGCTCCCGGTGCATATTGCCGATGACCCGCTGAAAAGTGTGGTAAGGGGAACCGGCATTGCCTTAAAAAATTATAGCAGATTTCCTTTTGTGATGAGATAAACCCAAAGGCACAAGGTACAAGGAACAAGCAGTGAAGTTCTTGTACCTTGTACCTTGAATCTTGTGCCTTAATCAATGCGTAACATATTTCTCTTCATCCGCCGGTATTTTACCTTTTTCACTTTCCTCGTATTACAGGTAGTGTCGTTGTGGTTTTTATTTAATTATAACCGGTTTCACCGGGCTAAATTTTTAGGTGTGGCTAATGAAATGACCGGCCGCATCAATTCCCAGTATAATAAGGTGGAAGATTATTTCAACCTGAAAGAGGAAAATCGCAGGGTACACCAGTTTAATGATTCTTTACTGAATTTGCTCCCGCAAAACTTCATGCAACGGGACAGCAGCGCTCAATTTGTGAAGGATTCAGTTCCGTATGATACAGCAGTTCATTTCCGCCGTTATTTCCTGCGAACAGCTACGGTGGTTTATAATACAGTCAATGCACAGAAGAATTATATACAAATAAACAGGGGAGCCAACCAGGGAATAAAGGATAAAATGGCCGTAGTAGGATCTGACGGTTGTGTGATTGGAGTGGTGGAAAATGTCAGCCCTAACTTTAGCCAGGTAATGAGTCTTCTTCATGTGCAGAGTACAGTCAGCGTAGCTTTAAAAAAGAGCGGTGATTTAGGTACGGTAGAGTGGGATGGCAAAGATCCCCGGTATTTGCTACTAAAGAGAATTCCCAAAACGATAGAACTGGTTATTGGAGATACAGTATTGACCAGTTCTGTTTCTTTCAATTTCCCTCCCGGCTATATGGTAGGAACTATTGCAGATATAAAGCTGGACAATAGATCGGGAATGTATCTGTTAAAGGTGAAAACCGCTGCCAATTTTTACAACCTGCAGCAGGTGCATGTAATTGAAAATACCGATTATGAAGAGCAGACCAGGTTAAATGCTGAGACCAGAAAGAAAATTGAAGAAGTTAAAAAGAATCCCAGGTGAGTGATTATTTAAAACATTTTTTCCGCTTTGCGGTCTTCATTTTGATTCAGGTGTATGTGCTGAACAGGATCCCGCACCTCCATCGGTTTATCATACCTTATTTATATTACCTGCCTTTGTTGTGGCTGCCATTTTCTGTATCCAGGATGTGGTTGCTTATAATAGGGTTTGTTACCGGCCTCACCCTGGACTATTTTATGATGACCCCCGGTCTGCATGCAGCAGCCTGCGTTCTGGTAGCCTATGTCAGGCCTTTTGTAATCCATGTTCTTACACCAAAAGACAGTTCTGAATTCAACTACAGGGAGCCTTCGCCAAAAGCTATACAATGGACGCCGTATGCCATCTACGTCTTTGTTCTTACCCTGTTGCATCATGGTTATATGGTATTCCTTGAGTGGCTGGATTTTGGCAGTTTCCTGGATTTCCTGATCAAAATAATTGCCACAACCGGCATTAGCATGTTGCTCATTTTTACCGTGGAATTATTGTTCCCGAGAAAATTAAAATTCCGGACAAATACGTAGTAAGTTTTAGCCACCCTGCCCGCCTTCTTTTATTTTTTTATATTGTGGTCAGGCGTGGAATTGCACAAATGGAAGATGTGTTTTTAATTGTATTCACTCGTGTTATTTGTGGCTAACCCCATTTTTTTATTTTTATTCTCAAATAGATTTGGAAACCGCATTTTGTAATTCGTATTTTGCATATTCATAGTTAATCTTTCATCTTCTTTCTTCATACTTCTGACCTCGTATTGCTGAATATGCCTGTGTTTAACCAATCAAGAAGCCGTATCATCCGCCTCATTTTCCTGGTTACCTTTATTGTTATCATCGCCCAGTTATTTTATTTACAGGTAATTTCAGGTAAATACCAGCGGATGGCCGATGAAAATGCCATTCTCCGCAAGACAATTTATCCTCCGAGGGGCCTTCTTTTCGACAGGAAGAAAAAAGTTGTTCTGAGTAATACGGTTACATATGACCTGATGGTGACCCCGGCGCTGGCAAAGGGAATTGATACAGTTTTTTTCTGCCGGTTGATGGAAATAGACACGGTTGAATTCAGAAAAAGGATAATTAATGCAATTGTGAAAAACAGTTCTCAAAAACCATCGGTATTTGAAGCTTCACTGGTTCCTCAAAAATATGCCCGTATCCAGGAGAATCTCTGGCGGTTTCAAAATGGTTTTTATATCCAGGACAGGCCCATCCGGTCTTATCCATTTAATGCCGGAGCAAATATTTTAGGGTATTTGGGAGAAGTTGATACCAATTACCTGAAGAAATACGCCGAAGATGGATATGTAAGCGGCGATTATGCAGGAATGACAGGAATAGAAGCCAAGTATGAAAAAGCGTTGATGGGAGAAAGGGGTGTGCAGGTATTAATTAAAGATAATTTCGGCCGCATCCAGAGGTCATATGAAAATGGCGCTATGGACAAAGAAGCGGTGGCCGGAAATAATCTTTACAGCAGCCTTGATATTGAGCTACAGCAATTGGGAGAAAAGCTGATGAATAACAAAGTGGGTTCCATCGTCGCCATTGATCCTAAAACCGGAGGCATACTGGCCATGGTTAGTAGCCCGACGTATAACCCCGCCCTGCTGACCGGAGCAGAGAGAAGAAAAAATTTCTCAGAATTGTATACCGATCCCCGGCTTCCCTTGCTGAACAGGGCCGTGAATGCCAATTATTCTCCCGGCTCCACATTCAAAACATTGCAGGCATTGGTTGGGCTGCATGAGGGGGTAATTACCACGAACACTACGTTTAGTTGCTCAGGAGCTTTTTATGGTTGTGGTAGCGCCAAGCCCATGAAATGCCTTGACCCCGGTACTTTTTCATTGCGATCAGCCATCACGCATTCCTGTAACACCTATTTTGCCAATGTGATGCAGCGTATAATTAATAACCCAAAATTTCCAAGCCAGGACAGCAGCCTGAGTAGCTGGGATAATTATATGTATGCATTTGGACTTGGTAAACGACTTGGGGTGGATGTCCCAACAGAGCAAAAAGGAAATATTCCCACGCCAGAAGATTTTAATAAACTATATGGAAAAGGGCATTGGAACTACTGCACCTATCGTTCTGTGAGCATTGGTCAGGGCGAAGTAAATGCCACGCCACTGCAGGCAGCTAATGAAATGGCTTATATCGCAAACAAGGGTTGGTTTATTATTCCCCACATAGTAGATTCCATTGAAGGGGGTGATAAGTTTGGGTTGCTTGAAAAATATAAAAAGAAAAATGTACCTATTCCAATACCCGACAGCATTTTTGAAGCCGTGCATGATGGTATGCAGGGGGTGATGGAAACCGGTACCGGTCGTGGCGCTAAAGTGCCTGGTATTATTGTTTGTGGAAAAACGGGAACAGTAGAAAATTATTTCCGGGGTGTCAAGCAACCCAACCATTCCTTCTTTTGTGCTTTTGCTCCCCGGGAAACCCCCCGGATCGCTATTATATGTGTAGTGGAGAATAGCGGGCGGTTTGGCGGTACTTATGCTGCACCTATAACCAGCCTGATGATAGAAAAATACCTGAATGATACAATTGCCAACAACCGGAAAGCATTGGAAGAGAGTATGGCGAAAACCAACCTTATTCCCCCCCTGATGCTGCAGAAGATGAGATCAAGAGATTCCTTGCAAAGAGTTAAAGAAGAAGAAAAACAACTAAGGGATGATTTAAAAAATATTAAAGACACCCTGCAATCTGATGATAATTTAACAGATACTGAAATAGGGACCGGGAAAACAAAAAACAATTTGCCATCGAAGGACGGTCCGGATAAAAAAGAAATAGAAAAGGAGATGCTGGTGCCAGACAGGCTAAAGCAATCAGCATCAAATAAAAAAGATTCTATCAAAAAATAGGCAGCGACAAACTTGTGAACCAACCCAATCCCGCCATATCAAAAGGAATAGACTGGAGTTTAGTGGGAATCTACCTGCTGCTGGTGGCTATTGGCCTAACGGCTATTTTTGCAGCTACCTATAAAGAAGGTGATTCAGTAATACAGAGTTTTTTAAAATTCAAAACAGATTACAGTAAACAGTTTTACTTTTTTGTGATTGGTTCCGTGCTGGCTTTTTTTATTTTGTTGACGGATAGCAAATTTTTTGCTGCAACAGCCAACCTTGGTTATTTGTTGGGAATAGTACTGTTGTTAGTGGTTTTTCCTTTTCACTCACGGATCAAAGGCACAGAATCAATTATCAAACTGGGAGCTTTTAATTTTCAACCGGCAGAGTTTTGCAAAATTTTTGTTGCCCTGGCCCTGGCTAAATACCTCTCCCGTCCCGAAACGGACTTTTCCAAAACCCGTTCGCAATTAATTGCTGCTGCTATTGCCTTTTTCCCGGCCGCTTTAACATTGCTCCAAAGTGAAACAGGGCTGGCATTGGTATATTTTTCCTTTTCTATTGTAATGTACCGGGAAGGACTTCCATCTGTGATCCTGCTGGTTAGCTTTGCTATTGCTGCATTATTTGTTGCCACGATCGTAATTGAACCAAACTTATTAGCCCTCATTCTCACCTTTATTGCTGCCATCGCCATTTATATATTTCGACAGCAAAAAAAAAGGCAGAAGGGTATCCTGGTAACTGTAATTTTTCTTTGGGCACTTTGTGTAGGTATCCAGCGATTTGCAGTTCCGTATATTTTTAAGAATGTATTACAAAAACACCAGGTAGAACGTATCTATGATCTCTTTGGTAAAGACAATCCCTACCTTAAAAAAGGAGAAAAAGAAACGGTTGAAGAAACAAAAAAGAAAAAAGAGAGCGGGACCAGTTATAATGTCAGGCAGTCAAAAATAGCGATTGGCAGCGGAAGAATATGGGGAAAAGGCTTACTAAAAGCAACCCAGACCCGGTATGACTTTGTGCCGGAACAGCGGACTGATTTTATTTTTTGTACCGTGGGAGAAGGATTTGGCTTTTTGGGAACAATCGTTTTATTGGGTTTGTATCTTATCCTTCTTTTTCGCATTGTCACCATCGCTGAACGACAACGAAGTACTTTCAGCCGCTGTTATGCTTATGGAGTAGCCTCCGTGTTTTTCTTTCATATCGCCATCAATGTTGCCATGACGATCGGGCTTGCACCCGTAATCGGCATTCCGCTTCCTTTTGTCAGTTACGGAGGAACATCATTGCTGACTTTCACTATCCTGCTTTTTATCCTGATCCGGCTTGATGCTGACCGGCAGATGGTTGTGAGGTAAGGCCCACCTATGAACTTCGTTCGTAACCTTCGTATTACTCGGTTATCCCGAAAGGAGGACTTTTAAACTCCTAAATTTGGGAATTCAATCATTTGTTCAGTATTTCCAAACTAAATTTCCCCGCCGCGGCGGAGACAGGGGCATGAAGATCATTCCACTTTCCGAAGGCACGTTTACCATTGATAAAACCAAACGCTTTGTCCCTTTTGATGAACACAGTCATGATTTACAGAAAAGGGCGGCCGGAAGTTTACTGGTGGAAGTGCAGCCATTTGTTGTTATTACCTCAAAAGACATCCTGTTACTGGATACCGGGCTTGGCTTTGAAAAGAATGGAACCTTGCAATTGCACCAGAACCTGATGGATGCCGGGATCAATCCTTCAGAAGTGACGAAAGTACTGTTGAGCCATTTGCATAAGGACCATGCCGGTGCCTTGGGTATTGAACGGGATGCCTGCCTGTCCGGCAGACAGGGTTTGGGGGCAAGACTTTCTTTTCCCAATGCCCGGTATTATATACAGCGGAAGGAATTAGCTTTTGCATTTGAAAAAGGATTTCCATCTTTTATCACAGAAGAATTGGAGTGTCTTCAAAATGCAGAACAGGTGGTATTGCTGGAAGAGAACGGAGTGATTGATGAGTATATCCATTATGAAGTTACCGGTGCTCATTCGCCTCATCACCAGGTGTTCCGGATAAATGAAGATGGGGAAACAATTTTTTTTGGCGGGGATGATGCACCGCAATTGCAACAGATGAAACACAGGTTTATGGCTAAATATGATTTTGACGGGAAAAAGGCCATGGAACTAAGAAGAAACTGGTGGGAGAGAGGGAAAAAAGAAAAATGGACCTTTCTTTTTTATCATGATGTGAAAAATCCTGTTTGGAGATTTCAATGAAAAATTAACAGGTTTAAGCCTTTAAAGGGATCAGTTGACCATAAGGCGGGTACGACGGATTGGTCTTCGGTTTATTTGTTCCTGTCGAAGTCTTTGTATTTCTTTAATGAAGACTTCCTGGTGTTCATAAATTTGGTTGCATCGTTTCTCACCAACGATATCTTTGAATTCATTCCTGTAACGAATTCTTAATTCTGCGACACGCAGCTGGAGCATAGGCCTGTCATTCTTATTATCCCTGATCGTTGTCTTCCATTCCCTGAAATAACGCAGGAAAACCGGATTGAATTTTTCCGCTTCTGTTTTCGACAAACCCATTCTTCTTTGAATGAATTCAGTCATCTTTTCACGGATCTTATCTTTATCACCATCACCATCCTGTGCAAAACAAGCGGCGGAGGTAAAAAAGGACAACCCTAATATGATCAATAATTTTTTCATTCTTTTACATTAATTCATCATCGTTTCATCGCTGCTCTCCAGGCCAGCAGTCTCATCCAAAAAATCCTGTATCTCCTTATCAGAAACATCTTTCATTAGTTCCTTTATTTCTTCAGGTTTTACAGGGTTAGATGCTACCGAGGTCTGGTTGTTAAATTCTTCCTCAGCCAGTTTTACAAAAGCATCTATATCTGCTTTGTCAACTTTCTTAAAACTCTTTTTAACCCATGCGTAAGGTTGCTCCACGGGGTCTACAGTATTACGGGAAATAAGATAAATAAATCCTGCTAGCACAATCACGCCGGTTACAACAGCCGCTGCTGCATAACGGAACCATTTACGTCCTGTGATTGAAATGATTTTTGCCGCTGGTTTATTCCTTTTTTCGGCAAGGCTTTCAAAATATCCCTGCGGAACAGAATAAGGCATAGTTTTTTTCAAACCACTCAGCAAGGGCGACAGTGTTTCCAGTTCTTCTTTTGCTGTTTGATAGTCGTTGCTTTCACGAACCAATTGCATTGACTTTTCTGCAAGTCCTTCAAAATAACCGGCAGGAACAGCATAAGGCATTTGCCTGGAAATATTATTTAATGAGGTCGATAAATAACCTAACTCTTCAACTGCATTTTTTGCTTCCATAGCTTTGACGCGGCACAAAACCTGTGCTGCTAATCCATCAAAATATCCAAGAGGGACTTTATAGACATTCTGCGGAGTGACTGTTGCCAGTGTGCTCTTCAGTTCATTCAGCTCTTGCAATATGTTCTCTTTCTGTGTCATTTCAATTTAACCCGCAGTGCAGGACGTTTAATAGGATGGTTTTCAGGTATCAAAGTTTAATGATTCAGCATATAATCCTCAATTTTCTTGACCGCATGGTGATAACTGGCTTTCAGGGCCCCTTCACTGGTTTCCAGCACCCGGCTCATTTCCTCATAGGGCATCTCGTCATAATATCTCAATCCAAACACAATACGTTGTTTTTCAGGTAATTGCTGAATAGCTAATTGCAGTTTCCACTCAATTTTATTGGAGTCAAAGTGCTTGTCAGCCTTGATTTTATTACTCAGGCCGGTTTCCACATCGCTAAGGCTGACAGATGCCCTTTTTTTCTGCTGTTCCAGGTAAGTAAGGCATTCGTTGGTGGCGATCCGGTAAAGCCAGGTATAAAGCTGGCTGTCTTCCCTGAAATTCTCCAGGCCATTCCATACCCGGATCAGTACGTTTTGAAGCACATCGTTGGCATCTTCATGCTCTACCACCATGCGGCGGATATGCCAGTATAGTTTCTCCTGGTATTTTTTGATGAGGCTGGTATAGGCTTTTTCTTTCGTAACCGGGTTACGGAATTGTACCAGCAATTCGCTATCGCTTGTTGTTGTCAGGGACATTGATGTCGGGCTTTGGTTCGGTTAGAATACCTGCCTGCCGGCAGGTTGGATAGTCAATTTGTTTAAAACGCCTTCGGTCATAAAAATAGAAAAGCAGGTTCAATAATAAAAGAACCTGCCCGATTACTTTGAAACAATCTTTTAACCGTTTCTTTTGCGGTTTATCACTTTCTCCGCCGCTGCCACAATATCCGGCACATCCAATCCGTATTTTTTCAGCAAGTCAGTTGGCTTACCGCTTTCTCCGAATGTGTCTTTTGTTCCAACATATTCGATCGGCACCGGGAAATTCCTGGATGCGCATTGTGCAATTGCATCACCCAATCCGCCAATGATATTATGCTCTTCGGCAGTCACGGCACAGTTTGTTTTACGGATTGATTTAATGACCGCTTCTTCATCCAGTGGTTTGATAGTATGCATGTTTATTACTTCAACACTGATTCCTTTTTCCTGCAGAATTGCACCAGCCTGGATGGCATTCCAGACCAAATGGCCACAGGCAAAAATAGAAACGTCGGTTCCTTCGGAAAAATATTGCGCCTTGCCAATTTCAAAAGCTTTGTCAGCGGTAAATATGGGCCACACAGGTCTTCCGAAACGGAGATAGACAGGTCCTGTATATTCTGCGATCGCTTCTGTTGCTGCTTTTGTCTGGGCATAATCACAGGGAACAATGACCGTCATACCCGGGAGCATTTTCATTAAGCCAATATCTTCCAGTATCTGGTGCGTAGCGCCGTCTTCTCCAAGGGTTAACCCGGCATGAGACGCACAGATCTTTACATTTTTGCCGCTATATGCAATGGATTGACGGATCTGATCATATACACGGCCGGTTGAAAAATTGGCAAAGGTTGTTGTGTAAGGAATTTTTCCGCCGATGGTTAAACCCGCAGCAATACCCATCATGTTGGCTTCTGCAATTCCACATTGTATAAAACGTTCCGGGAATTCTTTCATGAACTGGTTCAGTTTTAATGAACCTGCCAGGTCAGCCGTCAGGGCTACAATGTTTGAATTTTTTCTGGCTGCTTCCACGATACCATCACCGAATCCGCTACGGGTATCCTTATTTCCGGTTGACTGAATTTCCTTTAACATGCTTGATTTTTAGATGTCGCAAATGTAAGCTAAGAGGTTAAATGAGAAAAAGAGAAAAAGAGAATGGCCGAATTAAAGTGAGTTTGATAAGTGGGAAAGCTTACATATTTACTCTTTAATCTCCTTCACTCCTTTAAACTCTTAGTTCAATTCACCAGGCTGGCCGGTAAAAACAGTTTCATCTGCTTTCAGCCGCAGTTCCCATTTCCAGGCGGTAGCCATAATATCGTCTAAAGAAAATTCCGGATCCCAGCCCAGCACTTTTTTGGCCAGATCGTTATTGGCATATACTGCAATGACATCTCCGGGACGCCGGGGGCCCATTTCATAATTGAGTTTAATGCCACTCACTTTTTCAAAAGCATGAATAGCTTCTAAAACGGTGATGCCAGTACCGCTTCCCAGGTTAAACACTTCGCAAATCCCTGCATTTTTTCCTTTTTCGAGATATCTTAATGACAACGTATGAGCTCGGGCAAGATCACAAACATGAATATAATCCCGGATGCAGGAACCATCCCTGGTGGGATAATCATTGCCATATACAAACATAGTTGCAATACGGCCGATGGCTGTTTGGGTAATGGCGGGAATAAGATTCGAAGGTGTGCCAACAGGCATTTCACCAATATGTATACTGGGGTGTGCCCCGGCAGGGTTAAAGTAGCGCAACAAAATACTTTGTGTACCGGAGCTTTTTGCAAATTCATTGACGATCTGCTCACCCATCTGTTTGGTGTATCCGTATGGCGATTCAGCTGGTTTGGGAATGGTTTTTTCAGTTACCGGAATTTCATCCGGGTTGCCATAGACCGAACAGGAAGAAGAGAAAACAAAATGAGGTGTTTGAAACTCCTGTACACATTTCAGCAGGTTAATTAAGGAAGTAAGATTGTTTTCAAAATACAACAAAGGATTTTCAACCGATTCGCCAACCGATTTATAAGCAGCAAAATGTATGATACCGGTAATATCTTCATTTTCCTGGAAGATGGCATGGGTGTCATCAAAATTGCACAGATCAACCTTGTAGTTCTTTATTTTTTTTCCGGAGATCAGCTCAATGCCTGAGAGAACATTCGGGTTTGATCTTGAATTATTGTCAACCGAAATAACATCATACCCGTTTTCAACAAGATCAACGATAGTGTGGGACCCAATATAGCCGCAGCCGCCCGTTACTAATATTTTAGCCATAGAAAAAGATTCCCGGCAAAAGTCAGGATTTTTTTGCAATAGAAATAGAAAGGAATGAACATTACCTGAACAGGCTGACTATAAAATAAACACCTGCTGCCAGCAATCCGCTAACCGGGATGGTTAATATCCATGCCCAGATAAGACTAAAGGTAACACCCCAACGAACAGCAGATAATCGTTTTGTAGCTCCTACTCCCATAATAGCGCCGGTGATCGTATGTGTTGTGCTGACAGGAACTTTCAATGCTTCAGTTACAAATAAAGTAATGGCTCCGGCTGATTCGGCTGCCACTCCTTCAAAGGGTGTTACTTTAGTGATCTTGGTCCCCATTGTTTTGACGATCTTCCAGCCACCACTCATCGTTCCGGCACCAATCGCAATATAACAGGCTATGGGCACCCAATCGGGCATTTGTGAAAAATCAGTGATAATGCCACCGCCAATTAAAGCTGCAGTAATGATCCCCATTACTTTCTGTGCATCGTTGCCGCCGTGCCCGATACTGAACGCAGCTGATGAGATCAGCTGCAAACGTTTGAACCATTTGTTGGCTCTGTGGGTATTTAATGAATTTAAATAAAAAGTAAACAGGGCCATGATCGTTAAAATCAATGCCAGTAATATCCATTTAAAATTTTGCCCAAGCATGATCACCTGTACAATCTTTGATGAATAGGTTGTTTGGTATTGTGTGGTGATGGTTTTTTCTTCAATTATCTTTTCTTTATTTTTTCGTAATACTGAAAAGCTGAAATTGCCGCCACTTTTATTTTTGCCTAATACCTGATTTAACGTATTGACTGAATTTATTTTTTGACCATTCATCGCAATAACAATATCACCTTTTTTAAAAGCCATCTTTTGCGCCATGCTTTTATTAGGTACAGCGCTGATCTGGACAGTATCGTTGTTTTGCCGGGCTGTCATCCCTGACAGCGCAACTGGAGAACTCTTAAGTGTAAAGAAAAGAAAAGTGCCGATGGCAATCAGTATAATCGTTGATGATATTTTAGGAGCAATTCCTTTCTTAAAAGAGCTTAAAAACCACAGTGAAATAATAAAGGCCATGATCATACCGACCAACGGGGCCAGGAAAATAAACATCACTGTTTTTAGGACGATGGCAGAATTGATGACAGCAAAAGTTCCGGCATGAGCAATAGCCGCTCCGGCGAAACCACCGATCAATGTATGCGAAGAAGAAGAGGGGATGCCCGACCACCAGGTCAGCAGGTTCCAGATGATGGCGGCGATAAGCCCTGATAATATCACATACAGCATATCGCTCTTCGTAATTAATTCTGCTTTCACCGTTTTGGCTACTGTATCGGCTACCCCATGATCTTTAAAAATAAAATAAGCAACTACATTGAACATGGCGGCCCATAACACAGCCTGGAAGGGGGTTAACACTTTGGTAGAAACCACCGTGGCAATAGAATTGGCGGCATCATGAAACCCGTTGATAAAATCAAAGATCAATGCAAGTGCTATAATAACAATGAGGAAAGTCGTCATAAGAAGTTAGTTGTAGGATCAATTAAGCATACTTGATGATAATAGACTCTATCACATTACTGGCATCCTCACATTTATCGGTAACGATCTCCATCACCTGGTATATCTCTCTTTTCTTGATCACCTCTTTGGCATCGTCTTCAGTAGCAAATAGTTTTTCAATGCTCATATCAAAAATATCATCGGCCTGGTTTTCTATACTGTTGATCTTCACCAGTGCTTCCGTGATGTTACGCATATTTTTCATGTCCCGGAGTTCCGTAACAGCTATTTTAACCTGTTGCGCAGCCTGCTCGATCAATTCAGCAAATTTCTGCATGCCGGTATCATTAGGATTGACCCTGTAAAAATTAATTTTTTTAGCAGCAGCATAGATATAATCGGCAATATCATCCAGCGAAGTGGCGAGGTAATGAATATCTTCCCGGTCAAAGGGAGTTATAAAATTGCGACCCAACTCCGTAAATATATTATGGGTAAGCTCATCATTGGCATGTTCCATGTCTTCTACCTGGATGATAAGAGCGGCCCGTTTATCAAAATCAGGCTCTGCAATAATATCTCTCAGCAGGGAGCCCATTTTGGCGGCATTATCAGCCACCTTCTCAAATAACTCATAGAATATTTTGTTCTTCGGCATGAAGATCTTCAGGAACGAGTTGAGTGCCATAGTTTTTGTTTTAATCCGGCTTCAAATTAGTATTAATCCGGATGGTTGCGAAATTACCGGGTAGTTCAAATGAGCCTTCCGGCGACGGGAGAATTAATAATTAATTAATATAGAGATAAAATTAGGGTAACGATTCAATAACAAAGACTTTATATTGCAGCAATTTTAAGCAGCAAACATGATTTCAGTAAAATCTGCCCGTCTTAAGAAGCTTTTTGCAATTTTTTTATTAATCTTTCTTTCCCAGGCCGGGTTTAGCCAGCGGTACCTGACGGACCTGGATTCTTCACTTTTTTTTAAAGACACGCTACGGCCATTTTTAAAACGCTTTGATAATATCAGGATAACCGGGTATATGCAACCTCAATTCCAGGTGGCTGAGGCAGACGGGGCACAGGCCTTTGAAGGAGGCAATTTTGCCCAGTTTTCGCGCAGCCGTTTCATGCTTCGCCGGGCAAGGGTCAAGATTGATTACTTACTGACTACAAAAGGAAATCTTCCTAAAGCCCTGTTTACATTTCAGATTGATGCAACAGAGCGGGGTGTGATCGTCAGAGATATGTTTATCAGGTTATTCGAGACAAAAAAAAATAACCTATCTATGTCGGCCGGGTTTTTTGCCAGACCTTTTGGCTTCGAAATAAATCTTGGTTCTTCTTACAGGGAAACCCCGGAACGGGGAAGAATGTCCCAGATCCTGATGCCCGGTGAAAGGGATATTGGCGTTATGTTTTCATTTGAACCACAGGAAAAAAACCATAAGCTTTATCATTTAAAGTGGGACGCTGGTCTTTTTAATGGCCAGGGTGCTTCCGGAACTACTGATTTTGACAGTCATAAAGATTTTATCAGCAGAATTTTTATTAAGCCATATTCACTTGGTAAAACTGAAATCAGCGGTGGGCTTTCTTTCCTGAGAGGAGGCTGGAAAAACGGGACGAAATATGTGTATAAAAGTGGCAATGCCTCCAACGGAGACAAAATTTTTGTGGTAGACTCGTCCGAATCTAATCTTGGCAAATCTTCACCCCGTCATTATTACGGTGCGGATATTCAATTCAAAATCCATCATGCCTGGGGGGGGACTGAATTCAGGGCAGAACATTGGTTTGGCACACAACCCGGCACTGCAAATTCAACAACTAATCCGGGAACATTACCCAATTCGAATGGGATCCCTTTACCAACTTATGTGCGTCATTTTAACGGGTCGTATTTTTATTTTCTTCAGAATATCATCAATCCAAAGCATCAACTGGTAGTAAAATATGATTGGTACGACCCTGATATTAAAGTAAGGAAAACTGAAATTGGAAAAAGCGGCACAAACCTTACGGCCGCGGATATTAAATACCGTACCGTTGGCGTCGGGTATGTTCATCATTTCAACCCGCAAACCAAGATCATCTTTTATTACAGTTTTGTTGAAAATGAGCCGACACAATTAACGGGCTATACTTCGGACCTGAAGGATAATGTATTTACCTGCCGGCTTCAATTTCGTTTCTGATACCGGTTAACATTGCGGTAACATTGAAGTCACAATTGCTTAACCAGGGAGTAACATGACGGTAACCCTGTAAGCCCACCTTTGCCCGAAATAACCAGGTATGTATTTAAGGCTGCGATTGATTCTTTCGGTGTTATGTTTAGGTCTTTTATCTTTTGCACAGGCCCAATCCATAAAGCTTACCGGAAAGGTATTGAATGAAAAAAATGAACCGTTGGCCGGGGTGTCTGTTAAAATCATTGGTGGAGGCGGAACATCCACTGATATTGAAGGACGGTTTTCGCTAGACCTTTCCCTGGGTAAAAAATATGAACTGGAGTTCTCTGCCATTGGCTATGAAACAAAAAGCATTACTGAAGCAGAGATGACAGCTGGCCAGATCAATGAACTGAATATTACATTGCAGGTTAAAGCCAAAACAGGCGATAATGTTGTAATAAGTGTCAAAACTTCCAGCGCCAGGAAAGAAACAGTGAATTCGGTAATTGCGTTCCAAAAAAATACCAATACTGTCGCTTCCGTTATTTCTGCTGAAAGCATCCGCCGCTCACCCGATAAAAATACCGGAGAAGTATTGAAACGTACACCCGGCGCCAGCATCCAGGAAGGGAAATTTATTATCATAAGGGGATTGGCTGACCGCTACAACCAGGCGATGCTTAACGGAATTCTGTTAACCAGTACCGAACCCGACAGAAAAACTTTTTCATTCGATTTGATCCCGGCATCCATGATCGATAATATTATTATCAACAAAGCATTTGTTCCAGAGTATCCCGGTGAGTGGGCTGGTGGGTTGATACAGGTGAATACTAAAGATATTCCTTCCAAAAATTTTTTTAATATACAAATGGGAACAGGGTTCAATTCTCAAACGATTGGAATGAAATTTTATAAAGACCAGCATGGAAAAACAGATTGGCTGGGATTTGATAATGGCACAAGAGCTTTACCAGCCAGCTATACAAGAAAAGCAGAGTTTGATAATTTAACAGCTGCTGAAAAGACTGCCATCGGAAAACAAATGCGCAATGCATGGACAACTACAGAAACTCCGGTTCCTGTTAATGTTTCTTTCCAGTTGAATGGCGGCTTTACCGGTAAATTATTTGGCAAAACTATTGGAGGCACACTTGGCATTACTTATAATAAAAGCAACAAGTTTCTGAAGATGGTGAACAGGTCGAATGCTTTATCCGGTGCTGTTTTCAGCATGGATTATGATTTCAATGATGACCGCTATGTTCAGGAAGTTACCGTAGGCGCCCTGGGTAGCTTTACCATGCTGATCAATCCACTGAATAAAATATCTGTAAAGTCAATTATCAATGTTAATTCACCCAGCGCTGTTACCAGCCGGCGAGGTGAAGATTTTAACAGGGACGAGGACATTAGAGCTACAGAATTTTCCTTTAAACAAAATACGTTTTTCACCGTTCAGGTGAATGCTGAGCATAGCATTGCCAGGCCATTAAAACTAAAATGGTATGGAGCCTTCAATATACTGGATGGCTATATCCCGGATCAGCGTCGTATTGCTTATTCAAGAACAAGAAATACACAAAATCTGTTTACGTTATTACTCTCCAACACCTTATCACAACAAAGTGGCAGCCGTATCTACCAGAGCCTGAGTGATTATATCTATACCGCTGGCGGTGACCTGACTTACAACTTCAATTGGCTGAATCAGAAACAAGCCATAAAAGGCGGCTATATGCTGCAGGTAAAAGACCGTCTCTATGATGCGCAACTTTTTGCCAACTATCTGCCGCTTGATAACCCCTCACTCAGGTTATTACCAGCCGGCCAGGTTTTTGCTCCCGAAAACTTTGGTGATGGTACAGGTACAAAAATTGGTTTTGATGCCATTAAGAATAAAAATTTCCGCTATATCGCCAACACTATTTTAAATGCCGGTTTCCTTCAATTCGATAACCAGTTTACGAGATCATTGAGGGTGGTATGGGGTGTACGGGTTGAGCATTTTGATCAATTACTGGGCAGTGTTAAAAAATGGGATAGCCGTCATTCATATACAGAAGTAACAGATTACCTGCCGGGGCTCAATGCAACGTTAAAACTCAATACTAAAACCAATTTGCGTCTTTCCGGTTCACAAACGGTGATACGGCCTGAGCTCCGGGAACTTTCATTTTTGAATTTGTATGATTTTGAATTGAATGCTTCCATTCAGGGAAATCCTTCCCTGAAAAGAACAAAGGTTTCAAATTTTGATCTGCGTTATGAATTATACCCGAGAGCCGGTGAAGTATTTACTGCAGGAGTTTTCTATAAAGATTTTAAAGACCCCATTGAACAATTGTTCAATGTTGGAACCGGGGGAGCCAGCACGTTCAACTATCAAAACCCGGAACAAGCAACTGCTTATGGCGCCGAATTAGAACTCAGGAAAAAACTCGACTTCGCCAAGGGGTTGAAGAACTTTACCTTCCAGGCTAATGTTTCTTACATAAAAAGCCAGGTAAAGGACAAAGGCTTTAATGTTGACAGGTCGTTGCAGGGACAATCTCCCTATGTACTCAATCTTGGTTTACTATATGACCTGGAAAAAGCCGGGTTTAGTACCACTCTTTTATTTAACCAGGTTGGCGAGAGAATCTATCTCGTCGGTGATCTGACTGCCGGGGCAGGGGCGCCGGACATCTATGAAGCACCGAGGGCTTTACTGGATTTTCAAATGAGTAAAAAGTTATTGAAAAATCAGGCAGAACTAAGGTTGAATATTTCTGACCTGCTGAATGCAACACAATATTTCTACCAGAACAATGGTGGTAAAAAAACGTTGCAGAAAGGCACAGATGCATATCGTTTTACAAGGACATCGGGCACCAGCTTCAGCATCACATTTAATTATTCATTATAACATATAAAAATAAAAAAACAGAGAAATGAAAAAGTATATTTTATACGTAACGGCGATTACAGCATTGGCTATTACAGGTTGCCGTAAAATTGAAACAGACGGAGAGATCCAGGTAGTTGTAGTAAATGGCGGTGGCAGCGGAACTACCGGTCAAACGATCACCCTGCAGGGTCGCATCAATGCGGACACAATTTTGCATAAGCAGAATACATATATCCTGAAAGGGCTGGTGTATATGGTAGGTAATCATACCATGACCGTGGAAGCCGGTACAATTATTAAAGGTTCTTTCAGCGGTGCAGATGTGGCAGCCCTTATTATTACCCGGGGTTCAAAATTGAACGCAATGGGTACAGCTTCTGAACCTATCATTTTCACATCCGCATCTCCAAATCCTCAATCGGGTGACTGGGGCGGTATCGTTCTTTGTGGTAAAGCGCCTATTAATACCAGTTATAATGGCGTTGCAGGTCTTTACCAGGTAGAAGGTGGAATTGATAATGCAAATGGGGATGGCCTGGCTGGTTCCGGTGATGCAGCAGTACCGGCGGCAGTGCCTGCTGATAATTCGGGCACATTACAGTATGTGCGGATAGAGTGGGCAGGCTATGCATTCCAGCCCGATAAAGAAATTAACAGCCTTACCATGGCCGGTGTAGGCAGTGGTACTACCGTTGACCATATTGAGGTAACCTATGCAAAAGATGATGCATACGAGTGGTTTGGCGGGACAGTGAACTGCAAATACCTGATCGCATATAAAACACAGGATGATGATTTTGATACAGACAATGGGTACAGTGGCAAGCTGCAGTTTGGATTGATCCTTCGTGATTCTTTGATTGCTGACATCTCCAACTCTGAAGCTTTCGAAAGTGATAATAACTCTACTGGTACAACTGCTGTACCTAAAACAACTGCAATATTCAGTAACATTACTGCTATCGGTCCCAGGGCTACGCTGAATAATATTGGCAGTGCACTTTACAGGGGCGGAGCCCATATAAGAAGAAATACTTCCATTTCTATTTTCAATTCAATCATTATGGGCTGGCCAAGAGGAGTTGAAATTGATGCCACACTTGGTAATTCAACTGCGCTGAACATTGAAGACAGTTCTCTGCGGTTAAGAAATATTACCCTGGCCGGAAATACAGTCAATACCAGGTTCTCAGGAACAGCAGGGGCAACGATTACCAATGATGCTGCTTTTACTTCATGGTTCACCAACCCGTATTACAATAATGACCTTCTTGTAAATACATCGGATGCCAAACTGATCCAGCCGTTTAACTATGCAGCACCGGATCCCACTCCTTTCGCCGGCGGAAACGGTAATCAGAAGATACTTACAGGTGCTGGCTTTACTGATTCAAAATTCACAGGTGATACTTTCTTTGATAAGACAGTTACATTCCGTGGAGGAATTGCCCCGGCAGGGGAGTTAGCCAGCTGGTGGAAAGGATGGACAAAATTCAATTATCAGTAAGGAGAAATTCAAAATTCTATATAGTAATCTGCCGGTCAACCCCCGGCTTTTTATTAATGCTAAAGTAACCCTGCTGTAAAGAAGACGTAACAAACGGAAGGCATCTTTACAGCAGCCTGCCTGCCGGCCGGCAGGTTCTTTCCCCTTCATCCCATAAGTACATTTAATGGGTTATTAAGTAGTCAAAGCCGGATGCAGATTCTCTTATGCAGTTACCATCCCGTAGTGGACAGCTACGGGGTGGTTTTTTTAATCTCTTCTTGCCTCCAGGGTAAATCCAACTGTTGTTCCGATATGTTCTGTACTCCGAACATGAATGGTTTGCCCGTGGGCTTCAATGATATGTTTGCAAATAGCTAATCCAAGACCGCTGCCTGTTACATCAATGCTCCGGCCTTCATCCGTACGGTAAAATCGTTCAAAGAGGCGGGGCAGGTGCCGTTCATTGATGCCGATACCATCATCGCTTATTTCAATAAGAATATGTTTGCCATCCGTCTTGTACATACTGGCCACAATGTTACCGTCTTTTTTTCCATACTTGATCGAGTTCTCAAAAAGATTGATGAGCACCTGTCTTATTTTTTCTTTATCGGCAAAAACGGTCAGCGGCGATTCGCATCCTTTCTTGATGGTGTAATTAATATTCAATACTTCGGCTTTTACCGAAAGGCTTTCAAATACATCTTTTATCAGCTCCTGTATTACAAAATTTTGTTTGTATAAAAGCAGTTCACCTCTTTCTAAGCTGGAAATTTCATCGAGGTCGTTCAGCAGGTTGGTCAGGCGGCCCACATTGTTGGATGTTTTCTCTAAGAATTTTTTATTCACCTCGGGATTGGCAAGTGCCCCGGATAACAACGTATCTATATAACCCTGTATGGCAAACACCGGCGTTTTAAATTCATGGGAGAGGTTTTGCAAAAATTCCCTGCGAAACTGTTCATTCTGTCTGAGTAATTCAATTTCCTTTTTATTCTCTTCCGCCCAGGCTTCCACATCTTCCCGCACTTCATCAATGCTTTTTTGCGGCAGCACATATTTATAATAGGTCTCTTCTTTTTTGGTAGCCTTTGTCTGGTATATGAATTTATAAATGAGTTTGATCTTTCTGTAAATGAAGCGTTCCAGTACAAAGGAGATAAGCAAATAAGCCCCGCTAAAGATTATCACAAAGGAACCCAGGGTCCACAGCCAGTCTTTTTCTACAATATAAACCAGCAGGCTCACCGGCAAAGCCAGCACCAATGCTGTGAAGGCAGAAAGCTGACGGGGAGAAATGTTTTTAGTGGAAAACATATTACGAAGTTACAAGGCACAAGGGACAAGGAACAAGTTCGGAATATAAAAGGAAATTTCGTGCTATAGGGTTCTCTTGTACCTTGTACCTTGTACCTTGTACCTTGTACCTTGTACCTTGTACCTTGTACCTTGTA
>CAZGGQ010000053.1:0-28182 GCA_964525285.1 uncultured Chitinophaga sp.
GTTGAAAAAGTATTATTTATTGTTATCACCAGCGACAGGGGTTTATGCGGGGCTTTTAATGCCAACCTGATCAAGCTGGCCAAAACAACGATAGCGGGAAAATATGAGAGCCAGTTTAAGAAAGGTAATGTTACCATCTGGGCCATCGGGAAAAAAGGCTATGAGCATTTTGTAAAAAATAAATACCAGGCAGACGCTACTTTCAAAGATATTTTTCTGAACCTGAATTTTGAAAATGTTCAAAAAGCTGCGCAGGCAGCCATGAAGGCTTTTGAAGAAAAACAATTTGATGTAGTAGAGATGGTGTACAGCCAGTTTAAGAATGCCGGTACCCAGAAATTTGAAGTGGAAAGATTCCTGCCTATTCCTAAAGTTGTAAATAAAGCAGGTGCCACCAAAGCAGACTTCATTTATGACCCTGCCAAAGAAGTTTTGATCGCCGAACTGATGCCAAAGATCCTCAATACTCAATTATACAAAGCAGTTTTGGATTCCAATGCATCCGAACAGGGCGCCAGGATGACGGCCATGGATAAAGCCAGCGAGAATGCCAATGAAATGCTGCGCACACTGAAGATCTCTTACAACAGAGCAAGACAAGCGGCTATTACTACTGAACTGACAGAGATTGTGAGTGGAGCGGCGGCGTTGCAGGGGTAAAAAGCCCCCTGTCCCCCGAAGGGGGAACCTGGATCCGTCATTTATTATTGAATTGTAAATGTATTTATGCTCAATTGTTAATAAATGAATTTCAAACATTAAAAAGCCAATTGTACTTTCGTCACTATACCTTAGTAAAACAAGTTCTAAACACAATTGAATATTTTTTTTAACTAAAATTAATATTCCCCTTTAGGGGATAGGGGCATGACAACATCTGATTTAATACCACATATAGAAGCTTTGATTTTTGCAAGTGAGAAGCCATTGACCACACTGGAGATAGTTGAATTGGTGAATAACGCCCCTGACTTTTCAGAGGATAAAATTTCTCTTGACCAGGTTGAATCTGCATTGGATGGCATCACCGAAAAATACAATGCCGACTTTTATCCCTTTGAAGTAAAGCAAACCGGCGGTGGCTGGCAGTTCCTGACCAGGGCAGCATTTCATAAAACAGTTGCCCAACTGAATGGCGAAAAATTTCTGAAAAGATTATCAGCCGCATCACTGGAAACACTGGCTATCATTGCCTACAAGCAACCGGTGACAAAAGGAGAGATCGAATCCATCCGGGGCGTAAGCTGCGATTATTCCGTTCAGAAGCTGCTGGAGAAAGAACTCATCATTATCAGCGGGCGCAATGAAAAAGCGCCGGGACAACCTTTGTTGTATTCCACTTCAAAAAACTTCATGGACTATTTTGGAATCAATTCAGCCGATGAATTACCGAAAATAAAAGAAGTGATCACGGAGCAGGTCGAGCCAACCCATTTAAAAAACCCTTTGTTTGGTGAAGACACAAAACACGATGACCCGGAAATACTATCGGTTACAGAAACCGGTGAATTGATCGTAAACCTGCCTACCGGACAGGCAGGCAAAGAACCGGGTGAAGGGGAAGAGGCTTAATTGAAAAAATACTATCTGCTTTTTCATTGAGAAATGGCATTTAAGCCAGGGGTGGCAGGGTTTTGAACCGTGCCACCCCTTTTACTATCTTCGTTCCTATGCCAGCGCAATTATCCGGGGAGCAATTACACAAGGCCGCATTAGAGTTTGGAACACCACTATATGTGTACCATGCTGAACGGATCAAAGAGCAGTATGAAAAACTTTTAACAGCTTTCCAGGGCGCCGATGTAAAATTCTTCTATGCCGCCAAGGCCCTGACCAATATCAATATTCTCAAATACATTAAGAGTATCGGATCAAATATCGATTGCAGTTCCGTTAATGAAGCAAAACTGGCAGCGAAAGCCGGGTTTCTTCCGCAACAGATCTTATATACATCCAGCAATATTTCTTTTGAAGAAATAGAAGAGGCGCGGCGGATGGGAATTCATATCAATATTGACAGTATTTCCAACCTGGAAAAATTCGGAAAAAAATCCGGGCATGATTATCCTGTCGGTATTCGTTTGCGGCCAAACATCATGGCGGGAGGTAATTTAAAAATTTCAACGGGTCATGCCGGCAGTAAATTCGGTGTGCCGTTGGAAAATATCGAAGAAGTGCTGAAAGTTCAGCAGGAAACAGGATTATTCATCCGCACCCTGCACATTCACACCGGCAGCGATATTAAAGATGTGGACGTATTTGCCAAAGGCATTGAAGTATTATTTGAGGTGGCAAAATATTTTCCCGAACTGGAAGTGATTGACCTCGGTGGAGGTATCAAAGTTCCTTATAAACCCGGGGAAGAAGGAACAGATATTGAGTTACTGGGTAAGAAAGTTAAAGAAGAATTTGAATGGTTTGAAAAAAAATATTCACGACACCTGCAGGTTTGGTTTGAGCCGGGAAAGTATTTAGTAAGCGAGGCCGGATATTTTATCACGAAAGTAAATGTGCTGAAGCGATCCGGTGATATCACATTCGCCGGTGTGGACAGCGGTCTCAATCATTTCATCCGCCCCATGTTTTACGGCGCTTATCATGAAATTGAAAATATCTCCAATCCGTCGGGAGAAAAAAGAAAATATCATGTTGTGGGTAATATCTGCGAGACTGACACTTTTGCGGAGGACCGTTTATTACCAGAAATAAGAGAAGGAGATCATCTCGTTTTCCGGAATGCCGGTGCTTATGGTTTTGAAATGTCATCCAATTATAATTCAAGATTTAAACCTGCGGAATTGATGCTGAGAGATGGGCAGGCACATCTTATTCGCAAAAGGGAGGACATGGATGACCTGCTGAGGGGCCAGGTTGAAATTTAACAGGCCATGTCAGAAATTGACATTTGATCTTTCAGGGCATTCAAATTTTTCCTATCTTTTCATTCAAACGATTCAATCTCCAGTTATGAGCAGAGGATTTAAATTTATGCCGGCTACCGTTTACAGGGTACTGCTGGTTTTCTTCTTTTCAATCATTGTGATTTTGTCTTCTGCACAGCATCAACCAATCGGGGAAGGCGTTGTAAAGCCGCGGATTGTGGCCGGTACAACTCTTTATTTATATTCCGGTGTATTAGTAGATGAACTCTTACGGCAAACTTTACCACCCGACAGTCTTGTATTTAAACAGGGCCAATATAATATTGATATTGCTGCAGCTTCATCCTGGTTTGTTCCTGAAGCCATGAAATTAGATTATGATATACTTCAGCTTCGGGCCACTACCATAGCAAGAACCTGGATAGAAGTAATTGTAAATACACAAACAGGAAAAAAAGCCTGGGTAAAAAGAGATGCGGTCGAATATGTTGGCTGGCCCGATTTTTTATTGAGTGTATACAGTGTTGAATTGATAGCACCGGCAAATAACCCGCTTCGTATTAAACCACTTGACCATGCAGCACAGGTTGTAAACCCCGGAAGAAATTCTTTGACAGTTCATGCGATCAGTGCTGACTGGATGAAAGTATCCATAGAAGGAAGCCCCGGATCAATTCCTAAATTGGGATGGATACGCTGGAAAAAAGGAGACCAGATGCTGATCACCTGGTCTTTGCTTAGCTGATTGGTTCATTTTCGATTGTCAGGATTTTGTTATTCCTGTTCCATCCCTTAGGTTGATGATCTGTTGCCGGTATAAAAAAACTTTACTTATTGCTTATAATCCTTTGGAATTTCTTTAACTGAAGCCGGTATCTCAGCAATCTCTTCCACTGCTGTGGCTTCTTTGTTAATGGATGTCCCGAGTACCTCCTTCAGGCCAATTTTATTCCAGAGACAGTATTTAAAATTTTGTTTGGCATTGAACCAGACTTCGCAGGTTTTGCCGGCAATTGTTTCATCAGGCAGTTTTTCGTAACCAATATTTTTCCTGGTTTGTTCATCGGTGCCGGCAAGGGAAGGCGGTTCAGTGTCTTTTGGCCGGAAAGATGATTTGGCAACCGTCTTTTTTTCATGATCAATGATGGTTGACTTATTGTCTTTCCAGATCGTAGTCTGATTAATAACGCTATACTTTGATTTCTTATCAACTATCAATACTGCGACTTCTCCAAAATCATCAAAGTACAAAGTTTCTGTTCCGGTTTCGGGACCACCTGTATAGTTAAATACAATTTTGACTGCTTTAATGTCAAAGATCTGTTTGCCTGTTTTAACTCCTTCATCTTTTGATGATGTTTCCTTTATTCCGGGTTCTCTTTTCTCTTTTTTACCGGACTTTTCACCTCCTCCACAACCAAGGACTATTATGAATACTGCAAGGATAAAAAATTTAAGTTTCATGATATTTATTTTTTTGCATTATTTGCAGGATCTTGAATCATCCTGTATATCTGGTTTGGGAAGTTTTGGAGAGAAATAATTTATATCATCATAATCTCTGTTCAGAATGCTGAATATATAGGCTGCTATCTCATCCGAAACGGTTTCTGAAAACAGATCGGGCCTGAGATCGTAGCCTGTGGCAAAGTGAATGGTTTTTGAAAACACATTATTTGCTCCCTGGTGAATTCCACCGCCCTGGCTTACAAGGGTCACCAGCATATCAGTTTTATCAGAGCTGTACAGGGAGCTTAGTAATACTTCCCCGGTTACTACGCTCATATATTTAAGTGCGGCATATAATAATGCCATTGGACTGGCCTTTGGGATCTGTCCCGGATGTAAAATAATATTTTTTAATTCTTTTTTCAACAGTTCATAAAAATGTTCCCATGTCAGCGCATCTGTATTTGAATCAAAGTTCCAGGCCCGGACCGTATGGGTTGGAATATGGGTTTCTCCAAGTCCCATCAGGGCCCTGCTGCCGGGGCATAGTGCATCTATAGCGCCGGATTCAATATCCTTTCCAATTTTTTGAGCCAATAATACAAAAGGACTGTAATTCATATCTCTGAGTTTCACCGTGAGCCAGGCCAGGGGCGAACCGAAGTGTGGTGTACCCAGTGTTACCAGTTTATAAATATCGCCTTTGCCAAAATTATCTTTCCGGTGAAAATTCTTTCCATGGTTGTCAGCAAAAAACTGGCGGGCTACCAATCCCCCCATGCTGTGACCAACTACATTGATCCTTGTGGCTGCAATTTTTCTCTTGCGGAGTGATTTGATGACGTTCTCAATGCCTCTCTGAACGTTGGGGCCCCGGTCACTGAAACTCATTGAACTTTTTTCTGCATAATCAATAAAGTGGATCTCGAACTGGCTGTTTGCTATATGATAAGGTGGGCCCCAGGTTTCTTCTCCCGACCATATACCATGAATAAATGCAATAGGAGGCTTCATTAATGTAATATCCTGTTCAATTTCCTCAGCATTGGCTGAACCGGGTATGGTATAACTCGTCTTAATATTCACATTTCTGTCTGGGGCTTCATTAAAACCAAAATTTTTTGGTGGAGTATATAAAGCAAAACCATAAACACCTGATTTGGTTTTTACCCATTGTATCACTAATGCATTACCTCCGGAATAGGCCGGTATGGGTTCACCTAATCCCCTGCTCAAATGACCGATGTTATCATTGCCTGAAATGCTGAGATTGATGTCACCCGGCGGAGGCTCCTTAAATCCGGTAAGTTTTGCCCGGATGAGTAACATACTGGTTCCATCTGCCAATGCTCCTTCCCGGCCTTCGCCTCCAACCGATAATTTATCAATATCGCCGCTCATGGTGGCTTTCCATGTTGTGTATGCAGGATTTGAATCGTCAATAACGGCATTATAATAGTCAGGGTTGTTCAGGTCAAGGATCTGTACGATCATGTCTCCTGTATATTCCTTGAAAATGTGTGATCCATTCTTACAGGTATTCCCCCCGGACATTACAATGGAAGCTTCAACTTTGTAAATTCCCGCCTTTTTACCCATTTGAAGAATGACTTCGGCTTTTGCATCATCACCCTGCCGGGTAAATTCAACGACTAACTCAGTTGCCTTTTCACCCTTTCCGCCGATAATAAATGCACCTTTCTCAGGAGGCTGTTTTATGATGGTGAATTTTGCCTGGCCGCATCGGGAAGGGAAATTTTTATAAACAGCGGTTAACTTTTCTGGTAAGTTCTGATTCAGTAATCCGATCTGTTCATCCCCTTTTATTTCTATTATTTCTGCGGCTGGCAGGAATAAACCGCCAATGGACTGTCCCGTAGCAATGACAGGAGAAGATCCGGTCTTTTTGAAACCAAGATTATTCCCTTGCACCGTTACTTTGTATCTTCCACAGGGACAAACGTCTTTTTTTATTTCCATTTCAATAAGAAAATATTCCCTCTTGCCCTGTTCAATTTTTAGGGCATCACCACTGAACGTAAAGATCACTTCAGCAGGAAGGGGGCCATTGCGTTTGCCCAATATTTTATCCGTTGTTGAATCGAGCATTCGGTTTCCATTAACATCATGATATAGTATGACGGATTGAATGTCTTCCAGTCGGGACAATCTTTGTTTTTCTGCACTTACATCCAGCGTAAAGGATTCAAGGGTAATTTCATCCGGTCTCCCGGATTCACCACATACCGTTATGGGATCATAACTGATGGAAAAAACATCGGTGACCTGTTTTCTGTTATTATTAGTAGTATCCAGCTTTTTCAGATCTGGCGTCATCCAGTCAATAAGAGTGACCATGCTGTTCGAACTATCAACGTTTCCATAAAGATTCATAGCGCTGATATCCCGTTGAGAAGGGGAGGATCGGTCGCTGAAAAAAGCATAAAGACCCCGGTCAAATTCACCTCCGGCGGAAAATGTTTCTGCATCCATTTGCCAGAATGGATATTCGGTGCTGAAGCTTTGACGGAAGAAACCAATGTTCTTACTGTCTGTGTACATGCAATAAGATTCTTTTGTTACTGGCATTATATACTGCTGGAAACATTTCACCTGTCCCATCACCCAAAAAACATCACCACCCATGATCTCTGCATCCAGTATGCTTTCCCAGTACGTGTTCCCCGTCGCTGCATGTTTGGGAGGTTCAGGATAAGAGGCGATAACCGTAGTATCGCCCTTTTCATACAGCATCACTTCATGATATTTCTTAATATTCTTACCTTCCCCTTCTTTTCTGATCTGCCACCAGATTGCTTTTCCATCTGTAACTCTGACACTTTGAAATGTAACGTAAGTGCCCTTGCTTATTTCATGAGCGGCACCGGTACTATCATAAAATCCTATATGGACATCATCCAGGTTGGCGCCATAATCTTTCATCACTTTCGGAAGATTGGCAGCAGGAGGAACGTTGGGCCCCTGGGATGGTAAATAATATTGCCAGATAATGTTTCCGTTGCAGGCTTTGAAAAAAGGGTTCCATAATTTGCCCGGAAGAACGGCTCCATTATTGGGTACCCATGCATCAAAACTGGAAATAAGCTTTGGGATAAAACCGTCGGTGGCTTTTGCCATGTAAATGGAAACTGTTGACTTGTTGCCGCTGCCCCTGTTTTCATGCATCCAGACAATATGATTTCCGTCGAATTCAAAATACTTAACGTGGGCATTTCCCGGCGCTGCTATTCCTGTTGAGGCCTTTGTGGAGTCATCGTCACCGAGGTTAGCTATTTGTGAAGCATCGGTTGTTATTTTTTTTATTGTTTTTGTTTTATGCCGGTAGAGATAAATATGCCCCCACTTATTTTTAAAAACAATATCACTATTATGAATACGGGGATAGCCACAATGCACTTTGTCGGTTGCCAGTCCCATTTCTATCGGCAATTTATAAATAGTCGGATTATTAGTGATCTGTATTTCTTTGGCGCCGTCATACAGGAAAACTTCGTGACTGCGTCCCATGTTTTTCATGAATGCGATATTTCCTGCATTGTCAAGGTCGGGCCAGCCGGGAAATAATGCCGACGCTTCTTCGGTGATCAATTTATTTTTCCCATTTTCAAAAAGATAAAGACTGACTTTGCCAATACCAAGTTTTGCATTATTGGTTTCAAACCAGAGTACCCGGTTGTTCTTAACAACAGGACGGTAGGTAAATTTGTTTTGGGAAACGTTTATTAAATCCTGTGCGCACAGGATTTGTGAACCAAGCAGGCAGAAAATACAACCTGCAAGAAATGATTTTCTCATAACAGGAATTTTTGGTATTAACTATTGAAAGTTAGCCTAATAATTCTTCTTGACAAATAATTATTCAGCTTCTGCTTCTGATTCTGATGATTGTTCTTTAATCAATTATGACTTACCGGTCTGAGGTTAACAAGGGTGATTTAACGGCAATGATGGTCGTTGTCTTTGACGTAACAGGCAGGTTTCCAAATGCAGATTCCGTCGTGCCGGTTGATTCGGTATTCATTGTTTTCTCCCGGATGATACGGGTGATCTTATCCATGATAATTTTTCCGGTTGATTTATTGTTCATGGTGGTGCTGATCTCTGAACCCATCATCATTGCTTTGGTAATGGTAACCGAACTGGCGGCAAAATCAATTACAATAGTTGAATCGGTTATATCTGAAAGTGCATAGGCTGCATCAAACTTACCATTTTCATTTTCCCAGGACTCTGTCCATGTGCTCCCTTTTCCTGTTGCTGTATCGGGCAGCACTTTAAAAAAACTGGCTTTGCCTTTCTGGGGAGGTTGAACTATTTCCGTTATATCTTTCAGCAGGCTGCTGATGATGGCCATCTGGTTATCCGTTTCTGCGAACTGTATTTTTTCCGGCAGCGTCATTAATGTTATACCGTTACTGTCAACAATGATCTCATATGTTTTTTCAAGCATTTCTTTCATGGGTTTGCCAAAAGGGCCGTTCATATCTTTTTCTTCATTGGAGTCGAAGGCTCTTTTAGGACCCATCCCTTCAAAAGAAAACCTGATGCGCTGCAACTGGTGATGCAAGGTGCTGTTATCTTCAGTGCTGTTTGTTACTTTATAGAAATGATTACCTGTAGCGTCCACATTAAAATCAATGGACTGGTCACCTGCCTGCTGAACGACAGAAGTTTTTACCTGCATGGTTATATCCAGTATTTGCCCCTGGTCCAGTTTTAATTTGCCTGAAATAGCCTGGCTGAAAGTAGCGGTGATGCTAAATAACAGAAAGAAAACAAAAGCAACGAAACGTCTCATAATAGAAATTGAACTTATCATCAAAATTGACGATTCTTCCTCACAATCGTTGCAGAAGAGGGAAAAATAATTATTACAGCATAACATTTTTACGCTCCTGAATTCACCTGAACTTCCTACTTTTAATCCTCATTTAAGATAAAATTTTTTATTATGCCGATCAGAATGACTGACGACCCCGTTGATCCAAACCAGCGGGATGATGATGGCGGCGGCGAAGGTCGGCCCAATTTACCGGGCGGCAGTGGTGGCGGTGCTGGTTTAATGTCTTTGTTGCCAATGTTACTGGGTCTTTTTAAAGGCAAAGGAATTTTTCTTCTGCTGATCTTAGGTGCAGGCGCATTTTTTCTTTTCCGCAGCGGGATCTGTACACCTGCCGCTGTTCAAAAAATATTTTCAGAGAGCGGATACAATTTTGATCCGGCACAATTCAATAAGGCTTCGGTTTATGAAGGACAGGAAAATGATGCCGGCAAAAATCCATTGCCGGAATCTGTTTCGTTACTTCGGTTTGCCCCGCAACGGGGCAACCAGGGCCAGCAGGGAAGTTGTGTGGCATGGAGCAGCGCTTATGGCGCAAGGACAATTCTGGAAGCCTCATCCACCGGCGTTGATCCCGATCAGATAAAATTCAGTCCGTCTTTTTTATACAACCAGATCGGGTTGGAAGATTGTCAGGGCTCATATATTCAGAGAGCCATGGAGTACATGTCGAAACAGGGAGCTTTACCATTAAACCAGTTTCCTTACAGCGACCAGGATTGTGTAAGCCAGCCAAACAGTCAGCAGATCCGCGAAGCGGGACAATATAAAATTCATGGATTTACAAGAATTACGGATGGAGATAATATCAATGCCATAAATGTCCGTGGAGTAAAAGAGCATCTTGCCAAAGATGCCCCGGTTGTTATTGGTATGATGGTGGGCCAGAGCTTTATGCAGGATATGATGGGACAGGAACTGTGGCAACCACAAGACGTGGATGCTTCGGGTATTGGCCAGGGCGGTCATGCCATGTGTGTAATTGGTTATGATGACAGAAAATTCAATGGCGCATTCCAGGTCATGAACAGTTGGGGGCCTGAATGGGGTAACGATGGAGTGGCCTGGGTGAAGTATGGAGATTTTAAGAATTATGTCAGGGAAGCTTATGGTTTGGATCCAATGCCTAAAAGAGGCGCAATGGCCAACATACCATTGGAGTGCAATATTGGTTTGATAAATAATAATGGAGGAAAAAATATTCCTTTAAGAGTACTGACCGGAAGTAATATGTTTCAAACACTTTCTCCCATTGCAAAGGGAACAAGGTTTAAAATGTCCATACAGAATGCCACGGAATGTTATATCTATATTTTCGGACAAGAGACAGACGGCAGCAGTTATGTTTTATTCCCCTACTTGAAAAAGGGGGAAACAGTTTCAAAGCATTCACCGTATTGCGGCATTACCGGTTATCGCTTGTTTCCAAAGGCGCAATCTATGGAAGCGGATAGTATCGGCAATAAAGATATTATCGCCATTGTTGTCAGTAAGGGTGAACTGGATTATAACCAGCTTAACCGGTCAATCAACAGTAGTACAAAAGCAGATTACCCGGGAAAAGTAAATGAAGCTTTGCAAAGCATGCTGATACGTTCTGCAAGATTTAACAATACAAGCGACGGAACCATTTATTTTAAAGTGAATGACAACGATAATAAAGCGGTAGCTTGTGTGGTGGCTATTGATAAACAGTAGAACCAGGAGTTGCCTGATTATAAATGATTATACGGATATGAAAAGAATATTTCTGATAACAATTATTTTATGTTCCTGTGTGCTGGGTTTTTCGCAGGACCTTACAAAGTTCAAACTCTATAACCCTGATGAAAATGCCAAAGAAGCCATTACATCAGCCGTTCAGGAAGCAAAAAAATCCGGTAAGCATGTGTTGATAGAGATCGGTGGCAACTGGTGTATCTGGTGCGCCAGGTTCAATGATTTTGTAAACACAGATAAATCCCTTGATTCACTCGTTAACGGTAATTATGTTGTTTATCATCTTAACTACAGTAAAGAGAACAAAAACAGTGACCTGTTGGCTAAGTATGATTTTCCGCAGCGGTTTGGGTTTCCCGTATTCCTGGTGCTGAATGAAAAAGCTGAACTGTTGCATACACAATCCTCCTGGTATCTCGAAGCGGGAAAGAGCTATGACAAAGAAAAGGTGACGGCCTTTTTTACTGACTGGAGTAAGAAAGCACTGGATCCGGCACAATACAAAGAAGACTAAATGAATCCTAACGCAACCGCTTTCATCAAACTGATGAAGCATCCTGTTAAGTTCAGGCTGTTCCTGTTTACGAAATTACCCGCTGCCTATTTTGCAGGAGTGAGAGTAAGGGAGCTTGATGAAAAAAGGTGCCAGGTTACTGTTCCCTACAAATGGTTTTCGCAAAATCCTTTTAAGTCAACTTATTTTGCCTGCCTTGCCATGGCTGCTGAAATGAGTACCGGTGTGCTGGGGCTGATGCAATTGCATAAACGTAAGCCGGCAGTGTCTATGCTGGTAGTGGGATTAGAAGCTGATTATTTTAAAAAAGCAACTGATCGTACAAGTTTTATTTGTGAAGATGCTGAGTTGTTTCAAAAAGCTGTCGATGAAACGATCAACTCCGGGGAAGCAAGGATTGTAAAGGCAAAATCTATCGGAAAGAATAAAGATGGAGAAATAGTAGCGGAATTTTATATTACATGGTCTTTTAAAGTAAAAAGCAAACAATAATTTTCTAAACAATAAAAAATCTCCTGGGTGGAATGTTTAAGTTCCTCCTTCAGGAGGCGGAGGAGGCATGAAAATCGCATTTCACGGCGCAGCCAGAACAGTTACCGGTTCCAAACACCTGCTAACCTTAAAAAATGGCAAAAAAGTCCTGTTAGACTGTGGTATGTTCCAGGGAATGGGCAAAGAAACTGATATCCTGAACAGGGAATTTGGTTTTGAGCCCAAAGAAGTGGATGTGATGATCCTTTCACATGCACATATTGACCACAGCGGATTAATTCCACGGTTGCTGAAGGAGGGATTTAGCGGAAAAATATTTTGTACGCCGGCCACTAAGGACCTTACAACAGTACTGCTGAAAGATTCTGCTGAGATCCAGGAAGATGAAGTAAAATACCAGAATAAACGCCGTGCTTCTGAAGGATTGCCTTACCTGCAGCCTTTGTACTCTGAGGAAGATGCACAAATGGCTGTTGAACATTTAACGGAGACAGGATATAATCAATGGTTCGGTGTAACAGATGGCCTGCAGGCCATGTACACCGATGCGGGTCATATCATAGGGAGTACCTGTGTGCGTATAAAAGTAAATGAAGACGGGAAAGAAACACGCCTGACGTTCAGTGCTGATGTAGGTCGTTATCGTGATGCGATCCTGAAATCTCCTGAATCATTTCCGCAGGCAGATTATATTGTTATGGAATCAACGTACGGAAACAGTTTGCATGATAACAATGTCACCACCCCCGACATGCTGCTGCGCTGGATTGAAAAAGCCTGTTTGCAGAAAAAAGGCAAACTCATTATGCCTGCCTTCAGTGTGGGCCGTACACAGGAACTCCTGTATTCTCTGAATCAACTGGAACTGGAGAACCGTCTGCCCGACCTGGATTATTATGTTGACAGTCCCTTAAGTATCCAGGCAACAGAAATTGTAAAGCGGTATCCGCAGTATTTCAACAAGACCATTCAAAAGATTATGCAAACGGATAAAGATCCTTTTGGTTTCAAAGGCTTACGGTATGTACAAACAGTTGAGCAATCCAAGCAGCTTAATTTTCAGAATGGCCCGATGGTCATCATCTCAGCCAGCGGCATGGGAGATGCCGGCAGGGTAAAACATCATATCAGCAATAATATTGAGAACAGCCGCAATACGATCCTTTTCACCGGTTATTGTGAACCGCATTCAATCGGGGGAAGACTTCTGGAAGGGGATAAAGAAATAAACATTTATGGAGTGCTGCACGAAGTACATGCAGAGATAGGGGCCATCCGCAGCATGAGTGCCCATGGTGATTATGAGGATCTCTGCCAGTGGCTTTCCTGCCAGGATCAGCAACAGGTAAGGAGAATTTTCCTGGTGCATGGCGAGTATGAAGTACAGAAAAATTTTAAACAAAGGCTTGTCAAAAAAGGGTATGCAGACGTAGAGATCCCCGAACAGCATTATGAGATCGGTTTAACTTGAGGAAAGTTTCTTGCTATTAACTTTTGTACGTTTCAGCTATACCATATTTTTTAACAGTTTATTTACGGATAAAGATGGATTCCCGCCACTTTTATATAATAATTTGAATATATGATTGATGAATGCAATGAAGCTAGTGGCTAATAGCCAGCAGCTAACGGCTTTCTCATCATTTTCACATCTCTTTAGTAATCCCTGCACTGTTTTTGACGTTTATATGTGAGTTAAAATATTCACACTTAAACGTTATAAATTATGAAGAGGAACCTGAAACTGTGGGGTGTGTATTCAATCTTCGTCTTCTTGCTTGCAAGTTGCAGTTCCACAGCTCATATTGAAAAAGACGATAATGCCGATTTCAGCCTTTACAAAACTTTTGCCTGGGTGGATAAAGATGGCGAAGGGCGACATGATCAGAATAAAAACAATGATCTGACAGAATTAAAGATCCGGGATGCGGTAAATAAGGAACTGGAAAGATCAGCAGGCTGGAAAGAAGTAAAGAACCGGCCGGATGTATTACTTACTTATGATGTGCTGGTGGAAAGAGGAATAAAAGAAAGTAACAATCCTGTGTATTCAAGACCTTATTCAAGATTGGTTTACAATCCTTACACCCGCCGCTACACCAGTATTTATTATCCTTCACAGTTCATGGGATATGAAAGGGATGAACGACCCATTAAAGAAGGCACCATCAGCATTTCAATGATTGATACAAAAACAGACAAAACGATCTGGCAGGGATGGACAACGGATGAAGTGAACAGCAGGAATTTAACGACCAAAGAAATTCAGAATAGTGTGAGGTCCATCTTTAAAAAATTTGATATTGCGAAGAATTGATTTTCTACAGGACGGTTCCGGACACAGCCCCGACTGTAAACGTCGGGGTTTTTTTGTTTAAAAAAAATCGGCTCAAATCCATTATTTTTGCTGCCCCAATGCGGGGGTAGCTCAGCTGGTTAGAGCATCGGATTCATATCCGCCGCGGCGGACGGCAGTTCAAGTCTGCTGGTTTCGAATTAAAATATTTGCGGGGGTAGCTCAGCTGGTTAGAGCATCGGATTCATATCCGCCGCGGCGGACGGCAGTTCAAGTCTGCTGGTTTCGAATTAAAATATTTGCGGGGGTAGCTCAGCTGGTTAGAGCATCGGATTCATAACCCGAAGGTCGGCAGTTCAAGTCTGCTCTCCCGTACATTAAAAGCTCCTTTTTTAGAGCTTTTTTTGCTTTAAAAAACTGAAATTTGAACATGAGCCTGATACGTTTAGCAACTCCCGAAGATGCAGCTGGTATTCTGACCATTTATGCTCCATATATTGAGACCAGCTCTTTCACTTTCGAAACCGAGACACCTACGGTAGAAGAATTTGCAGAAAGAATAAAAAACTATCTGTTCAACTGGCCCTGGCTGGTTTGCGAGATTGACGGGGTGATCGCCGGCTATGCTTATGCCACCCGTCACCGGGAAAGAACAGCTTATCAATGGTGTACTGAAAGTTCTGTTTATATACATGACGATCATCAAAGGGCCGGAATGGCAAGAGCATTATACACTTGTCTATTTGAGATATTGAAAAAACAGGGTTTCAGGAATATTTATGCCGTTATCAATCTTCCCAACGATAAAAGCGTTGCCTTTCATGAAAGTTGCGGCTTCCAATATTTTGCCACTTATGAAAAGGTGGGATATAAACTGGGCAAATGGAAAAATGTAGGCTGGTGGAGATTATTCATTAATGATTATAGTGATGAACCGGAAGCGCCTATAAAATTTGCAGAAATGGATAAAAATTTTTTACCTGCCTTGTTTGCTGAGAAAGCCGGAGCAGTAAACTTATGATTAACCACGGATAAGAGAGAAGAGCTTAACCACAGATTACACAGATTAGAGAAGCTGTTGACGCAGCTTTTTTGTTTTGGCCACGAATGCACACGAATTAACACGAAAAATACAATGCTAAACTTTGAACTCTAATGATTGCTATCAGCATTTACAAATTACAGAAAATATTTAGTTTGATTTTGTGTGTGTTCGTGGCTCTCGAATTTATCTGTGCTAATCCGTGTAATCTGTAGCCTGTATTTATTTCGCTGCGACAGCAGCAGCGACTTTAGCGGCCACTCTCCCCGGATACACTTCCAACGCCTTCTCCAGACAATCCATTGCTTTATTCAGCGAATCAAGATTTAATACATAAGCGAGACGAACTTCATTTTTACCAAGCCCTGCAGTTCCATAAAAACCCGTTGCAGGCGCCAGCATCACGGTGGCTTTGTTATAAGAAAATTCTTCCAGCAACCACTGGCAGAATTTATCGCTGTCATCTATCGGCAACCTGGCAATCGCATAAAAAGCGCCACCAGGATTGGGGCAAAAAACTCCCGGCATTGCATTTAACCGGCTTACCAATAAATTTCTGCGGCGCAAATATTCCGCCTTTGGCGCATCAAAATAATGATCCGGTAGATCCACCGCAGCTTCACCCATTATTTGTGCCAGGCCGGGCGGACTCAGTCTTGCCTGTGCAAATTTCATGGCTGCATCATACACTGCTTTGTTCTTTGTAACAAAAGCACCGAGTCTTGCACCACAGGCACTGTATCTTTTACTGATGGTATCCATCAGCACCACATGTTCGTCCAGTCCTTTCAAATGCATAGCGCTGACATATTCACCAGCACCGTGTCCGACTTCCGGCGGATAACAAAATTCACGGTACGCTTCATCGCTGAAGAGGTATAAATTGTATTTGATACAGATTTCTTTCAACGCTTCCATCTCTTCACGGCTGTAGAGATAACCTGTCGGGTTATTCGGGCTGCAGATGATGATGGCTTTTGTTTTATTCGTAATTACTTTTTCAAAATCATGAATAGGGGGGAGAGCAAACCCTGTTTCGATACGCGAAGTGATCGGCACCACATTCACACCGGCTGCACAGGCAAACCCATTGTAGTTGGCATAGAAAGGTTCAGGAATAATTACCTCATCACCGGGATTTAAACAGGTAAAGAATCCAAATAGGATGGCTTCGCTGCCGCCGGTGGTAATCAATATTTGTTCATGCGTTACATCGATCCCCACTTTTTTATAATACTGAACGAGCTTGCGGCGGTAGCTTTCATTACCGGCGCTATGGCTGTACTCCAGCACTTTTATTTCCGTATTCCTCACTGCATCCAGGATAGCTGGCGGTGTTTCGATATCCGGCTGGCCAATGTTCAGGTGATATACCTTAATACCTTTCTTCCTGGCAGCTTCTGCATAAGGCACTAATTTCCGTATCGGCGAAGGCGGCATTTGCTGGCCACGGTTGGAGATTGATAACATGGGACAAAGGTAGGGAGGGAAGGGGGAATGGTAGAATCCTTTAAATATTCAAAGTATCTTCCAATGATTTTTTAAATTCATTCTCATTCGCATTGTTGTAGAAAGGAACTCCTGTAATTAAATAATTATCGGTATTTATTTTAATTGTCTTTTCTTGCTCCCTGATTTCTTTTAAGAATTCTTCTTTCCATTTGTCATTGGCAATTAAGTGAGCACCCTTAGGCTCAATGAAAACTTGATAAGTTAATTGTTTATCTTTTTTCTGCTTACAGAATAACAGAAAATCGGGTTCAAAAGCTCTTCCTAATTTGTCAATTATCTTGATTTCTCTCTCATTTCGAATTAAATAGATGTTTTTAAATTTTTGATTCAGGCTTTCAAAACGTCTTGCAAACATTTTTACAAAATCTTTCTCCTCGCTTGTTCCATAATTTGCATTGTATACATACCAGGGTTCATTTAAAATTAATCCTTCCTGACCGTCTTCCCGTTCGCTATTTTTGTAAACCTTGATCTCTTTGTCTTTAAATACTTTGTGAACATATTCTTGTATATAACCCGAACCTTCATATTCAATCAGATTAGATTTTATTTCTACTTCAATGGACTGTAGCAACTCTTGGATAGCAAGCAAGTAATCTTTGTTTGTTATGCTATTAAGTCTTCCTTTAGAGCCAATAAAAGTAATTTCTAATCCACCTAAATATTTTTTACTTTCAATGAAGTTTGATGATGAACCGATATTAGGGAAACCATTTTCCTCCAAATTATTGAAATAGAAAAACGGATTTTGGGAAAGGGCATACCGGATAATATGTTTTGGTATTTCGTTCAGGGTTACATCCTTTTCTTCAACTTTTTCAGCGGGAATTTCTTCTTCAACAGTGAAAATAGTAGTCATTTTACCTGCCCCGGATGAAAGGATATACCTAAAATTTGTTTTTGTAACGCCCAAATCAGCAAATGATTTTACGTTGCCATAACTTTTTACAACGGGCTTATTGAAAATCACTTGCCCCGATTTATAGAACTCGGTTTCTTTAAAATCTAGTTTTAATGTAAGTTGCTTAGTAACCAATTTTTCTTCATCTTCATAAATGCCAGATTCAACAAGGGCTTTCTTCAATTCAGAAATATATCTGCTATCCTCTTTGGTGTGGTAATATAATTCCTCTAGTATTTTTAAGTCATTTGCTGTGTCATCATCATATTTACGGGTAAACCTATCTTGCCCTTCTTTTAAGACAAATGGAAAATATCTTGCACCTCTTCCGATAAGTTGAGCTTCTGAAAGGGTCGTTGCTCCAACGGTAATATTTCCGCCACCGGTATTCTGCCCTTCATATAAACGTACAATATCAAAGAGGTTCAATACATCCCATCCTTCATTTAGTTTTTGAACAGCAAAAACGGCCCTGATGGGATTGTTCCCATCTTCTAATGTATTTAACCGTATTTGGTTTAATTCCGCTTCTTCATCATTGTTTGCGCTGATGCAGTTCTCAAATTTGAAATTTGATTTTATTCGTTTAGCAATTTCTGATGAAGAAATACTTTTTGTATCAAAGAATATAAACGCCTTTTGAACAATTGGAACGGTTGCTGTATTTCTGATTTGTTCAACCATAGTGGCTGACAGCGCTTCAATCAGGTGATGAAAATTGATTTTATTCTGCTCAGATTCTTTAATAGTTTTCTTTGCCTTAAATAGAATTACAGGCTTCAAATTTATATTATGGGCGGATGCTAATTCCTGGCGATAGAGGTTCAAAATCAAAGCTTGCATAATACGCCCCTTCTCGTCATATAAAGACCTGATCAGATTTATTTCTTTAGAATATTTATCTATTCTGAATTGTGCAAGGTCATATTTGAATATTACCTTGTCTTGATACTTGGCTGTTATTTCCCGGCTGTCATAGTCCAAAGTAGCTGTAAATTCCAACAATATGTTTTCAAGATTCTGGCTGAGAATTTCCAAGACTGTTCCTTCCCAACTGCCGAATAAACCCCCCTTGCTTTTTGTGGCTGAGCTTAAATGATGAGCTTCGTCGGCAATCAACACCATTTTCTTGTCTTTAAAATCCTCATAAGTGACGCTGTTTTCTTTTGTGTTATTGAGATCAATATGTAATTGCTGAATGGTCGTGAATTTGATATTGATGTTCTTGTCATCTGCACTTTCAAACGTATCTGTTTCTTTGATATAAACTTCTTTGCCTTCAACTACAATTTTGTCATTGAATAAATATTTTGTAGCCTGTGGGTTTAGAAAATTGTCTTTCGTTTTTTTAATGATGTTATTTGAGTTTACGAAAAACAAAAAGTTTCGATAACCCTTTTCATACAAGTATAAAATCAAACCTGCCATTACAAGTGTTTTTCCGCTTCCTGTTGCCATGTTATAAAGCAAGTGAAACGGCTTTCTTGGTTTGCCTGTAAAATCTTCGGTGTGGCAAAGTATGTAACGTTGAAATGATTCTATTTGATATGCCCTTTGTCCGTATCCTGCTCTAAGATTATCTGTGATGTGATTCGGAACAAGCGTTCTTTTGATTTCTCTTTCACCGAAATAACCCTTCAATGTGTCGTATAAAAAACTCATTTGCGTTATTTTGGTATTTGATAAAATTCTTTGGTTACTCTCTTTTCTTCTGCTGAAACTGCAAAGTCTTTATCATTAAGCGAAGATAGATTTACATACAATTGGTTTTTGTCTAACAGTTCTATCAAATGCTTTTTCTGTTCTTTTAATGTCAGGGCTTTGAATTCCTCAATGTGCAGTTCTTGTTTTTGCAAATCCACATTGTAATTGAGGAAAGATATTTCTCTCATATCCTTCCAAATTTTTAAAATGGTCTTTGTGGTTTTAGCTGATTCAATTTGTTCAACAAAATCTTGATTGTATTTTTTCAATTCAAGATAAACGAATTCGCCTCCTCCTTTCCAATTTATTTCGGCTCGTTTAGAAACACCACTTTGGTCACCGTTAATGACATTAGCTAATCTATTTAGTGGCAATGTTTCAGTATAATCGAGTTGTTCGATTCCAATATATTGTCTTTCCATTTTGTGGGCTACTGCACAAGTAGTTCCACTTCCAACAAAAAAATCAAGGACTAAGTCATTTTTGTTTGAGGCAATTTCTATAATGCGCCTTATCAATTCCTCTGGTTTTTTACCTCTTTCAAAAGTTACATCACCTTCTTTAGCTATGCCTTCAATTGAAATATCTGTCCACAAATCTGTTAAAACCGTAGCAGGAAGTAATTCTCCATCTATTTCAGCAAGCCTTTCTTTGTAAAATAATACTCTTTCACCTCCTATAAACATATAATCCATATCGTCTTTTGGATGTCGGATTATTTTTGTCTTTTCATTTTTAGATTTACTAATTGTTTCCTTCCTTTTCTTGAATGCACCACCAGTAACAGAAGCTGTTCTGAAAACTCTTTCAGAATTTGCAAGGGCATAATTTGCTATTTCTGCGTCAAAGCCATTTTGGCCTAATTTTTCTATTGCAGCCTTTTTTGATTCATATCCCCTATTCTCTAAATAGTCGTTAAAAATGCTTTTCCATTTCCATTTGCTTTCAGGCAGGCTCATATCTTCAAAAATGAACTTATAAGCTGCATCATAATCTCTTTCGATATAGGATTTATTTAGGGTAAAAGATTTCTTATCCTTTGCATAAAATAATATGTGTCCAGTTTGCTTAAATAAACTATCTGAGGTAGCCTTAAATCCGAATGCGCTATTTGTTTCAATTGCTATTTGATTACAATAATTATCACGACCAAATATTTCATCGCACAATATTTTAGCATATGCCACTTCGTTGTCGTCAAACTGTAAGAAAATAACTCCATCCTCTTGCAGTAATTCTCGAGCAACCTTTAGTCTATTATAAAGAAAAGTCATCCAAGATGAATGATTGAATGAATCATTGTACTTGAATGAATCGCTACCTGTATTGTATGGTGGGTCTATGTAGATCAGTTTTACCTGGCTTGAAAATTCTTTTTTCAAACTATGCAGGGCTAAAAGATTGTTTCCTTTTAGGATAAGATTGTCGGTAATTATTCCTTCGGCATTGCGGGTAAACTTGTCAAACATCTTTTCTCCTTTGACTGTGTAACGTTTCGTGTTTGTTAAGACTTTAGGTTCTAAAAGCTGAGTTATTTCATCTTGTGCCAGCGTTTCATTAAAAAATATTTCTTCTCTTTTATCTTCTTCATGGCTCTGACCGCCTTCCAGGATGCAGTCTTTAAAGGGCCAGACTAAGGAAACTTCATTGCGTTGCTTCAAATACTTCCCATCAATGTTTAAACCTACTTTGTTTTTGTAGACAGTATAGCTGTCATTCAAATAGTTTTTTTGTTCTAAAAATTGTATTAATTGAGCTTGATTAAAAACTAAAACATTTTTGATGTCAAGAAAAAATTTTGTTTTCAGTTCTTTATTATCAAGCATCAATGCAATTAACCCGGCATCATTGTTTTGAGCCCTGCTAATTACAACCCATTTTTTCAGCTCACCGTTGTCGGTGACAAAATCGGGTTCTTTTTTAAGTGTTTTTTCTAAAGTTTCGTAAAGCTTCATTCCCCTTTCTTTGGAGTGCCATTTATGTCGTCAAAGAGCAAAAATATACTTAAAAGACAAAATAAGGACATTAAAGCTGTGTAGCAATCTTTAAAGGAGAAAATGTATGCCTGTCCGGATGGAAATTTGCCAAGTGAAAAACACGATAGCATACCGCATAAGAAAGCTGAGAGAAAGCAAGGATTATAGCCAGGAAAATATGGCCGGGGAGTTGGGTATCTCCACCAGCGCTTATTCCAAGATAGAAAGGGGCGTAACAGACCCTTCAGTAGGCCGGATAGCAGAAATAGCTAAAATACTGGATGTAGATGTTAGTTATTTTTTCCAGGAGCCGGCTGCTGCTGATAAAATGGAAGATTCCAACAGGCTTTATGGCTTTGCTACCAAAAGTGATATAGAAGAATTAACCAGGATCATCAATAAGATGAAACAGGAAATAGCTAACCTGAAAATAAGTTTGCCAACGGCGGCGCCTAAGAAAAAAAAGAAGGGATAAATTTATCTTCGCTCCGGTCAGTCACCATATCTGAATAAACAAATACCCCATTGTGTTCCTGCCCTGCCCCAGGCGATGATCTCCACACAATTGTACCTGCAATCATCAACAAGTTCGTGGAGGCAAGAATCCAAACGCAGATTCCCCTTTCATTTATGTAATAAAAACTGTAATTTTAGGACACTAAAAATCAGAATATGAGCAATACAACTGCACTGCGCAAAGAAGTAAAGAAATATGTGGACAGGGCGGATGACCGTACCTTGAAAATAGTGCATGCCATGCTGGAAGCAGAACAGGACTACAATAGCTGGGATGAATTACCGGCTTCTTTAAAGGCATCTATCAACCGGGGATTAAAACAGGCAGATAAGGGAGAAGTAATACCCCATGAAGAGATTGTAAAAAAGTATAAGAAATGGTTTACAAAGTAATCTGGACTCCCGAAGCTCTGCAAACCTACTTACAGGTCATCAGTTACCTGGAAAAAAAATGGACAGAAAGGGAAGTGATGAAATTTGCAAGAGGTGTAGAAGATAAAATTGAATTGCTTAAAAAATTCTCCGGCATCGGCAGCCCGTTCGATAAGAAAAGAAGACTTCGCAAAACATTGGTGCATAAACAAGTTCAATTATATTATCGCCTCAAACCTCAGAAAAGACAAGTTGAGTTAGTAAGTTTCTGGAATACTTATCAAAATCCAAACAAATTGAAAAGGCTGAAGTAATTTCGGAACTCCCGGATCAATCATGGCTTATTATCAAAGTATCCTCACCTCCGTTCTCCTGTTCAGTTGTCGTCCTTCTTCTGTCCTGTTATCGGCAACCGGCATTGTGGCGCCATAACCTTTTGCGGTTAACCTTGTTGATTTTATTCCTTTCCCGGTAAGATAATTCCGGATCGTGTTAGCTCTTTCCTGTGAAAGCTTCAGGTTATGAGCATTGGCGCCAATATTATCGGTATGCCCTGCAATTTCAATTTTTACATCTTCATGTCGCTGCAGATATTCCAGCAATTCCGTTAACTGAGTATAGGAATCAGGCCGTAAGGTTGCTTTATCAAAATCGAAATGAACATGATCAAGCCGGTAATGGCGGGGCGGGTCAAATTTTATATTCACCCAGAACGGTTCGGTAAAATATTCATCTTCGGCAAGTGCAGGTACGGTGATGATCGTGTATTTGGTCGTGTCACTTATACTTTTCACACTCACATGGTAATTGTCGCCCGGAGGAAGGACCTGTTTTAATTTCCCTGTTGCATCCGATAATCCCGAAAAAATTTTGCCGGTCTTTTCTCCACGAAAGATCACCTCTTCCCCTTTCCTGGGCCGGGCTTTCATATCAGTTATCGTTACATTCACAGTTGCCATTTTCGGCAATGAGTCGCTAACTGGTTTTTCTTGCTGTGCATTGACCAGGCCGGTAGCAGTTATCAATAGCAACAGGAGGGTGGTTTGTATCATCAGGTGGGTGATTTCAGTCTTTCCACCAACGGGGAGCAGGTAATAAATATTGTAATACGGCCCTGATAAACCAGCTTTACAGGCAACACCGGTAGCAATTTTTCGGGAGTTTAACTTAAGCAAGCTCCATCCTGATAATAATATTTCCTACCTTTAATATCATTAGAAAGCCTTCAACTAAATCAACGATATGAAAATTCATCATCTTTTGATTGCTGTACTAAGTCTGGTCAGTACAAACCTGCCGGCGCAAACAAAGAAAATAGCTTTTGAAAGCCATAGCGGTAATCCGGAGAATTTCAACATCGCCCTGACCAACGATTTGTTTGACAGCGACAATTCCAATTTTGGACTACCTGTTCCCAACGATATAAAGACCTATAAACTGGACAGTGTAATTTATGTTTCTGATACCGTGTCGGTGATCGTTATAAGGGAGTATCGCCGGCCTGCTGATCAGCCCAGGGATTCAGCCAAACTCTGGAGAGTGGGGAAGGATACACTTCATAATGACCCGCTGCTTGGCCACAAACATTCTCTTGATAGCATTAAAACCGTTTTGAATACGCTTGGTTATTACGCCAACCCGATCAAAAAAGTGGAGTTTGTGGGTTATGATAACAAAAAACCCGGAGACAATAAAACCGATGACAAAAAACTCAACGTTATCCCGGTAACTGTTATTGATGACAGTAATAACAATCCTCCTTTTGATATGCAACTTGCCCTGATGCTGGGAACGATCCTGCTGCTTTCATTGCTGGGTGGGTGGCTGTCATGGAGATTTTATCAACCTCGATTACAACAAAGAGGGGCTTAGAACCTTTCTGTAAACCCGTCATGCATGAAAAGAGGTTTTGTAAAACAAGTAGCTTCTTTTTTTGCCTTCCTCTGTGTTGTATTTATTCCTTTCCCGTTTAATATCACGAAGGTTCAATCACCTGTTACAGATTTTATTTTTGGCAGGCTGATCGGGCTTGTTGCTGAAAATGTGTTTGGAAAAAAACTGCCTGATACACATGTTCATTCAGATACTTTTTCCATGTACATCCTGGTCTTGCTTCTTTTTATTTTCGCCATCATTATTAGTTTACTGTTGCTGCGGATAAAAAAATGGTCCTTGTACCAGGACAGGTTTTTTGTTTTTTTTTACCAGCTGTTTTTTTATTACCTCGCTTTGCAATTATTGAAATACGGATTGGATAAGATTTTCAAGAACCAGTTTTATATACCGGAACCCAATACGCTTTACACTCCCCTGGGAAGAATAAGTAAAGGCCTGCTATACTGGAGTTCGATGGGGGTATCGCATTTCTATAATGTTTTCCTCGGTTCACTGGAGGCGTTGGCCGCTATATGCATACTTATTAAGCGAACCAGGCTGGTTGGTTTATTGATCAGCCTTGTTGTTATGCTGAACGTTGTTGCGGTGAATTTTGGATTTGATATTTCTGTAAAATTGTACTCTCTCTTTTTACTTTATCTTACTATTTACCTGTTGGCTCCTTATTTCAGCAGGCTGTACCGGTTGCTGCTTCAAAAAGCCGGAACCTTCATACCGGCTTCTGATCCTGTTGTATTGTTCAGGAACAGCTTTTTATCAGCCTTTTTGAAATGGTTGGTCGCAGGTATCATTTGCGTGGAGACCTTTTATCCTTTCATAAAAACAAAAAACTTCAATGGCGACCTGGCTGAAAGGCCTTACCTGCACGGGGCCTATCAGGTGAAGCAGGTAATTGCGGGAACAGATACACTGGCTGCTAAGGATTCACCGGTGAAACGGTTTTTTATTCACAGGATGGGGTATATGATCTTCCAGGACCAGGAAGATAACATGCAGGATTATAAACTCGGCTATGATAAGGACAGCGCTGTTTTTATCCTGACAGATTACCAGTTGCATAGGATCCTGGTGCCCTTTACGTACAGGTCATCCGACAGTATTTTGACGATTCAGTATTCCAAAAATGGAAAAGAATACAAACTGGCAGGCAAAGCTCTTGACTGGAGAAAGTTGCCGGCGGTGAAAAAGCGATTTCACTGGACATCAGATGAGGGAGAATAGAATGCAATTTTTTCATTTCCCGGTTTAGTATAAATGCTTCGCCAATTTTTTGTTTACAAAATCATAAGATGTTTTTCCCCCGCTTCCTTTTTCATAAAACTTTGTTGTAACCTCATTCTTGCAGTTACATAATTGTCGCCAAGCTGTAATTTTTCAGTTCAATCCCAAAATGCCTATTTGATCCTTCTCTACTCTTAACCATTCGCTAAACACTGGTTATTGGTCCATCCATGAATAAATACCTTTTCACTGACGGAGCAAATGGAGTGAAAGAGTTGCAATCGCAGGAAGAATTACAAACACAGATTGAGGCTTCTCCATACCCGGATAAGATCAGGATATGGATATTCAACAGCAATGAATGGATCAGTTATAGCACTTTCCTGAAAAAATACCCATTCATTGTTAAAAAAGAAATGGCTGCCGCATCTTTTAGTGCAGCGGGAATTCCTGCCAGAAACGGCAAGGGCAAACAATGGCTCAAGAAATTTCTGTTTGTCAGTGGCGCAGTGGCAGGAGTATTCCTTATTGTCAATTTCACGAAAATAAAATGGACAAAAGCAGCCCCGGTGAATAGTACTGCTTCCCGGCCGGCCAATGTGCCCCTGATGGATATCGATTCGCTGATCATGATGATTGAAGATGACCGGGGAGTTTTTTTAGACCGTAGCACCCGGACCAACCTGCGTCTTCGCAATGACTGGCCCGACAGGATAGAACTAAGGCTGAATGCTGAAAGGGAAACGGGCAGCGGCAGTTCCCGCTATTTTAATGTTGATATCTCTATTGACAATACCACTGGTTTTAATCTGGATGAAGCCATTGTAAAACTCAGCGTGTGGAAAAATGGCAGGACCAATACCACTGATACACTAAAATTTAATAATATCCGGTATGACAGAATATCGTCAAGACAACTAAGCGATGCTTACCGCGGCGATAGTATTGCTGTTTCTTTTGAATCCATCAGGGCAAAGTCATTTAATTTCTGTTATTCGGCTGCCGTTAAAAATAATTCAGGGAATTATAATGACAGGTGGTTTTGCAGGGAGTAGTGAGTGGGGAGTGGCAAGTGGGGAATAGTCAATAGACTTTTTTTATTAAACACATATAAATATTATGGCTTTATATTATCTGCCCGTTTTAATCAGAAGTGACCGGTATTTTGTTGCAAGACTGGAACGAAGTTTTTCATATAATCAGAAAGAAACTGACTTCAACTTTGTTGTTCACGCAGAAGACCGGGTGCTTACGCCGTTACTTACGATTGAGGATCCCGGTAAAATTGTGCTGAACCAGATGGCGCCGTCTGACAGGCAGGATATTCCATTGCGGGAATGTCATATTTCATTGAGAAAGGAAGGGGATGATTTTGAATTAATAATTAAAAAGAACCCGGCATTTGTTGTAGAACCTTTTAATGATGAAGTAACAGGACTGCGGTTAGATTATTCGGCTGACCAAAAAAGAGTTTCAGTTGGTTTTTATAAATACAATGTAGAGCAGGTTCCTTTTCAACTGAAGGTGACACTTGTACACAGTGAAAATGAAAAATATTCAGGAACATTGCAGTTTACCATTGTCCGTTCCAAAAATTGCCAGCGGGTAGTTATAGATTTTGGTAGCGAAGCCAGCCAAATAGGTTATAAGAATTGCGGCCCGCAATCTGCCATTGTACAATATGATATACTGGAGAATATCATCAGCCAGTTGAATATGGCTCATAATAAAACAACCTGGCGAAGGGAAGATTTTTTGAATCATGAAGAAGGACAGCATATGCTATACAGGTCTTTTTATGCCATTAAGAAAAGTATCAGTAAAGAGGAGCGAAAGAACTTCCCTTTCAACTTTACCGGCAACCCGGAAGACGATGAGATCAGGTTATTTATTACCCGGCAGGAAGTTGCAGCAACAGCGATCAGCTTCCGGGATGATTATGAGATCATTCCCAACCTGAAACTGGGGATCGAGAAAAGCCTGCAGCTTTTCCTGGGCGACCATACAGAAGATTACAGTATCCGTTCACATAAAAAAGAACTCATCAGCGCTGTATTGCTCCGGCTGTTGCGTCTGATGATAAGCACCAAGCCATCGTTTCAGCAGGGTGGTATCATTGTTACATTATTGGTTCCTAACATTTACACCCAGCATGATGTATTTGAATTGCTGAATGAACTGAGAATCCAAACCGGTAACCTGTTATCATCTCTCGGTATTGCTGGGGATGAATTGTATATAGAGTATGAAACCATTTCGGAAAGCGATGCTGCTTTTATGGGTTACCAGCAAACCCATGCAGACGCGGTAAACCTGTCCAACGGCCAAATAGCATTAGTCATTGATTGCGGTAAAGGAACGACTGATATTTCCATGCTGCTGGCCGATGATAATGAGAATTATTCCAGTTTCTTCAGAACCGGTTTTGCAGGCGCCGGTAATGTATTGCTCTATGGATTCACTGAAGATTTTCTGACCCTGGCGCTGAAAGCAATTCCCGGAACCAATGAGCTCCCGGTAAAGGATTTTATCAACAGCCATATCCTTAACCAGAACCTGACAGCCGATGTGCTGAATTTCATACAACTGATGGAAATGCAGAAAAAGAAATTTAAATATCTTCAGGCGGTTGGTATTACTGAGTTTGCACAACTGGCAGAAAATTCACTTAGTACGGAAAGAACAATTGGCAATCTTTATAAAGACCCCTCCACGCTCCTGCAATATGCGGAGGCGATATTAAAAGACAGAAGCATAAGATGGGATGATGAAGTAACCGGCATCATCCACAAAGCGACCGATTGCATTGTGCATTGCATTATTTCCAGT
>CAZGGQ010000054.1:0-27733 GCA_964525285.1 uncultured Chitinophaga sp.
TGGCAATATCATTTGCCCAAAAAGAAACATTCGACCTTGCCATTTACACGGCTCCACCTGGAGGCGGATGGGAAAAACAGTCTGCTGAAACAGCCGTACAGTTTACAAATGAAGATGCCGCAAAAGGAACTTATTGTATCATAACACTGTTTAAAGCAGTACAGGGCACAGGCAGTTCGAAAGAAAATTTTGATTTGACATGGAAATCTGTAGTAAAAGAAATGGTAACTGTTTCTACTACGCCTGAAATGCAGCCCCCGGCCACCGAAAACGGATGGGAAGTACAAAGCGGCTATGCCCCGTTTGAAAGTGAAGGCAAAAAGGGTATTGTAATATTAGTAACCTCCAGCGGCTTTGATAAAATGGTGAATATTATTGTGATGACAAATACTGATACCTATGAAAAAGATATCACCGAATTCCTGGGATCAGTCAACCTTAAAAAACCTGCTGGAGGAACCGGCCAGATAATTAAACCGGCAACAAATCCTGTGAAACCCCCGCAATCAAATACAACAGCTAAATCAGATGGGTTTGCATTTACAACCACCAACTTTGATGATGGATGGACAAGCACGGTACAGGAAGATTGGGTACAGGTAACAAAAGGAATTACCCGGGTGCTGATCCATTACCCCAATAAAAAAGCAGATGCTTACAATTCAGTTGTACTTGATGGATTAAAAAATGCATGGAATGTACTGGTGGCCCCAAGGTACAGCACAGCAGGAAATTTTGAATTTAAACCAATCACCGGCTGGCAAACCATCGAGTTTGCAGAAGCAGATGCCGTAGAAAAAACAACAGGCAAAACAGTTCATGTGGTGTTATTTAAAATGAATTACTCTGGCGGAAATGGAAGGTACCTGGAGTTTATAACTTCCAATAAAAATGCTTTTGAACAGGAGTTTGGTGCTTATCATCAAACCACTTCTGGCTGGGAAAAACTGGAGAAAATGGCTAACTACAACAGATTTGCGGTTGCCGCTTCAGACCTGAAAGGAAAATGGACCAGCAACTTTTCAGGTTTGACACAATATGTAAATACTTATACAGGCGCCAGTGCCGGAGCGGATACACATGCATCCAATGAATCTTTTGAATTCACCCCGGGCAACACCTATAAATGGAGCATCGATGTAGCCAGCGGTTTTGTGGGGAATATTAAATTTCAAAGTGCAAAATCCAATGGAAAGTTTACTGTTCCCAACAACTGGCAGGTGAATTTTTCAGATATTGAAGGGAAACCAAAAACGTATAATGTACAATTCACCTGCATAAAAGCTGCAAGAATTTTATGGATTGGCGATACAGGTTATGGTAAAATGGAGTAAATATTTAGTTAACCCCATTCAACATGAAAAAAATATTCTTACTCTGTGTTTCAGGGGCAACTTTATTTTCTGCCTGCAAAACAGTTCCGGTTACAGGAAGAAAACAATTAAACCTTGTACCAAATGCCCTGATACAGGCGATGGCATTCTCGCAATATGATTCTGTCGTAAAAGCCAGTCCTACCCTTTCTCAGTATGATGAACGGGCACAAATGGTAAGCCGTGTCGGAGGCAGGATACAAACCGCCGTTGAAAGTTATATGCTGCAAAACAATATGATCAAAGACATTAAAAAATTTAGATGGGAATTTAATACCATCAATGAAAATATAGTAAATGCATGGTGCATGCCCGGAGGAAAAGTGGTTGTTTATACAGGCCTTTTACCCGTAACACAAAACGAAACTGCATTGGCTGTTGTAATGGGACATGAAATTGCCCATGCCATTGCCCGTCATGGAAATGAACGGTTGAGTGAGGCCCTTTTGGTTGGTTTAGGTGGATTAGTTTTAGAAGAAGCACTAAAAGAAAAAAAACAGGAAACACAAATGCTTTTCCTGGGGTTATATATAGTGGGTACAAAACTGGCATTGGAGCTTCCTAACAACCGCATGCAGGAAAGTGAAGCTGACAAACTTGGATTAATATTTATGAGCATGGCGGGATACAACCCGGAAGAAGCCATTCCCTTCTGGCAACGGATGACAGCCAACAATAAAGGAGGAAAGCTGCCGGAGTTTTTATCCACACATCCATCAGATGAAACAAGAATAAGAAAGTTATCGGCATTGATACCGGAAATTAAAGCTAAGTATTATAAAGTAAACTGATTCTTACCCTGATTATTTACCTTCGCAGCCATGAAAGAATTTCAATCACTGCGAATTGTTTTTATGGGCACACCGGAGTTTGCTGTCGCCTCATTAGATGCATTGATAAAAGCAGGATGTAATATTATTGCCGTGATTACTTCTCCTGACAAACCGGCAGGAAGAGGGCTACAGGTACAACAAAGTGCCATAAAAAAATATGCTGTTGATCATGGATTAAAGGTTTTACAGCCGGAAAAATTAAAGACCCCTGAATTCCTTACTGAATTAAAATCGCTTAACGCCGATCTGCAAATTGTGGTCGCTTTCCGTATGCTACCCGAAGCAGTTTGGAACATGCCACCCACAGGCACCATCAACCTTCATGGCAGTTTATTACCGCAATACCGTGGCGCTGCTCCCATTAACCGGGCAATAATTAATGGAGAAAAAGAAACAGGTGTTACCACATTCAAACTGAAACATGAGATTGATACCGGTGATATTTTATTACAGGAAATAATACCTATTGGTGAAAATGAAACAGCCGGGGAACTGCATGACCGGATGAAGGAGATCGGGGCACAGCTTTTGATAAAAACAATAGCAGGAATTGCTGACGGGATATTAAAGGAAATACCTCAATCGTCAGTCGTGAGTCGTGAATCGTCAGAAACTGACTCACAACTCACGACTCACGACTCACGACTCTTAAAGCATGCCCCAAAAATCCACACAGACCTATGCAGGATCAACTGGAGCCAGCCTGTTGAAAATATTTTCAACCTTGTTCGTGGCCTAAGCCCCTCTCCTGCGGCTTTTACTGTGATGAATGAAAAAATGTTGAAAATTTATAAGTCAAAAAAAGAAGTAGTCTTACCAACAATCCCCGAAGGAGAATATGAAACCGATGGACAAACATTCTTAAAATTTGCATGTACAAACGGATACCTTCATCTACTGGAACTACAACTGGAAGGAAAGAAAAAAATGATGATTGAAGAGTTTCTCCGTGGTTACAGGTTCTAAAGTTTCCCTTTAGGGCAATCAATCCCGCCAAAGAGACGGTAGAAGGTCGTGAAAGTAGTTCGGGAGGGTTTAGTAATTCACCTTTATGATAAACTTATCCTGTTCTGTTATTTCCAGTGCTGATGCAGCAGCATTGCTGATGCGGATATTAAACCCTTCATTTTGCCGGATGCCGGCCATTTCCCCCAGCACTTTCGCATAAATTGAAGTATTATTGGTGGGATTGATCACTTTTACAATTGTTCCGGGAGGCACTTTATCTATCAGCAGGTAAAATTTGGCGTCTGTCCAGCCACTGGTGGTTCTGAAAATACCTGATGTAACCATTTCATTTTTCGAAACAGGTATGATCTTTACCTGTTGCTCGAAATCTTTTTTGAAATAACCCTGCCCTGGTACAACCGCCTTTATTTCTTCCTTAATAACCGGGGGCGGATCTTTTTTCTCCTCTTTCTTTTCAGCTTTTATTTCCGCTTCCGCCTCTTTTTTCTCTTCTTCAATTTCTTTTTTGCTGAGAACAGGTTCTTCTGCATTCGCAACCGGTTCTTCCAGCTTTGGTTTATTGCTAATAGTAATGGATGGCATTTCTTTACTCAACAAAAAGCCCACAATGAGTTTGACACCCTCTTTTACATGATCGCCGGAGAGATCATTCCACCATTTCAAATTAGTTATGGAAACATTTTTATAACCGGAACTGATCTCCGCCAGGCTTTCTTTATCCTTTACCTTATAATAAACTGCTGTGCCTTTGTTACCATTCTGGGTAAAATTGGTATCGGTCAGAGGTATCCTGATTTTCTGGTCAATAAAAAGCCCTTTATTCAAATCAAGCTTGTTAAAGGAAGCAATAAATTTGGGAGAAACATTATAAAGCCGCCCTACCGAATAAAAACTTTCCCTTGGCACTACTTTATGTTCCAGGTACAGGCCTTTATCACTTCTCTTAACCAGCAAATCAGTTTTCTGGGCGCACAAAAAATGTGCTGCAGACACTAAAAATAAAAAGGATAGAACAAGCTTCATCATACCGGGAGGTTTGGTCTGCAAAGATGTGGAATTTTTGCTTTGCTCAACCGTTTATATGTCTTTTAATATCCTCAGTTCCTTGGGGTAATAGTTATTGATGCGGTTTGGTAAGGCATTTATCCAGCCCAGCGGATGCCCCTGGTATGTTACCAACTGCCAGCCTTTATTTGCGGGTGCTATGTTGATATCTTTACGTTGCAGGAATTGTATGGACTGTTGATAATTCAATTCCATACTGTTAATTGAATCAGCCACCCGATTACTCATCGCCAGCGCATGATCGGGAACCAGTTTATCCCGCATCAGCTCCCCGATCAATGTTCCGGAGTAAACAACATTGAATTTTTCCAACAAAAAACTAAAATCATTCACATGCTGTTCAGGCCAGGCATACACAGTGTTTATGTGTTTAATAAAACTCCTGCCGTCTTTCCTAACCCATTTTTCAATTAATTCCATTTCTTTCCTGGTTACCTGCTCCGGTTTACTTTTAGCTTTGAATGCCATCTCCGTTCCTCCTTCCTTTTTTTGAAAACATGCAATGAAAAATCCTTCGCCCTTTACCTTATCCGGCCAGAAACGATAGCCTATGCCGGTATCAACAATTCCCCAATCAGGGTGAATGCCTGCCTGCCGGACAGGCAGGGTCAATGGTGAATAGTCAATAGCAAACTCATTCATTAGCCAGTTCACAATATCCTCATCCTCTTCCTTTGAATAAGAACAGGTGGAATAGATCAGTATCCCGTCTTTTTTTAAGGCCGGCCATATATCCGCAAGTATCCTTTGTTGACGCTGCGAGCAAAGTTGGACATTATTCTCACTCCATTCATTTATTGCATTGGGATCCCGGCGGAATAAACCACTACCGCTGCAGGGAGCATCCACCACGATCACATCAAAATAATTTTGAAGCTGAGCAAAGTCTTTCGGATCGTTATTTGTTACCAGTACATTTTCACAACCCCATTTGATGATATTGTCCTTCAGGATATTTACCCTTGAACGAATGACATCATTACTTATCAATAAACTTTTTTGTGAGATCAACGAATGAATATGTGTTGACTTTCCCCCCGGAGCTGCACAGAGGTCCAATACTTTTACCGGCTTTGACAGATCAACAGTTTGTTTCAATGCCTGTTCAAGGAACATACTGCTTGCCTCCTGCACATAATAACAACCGGCATGAAAAAGGGGATCGAATGTGAAGGAAGGACGTTGGGAAAGATAGAAGCCCCATTGCGTCCAGGGAATTTTGTGTTGAATAGTGAATGGAGAATGGGGAATACTGTCTCCTATTGACCATTCACTATTCACCATTGACGCTTTTACCGGGTTGACCCTTATTGAAGTCACCTGTTCTCCCGATGCATGCGCTTTTTCAAAAGCTTCTTTACTGAAGCTTGTTAATTTTTTAAGCTGCTCTATTAAAACGGAAGGAAGTGACACAAATCAATAGCATTTTTTATTTTATGATCAACATGGTGTCTATTGTCGTTCTCCCTTCCATCACAGATCTGCATACTAAGTAGTTGGGAGTAATTTTTGTAATTCGGACCCGCATCGGAACAGGATCTAAGTCCTGAGCAAGGCTATCTTTTCCATTTATGATAAACCCCAGATCAATAAGTTCGTATTCACAAGAGTCTTTCCAGTCAATTTTAAGGATCACACCAAACCCTGTTTTTTGATTTATTTCCCGTTGAACTGAATCATTCCTTTCAATATGAAATAAATGACCACTCAAATTATCTTTTAACTCAAATTGGCCTCTCCGAACTAAACTGCAATCAGGTTTTTGAATTGGTTGCTGGTCTGAACATGAAAAAAGCATGAATAGAAACCCTGAAATGGATATAACATTACTCTTTATCATTAACAAAATGACAACCGGATTTATTTCGGCTTGTATTAAAGATTCTTTATCTCTCCTATCAGATCCTGCAACACTTTTTTGGCATCGCCAAACAGCATAGATGTTTTTTTCTGAAAGAAAAGCTCATTCTCAATGCCGGCATAGCCCGGCTTCATGCTTCTTTTATTGACTATCACTAATTTTGACTGTTCTACATCCAGTATCGGCATTCCATAGATGGGAGAAGAAGGATCATGTTTGGCCGCCGGGTTCACCACATCATTGGCCCCGAGTATCAATACCACATCCGTGCTGGGAAATTCTTCATTGGCCTCTTCCATTTCTTTCAGCTTTTCATAATTCACATCCGCTTCGGCCAGCAGTACGTTCATGTGCCCGGGCATACGTCCTGCCACCGGGTGAATGGCATATTTCACATCCACTCCTTTGCTTTCCAGTAATTTTTCCAATTCATGACAGGCATGCTGGGCCTGGGCTACAGCTAATCCATAACCCGGAACAACTATTACTTTATTGGCATAAGCCATGACTACTGCCGCATCACTCAAAGAAATTTCTTTGTATGTCCCTTGTTGGTTTGCACCTCCCGGTCCGGCCTTTGTTCCGCCAAATGATCCTATTAATACATTTGATAACGAACGATTCATGGCCTTGCACATCAGGATGGTAAGCAATGTGCCCGCAGCCCCAACCAGGATACCTCCTGTCATCATTACTTTGTTATCATACAAAAATCCTCCACAGGCTGCTGCCACACCGGTAAAGGAGTTAAGCAATGAAATAACGACCGGCATGTCGGCTCCACCGATGGGAAAAACGAACATGATCCCGTATAAAAGTGATAAAGCAAGTAATATATAAATAATGATATGAGATGATTGGGGAGTTGCTGCAATAATCCAGGCAGCTAAACCAACAGCAGCCAACAACAATATGATGTTTACAATATGTTGCCCCTTAAATGCGAAATCTTTAACCCTGCCATTTAATTTTCCCCACGCTACCATGCTACCGGCAAAAGATATGCTTCCGATGATAAGTCCTGCGAGGATAATAACCAGTTTACCCGGAGATTCAAGGCTAATATCCTTAAGGTGACTAAACTCAACTATTGAAATCAACGCTGCGCAGGCGCCACCCATTCCATTAAACATACTCACCATCTCAGGCATGGCTGTCATCTTTACTTTCTTAGCGGCCAGTGTGCCTATAATTCCCCCGATAAAAATTCCTCCGAATATCCAGCCGTAATTGTGCAGTTTGCTGCCATTATCATCTTTGTACAAAAAGATAGTCCCGAAAATGGCAATGGTCATCCCTGCAGCGGCAATAAGGTTCCCATTCCTTGCCCTGAGGGGATGTGATAACATTTTTAATCCGAGAATAAATGTTACCGAGCCAATGATATAACAAATTGTAAGTATGTTGAGTTCCATATAAAGCCCCCCTAAGTCCCCCGCAAGGGAGGATTCGCCACCCACAGCCCAGAAAGCAGCAAGTGAACTATTATTTATTATAATTTATTAAAGAGCAAAAAAATCAAATTATCGGAGTCTCCTAAAGCCCCTCCTTCGGAGGGGTTTGGGGAGGCCTTTTTTTCTTCGAAAACATTTCCAGCATCCTGTCTGTGACCACAAAGCCACCCACCACATTCAATGTTCCCAGGATAACAGCTAAAAAACCCAATACCAATGCCAGGTAATTATCACTCTCTGCTTTGCCCATTACGATAATGGCACCAATGATAACTACACCATGTATGGCATTGGCGCCACTCATCAACGGCGTATGCAGCACACTCGGCACATGTCCAATAACTTCTATGCCTACAAAGATCATCAGGATAACGATGTAGATGATCTCCTGGTTGCTGGTTATCCAGTTCAATACTGAGTCCATAGATTTATTTTATACGTTCATGAACAATTTCTCCATTGTGAGTTATACAACTCCCCTTCACCAGGTCATCTTCCCAGTTCAGGTTGATCTCACTTTCTTTAGTAATGATCAGCTGCAAAAAGTTCAGTACATTCTTCCCGTACACTTTAGTGGCATCAGCCGGCATCGAGGCTGGTAAATTGGAATTACCGACGATACTTACTCCATTAAACACTACTATTTCATTATTTTTTGTCAATGGAGTATTCCCACCGGTAGCAGCGGCAATATCAATGATCACAGAACCCGGTCGCATGGCTTTAATCATTTCTTCGGTAATGAGTATGGGGGCTTTTTTGCCCGGTATTTGCGCCGTGGTTATTACAATATCTGCTTTGGCTATGCTTTCTGCGATCTTTTCTTTTTGGCGCTGCATAAACTCCTCAGTTTGTTCTACAGCATATCCACCAGCGGTACTTGCATCGGCGGCTCCTTCCACCTCAATAAATTTTGCGCCAAGACTTATTACTTCTTCCTTCACTGCTGGCCTGGTGTCAAATACCTCTACTACTGCTCCCAGTCTTCTTGCTGTTGCTATGGCCTGCAAACCCGCCACCCCGGCGCCGAGAATAAGTAACTTAGCCGGTTTAATGCTACCTGCTGCCGTCATAAACATGGGGAAATATCTTGGGTACATATTCGCTGCTGTCAGCACAGCCTTATACCCGGAAATATTGGCCTGTGAACTCAACACATCCATGGACTGTGCCCTTGTGGTGCGGGGCAGCATATCCAAAGAAAAAGAAGTGATCTTTGCTGTAGCCCATTGCTTCATTAACTCAACATGGAATAAGGGCTGATAGACGCCAATAAGAATGTCTGACGCCAGATGCCCGATGTCTGATGTATCCGGAGGATGAATAGATAACAGGATGTTAGAGGTTTCTAAAACCTCTGTTCGGCTTTTAATTTGTGCGCCGGCCTTTTCATAATCAGCATTGCTGCAAAAGGCATTTTCGCCGGCACCGGACTCCACTAATACGGTAATGTTTTTTTTGCTGAGTGTGTCAACCGCTTCGGCCAGAAGCGATACTCTTGTTTCATGGGCGGGTTCTTTCAAAAGGCCAATCGTCATGATGAATCTTGATTATAAATAGAAACCTGAATTTTCTAATGGCCGCTAAGGTAGAGATTTTTTCAGGAGCACCATAACCCGGAATATTGATTTTATTCAGTTCCCGGCATGTTTTTAATCATTTTCAGAACCGGATACTGAAATGCTGTTTTTCCCTGAATTCCTGCCGGAAAAAAACAATACCGGTAAAAAAAAGGTCTATGCTGCAGCGGACGGATGGATGTTTTTTAATCGTCTTCCAGGCCTGCTCCATGTCCCGGCTCCAGTGTATGTCGTCAAAGACAAGGACAGAATCATTATTTGTTTTTGACAGCAATTGCTGAAAGTATCTTTCTGTGGGTTCCTGACGGTGATTGCCGTCAATGAAAGCGAAGTCAACAGATAATAACGGAGAGATAACAGATGATAATGTTTTATCGAAATTCCCTTCTATAATTGAAATATTTTGCAATCCAAGCGTTTTAAAATTCCTGTTGGCAATATCGGCTACTTCTTTTGCGCCTTCCAATGTAACCAGGTTGCAGTCCGGTTTTGCCAGCGATAAATAAGAAGTGGTAATGCCCAATGATGTGCCCAGTTCAAGAATTGTTTTGGGTTCAATCATTTTCACCATTCTGAATAACAATTGCCCGAATTTTTTTGGCTTTACGGCAGACCGGACAATGGAAGCAACTGTTCGCTGATCTGGTTTAGGGGTTGAAGACCCCGCGCCAAAGTCTTCAATATTCAAAACAGTATTATCCATTAATAATTGCCATCGCAAACCTTCCACTTTATCATAAGCAGGATAATGACTTCTGTCATTAATCACTTTCGTAATAAACTCAAACACAAATGGAGAATGAATACCGTGGCCTTTGCCGTTGGATGCTGTGAAGTAGTAGTTAAGATATTTTTTAGCTAATTGCCACCGGGAGTACATAGGTTGAAAATAACAAATAAGAAATAAAAAGATAAGAAAGTATTTCGTGGTTTAAGAACTGTTCAACTTTTTCATTTTTTATTTTTCATTCCTTATTTGTAATTTCTAACCAATCCTTTCCCATACCTGGAAAGAATAGTTATACGCGTTCTTCACATCTGCCTCATGATCCTGCTGGCTCATCAGGTGCCATTCTTCCGGTTTGAGTGAAGGGAAAAATGTATCTGCTTCCGGTTCGGCCTCAACTCTTGTCAGGTAAATACGCCTCGCTTTTTCAAAAAGTGTTTTATAAATTTCTCCCCCGCCGATCACTATTACTTCTTTGGCATCTGCCTCTTTCACTACAAACAATGCATCCTCTATATTCTTAACACTGATTACAGCATCCGCTTTCCATCCGGGCTGGCGGGAAATGACAATATTTTTGCGGCCGGGAAGGGCTTTCCCGAGTGACTCAAAAGTTTTTCGACCCATCACGATCGGCATACCCCAGGTAACATTTTTGAAATGCTTCATATCATTGGGCAAATGCCAGGGCAGTTTGCCGTCTTTACCGATGGCATTGTTGGTTGCAGCAGCGACGATTAGAGAGATAATCATAAAGCTCCTCCAAACCTCCCCGAAGGGGAGGCATACCACTCACAGCCCTGAAAGCAGCAAGTAGACTGTATTATTTTTTTATTCATTAAAGAAAAAAGATAAAACGGTATTCATTCACAAAGATGATATAAAAAAAATTAACCTCTTTAATAATGTTGGAATATTAAAGTATTTTCAATCTAAGTTCCCCCTTCGGGGGACAGGGGGCTTTTACACTGCCACCGGAGCCTTTATCGCCGGATGGCATTCATAGTTTTCCAATATAAAATCCTCAAACTTAAAATCAAAAATATTTTTTACTGCCGGGTTCAATTTCATGGTTGGCATCGGGTAAGGTTTGCGGCTTAATTGCAGGTTCACCTGCTCCATGTGATTATTGTAAATATGTACATCACCAAACGTATGAATAAATTCACCCGCCTCCATGTCGCAAACCTGCGCAATCATCATTGTAAGCAAAGCATATGATGCAATATTGAAAGGCACACCGAGAAAAACATCTGCTGACCTTTGATATAATTGGCAACTCAATCGGGGTCTATCTCCCCTCTCCACTTGTGGAGAGGGGCCGGGGGTGAGGGCAGGGGGTGAGGTATAGAACTGGAACATAGTGTGACAGGGCATCAGCGCCATCTCCGGCAACTCGGCCACATTCCATGCACTCACAATTAATCTCCGGCTATCCGGGTTCTTTTTTATTTGTGTGATCAGATCAGTAACCTGATCCACAACTTTTCCATCTTTTCCTTCCCAGCTTCGCCATTGTTTACCATAGACCGGGCCCAGTTCCCCATTTTCGTCCGCCCATTCATCCCAGATCTTTACGCCATGTTCTTTCAGGTAAGCAATATTGGTCTCGCCTTTTAAAAACCAAAGCAATTCATAAATAATGCTTTTCATGTGCACTTTTTTGGTGCTGACCAGCGGAAATCCTTTTTGCAGATCAAAGCGCATCTGGTAGCCAAAGCAGCTTTGAGTTCCTGTGCCGGTTCTATCAGTTTTGTGAACCCCTGAATCTAAAATATGCTGAAGGAGATCGAGGTATTGCTGCATGAATGCAAGTTAGGAAAAAGCGAGTGGCAAGTGGGGAATGGGTGTGGGAAAACTGTGGATGATTTTTTATTCCCCATTTCTTCTTGCCAACTCCTTTTTAATCAACCCCAACTCCCTACCCGTTTGTCCTTTCACCGAAGTATTTTCCTGGGCCCGGCGCATCAGGTAAGGGATCACATCTTTAATAGGTCCAAAAGGCAGGTACTTGCTGACGCTGCAACCGGCATGCGCCAGGTTGAATGTAATATTATCACTCATGCCGTATAACTGGCTCCAGTGTACATGAGGATGATTTAAAGGAAGCCCTTTTTGCTGGAGTAATTGCGCAGCATAGAGGTTGCTGTATTCGTTATGAGATGCCACTACCAACGCCACCCGGTCAATATGATCTATGCAGAATTTGATCGTTTCATTGAAATCTTTGTCACAGGAATCCTTTTCTGGATGAATAGGTGAAGGATACCCCATTTGCACTGCTCTTTTTCTTTCTTTTTCCATATATGCCCCCCGAACCAGCTTGGCGCCGAGTATAAAATTCCTTTCCAATGCAGCTTCATAAGAATCCTTCAGGAACTGTTGCCGGTCGGTGCGGTAATGTTGTGTAGTATTAAACACAATGGGTCTTCCTTTGTTAAAAGTATCCATCATCAGTATGGTGAGCGCATCCAGGGGCTCCTGTATCCATGTTTCTTCTGCATCAATAGACACGGAGATATTTTTTGACGCAGCCACTTCGCAGACCCTCATCATACGATGACGGACACGATGCCATTCTTCTTTTTCTCCGGCATCCAGTTCTTCCACTGCTTTTAAATATCTCTTCATCAGCGTTCCTTTATTCCCGCGCATCATGCTGTCCATTTTTTCAAGTAAGGCGAATCTTGACATTCCTGTCATCTTCACACTCATAAAGGGGATATTGGGTTGCGTGGCCGCATAATTAATAACCCGGATAAATTCGTTGCAGGCATGCTCAAAATTATCTTCCCCTTCTTTCCCTTCCACGGCATAATCGAGGATCACTTTTACATTATATTCTCCCAGGTTTTTTGCCACCAGGGTCGTTTGCTCCAGCGTTTCACCGCCGACAAACTGGGCAAAGATGGTTTTACGGATAAGCCCTTTTATGGGCAAGCCTACTTTTACTGACCAGGGCACCAGCCGGATTCCCAATTTTACGATCCAGGGTATCCCCATTAATGAAAAAAGGAACCGGGCTTTTTTAAGTTGTTTGCTTGTCTTGTATTCAAATGCTATTGCTGTATCGTCAAAAGATATAGCGGCAGGGGATGATTCCATAGTTATTGGTATTAAATGGGCAAAAATAATGGTTTCATTCTTTCCGTCCAACGATGAAAGTGACATCCGCATAAGGTTTTATCCTTATTTGAATATATTTGTTCAAATTTTTTATCCATGGAACCCAAAAAACCGGCAGGAAGTTTAATCATTATGACAGAAATCGTATTGCCTAATGATACGAATACGCATGGCAACCTGATGGGTGGCCGCCTGATGTACTGGATGGACATTGCTGCTGCACTGGCTGCAATGAAACATTGCGCCGTACCGGTAGTTACCGCTTCTGTAGATAATATTTCATTTGAAGCGCCTATTAAATTGGGCAACGTAGTGCATATTGAAGCAAAAGTTTCAAGGTCTTTCAATTCATCAATGGAAGTGCATTTAAGTGTTTGGGGAGAAGATGCTATTCAGCAATACAAATACAAAAGCAATGAAGCCTACTATACTTTTGTCGCACTCAACCCCAATGGTAAGCCCCGGCCGGTTCCCCAATTGATCCCTGAAACAGATGGAGAAAAAAAATTGTTTGACGGAGCATTAAGGAGAAGGCAGTTGCGGCTGATCCTCGGCGGAAAGTTAAAACCAAATGATGCCTCGGAACTTAAAGCACTCTTCGTAAAGGAATAATAATTATTATTATTATTTGTAACCCCTGATCATTTATCAGTCGTCAGCCAGTGATGCCTTCCCATCATCATATATTTTTTACTCTGCTCGATGGAATCCATGATTTGTGCAAGAATGTCTTCCGTTGCTGCATCATAATTGATCAGCAGCGGTTCTTTAAATGTAACAGTTAATAAAGAACCCTTCTTCTTAAACTTTAGTCCTTTCTTATTAAAGGCCCTCCAAAAGCCGCTGATGACAACCGGTATGACAACCGGCCTGTTCTGCTTAATAATTAACGCTGTTCCTTTTCGTCCGGGAGCAAATGGCTTGGTGGTTCCCTGCGGAAATGTAATGACCCAGTTTTTTTCAAGGCCCCTGGTAATTTTCCTTGTATCGGATGGGTCCAGTCCCCTTCTTACTTCTTTTCCTTCGGCCCGCCAGGTTCTTTTTACCGTTAATCCGCCAGCCAGCAGGAATAACCTGCTGATAAGGCTCCCTTTCATGGTTTCTTCTGCCGCCACATAATTAACCCTGGTGAATGGATTGAGAAGATAATACGGAATCCCGAGACGGTTCCTCTTTCCCCATTTTACGGCACAGAAAATATGCAGGAAGCTGATGACATCGGCAAAATAAGTCTGATGATTGCTGACAAATAACACATTCTGCCGGGGAAGTTTTTCCAGATGCTCGGTGCCGCTAATTTTTAATTTATTCACCAATGCCAGCCCCGGATAAGAGAACAACCCGACAAAGAAATAGACAATCTTTCTGACAGGATGAAAATTCCTTAATCGCTCTCCGATGGAAGCCATGAAATTCGTTTTAACGGCAATAATGACTCAAAGTTAGAAATTGTGAATGAACCCTGTTTTCATAACACAATTTCAGGATAAAAAAAAGGCTCCCCTTGCGGGAAGCCCTTATGTCAGCTGTTAAAACCCTGAGCACATTCGCAGCTGATTTTTTAGTTGTCTGTTTTCAAAAAAACGGTTATTACTTAAGGTTTTTCAGGTTGCTTATTTATTGAAAAATTACATTTTGAACATACTTCTCATTGGTCGCCGTATTCTTCGCACTTATGATATATGATCCCGGAGGCAGAGAACCTTTTTCCAGGTTCACAGTTTGAACAGTGGAAGCAATAGTGACATTTTTAGTCACTACCATTTGTCCCGACTGGTTATACAAACTGATATCATAATTACCATTTGCATTGGAGAACTCCAGGTTAACATTGTCTGTAACAGGATTCGGGAATACTCGTACCGTTTTTACAGCACCGGGTTTTCTTACCACTGTTATGTTGCTGTAGGCAGAACGCCCATCTACATCCACCAATTTCAGCCTGTAATAATATACAGGGGCAGATATGGCCGGATCTGTATATGCATAGTTTATGGGGGAAACACTGTAGCCGGCAGCTTGCTTACTGGCAATCTGGCTGAAGCTGACAGCATCCGTGCTTCTTTCAATTTCAAAATGATCGCTGTTTATTTCAGATTGCGAAACCCAGCTTAATGAAACATCATTGCCATTTAAAACAGCATCAAGATGAACACCGGTTGCAGGTAATGTACTTTGAGACGGGAGAGGCATACTGGCAGCTATCCACCAAATATCACCTGTAAACGGAGCCCTGTTTGACCCTGGTACTGTAGCAGCAGTGGCCGACCAGGGAAACTGTGAGGCATTACTTCCTCTCAAATAAACTTTAATGGTCAGAGTTTTAAGCGTTCCGGCTATACTAATACTACCTGTAGCTGCGCCAATGTCATTAAACAATCCACCGGTATTGGCTGAAGCCCCATTGGGAATGACAGCGTTGTTAGTAATACTCTTCGTCGCATTCGTTACGGTAAGAAATGAATTTCCTGACAACTTGGAAATCGTATATCCTGTAACAAATTCTAATTCTGTTGTAAAATAAGTTGAAAGCCAATCTCCGGGTATAGCTGGATTCCCTCCTGCAGGTACATACCTGTAAGATCCACCCAAGCCTGCGATTTGAATAACCGGGTTAGCAACATAGCGGTTAAAAGTAATTACCACGTCGCCATAATAATACCTGGTAGCTGTGTTGTGAGTTGCCGGTCCGCCTGGTTGATCAAATAAAACCTGGGCCGCAGTAAATACTGAAACAGCCCCGTTTGCATCATTTGCTGGTGGTGAAAAAAATCCATCTGCAATGATCCCGGTTCCTGTTGTAGCAGGATTAAAATCTGAAGTAAACATATTATTTGTCGGACCACCAGGTGACAGGTTGAACGACCCCAGCAAATTATAAGTGTCAAGTGGGTCAACCTGCTGAATAAATGGCAGAGTAGATGAAACAGCGGTTGTGGGCGATGCTCCAAATACAAGGCCTGTCGAAATGTTGCTGTACCCAAGCCCCGTGTAAGTCTGGTTGGCTAAAGAAACAGTAGCAGAAGTTGCCTGGAACCCTGTCGCAGTGAAAAAATGGTTATCGTTAGAAGGATCCCTTTTTAACGAAACAGCCCCGATCGGGCTTGTGGTGGGGCCCAGGGGTGGCGACCCCACAAAATTGCCCAATACCATTTCAAGTGTGCCTTGCGCCGAACTCATACTGCTAATTATAAGCATTGAGGCCAGCATTGTGTAAAATTTGATTTTTGTGCTCATTGTTTTAGGTTTTAAAATTTAAAATATTTTTAATCACCCGTTCACTCTGTCAGGAATGAACGGGTGAATTTTTTATTAGCCAAGTACTACATCCCCTCCCAGTATTTTAATACCAAAGTTCACATTGATAACATCGGTAGTACCGGTTGGTACAACCAGCTTGCCATCATTAAGTCCATCACTACCTGCGGGACTATTCGGGGGGTTTGCATTTTTCTGACCCGTATGTATCCATCCCGACGGCAGTGTTGAAGCCGGCGGAGGATTACCTATTATCTGGTTAGAACTGCTCAACACGACATTATAAACTGAATTAATACTCACATCAGGGAATAAGAATGTTCCGGTTGCCGGGTTGACAAAAACAAGCTGCTCTATCAATCCTGTTGATGCATTAACCAGGTATGCTCTTAAACCCGGGGGTATTGCTAAAGCAGGCGGACTCTGTAACGGGCCGGTATTGTTCACAAAACCATCCGACATAGCATTCACATCATGCCATACATTGCCGCTAATGCTTATTAATCTATAAAATCCTGCATCTATTGTTGTATTGTTTTGCCCCGCGGTCAACACAATACCAGCAGCTACTCCAGCTACAGGGTCACTGTCTTTTGTATCATCCGCCCCGATATTTGAAAGTGTTGGTACGTAGGTGGCGGGGGTTGTAAATGTTACACTATATGTACCCGGCGCCAGGTTAGTAAAGCTGTAGATACCATTTGCATCGGTAGTAGTAGTACCAATGGTAATGCCACCACCATCTTTCAAAACAACAGTTGCATTCGGAATACCCGGTTCTCCTGCATCCTGAACACCATTCCTGTTATAATCCTCGAAAACAAAATCACCTAGGGAAGCAGTTGTAGGACAGGAGAAGCTAACCTGTTGAAGCAGCACATCTGCTGGTGTGGGTGCACCTGCCTGCACGCTGATATACCTATAGGCAGGAAAGCCGGGTATTGGAAATGGCGTGTTATTGAGAGTTACTGGAACCGTCATCAACAGTGTACCCTGTATCCCCAGTGAGTTCGAACCAAAAACCTTGGCGGGTTCACCAGCTTGCATGCTTCCGATCATCATTGTACCAGATGTAACTCCCGCGGCGATGATCTGGTTAAGGTCAAGTTGAACAAAATGATTAATGTCAATTTCCTGATTAACGTTACTGTTAATACCAAGACCAGTTTCATCACCCCCCAGGTTCTTGCCATACAGCGCTGTCGGAGTGCCAGGGTTTCCATTATTGAATCCGTAAGCCGTGATCGTTTTACCGTTGACAGTATAAGTTTGCGATGTACCCAATGTGCCATTTGGTAAGTTAAGATTCCATATTCCGCCACCGGGACAAGTCTGTGCCACAGTTAAACAGAATCCGTCAACCTTCAACGTATTACAAGTGATAGAACCCTGTACCCTTACTTTCACAGTACCTGCCGGAGCAGTTGCATTAATTGTATATAGTGCAAGCTGGTTGCCAGAACCTACATCAAAGGTAACAGCAGCATCAGATTGGGAAATAACAGCATTCGCTGAATTATAGAAAATAAGACTCAGCTTGGGGCTACAAGCCAAACCAGGATTATGCGTACCTGCATATCCTTTAAAGCTAAGAACAGAGCCTGCTGAGATAGTTACATCCTGCCAAACTTTCGCAGTACCCGATGAATGGTTCAGGTAACCATTGTAGCTGCCACACATCTTATAGCTTGTACCGAACGTAAGGGTACCGCCGCTAACACTCCAGCCGGTTGCAGTATTTTCAAAGCTGGGGTTAGTCAGTACATTACCCGGGCAAGAACAATCATTGGCTATTGTAAAGTTGCGGGTATCTTCATCACAAACTGTTCCTGTACCTCCGGAAGCACTGTATGCTTTTACATTCAGCGTATAGCTTCCCGGTGCTCCTACCCAAGCGCCGCTACCAGTACCGGGTGAATTATAAGGAGCTGCATTTTCTATAACTGTGCTCGCTGTGGGGCCGGTGATCGTGAATTTCACGCTGCCGACTGTACCGGTAGTACTTGCTTCTATATTATATAATGAACCTAATTGAGCTGAGGTATAAGTCGATCCGTTCGTAATGGTAATATCAGCGCCTCCATCCAGTTTGTTGAAATAAACATTTGTTATCTCGGCATTACAAGGCGTAGGAGTGGTGGTTACGCACCACATATCTGTTTTTACCCAGTTGCCTGTTCCTTTAAACCCAACCCGGGTATATTTTGCACCTGAAGGTACTGTTGCCGAAAATGTATATAATTGCGGTCCTGTCGGGGAGTTTGCAAGCACCTTATCCACTTCCACTTCCACAGAGCCGGTTGACATATAAACATTGCTTGCATTATAAAAATGAATAAATACTTTGTGACTATAGGAATTATTATGGGTTCCTGACCATACATTGGCATTAATAACTGTACCAATTGCAAGATCAGTGCCTACAACCTGGTAAACACCGTTATTTGATGAGTTAGTGATTTCAAAATCACCGGATTTACTACCACATTTCACTGCCCCGGTGCCCGCATTAAAGTTCCCGCCAGACCATGTCCAACTGGTTGTACCACTCTCAAAACTGGGGTTAGCTACGAGATTGCCCGTGCAGGTGCATTGTGCATTTATTTGCTGATCAAAACCTAAGGTTGCAAACAATACAAATAAGATAGTTTGTATTCGTTTCCGTTGGGTTAAAGGAACTAACGAATTACAAAATTGAAGAAACTGATTCTTTTTCATGCTCAAAAAGTTTATAAATGTTTTCTTAGGCCGGAAATAATTCCAAACCTTCCAAATGTTTAATAATCCTGATTCGATTCAGGAAATGAACTTTGGGTTTCCAGAAGGGGACTTTGAAGGAAATTCTTAGGAAATGAGATACGGGTTTCTAGGAGATGGAATTTGTTGGTTTTGCTAAGAAGGATACAAACATATAAAATCAATTTCAAATTTCAAACAAACAATCCAAAATTTATTGTGCTGCCGATCAACATTTAAGAAAAAAGCCTCCCGGATTTCCGGGAGGCATATAAAATCGTAAATACACTATTACTATTCAGGCTTTGCTTCCTCTGTACCGGCTCCTTCATCAGTTCCTTCATCCATTTTCTTCTTCAGGTCGGCCAACACACCCAGGTCACCAAGAGTTGCTTTTTCAACCTTACTTTGCACTGTTTTCACTGCTTTCCTTGTTTTATCTGCTTCAGTTCGGGCCTCTTTCTTGGCAGCTTCCACCTCATCTACTTTTCCCTGCTCCCAGATACGGGTATGAGAAACCACAATACGTTTTTCATTGCGGTCAAACTCAATTACCATAAACTGAGCGGTTTCATCAGCCCCGATACTTTTTCCGTCTTCTTTGGCAAGATGACGGTTAGGAGCAAAGCCTTCCAGGCCATAGGGTAATTGAATAGTAGCGCCTTTATCGTCTCGACGGCTTACAGTTCCATCATGGATACTGCCAATAGCAAATGTATCCTGCAACGTATTCCAGGGATCTTCTTCCAGTTGCTTATGACCCAATTGCAGCTTGCGGTTTTCTTTGTCAATTCCAAGTATCACCACATCAATGTTAGAACCGACTTTGGTGTATTCTCCGGGATGGTTAAAACGTCTCAACCAGCTCAGGTCACTGATGTGAATCATCCCGCCAATGCCAGGAGCCAATTCTACAAACACGCCGTAATTGGTGATATTTTTCACCAACCCGGTATGACGGCTTCCCTCGGCAAATTTGGTTTCAATATCATTCCACGGATCAGGTGAAAGTTGTTTGATAGACAAGCTCATTTTCCGGCTTGCCTTATCCAGTGTTACAATTTTAGCTTCATGCTCATCACCCAGTTTGAAAAATTCTTTGGCATTGATCGGTGTATTGGCCCATGTAATTTCAGATACATGCACCAACCCCTCAACACCCGGCTGGATTTCGAGGAATGCGCCATAGTCTTCAATGTTTACTACCTTTCCTTTCACAATATTTCCTTCGGCAATGTTCCCGGCCAGCACATCCCAGGGATGTGGGGTGAGTTGCTTCAAGCCAAGGCTGATACGTTTTTTCTCATCATCAAAATCAAGCACCACTACATTGATCTTCTGATCAAGTTTCAGTACTTCAGTTGGATGAGAAATGCGTCCCCAGGAAATATCGGTAATATAAAGGAGTCCATCAAGGCCTCCCAGGTCCATAAAGGCCCCGAAGTCAGTTATATTCTTCACGGTTCCTTCCAGCACCTGGCCTTTCTCCAGTTTGCTCATGATCTCAGCCCGCTGTGCTTCAATGTCACTTTCAATAAGCGCTTTATGAGATACAACAGCATTCTTAATGGTTTCATTGATCTTTACGACTTTGAACTCCATGGTCTTTCCTACAAACTGATCGTAGTCTGTAACAGGCTTCACATCGATCTGTGAGCCGGGAAGAAAGGTTTCCATTCCAAACACATCCACGATCAGACCACCTTTGGTTTTTGATGTAACCAAACCAGTGATCACTTCGCCGGTTTTGTTTACCTCCACAATTCTTTCCCATGCACGGGTAATCCGGGCCTGGCGGCGGCTCAGGTTCAGGTGGCCCTCCCTGTCTTCTTTCTCCACGATCATCACTTCCACTTCATCACCGACTGCCAGGTTTGGCAGGTCACGGAATTCATTCAGGGAGATCAAACCATCGCTTTTGAAACCAATGTTGAGTACTACGTCTGTTTTTGTCAACCCAACCACAGTGCCTTTCATCATTTGACCATCGTCCAGTTGCACAAACGTATTGTCGTACACATTGTGATACTTTTCTTTCTCTTCTTTGCTGTAAGCAGTAATGTTTCGTTTGTCAACACTCCAGTCAAAATCATCATGAGCAGTTTGAATGGGAGCAGTTTCAACAGGGGTAGATTCTTCGGCAGGTGCAGTTGTTGTCGCTGTAGACGCATCTCCCTCCTCATGGTGGGCAGCAGTCTCCTGTTCATCAGCGTTTAATTGTTTTCGAATAATGTTTTCAAACATGTAAATTTTTCCCGAAGGGTTTAATTATTTCGGGGCGGCAAAGATAAGGTAAATAGTCGTTAGTCAGGAGTTCTGAGTCCAGAGTTTTTTGGGGTATGCTACAAGCTGCAAAACCTTGATTGAACAAAGGTTACAGAGCTTCTTATTCGTAGGCGAATGGCTCTATTCAGGGCTTTGAATTCTATTGAACTTGCCGGCAGTTCATTATATTCACCAAAAAAAAATTGCTTTATCAATTTCTCAAAATTCTTTCCCGTCTTGCCATGCTGATATGGTGCCGCCGGATCATTATCAACAAACCGCAACTGCTGAAAGAAAAAGGTTCGCTATTGATTGCATGTAACCATCCCAACTCTTTTTTAGATTCCGTGATTCTGGACACGATTTTCCAACAAAATGTCTGGAATCTGGCAAGAGGTGATGCTTTTAAAAACAAAATGATCAGCAGGATTCTTGCTGCATTAAAAATATTACCCGTGTACCGCACCAGTGAGGGAACAGAGAATCTTTCAGAAAACTATAAAACATTTGATGCCTGCATTTCGATATTCAGGCAAAACGGAGTAGTAGCTATTTTCAGTGAGGGAAAATGTATTAATGAATGGCATCTTCGCCCTTTAAAAAAAGGGACTGCCAGGTTAGCACTAAAAGCATGGGAGGAAGGAGTTCCGTTAAAAGTATTACCTGTTGGTATTAATTTCAGTTCTTTTAGCCGCTTCGGTAAAAATATTTTTCTGAATTTTGGTGAGATCATTACTGCGAAGGATCTTGATATGAATATGGCCGAAGGATTGCGGCATCAATTATTCAATGAGCAACTCCGGACACAATTGGAAAAACTCGTTTTTGAAATCCCAAAAACAGACCGGCAGGCACAGGCAGCTATACTGGAAATTAAATCCTCGTTTCTAAAAAAAATTCTGCTGGCTATTCCGGCCGCCATCGGGTGGCTGATTCATTTGCCACTTTTTTTGCCTGTCAAACATTATGTCTGGAAAAGAACCCATAAAAATGACCACTATGATTCCGTGATGACCGCTATTCTCCTGTTCACTTACCCAGTTTACCTGCTGATCATTACATCCATGCTGTGGATTATCCTGAATTGCTGGTGGACGATTTTTCTTTTACTACTGACTCCTTTTACAGCATGGACATATGTTCAGCTAAAACCTCAATTGGATAAATAGTTTTATGCCGACATCGCTGCTATGCTTTTTGCAGCGATCCATCCGCTTGTCCATGCATGCTGAAAATTAAATCCGCCGGTGATCCCATCTGCATCCAGCACCTCTCCGGCGAAAAAAAGTTTGGGAACTTTCTTACTCATCATTGTATGGGCATCCACCTCATTAAGTTTAATGCCTCCCGCCGTAACAAATTCCTCTTTGAATGTTGTCTTGCCCTTTACATCACATTCATAAGCACATATGTTCTTTATAAATTTATTCTGAACAGCATTGGATAAATCGGCCCATCTCATTTCCTTTGCTACGCAGGATTGCTCAGCCAGGAATTCCCACAAACGATTGGGTAATCCAAAATTAATTTTACCTATTACTTTCTGTGAAGCATGACTATTTCTTTGTTGCTGAAATTTTTCTTTCATACTTTGTTCATTGAATCCCGGTATCCAGTTCACGATAATTCTGAACTCATAACTCATGGCTCGCAACGCTCTTGCTCCCCATGCGCTTAGTTTCAATATGGCCGGGCCGCTGAGACCCCAGTGAGTTATTAATAAGGGACCTTCCTCTTCCAATTTGCAGCCGGTAATTTTGACTTTTGCCTTTTCCACACTTACCCCCATGAGTTTAGTGATTGGATGATCCGGTAAATTAAAAGTAAATAATGATGGAACAGGTTCTTCGATTGAATGTCCCAACACTTTCAACCAATCAAACATGTATGATTTTGGATAACCACCGCTTGCAATACAAACGAAGTCTGCCGTTAACTTTTTCCCACTTGAGAATTGAATATTGAATATTGATTGTTGAATATATATTTTCTTCACTTCCTCATTCATCATCACCTCCACTCCGTATTTACCTGCTTCGTTTTGAAGACAATTAATAACCGTCTGCGATGAATCCGTAACGGGGAACATCCTGCCATCGGCCTCTGCTTTTAACTTCACTCCTCTTTCCTCAAACCATTGAATGGTATGGGTTGTAAAAAACTGATGAAATGCTTTCTTTACAAAATGTTGTCCCCGGGGATATTTTTTGCTCATCTCCGCAATATCAAAGCAGGCATGGGTTACATTACACCGGCCGCCACCGCTTACTTTTACTTTTGATAATAGCTTGTTTGTCTTTTCAATAATAACAACATGCAGCTCCGGGTTCATACGGGCAGCATTGACAGCACAGAAAAATCCCGCTGCACCACCTCCTATCACTACCAGTTGTTTAGCCAATTCTTTGTTTTCAGCAAAGAACGATGAATTTTTGTTAAGTTCGTTTTACGATGGCAGAAGCACTTACAAAAAAACAAATAAAGGAACTGCCTGTATTTCCGTATGAAAAAATTCGGGACCATTTAAAAACGGGATATATCTTTTTCAGTTCGGGCAGCTATACATTTTCCGGGATCATTCAGCGGTTAACCAAAAGTGCATGGAGTCATGTAGCCATTGTATACAAAGATGAAGAATTACGCCGGGTGCTGATCCTGGAAGCTGAGCCTAAGATCGGTATCCGGCTCATCCCTCTTTCCAAATACCTGCACGATTATAAAGGAACAAAAAGAGCATATAAAGGACAGATCGTTTTGGCCAAACTCAACTTTGATCTTGAACCTGAAAAATTGAACAAGGTGATCTGTTTCGGGCTTGATGAGCTGACAAGACCTTATGACAACTGGGAGATCATCCGCATCATGACCCGTATTCTTTTTCGCATCGGGAAAAAAGAAAAGAACAAGAATTATATCTGCTCTGAATTAGTGAGAGATGCGTTTGCAAAAGCTGAAGTTGTGTTTAAATTAAATGACACCTATATCAGTCCACAGGAAATATGGAAAGATATAAGAGTGGTAATGAAATACAGGGTACTTTAATAATCGCTGAACAGATACGGATTTACTTTTTCTGCAGCTTCAATAATCCCATAATCCGAGAGTATATCTGCTTTTACTTTTCTTACGCATACATCATGTTCAAAATGAACGGAAGGTTTACCATCTTTTGTTCTCACCGTCCAGCCATCTTCTTCAGTGTAAACGTCTCTTTTGCCAAGATTGATCATGGGTTCAATGGCCAGCACAAGCCCTTCTTTTAATTTAGGCCCACTGCCTCTTTTGCCATAATTAGGCACCTGCGGGTCTTCATGGAGGTTTTTTCCAAGACCATGCCCCACTAATTCTCTTACCACCCCATACCCATGTTTTCGTTCTGTATGTTCCTGTATGGCAAATGCAATATCACCAACCCTGTTTCCGGCAACAGCTTTTTCAATTCCTTTATATAATGATTCCTTGGTTACTCTAATTAACCGGATCACTGCTTCTCCGGGATCACCAATGGCAAAAGTATAAGCATGATCCCCGTGCCAGCCATTTAATATGATCCCGATGTCTATAGAAACAATATCTCCTTCTTTCAGTTCATTATTACCCGGAAAACCATGCACGACCACATCATTTACTGATATGCAGGAATTAAAAGGATAACCACGGTAATTTAAAAAAGACGGAACAGCATGATGATCAGGAATAAAAGATCCAATCATTTTGTCAATAGAAAGAGTAGTAATACCGGGCTTCAGCAATGTTGCCACCTCGCTTAATGTTTTACTCACCAGCAAAGCGCTTTTCCTCATCAGTTCAACTTCCTCATTTGATTTACAAATAATCATATACTGCAAATATCCATTTAAAAATAAAACCCGGCAAGTGATACCTGCCAGGTTCCTACTTGATAGTCTTAATTTATTTTACATCTGTACTGCGGATGTGGTTTGTCTTCCCTGTATACGGCCGCTCTTCATCAGGCCATCGTACTGACGCATGAGTAATTGCGTTTCTATCTGCTGCAATGTATCCAGGATAACCCCCACCATGATCAGCAGGGATGTGCCCCCAAAGAAACTGGAGAACTGTTGTGTAACACCAAACCGCTGTGCGATACCTGGCAGGATACCTACAAAGGCAAGCAGTACCGCTCCTGGAAATGTAATATTATCCATGATTTTTCCAATATAGTCAGCTGTTGGCTGGCCTGGCTTTACACCGGGAATAAAGCCATTATTCTGCTTCAGGTTATCGGCAATTTGCTTTGGATTAAATATTAATGCGGTGTATAAAAAAGTAAACCCTATTACAACAAGAGCATAAATCAGCATGTACCAGACATTGCTGGGGTCATTCAGCGCTTTTAAAAAGGCGCCTCTTCCGCCGGGGTCAAAATTTGCAAAAATGGTAGGAATAAATATAATAGCCTGTGCAAAGATGATCGGCATAACACCAGCGCTGTTCACCTTTAATGGCAAGAACTGGCGGGCTCCGCCAAATTGCCGGTTTCCGACAATCTGTTTCGCATAATTCACCGGTACTTTTCGTACCCCTTGTATCAGCAGGATACAACCCATGATAATTGCAATAAGAATGGCTATCTCAACAATAAATACAAGTATATCACCACTGCGTAAAGATTTGGAACTTAATTCCTGCAGAAAATTCTGTGGCAAGCGGGCCACGATACCAATCATAATAATGAGTGATGTACCATTGCCCAATCCTTTGTCAGTAATTTTTTCACCCATCCACATTACAAATAAGGTTCCCGCTGTTAATATGACTACTGAGGTCAGCCAGAAATAAGCCGGAGGATAACCGGCCATCATTCCACCGGTCTGCGCCGTCATCCCCCTGAGGTAAGTAACATAAGCGGATGCCTGCAAAATGGTTACACCCACCGTAAGATACCGGGTGTATTGGGTAATTTTTTTACGTCCGCTATCACCTTCTTTCTGCATTTTTTGAAAACGGGGTACAAGCACTGTCATCAATTGCATAAAGATAGAAGCCGAGATATAGGGCATGATACCTAAGGCGAAAATAGATGCCTGGCTAAAAGCTCCGCCCGAGAAAGCGTCAATGAGGCTAAGCATTCCTGTGCTGTTGCTGCCCTGATCCTGCATTTCAGCGGGATTAATACCCGGTAAGGCAATATGGGCGCCAACTCTGTAAATGGCAATCATCATAAGAGTGAAAAGAATTTTATTTCTTAACTCTTCGATGCTCCAGATATTTACCAGTGTCTTTATGAATTTTAATTTCTTCACGGAATTAAAAAATTTTAATGCACTTAAAACATCCGCCGCGGCGGATAAATAAAAGACGCATATTCAATGCGTCCGCACAATTTAGCGAAATTTACCTTACTATCTCCACTGAACCACCCGCTGCTTCAATGGCTGATTTTGCTTTTTCACTCACTGCATTCACTTTAAAAGTGAATTTGTTTTTCAGCTCTCCGTTACCTAATATTTTCACCTTGTCATTCTGGCTAACCAGCCCATTGATATAAAGATTCTCTACAGAAATTTCTTTGAAATTGTATTTTACTGCCAGTTGTTCCACCTGCCCGAGGTTCAGAACTTTGTATTCCACCCGGTGAATGTTGTTGAACCCGCGTTTGGGCAAACGGCGCTGAATGGGCATCTGGCCACCTTCGTGGGCCATTTTACTTTTATACCCGGCCCGGCTCTGACCACCTTTTGTACCCTTAGTTGAAGTTCCGCCATGTCCCGAACCATCACCGCGGCCAATCCTTTTTACCTTGTGCGTAGCACCTTTGGCCGGTCTTAATTCATGTAGTTTCATTTTATTAATTTTTACTTACGGGGTTGTTTCCCCTCGCTTTTATTAATGAGAAAATGTGGATGTGTGGAAATGTGTAAATGAAGAATACCAATTTTCACATTCATCACATTTTCATATTTACACATTATGCCAGCTCTTCCACTTTTACCAGGTGAATCACCTTACGGATCATTCCCAGTATTTGCGGAGTGGCTTCCACTTCTTTAGTGGAATTCGTTTTATTAAGACCTAAAGCCTGCACCGTCAGTTTCTGACGTTCAGGTCTGTCAATAGGACTCTTCACCAATGTTATTTTTAATTTTTTCATAATTCAGTTCGTTTGTCGTCAGCATTAACCGTTAAATACTTTCTTTAATCCAAGTGAACGGGTTTTGGCAACATGGATGGGTTCCCTGAGTAAAGCCAGCGCTTTAAATGTCGCTTTTACCACATTGTGCGGATTGGCAGAACCCAGTGATTTAGCCAATACATCAGTTATTCCCGCAGCCTCCAATACGGCACGCATAGAACCTCCGGCGATCACACCGGTACCATGAGCAGCCGGCTTGATCAATACTTTGGCAGCGCCTTCCTTAGCCCACTGGTCATGTGGAATAGTTCCTTTCATTACCGGAACTTTAATGAGGTTCTTTTTTGCATCCTCAATTCCCTTTGTAATGGCTTCCTGCACTTCTTTGG
>CAZGGQ010000055.1:0-27461 GCA_964525285.1 uncultured Chitinophaga sp.
GCTTCTAGTAAAGCAGCGGCTTCGGTGGCGTCGGTGGTGGCGGCTACATAGGTGGCGGCGGCGGTGGCGGCTACAAAGGTAAAAGTGGCGGCGGCGGCGGTGGCGGTTACAACCGTGACCGTGGCGGCAGCGGTGGATACAATAACGATTATTAATCAATAACGATATTTATCTCGCTTTAATAAGTCTGGTTTGAAAGAGCCGGACTTTTTTTATTTTATAAAATAATATTTTTTATTATGAAGATATTTTTAGGGGTACTTTTCATTTCATTCATATATTCATCAGGCTATTCCCAAACGGCTTCAGCAGATAAAATATATTTCAATGGCAATATCTGGACGGGTGATGCTGCCAATCCTCATGCAAATGCTATTGCTATCAAAGGCAATGAGATTATTTATGCCGGCAACAATTATAAATCATTTAAAGCGCCAGCTACTGTTGTCGTTGATCTCAAAGGAAAAATGCTGGTACCGGGATTTATTGATAACCACACTCATTTTTTGAATGGCGGGTATAACCTGGGCGGGGTGCAACTGAGATATGCCAAAACGCCTGCCGCTTTTATTCTTGCACTTAAAGAATTTTGTCAGCGCCATACCGATGACCGCTGGATACAGGGTGGTGATTGGGATCATGAAAACTGGGGTGGTGAATTACCCCGCAAAGAATGGGTTGACTCTATTACCGGTAACCATCCCTTATTTGTAAACCGCTATGATGGTCATATGGCTTTTGCCAATTCCAAAGCATTGCAACTGGCCGGAATAACCAAAGAAACAAAATCCCCGGAAGGTGGGGAAATCATCCGGGATAAGAATGGCGAGCCAACCGGTATTCTGAAAGATGATGCCATGGGTCTAATGTACAGGGTCATACCCGCTGATTCAGAAAAAGAAATGGATGAATACTTTGAAGTAGCTGCACAATATGCCTTGGCCAACGGGGTAACGCAGGTACATGATATGGGCAGCTATGGAGGATGGATTGACCTGGGTGTTTATAAAAAAGCATACAGGCAAAACAAATTGCCCTTGCGCATCTATTCATTCGTTTCAATCGGCAGGTGGAAAGCGATTGATTCAGTTTGCCGTAAAGATGGCCGGGGTAATGATATGTTGCGCTGGGGCGGGTTGAAAGGTTTTGTGGATGGCTCGCTGGGTTCCACTACTGCCTGGTTTTATCAGCCCTATCTCGATGCACCCAATACAAGTGGTTTGCAGGTAACAGATAGCAGTCTTCTCAGGCGTTGGGTTTTATCTGCAGATTCCTGTGGTTTGCATGTGGCCGTTCATGCCATTGGTGACAGGGCAAATGACTTTATTCTTGGCGTATTTGCTGAAGCAGAGAAGAAAAATCCCGGTAAAGATCACCGCTTCCGCATTGAACATGCACAACACCTGACTCAACTGGCGATTGAAAAATTTGATGCACTCAAAGTGATTCCATCCATGCAACCTTATCATGCTATTGATGACGGGAAATGGGCGCATAAAAGACTGGATGATGGAAGGTTGAAGGGCACTTATGCTTTTAAAAGTTTGCTGGATGCAAAAGCGAACCTCACATTTGGTTCTGACTGGCCTGTGGCGCCGGCTACCCCGCTGGAAGGAATTTATGCTGCCGTAACAAGAAGAACGTTGGATGATAAAAATCCAGATGGCTGGTACCCGGATCAAAAGATCTCTGTTGAACAGGCATTAAAATGCTATACTGCTAACAATGCTTACGCCGGTTTCCAGGAAAACAAACTGGGTATTTTGAAAAAAGGTTACCTGGCTGATTTTGTGGTGCTGAATGAAGATCTGTTTAAGATTGCTCCGGAGAAAATTAAAGATGTAAAAGTGCTGAGAACGGTGGTGAATGGAAAAGATGTTTTTTCATTCAAAGCAAACCAGGATTTACGTTGAAAAATATTATACCAGTTCAGGCATAAAATGTAATTTTAATGAACAAATTCAGGAAATGACTAATCTTTTATATAAAAGGAAAATATCAGAAAGTCTTGACGGGTTAGACGATGATATGCTGAAGCAGGCCTGGCTCATTTTGCAAGAAATTAAACCAAAGAAGATCCCTCCTGTAGAGAAAAAGAAGGAACTGGAAACAAAACTTAAAAAAGGTATCCGCCAACTGGATAACGGCGAAGGAACTGATATGGGTTCTTTTATAAAAGGGCTAAAAAGAAAATATGGCCAGGGGAAAGCATAAGCCTGTTATTATTTCGCCACAGGCGAAGCAAGATGTGGAAGCTATAGTGGAATAGCTGAAAGAACACTGGAACCAGAAAGTGGTTGACAATTTCCTGGAAAAACTGGACACATTTTATACCATCATTAGTATAAATCCGCATGTATTTGGATATTACAGCAAATCAAGAAACATCCGGAATTATTCCATCACCAAGCAGAATGTTATTTACTATCGGAGTTGTAAAACAGAGGTTCAGGTAATAACAATTTATGATGTTCGGCAATCACCGAAAAAATTAAGAAAACTATTGAAGAAACAATAAAAAAATGAATACAGGAAAAGTGAAATTACAGGGGACCGAAGTAAAAGGAAAGGAAGCCTATCCGCTGAAATAATTAATACCGGAATAAAAGTCTTCCCGGTAAAATTTCTATCTCCAGTTTATCCGCCGTATAATATTCCCCGTCCAGGTGCGATTGAATGACCGAATCACATTCAACAATAATTTTCTTTACGGGTAAATGCTTAATGAAAGAAAGATGAAGGTGTTTTCCTTTCTCGATCACCGGCAACCATCTCAGTCTTTGAATGGGTGATAAGGAATCAATTAAAACCAGGTCTAGCCATCCATCATTGGCCTTTGCCTCAGGGGCAATATGAAATCCGCCACCGGCCCTGTTGCCATTACTGGCATCAATGATCAGGTATTTTTTTGCGCCCAAAGGCTGTCCATCAGCCAGGATCGTATAAGAACCGGAGCGATAAGAAAATATTTTTCTCAGTATCATCGCCATGAAAGAAGCTTTGCCGGCTCTTTTCTTTTTACCTGTAAGACTCCTGGCTACTTCTCCTTCAAAACCAATTCCAACTCCATTGATAAAATATTTTTCATTGCAACGGCCAATGTCGATAGGTTTTGGTTCTGCGGATAAAACAAGTTGTAGTTGCTCTTCAAAACTTATTTTACCATAGAGCAGCCAGTGAAAATCATTACCGGTACCTCCATTAAAAATAACCAACGGTAATTTTATATCCGGGTAATGGTTGATAAAATAATTCAGAGTGCCATCGCCACCGGAGATCCAGACTTCTGTGAACCCATTAAAATTATCGGGCCAGTTTTCTATAAATAAGGAATAAGGAATTTCCCTGCCTGATAACTGCAGTCCGATCCTTTCGGCCAAAAACGTTGCCCTTCCTGTTCCTGCCAGTTGATTGCAAACTATAGCGATATTTTTTGTGTCGACCTGCATAAAATGAAAAAGTCCCGCTCCCTGACTTCGGTCTGGATGCGGGACTATAAATCTAATATTTTTTATTCTTTACTGCAGCACTCTCACCACCCCGGCCCCATTATACGAATGATACTCTCCATTATACATCGCATCGGCGTTAACCGGTCCCATTTTATAATTACCGGGTGATACAGCACGGACGGCATAGTAATAGGTTTGTTTATTACTATTCGCATCTACAAAGAAATGAATACGGTCATCTCTTACATCCAATGCTGTTGGTGACATCGCATCTTTTATCCAGTCCATACCCGGTATTTCTTTTGTCCTGGGGTTTTCAATTTCAAACCCGGCGGGTAACAGGTCGGTGATAACCACATTTTCTATTGGCGTATTGAAAGAACGCTCCAGTGAGATACCGATAATGATCAGATCATTTTGCTTAAAGGTATTTGAAGTAATGGGTTTGCCATTCCTGTCATAGAAACGTTTTCTTACCTTCAGGTAACTGTCTTCTTCTTTATAAGCGCCGCTGGCGCTGATGCCTTCGGCCTGCCAGAAGTAAAAGAGCCGGCCATTACCTTTTGTAACGATCTCAACATTATTATTCCCTAATGCTTTCATATCACCTGTCCATTGCCCTCCATCTACTTTGGCAATCAGCTTACCATTTACTTTTATTTCAGCAGTTGCCGTTGAAATATTGGCAGCCCTGGCATGTTTACCAAGAGCCAAAAAAGCAAAAGCTCTCTCCTGTGTGCTCAGCCATCTTCTGTTCTTGAGTTTATCTGCCACATGTTTTACCATCGTTCCTATCTGCGCATTACCCGGGTCAACATCGATCAATGCGTTCAATGCAATGGCTTCATCTCTTACATCGGAGTAATAACTTCCGCCTGTTTGTGCAACTGACTCTTCGCCGCTGAATGATGCCGGCAACATAGCAGTAAAAGATTTCCTGTCTCCTGCTGTTGCATACGCTGCGGCTAACAGGTAACGGCTGTCCAATGCCAGGATAGTTGGATTGGCCTTGTAATAGTTCATCGCAGGTACATTCGTTCTTCCGGCCAGCGCCAGCACATATAAACCATAGGCCACTTCTTTCGGAGCAATCTTTTTATTCTGGTCACGATTGTAGTAATAGGTGATCGTTTCTTTATTCTTCAACTTATTATTGATATAGTTCAGCATGGTTTCCAGCAAACTGTTGTCCACATCAAAACCGGCTTTCTTTGCTTCCAGCAAAAAATGTGCGGCATATATAGTAGCCCACCAGTCTTCTTTGCCTTCTCCATCCCAGAGTGTAACCGCGCCATTATACAACTGACGCATTTTTATTTTGCGGATGGCTTCCATGATATTGCTGTTTGCATTCAGCTTGTTTTGTGCCTTGTTCAACTGCATCAGATCGGACAGATCACCATAATAGATCTGTGGAAATGCAGCCGAAACAGTTTGCTCCGTGCAACCATACGGATATTGCACCAGCCATTTTAATTGTTCGCCAAGTTCCAATGCCGGAGAACGGCTTACCACTAAACTGTAATTAGTGCTGCCCGGAATAAAATCACCCAAGCCAATATTTACGTTCTGTGTACTGCCAGCAGCTATCGAACCACTACCTGTTGATTTTTGCAAGGTAGATGGCGGACGAACAGAAATTTCTGTTGCATCGGTAAATTTCTCTCCCATTCCACTTACTGTCACGGTTACTTTACCAACATTGATGGTCGGGTCAGCCACTATTTTGAATATTGCACGGCCTTCCGTTTTTGCTGCAAGGTTCACTGATTGATTATTTCCTCCCAACACTTTCATCGGGCCTTCCACTGCAATGTTTGCAGTTACATTCGCCGCCTTATCAGTCGTATTGGTTAATGTCACCGGTACATTCACCGTATCACCGGGACTTAAGAATCTCGGTAAGGCCGTACTGACCACGATTGGATCGGCAACGATCATGGTATTATCGGCTGCGCCAAAACTTTGACCTTTGTATGAAACAGCCATCAGTCTCAGTTCACCGCTGAACTGCGGGATATCAAATTCAAATTCAGCCACACCGTTTCCATTGGCTTTTTTAATCCCTCCCCAATAACTCACCACTTTTATTCTTTTAGCAGGCATCGGGTTCACCCGCTTATCCATTGCCATTTCAGCATCACCACCTGTGCTGCTCAGTTTAGCTCTTACTTCTGCAAACAATAATGGATAAAGATCAAATGCTGAAACCTGCAATGCTTTCTTCTGATAGAAATAATCATAAGGATCGGGTGTCTTAAAATCACTTATCTGTAATACACCATTGTCAACAGCAGACAGGGTGACAAAACTGCCAGGGGCCGCTTTCACAGTTACTTTTTGATGCGTTTTGGAACGAACTGTTTTTTGTGCTACTACTTCCATAGTAATCTTCCTGCTCTTTTCTTCAACCGTTACATTTTTAAATCCGTGTGCAACTGTCAACGGAATATCCGAAACCTCATGTGGTTTAATTAATGTAGCGGTGATATAAACATTCGGCACATGGTCACCGGTTAAATTTAAATCCAAACTGGCAGTTCTGTTACTGACATCAACATATTGATGGGAAACTACATGATCTGTCTCCATCGTCACCAGCATTCTGCCACTGAATGGTGTTTTGAACAATGCTTTTACACTCTCCCCTGTAAAATAGGATTTCTTATCAATCTCAATTGATATATTCCCTTCCTTACTCACTTCAAAAGAAGTGTTGGTGGATCCCCAGCTTCCATAGCTGTAAAATCTGCGGGTTACATAATTATTGGCGCCGGGACGATAAATTTTTACTTCATAATCGCCGGGGCTTCTTGGGACAAACGTATAAACAGTATTGTTGCCAATGGTAACCTGCTGCTCGATCATCAGCTTATCTTCTTTTTGTGATTCATACCTGAAATAGCTTCCGCTCCTTGTTAGTACTGTTCTGTATTCATGTTTGATCACTTCCACCCTGGCTGTTGCACTCGTTGCGTTTCCCTCTTTGTTCACAGCCACAAGATTAAGCTTCACCGGTTGATTCAGTGGATAGTAATAAAACCAATCCTGTTTGATGCCAAAGAATACATCCTGTGTAAATACATCAATTTTTGAGGCACGACTTACCGGCCTGCCGGTCTCATCAAACACGGTTGTATAGAAACTGGTTTGCAAAACACCCATATTTGCATACGTTGCAGGCACTGTATATTCAATGATGGCATTACCATCTGCATCCGTTGTACCTTCCTTTACTTCTTTATCAAAGAAGCTGTTCTGGTTAGCCAGGCTGAAATCATAGCCATCAAATTTTTCAGCCAAAAAATATTTTTGCTTTACCTGTATCTCCGTTTCATACTTACGGTTAGCGGCCGGAGGGCCAAAGAAATTCATCGCATTGATAGATAATTTCGCCATATCACCTGAACGCAAAAATTCCTTATCCAGGTTGGTATTCACCCGGATACGGTCAGGTACAAATTCTTCTACGGAGAAATTCTTTGAAGCCAGCAATACATCTGTTGAAGTGTAAACTTCTAAAGTGTAACTACCGGTGATAGCTGCATGAGCAATATCAATACTTCCTTCCACCGAGCCTTCTTCATTCAGGCTTTTGCGGAATGATTTCAGCTCCTTGCCATTCGGCATCAGGAATTTCATCTTCAATGGCACATCACCCGGGTTCTTCCATTGTGCATCCCGGAGGATAACAGAGAAATTTATTTTCTCGCCGGGACGATACACATCCCTTTCAGCATACACAAAGGCATCAAAGCCCGAGGGGTTATTTCTTTTTCCACCCACATCAAACCTTGAAGTATTGACCCTTGTATTGTTAAAAGGAAGATAGTTGAAGTCATCAGCTGTTTTTGCAATGATCATCGCCGGTTTAAACCCGCTGAACTCTTTTTTGCTGTAAGCAATTGTTGCTACACCATCATTATCAGTAGCGCCGGTACCAATCAGCTGGTTGTTGGTAGAATAAACAGATACATTCACTCCATTCACCGGTTCAGCAGATTTAATTGAGTTGGTGAATACATATATTTTATCCTGTCCTTCTTTGGCTATCAATCCCAGGTCAGACAGGGAAATATAACGGCTATCTTTTACCCAGTAATCTTCTGCAGAACGGATGACGATATGATAAACCCCTTTAAAATCAGGCAACCTGTCCTCAAACTGTGAAAAGTTCAGTAACCTTCCCGCCCCACTTTTTGGCAATGACCGTGTATCAATTTCTTTTTCATAGATAACATCACCGAGCATGGCATCTCCGCCGCCATACTCATCATAATAATAATCTTCCTCATAATCCCCGCCATAGCTTGCATAATCGGGTCCGCTTCGTGATTCCTTCGGGGAATAACCATATCGTTGCGCCATCAATAAATTGTTTTCATATATCTTGGAGATAACCAGTTTCACTTTGGGAACATTGGTGATCTGCACTTCAATATTCTTGCCGCCATTCTTAGAAAGATAAACGGCTTTAGTGCTGGTAAAATTTATGTTTGCTTCCAGTTCTCCAAAGGCAACCCCGCCATTATAGTCTTCTTTTAATACACCGCCTATTTTACCGCGAAGACCCCTGGTAATGGTCAGCGCATAGCTTTTCTCCACATCAAACTGAGCGCTGCGCAGTGTGAAGCCGTAATCGTTTGCTTCAACCGTGTAAGTAATGTCGGGGTCAAATTTTAAAAATGGTTTCAGGCTTTCTCCCGCCAGTTGTTGGCTGGTAGTCACTTTAACCACCCCGTCTGCGCCATCATGCTCCGATTCCACATTTTGAATGGTCAGTACATATGGTGACGGGATAGTCAATGAACTGCTGATGGCTTCGGCTGTGGAAGTATTACCTCTCTCCGGTTTTAATCCCTTTTCAATAACAATCTTTGCGTCAATATCCCTGTCATCAGTTTTCAACCCATTGATGCGAACTGATATTTTATTATCCGGTGAAATGCTGATCATGTTGAAGTCAGCTTTTTTCCCTTCCACTTCAAGTTTCAGTTTACTTTTCAGATCTTCGGAGTTCACCCGGTAATTGAAAAACAGATCAACCTGAGGTATGGCGGAAGTGCCGCTTTCACCGATCCAGATGATCTGTGAGTTATCTAATGTCAGGTCAGGTGTGTGAAAACTGATCTTATCTCCGTTCTTTACCGAATTGTATTTACTGAATTTCAATACTGCATTTTTGATCTTTGCTTTGTAAGTAGTGGCAGGATTCAATGGCTGAGATGGAGAAAAGACAAGCACATCGGGGCTTTCCCAACGAAACTTTCCCGCAATTGCAGGATCGAAAGAAATATATTCTGTCGAATCCCAGGCATTGAGCATGGAATCCTTTGCCAGTGAATGGCTGAAACGGAATTGCAGGTTACCGAGTTGGGGCACTTCTCCTTTGGCATTGGTAAAAGAAAGGGAGATGGCATTCTTTTTACAGGCAGATAAAAAAATAGTTCCGGCTATGAACGGAACAAGGAAGGTTTTGATACGCATATAAAGTGTGGTTAATTAAGTTAATGAACGAGAAGTTAAAGAAGTTTGATGATGTAAAAAATTAATCTGTACTTTTCTTTCCTGCTTGCATCAGCCTTCGCTGAAACTTCAGCGGAGCGGGCCGGAAAGCAGGTGCTCAAAGGCCGTTCCCCTGTGGTGGAATTAACAGAATTTAGCAGGCTGAAAAAGCTAGGGAGGAATGTCCCGGGCGGGGCGGGACGGGTCGGCGGAATCCATTTTATTAAAAGTAATTTCACCCGAAAGATAATATGATGTAAAGATTAGTTGCAAAATTGGTTAGATAATTATTTGTTAAGTGAATAAGATGTGTCTGTAAACAAACTAACTTTTGCGTCAGGACAGATGCAGACCACCCGCATATTACACTCATGAAAAAAATAAAATTTAGGATCACCAAAAAAGGAGTCCTTCGCTTCTTTAAGCGGCTGGGTATCGGCTTCCTCGGGCTGATCCTTCTTTTCTTTATCCTGAACTGGATATTCCCACTGCCGGATAAAATTGAATACTCCACCATTATCACTGATGATAAAGGTGAAGTTGTAAATGCTTTCCTGACAATGGACCAGAAGTGGCGGATGAAGACAGAACTGGATGAGATCTCGCCATTACTTCAGAAAACCATCATTGCCAAGGAAGACCGGCATTTCTACTCCCACCCCGGTGTCAATCCTTTTGCCGTGATCAGGGCTTTTTTCAGCAACATCTTTCATATGCGAAGGATGTCAGGCGCCAGCACCATCAGCATGCAGGTGGCTAAAATGCTGGAACCGGGCAAACGGAATATCTGGAGCAAGTTCCGGGAAATGTTCAGGGCTTTTCAACTTGAAATGAAGTACAGTAAAAAGGAGATCCTGCAGATGTACCTGAACCTTGTTCCCTATGGGGGTAATATTGAAGGAGTGAAAGCAGCTTCGCTCTTGTATTTTAAAAAGAACCCCGACCACCTGTCACTGGCTGAAATAACAGCATTGAGCATTATCCCCAATAAACCGGGTGTGATGATTCCCGGAAAAAATAATGATTTTATTGTAAAAGAACGAAACCGCTGGCTTGAAAAATTTGCAGAAAGAAAAGTCTATACTAAAAAAGAAATTGAAGATGCATTAGCTGAACCTATGAACGCAACGAGAGGAAGCGTACCACATTATATCCCTCACCTTTCTTATAAATTAAAGAAACAGGGAGGTGATATCATTAAAACAAATATTAACCTGAATACCCAGTTAAAGACTGAAAAATTGGTGGAAGATTATGTGAGGATTCAACGATTAAAGAATATTAAAAATGCCGCAGTTGTTATTATTGATAATAAAACGCACAAGATCATTACTTATGCCGGTTCATCCAGCTTTAATGATACCACAGACGGTGGCCAGGTAAATGGGGCCGACGCTGTACGGCAGCCGGGGAGCACTTTAAAGCCTTTGATGTATGCCATGTGCTTTGATGAAGGATTGCTGACGCCAAAAACCGTGATAACAGACGTGTCTGTCAATTATGCTGGTTATGCCCCGGAGAACTACGATGAAAAATTCAATGGCTATGTTAGTATTGAATATGCCCTGGAACATTCATTAAATATTCCGGCAGTGAAAGGCTTGCGTCTGCTTGGGCATGAAAAAATGATACAAAAATTATCCAACTGCAATTTCAAACAGGTACAAAAAGACCGGAGAAAATTGGGACTCTCGCTGATACTGGGCGGCTGCGGTACTACACTGGAAGAACTGACAGGTTTATTCTCCGCTTTTACCAATGACGGAGATTATATTACTCCATCCTTTATCCAAAGTGACAGTATACATAATAAAGTAAATGTCATCAGCCCGGCAGCCAATTTTATGATCAATGAAATTCTGTCAAAAGTCAACCGGCCGGATTTTCCACTGAACTGGACAGCAACAGAACGGATGCCTAAGATCGCCTGGAAAACAGGCACCAGCTACGGTAGAAAAGACGCCTGGAGTATTGGTTATAATAAAAATTATACGGTGGGTATCTGGACGGGCAATTTCTCCGGCGTGGGTGTGGCTGATCTAAGCGGCGCCAATATTGCCACGCCTTTGCTTTTTAAAATTTTCAATACGATCGATTACGACAGCGATGAAGAATGGTTTACCCAACCCGGGGATTGCGATATCCGGCAGGTATGCAGCGAGACAGGTCTAATTCCTTCAGAACATTGTACCAGTTTGACTACAGATTATTTTATCCCATTGATCTCGTCCACCAAAGTTTGCAGTAACTGGCAGGAAATAATGATCAGTCCCGATGAAAAAATATCTTACTGCAAAAGCTGTGCTCCGCAAACCGGTTATAAAAAGAAATGGCATAAAATCATTGAGCCCGACATGCAGGCTTGGTTTGAAGAGAACAGGATCGCTTATCTGAAAATACCGGTACACAATCCAAACTGCGAACTAATATTTAAAGGCGCTACTCCTTCTATAACTTCTCCGGTAAACGGAACAGAATATCTTATCAATAAAAAAGACCGGGAGCCATTGCAACTGACCTGTAAAACTGCAAATGATGTAAGCAAGGTCTATTGGTATATCAACAATAAATTTTACAAAAGCAGCAATGCCGGGGAAAAACAATTTTTTGTGCCGGATGAAGGCCCGGTAAAGATTTCCTGCACGGATGATAAGGGAAGGAACAGGGATATTAAGATCACGGTGAAGTATGTGAATTTGTAGATGACAGATAATAACTAAAAGGTGATAGTGCCAAAAAAATATCATCTATTCTCTATTATCTGTCATCTTTTTATTCTACTTTCTTCACACTTCCCGCCCCGCTTGCTTCCTGGCTCAGGGTGGCATTTCCTTTATATTTTACATCAGCTGCACCAGACACATGCACATTTAATTTTATACTGGCAAACACTTCTGCATTGCTGGCACCGGACAGTTCCACATCAGTCTCTTCCGTCATTAGCTCAAAACATTTTAAGCCGCTAGCCCCTGATCCGTCAGCACTGAATGTTTTTGTTTCCCCTTTCAGGCTAATATGGCTGGCACCGGTCAATTCGGCCTCCACTTTCGGAGCATTCAGCTCCATTTTTATACTGCTGGCGCCGGTGGCATTTATACTGATCTCATTGATGCAGCTAATCTTGTTTTCGCTGTAGATATCACTGGCACCCGAAGCTTCAAAATGATTGAACGACGGGCCGCTTACATATACTTTGATCCCTTTTGCTGATCTAAGATTATAACCTTTCTCTTCCCGTATATCAAGGGTGCTCCTATCAACTGTTACCTGGACATACTCCAACAGGTTCTCATCAGCTTCAATCCTAACAGAAACAACAGAATCCTGTTTTACATATACGTCAATGCCACCGCGTACATCCACGCTGGTAAATGCATTTACAGTTCTGTTCTGGGTTGTGATCTTCCCGTTTCCGCGAATTCTTTTTCCGCCCATAAAATGACAGGAACTAAGCAGTATGGAAAAAAGAAAGGAAAGAATGATAAAGCGTTTCATGCCGGATGGTTTTGTGATAACAAAAATAGGTTCAATTTTCGATTTTTCTGAATCTATGACGCTTTCGGACAATTGAAGGTTACAGCCGGGAGATTATGAGGCTAACAGGTTGAAACCTGCTACAGTAAAGGACTACAAACAACAAACTATAAACTATAAACCTTTTTTTATCTTCGCAGGAACATGACTGAAAAGATCCTGATTCTCGATTTTGGCTCCCAATATACCCAACTGATTGCCCGTGCCGTAAGAGAGGCCAATGTGTACTGCGAGATCATTCCCTTTCATAAACCGTTTGAGTTTGAACCCGGGCTGAAAGGGATTATTCTTTCGGGTTCTCCTTTCTCTGTAAATGAAGAAAAAGCACCTGATGTAAATGTCCGGGCGTTTATTAAAAAGGCTCCGGTACTCGGTATTTGTTATGGCGCCCAGTTAACAGCCAAACATTTTGGTGGAGTAGTTGCAAAAAGCAATAAGCGGGAATATGGCCGGGCCATTTTGCAAAGAAAAAAAGAAGATCTGTTGTTTAATAATGTGAGTGACAGTTCACAAGTGTGGATGAGCCATGCTGATACCATTTTAACAATGCCCGATGGATTTGAATTACTGGCGACCACGGAAAGCATACCTGTCGCTGCCTTTAAGAAATCTTCGAATGGGACTACTGACTCACGTCTAACGACTCACAACTCACGACTCACGACCCACGACTTCCCCCTCTACGGCGTACAGTTTCATCCCGAAGTATATCATTCCAGAGAAGGGAAAAAAATACTGAATAATTTCCTGGTACATATCTGCGGTTGTTCACAGGACTGGACTGCAGCACATTTTATTACGGATACTGTTGAAGCATTAAAAAAACAGATCGGCGACAGAAAAGTTGTCATGGGATTAAGTGGTGGTGTAGATTCCACCGTTGCCGCCACTTTAATTCACAAAGCCATTGGCAAAAACCTCTACGGCATCTTTGTTGATAATGGGGTGCTTCGCAAAAATGAATTTGAAACTGTATTAAAAACCTATGACCAACTGGGATTGAATATAAAAGGCATTGATGCCCGGCAACGATTTTATAATGGGCTTGCCGGTAAAACGGACCCCGAAGAAAAAAGAAAAGTGATCGGCAGCCTGTTCATTGATATATTCCAGGAAGAATCAAAAAAGATTGAAGGCCTGAACCTGCTTGGACAGGGAACCATTTACCCTGATGTGATTGAAAGTGTTTCCGTGCATGGGCCATCCGTAACAATAAAATCACATCACAATGTTGGCGGCTTGCCGGAACATTTGCATCTTGAATTGGTGGAACCGCTTCGTTCTTTATTTAAAGACGAAGTAAGAAAGGTGGGAAGAGAACTGGGAATACCGGCTGAAATGATCGACCGCCACCCCTTCCCGGGCCCCGGCCTTGCCATCAGGATTTTAGGAGATATTACAGAAGAAAAGGTACAATTGTTGCAGGAAGCAGACCACTTGTATATAAAAGGATTGAAGGATGCCGGTTTATATGCAACGGTATGGCAGGCCGGAGCTATCTTACTGCCGGTAAAAAGTGTCGGGGTGATGGGCGATGAAAGAACCTATGAATTTACAGTAGCTTTAAGAGCCGTGACAAGTGTGGATGGCATGACGGCGGACTGGGCGCATTTGCCGTATGAATTTTTAGCAAATATATCCAACGAGATCATTAATAATGTAAAAGGAATAAACAGGGTGGTCTATGATATCAGCAGCAAGCCACCGGCAACCATTGAGTGGGAGTAAGTGAGTCGGGAGTAGATAGTTTACTAAAGCAGCGAATCACATTTATATATGAAAAAAAATATTTTAGCTTTATTGATACTTGTTTCAGCAGTTCTTTTTTCTCATGCACAAGACACGGTCCCCAAACACCGGATCGCCATTTTTGCTCCCCTGTATCTTGATTCTGCTTTTGATGAAATGGATGAATACCGCTACGCCAAAAACGTATTCCCAAAGTTTATTAACCCGGGGCTTGAGTTTTACGAAGGTGCCCGGCTGGCTTTAGATTCCCTGAATAAAGAATATGCACCGCTGGAAGTTTTTATTTATGATACCCGTTCCGCACATGAAACCATTCTGCAACAACTGAATAAACCGGAGATGGATAGTGTTGAACTCATTATCACACATTGCAGCAGCGCTGAAGTAAAAATATTTGCTGATGCCGGATTGAAAAAAAACATTCCGGTCATCAATGCCAATCTTCCCAATGATGGCAGCGTGACAGCCAATCCTTTTTTTGTAATGCTTAACCCCACCTTGAAAACTCAATGTGAAGGGATCTATAAACACATACAAAAATATTATTCCCTCAATCCCCTGGTTGTATTCCGGAAAAAGGGCCAACTTGAAGACCGGATCAAATCCTATTTTGATGAATTCGGAAAAAATACCATGGCCATTCCTTTACAATTAAAATATGTTGACTTAACAGACAGTTTTACCGTTAACCATCTCACACCTTATCTTGATACGACCAATCAGTCGCTATGTATCGCAGGCAGCCTGGATGAAAATTTTGGAAAAAGATTGGCACAACAGCTTGCTGTCCTGAAAAAACAGAAATACATGTCCTTGCTGATGGGCATGCCCACCTGGGATAACATTAAGGAATTCAATAAAACGGAATACAAAGGTATTGAGATCATTTACAGCACACCTTTCTACAACTCAAAATTGGATAAGGTAAGTCAGAGCATCACTAATTATTTTAATAAAGTAATGTTTGCCCGGCCCAGCGATATGGTTTTCCGGGGCTACGAAGTGACCTGGAAATATGCCAGGCTGTTATTGCAATACGGGAAAGACATTGCCTCCAATCTTGCTAATAAACATTTAAAAGTATTTACTGATTTTGATATCCAGCCGGTACTCAATAAACAAAACATGACGCTGGATTATTTTGAGAACAAGAAACTGTATTTCCTGAAATGGCAGGATGGGATTATTAAAGGAATTTACTGACCCTATCAGTGAAAACAGGTAAGGCTTAACAGCTGATATTAATAATATTCGGATAATCCTTCATTATAGAGCATCATTTCATCATCCGGTGAAAGTATAACAGGGATCCTGTCCTCACTGTGTAAAACTGAGTTTGATTTTGTATAAACCGACGCCCTGTATTGTACAGTAGTATCGTAATATTCATTATTATAAGGATCAGTTATTGACCCCAGATCAATCAAAGGCTTATTCAGGCTAACCACATATAATTTGCAAGTTGGCACTTCCTTTGAAAGTTGCTCTTTACCGGCAACTTTTTTTGATTTCAACAACATAAGATAATTCTTCATCCTGATTTGCTTTAGTGTACAAAAATGAAAACAGTTCCAATAAGGGTCTTTCAGAATAAGAATCTTTTAAAAGGAGCTTCGCAGGATTTGAATAAGGATCAACAAGCACCAGGTATTCTACCTGGCCGGTTGTTGTTTGTCTTTGTTAAGGAAAATGGATCACAGCAGAGGAACTTCGGTGAAAAAACTACCTGGAAAAGCGAATGTAATACAGTTATCCGGAAATTGCAAGGCTTTAGTAGATTTACGCATGTCTTACCTGCCGTGACATTCACAAACCGGGAGATATAAAAAGAGGAGACTAAGTTTGTAATATGCTTCCAGGATTGAAAACTACAACCGGGTATAAAATTGTCAGTGAATGGCTTTCCGGCAAGGGATATCAACCATTTGTTTTTCAGCAGCAGACCTGGCAGCATATCATCAACGGTGAAAGTGGTTTGGTAAATGCCCCCACCGGTTGCGGCAAAACCTTCTCGGTCTTTTTAGGCTCTATTATTGACTTCATCAATAATTATCCAGACAATTATAAAATAAAAAAGAATATTGGACTGCAACTTTTGTGGATCACACCGCTAAGGGCACTCGCAAAAGATATTGGCAGGGCCATGGTAGAAGTCATTGAAGAGCTGGGAATGAAATGGAAACTTGGAATAAGGAACGGCGACACCAATACTGCAGAACGAGCCCGGCAGAAAAAACAAATGCCGGAGATATTGATCATTACCCCCGAAAGTTTGCATTTATTGCTGGCGCAAAAAGGGTATGCTGAAATTTTTTCTTCTCTAAAAATTATTGCCGTAGATGAATGGCATGAGCTGTTGGGGAGTAAGAGAGGCGTTCAGGTGGAGTTAGCAGTTTCAAGAATAGCCGGGAGCCGGGAGTCAGGAGTTCGGAGTCCATCGGCCACCAATGGCTTGCCGAAGGCGATGCAGGACTCCAAAATCATCAGCAAAGAAATGAATGATCAGAATAAAACGACCAACTCACGACTCACGAATCACGAATCACAACTTTCTATCTGGGGTATCAGCGCTACTATCGGCAACCTTGATGAGGCGAAAGAGGTACTCCTTGCCCCGCTCTCCCTTAGGAGAGGGGTTGGGGGTGAGGTCGTTAAAGCGAATATGAATAAGCGCATTGAAGTTGAATCCATCTTCCCTGATGAAATTGAAAAATATCCCTGGGCAGGTCACCTCGGCATTAAACTGGCACATAAACTTATTCCCATCATTCAGCAAAGCAAAACCACACTCATCTTTATCAATACGAGAGGAATGAGTGAAACCTGGTACCAAACTTTATTAAATGTATGTCCTGAATTAGCAGGTTCAATAGCCCTGCATCATGGTTCTATTGATATGGAATTGCGGACATGGATTGAAAACAATCTTCATACCGGGAATTTAAAAGCAGTTGTTTGCACAGCATCCCTTGACCTGGGTGTTGACTTCAGACCTGTTGAAACAGTGATACAGGTAGGTTCGCCAAAAGGTGTGGCAAGGTTCTTACAAAGGGCCGGGCGAAGTGGTCATAGCCATGATGCAGTGAGCAGGATCTATTTTTTACCTGCACATTCATTAGAGTTGATGGAAGCAGCAGCATTAAAATCCGCTATTAAAGAAAATCTGATCGAAAGCCGTGAACCGAAACTGCTTTGCTTTGATGTATTGATACAATATTTAAATACGCTGGCCATATCCAATGGTTTTATTCCCGAAGAAATTTATAAAGAAGTCACTTCCACGTATTGTTATAAAGACCTGGCAAAAGAAGAGTGGGACCGGATTATTCATTTTATTACGGAAGGGGGTAGTGCTCTGCAGCAATATGATGACTTTAAAAAAGTGGAAACAGAAGATGGGCTATATAAAATTAAAAGCCGGAAGATGGCCATGCGTCACCGTCTGCATATCGGCACCATCGTGAGCGATTCAATGATGAAAGTAAAATTCATCACCGGTGGTTATATCGGGGTGATTGAGGAATATTTTATTTCAAGAATGGAACCGGGTGATGTGTTTACCCTGGCGGGAAGAAATTTAGAATTTGTGATGATAAAAGATATGACGGCGCTGGTAAGAAAATCAAATGCAAAAAAGTCTATTGTGCCAAGCTGGACCGGCGGTAGGATGCCGTTGAGCGCTAATTTAGGAAAGAAACTGAGAGAAACGTTGAATATCATGAGTCGTGAATCGTCAGTCGTGAGAAACAACCCTCACGATTCACGTCTCATGCCTCAAGAAAAAATAGTCGAGCTCCAGATACTGAAACCCCTCTTTGATTTGCAGGAGCAATTATCTCATGTACCAAAAGAAAATGAATTATTGATTGAACAAATAGAAACCAAAGACGGGTTTCATCTTTTTGTTTATCCTTTTGAAGGAAGATTAGTGCATGAAGCAATGGCAGCCATCCTTGCTTACCGGGTCAGCCGGATCCAACCCATCACTTTTTCATTCGCTATGAATGATTATGGATTTGAACTGCTGAGCGATCAGCCTATCCCTGTGGACGACAGCAATGTGTATGAATTATTTTCTACGGCTGATCTATTGAATGATATCCTGCGCAGCGTCAACAGTACCGAGATGGCGAGAAGAAAATTCAGGGATGTGGCGGTTATCGGGGGTCTGATCTTCCAGGGTATGCCGGGAGAAAAAAAGAAAGCAAGACATCTGCAGGCATCCGCATCTTTGCTCTTTAATGTTTTCAGTGAATATGATCCAAACAATTTATTACTTCGCCAGGCTTACCAGGAAGTGATGGAGCAACAAATGGAAGAAGCAAGGTTAAGAGATATGCTGGAAAGAATTCAACAATCCAAAATTGTGATTATGTTCCCGAAGCAACTTACCCCATTTTGTTTCCCGGTAAAAGTAGATAGTATGCGGGAAGACCTTTCATCTGAAAAACTGGAGGACCGGGTATGAAGAATGCAAATGGAACTTGTATAGGGTTGACACCCCCTAAACCGTGGTACTCCTTATGTATCTTTGCCCACCCATTGAATGCAGAACCCCATTCCTCATATCATTAATAATAATACCTTTTGGGTTTCTCCCGAACGCTGCCTGTTCTGGGAAGACCAGAATATTTTGATTCTTGCCGATATCCATCTTGGCAAAACAGGTCATTTCCGACAGGCCGGCATCCCGGTTCCGGAAGGAGTGAATAAAGCAGACCTGCAGCGGCTGATTGCGCAACTCTTTTTCTTTAAGGCTGACCGGGTTATTATCGTTGGAGATTTTACACATAGCGCTGTCAATAAAGAACTGGAACTTTTTAAAAAATGGAGAAAAGATTTCCCTTTATTCCGATTCAACCTGGTAAAAGGCAATCATGATATTCTTGAAGACCACTGGTACATTGAAACCAACGTCACGATTCATAAAAAGGAGCTGGTGATCGGGGATTTTTGTTTTCGCCATGAAACCAAAACCACTGACCCTTTCGAAAAAACAGAAGCGGCTGGTTTTGTTTTCTCGGGGCATGTGCATCCCGGAATCCGCATCAGCGGCCGTGGCAGGCAGGCAATGCGGCTGCCTTGTTTTTATTTTTCTACCGGGCATTGCATCCTTCCGGCTTTCAGCAAGTTTACAGGAACGTATAAAGTTGAACCTAAAGAAGGAGAAATTGTTTATGCGATCGCCGGAACTGAACTGATAAAGAAGCCTTAGTGTTTTTTGCGCAGCTGGTTATAATCCAGAAAGTAAATGAAACGAACAGTGATTTCATTCCCATGCCGCAGGTTAAACACTTCTCCCAGGTTTTTTAAATAATTGTTTTTGCCAGAAAGGTTGACCACTTCCTCTTCACCCAACCAGTTCTTATAACCAACGATAAAGCGGCTGCCAGGCCGGAAATCCCAGGTAAGAAAAGCATCAAGATTAAAAATATTCACATTCTCATCCTGCCCTGGAATAAAGGTTCTTGGCAACAGATAGCCTTTCGCATCTACATTATGAAAACTGATATAATTAACCTTGTTCCAGTAATGCCTTGCCCGCAGGGTAAGGTTTAGTTTTGAGGTAAAGTTGTAAATACCTGACAATACAGAAGTAAAATCCCGGTTATCCCTGAAACCAACAATAGGTTCATTATTTGTTTCCCGTATAAAAGCATAACCCAGCTGATTGTTTTCAAATGAGGAGTTGGTCTGCAGGTCAAGAGAAAATTTATTGGTGAACCGGTATCTGAATCCAAGGCTCAGGTAAGTATATATATTATCATATTTTGAAGCAATTGCATAAGTGGCTGCATATCTGAAAAACAGCTTTTTTCTGCTGTCAGAGCTTCCCTCTATTTCAAAATCATAATTAGCAGGGTAACTTAGATAGCGGCCATCTGTTCTTAATTCAAAATAATTATGCGACCATCCCGGTGATATATGCGTGGTAAAAGTTACGTCCCAAAAATTTTTGAATACCCAAAAAGCTGTTCCCGAGATATCAAACTTGCTGTAAGCGTATGGTTTATAGAGATATTGCAGCCGGGGGAATAAGCTGTAACTGTAAGTGATAAAATTATTGGTCGGTTGAAACTGCCGGTAAGTAAGACTCGCCTGATAAGTGATTTCATTGGGTGCAAATAAAATGCCTAGGTCATTTGGATCATATTTTTTTGATTCTACATTACCTGAAAAATTATACTGCCAGTTGCCGCTTACTTTTCCAAAATTTAATGTTGTATTATAACCATCATAAGGATCGGTTCCCCATATCTTGCTGTACCGAACCGTTCCCCTCAGGGCATGGGAGTTCCTTTTATTATAAAGCGCCACATCAAATGCTGATACGTTGGCATCCCTTCCATCACCACTGCGAAGTACGTTGGTGTTGGTGAAAGTGATTGAAGAACGGCCTTTCAATGCCTGATCAAGCACCACAATATTATAATTGGCAGCCGATTCCGTCCGAATAACAGAATCTTTGCCTGAAACTTTATTATGTATCTTGGCTTCCATGGGTGCGGTAATGGCATTAAAGATCCCTATTCCTAATTTTTGTTTTGTGCGTCCCGAAAATTTAGTGGCATTATATAATTGTGTCAACGTAGGGTTCTTTTGTATTTCCCAGTCCGCATTATTGGCAACAAATCCCCTCACATTGTAATATTTCGAAGGAGTGGCGCCCACTCTTCTTGAATAAAACAAACCAGCCTTATTAAATAGTTCAGTCCCTTCTGTAAAAAACTGCCGGTTTTCTGTAAATTTTATTTCGTAGGGTGTAAGATTGTTAACCATATTATCAGAAACCACCTGTCCAAAATCAGGGACCAGCGTCGCATCTAAAGTAAAACTTTCATTAAGTCCATATTTTACATCCATGCCACCATTGCGAAGCCATTCATTCAGATAACCATTCGTCTGGGGCGAGTTTCTGAACCCGGTCGTTACATAAGGAGAAAAACTAAGCCGCAAAGGCGGTAGAATATTTTTAAGTTCATTCAGATTGCCAAACTGGTTGACAAATCCATTTACTTTGGGATCAACAGGACTCCAGTAATCACTTTCATTATTGCGGCGGAAAAAACGCAGCAACTGAAGACCCCAGTTCTGCACATCTTTTTTTGCAAACCGGAGTGAGATATAGGGTATCCTCATTTCCACCACCCAACCATCCGGCTTCATGCTTACTTTGCTATCCCAAACAGCATCCCATGTTTTATCCCCAAAGGAGTTAAAATCACCGCCGGAGCTGGGACTAAGCCTTGCATCAGTTTGCACGTTTGCCGATGTTACCAGGAACTGAAACCCGTTTTGATGATCATTGTAAGTATCAAAAAACACAGAAAAATAATCAACATCAGTTTGCCCTTCGCCATCCCTCGCTGTTATCTGCTTTCTGATGAGGGTAGGATCGTCATATAAATGGGCCCCTATATATATAGCTGTGTTGTCATAAATGATCTTTACATCTGTTTTTTTAGAAGCCGGTAATCCGTAAGCAGGAAAGTTTTGAATAAAATCCGTAAGCACGGGTGCATCAGCCCATGCCGCATCATCCAGGCTACCATCTATTTTTGGCGCCTGGTCAGTTTTAACAGCCTGTAATGATTTTTGCTGGGAGTACAGAGAAACACAAACCAGTAACAGGGGTAAGCAGATAAAGTTTTTCAAAAGCAATGCAGGTTTTTGCAGTCTGCAAATATAAAATACAGATTCGAAGGCAGGAAAACTGTCTGAAGAAATATCTTTATTTGAATCTAACTATTGTAAAAATACGGTCAGTTCATCCTCTTTTTCAACGAGATAACCTGCTCCTGCAGGTCGGAGACAATATTGCTGAGCTGATTCATATCCCATCTTTGCTGCGTGTTCGCTTTAGCAATAACTACCTGTGCCTGCCACATCTCAACAACTTCCTCTGTATTTACCGTGTAGGGATGAAAAGAAGGGTTATCGCTTACCAGCGTCAGTTTATTTTTTTGCCGCCCGTTTTTCTGCACTCTTTTATATACAATTCCTTCATTGCGTGAAATCACAATACAGGCTGCATTATTTTTTAATTCCTCCACATTATCCACTTTTTCGCCTACAATGACGGAACCACTTGGGGTGGGGAGCATCGAATCGCCAATGATCTCAAAGGCCCTGTAATTACCACCGGCAAGCATCGGCAGGGTGAATGTATTGAGTTCATCAATAAATTCAGGATCGGCATATCCGGCTAAATAACCGGCTGCTGCTTTAACCGGAACAAATGGGATATCGGGTCTGCCTGAAGCCAGTTTCATAGCCCGGCGTTTGGCGAGATAATTACTTTTATTGTCACTTAGATCTTTCCGGAGAATGTCATCCAGTGTGAGTTTAAAGATATCACAAACTACTTCCAGCACATCAATGCGTGGTTCCGCCCTTTCTTCTTCATAAGCCCCGAGTAATGAACGTTTGATGCGGATCTTGCTGGCAAATTCTTCCTGTGTCCAGCCACGGAGCTTGCGAAGGTATTTCAGATTTTGATTGGAGATAGCCATAATCACTAATTTAGTTAGCTGCAAAATACTAATTAATTTAGACAATCAAATTTTTTTTTCAATTGGAATTTTCGGAGTAAAGGGATAACAGATAAAAACTTATAGATAATAGTGCATCCTATGTCGGGAAAAGACCCGGGAGTTGAAGAAATTATCATCTGTTCATTATTGGTTATTATCTGGCAGATTTTGGTCAACCCGCAAAAAACAAAGATTTTTGTCCCCGTATGATAAAGAAGACCAAACCCCTTACCCAAAAGAAATTACCCAAAGTCTCAAAAGAAAAACCGGTTATCCTGATTACCAATGACGATGGCGTTACAGCTCCCGGCATTATGAACCTCGTAGAAGCGGTAAAAGACCTGGGCAAAATAGTGGTGGTTGCTCCGGACAAACCCCAATCCGGCATGGGTCATGCCATTACGATTGGTCAGCCATTAAGATTACATAAAATACATGCGCTGGATAATGTTGAAACATGGTCCTGCACCGGCACACCCGTTGATTGTGTAAAGCTGGCTGTTGACAAAGTGCTGCACCGCAAACCTGACCTCTGTTTAAGCGGTGTCAATCATGGCGCCAATCACAGTATCAATGTTATTTACTCCGGCACTATGTCTGCTGCCGTTGAAGCGGCGATAGAAAGTATTCCTTCGGTTGGTTTTTCATTACTCGATTACAGTATTGACGCTGACTTTACAGGGGCAAGAAAATATGCAAGAATAATAGTGGAAAAAATGCTGAAGACCACATTGGATAAACACACTGCTCTTAACGTGAATATCCCTTCGATCCCGGTTGAATTATTGAAGGGTATGAAAATATGCCGGCAAGCCTATGCAAAATATGTAGAAGATTTTGTGGAACGGCAGGATCCCCATGGCCGTCATTATTATTGGCTCACGGGAGAATTTGTGAATTTTGATAAAGGCAAAGACACCGATGTCTGGGCGCTTGACAATAACTATGTGAGTGTGGTGCCCGTGCAATTTGACATGACGAATTACGTTCTAAAGGCCAAACTGGAAAAGATCTGGAAATAAACACCAAAAAATAAAATAAACACAGGAAATAATGATATTTAAAAAAGATAACCTCCGGCTGGGATTAGCGCTGGGATTGATCGGGCCGCTGTTCGGTCTTGTTATTATTTATTTCGTCAAGTTTCCTTCTTATTCATTCATAGATTTTCTGACCTATTTCATGAATGATAACCGGATGATCACCTCGGTGGGTTCGCTGAGCCTGCTGGCCAATGTTATTCTGTTTACCATTTATATCAATACACACCGGGACGATACAGCCAAAGGAATTTTTGTTATCACGCTGATCTATGGTATCGGTATTCTTGTTTTGAAGATCCTGAATTGATGTCTTACCGGACTTCATTATCTTTAAGATTCACCCAGCTTCATGCAATGAAAAAGATTTTTACCAGCCTGTTTTTTACCGCCTTTCTGCTGAATATATGCTTCGCACAAACTGACAGCCTTGGTTTTTACAAGAAAACTTCAGCAACGATTCCCATGAGAGACGGGATAAAATTAAATACAGTAATTCTTAGCCCTGTTGGATCTAAACATTCTTCCCCTGTTTTATTACAAAGAACTCCTTACGGGGCAGGCCTGAGTGATCTCCCTGACGACAGTACTATTGCTATACCGAAACGATCTGCTATATACGACATGGCTGTGGATGGATACATTTTTGTTTTCCAGGATATCCGGGGCAAGTACCTGAGTGAAGGAAAGATGGAGATTCATCAACCCCTTATCCATACCACACAAAAAGGAGCGATAGATGAAAGCACCGATACATGGGATACGGTTGACTGGTTGATCAAAAATGTAAAAGGCAATAATGGCAAAGCAGGAATTTATGGTATATCCTATCCCGGCTGGCTGGCGTTGGTTGGCGCTGTTGATCCGCACCCTGCCCTGAAAGCAGCATCCGAGCAAGCTTGTATGGGAGATCTGTTTTTGGGAGATGATTTCCATCACAACGGTGCATTCCGTTTGAGTTATGGTATGGAATACACTTATGAAGTGGAATTTGACAAGACGACTGACAGCGATTTCCCATTTCCCCAATTTGATTTATACGACTGGTATTTAAAACTGGGTTCATTAAGAAATGTGAACGAAAAATATTTTCATAATAAAATTCCTACCTGGAACAATTTTGTCAGTCATCCCAATTATGATGCATTCTGGCAGAAAAATTCTCCACTGAATTATGTGGAGTACGCGCAGATTCCGCAATTACATGTTGGCGGCTATTACGACCAGGAAGATATCAATGGCCCGCAACTGATGTATGGACATATGGAGAAAAAAGACAAGGCGAATTATAATCATATTGTGCTGGGACCATGGAATCACGGGCAATGGGGAGGAGGCAAGGGAGACAGCCTGGGAAAAATATCATTTGAAAGCAACACCGGGGTTTGGTTCCGTGACCTGCAAAAAAAATGGTTCGATTACTGGCTGAAAGGAAAAGGTGATGGCAAATTTGAAGAAGCTTATTGTTTTCAAACCGGGGCGAATCAATGGAAAACTTATAATTCATGGCCGCCAAAAGAAGCAACGATTCAAAAATTATATACCGGGCCGGGAAATACGGCATCATTCAATAAACCAACTACTGCAACAGGCTTTGTGAGTTATATAAGTGATCCCGCCAAACCTGTTCCTTACAGGACATTCCCGATTGAAGCTACCTACGGCCCGGGAAGCAGGTGGCGGCAATGGCATGTGGAAGACCAGCGATTTGTTTCCACCCGGCCTGATGTTATTTCTTTCACGATGGATTCATTGACGGAAGAACTGACTGTAACAGGAAAGATCATAGCTCATCTTTTTGCAAGCACATCAGGCACTGATGCCGATTGGATCGTGAAGCTGATCGACGTATATCCGAATTTTGATGCAAAAAGCTTAACCATGAGTGGTTACCAATTACCTGTCGCCATGGAAGTGTTCCGTGGACGATTCAGAAAAAGTTTTTCTACCCCAACCCCGTTAACACCCAACAAACCGGAAGAATTTGTGATAGACCTGCACGATATCAATCATACTTTCAAAAAAGGTCATCGCATCATGATCCAGGTTCAAAGCACCTGGTTCCCGGTCATTGACCGCAACCCGCAGAAATATGTGCCGAATATTTTTGAGGCGAAGGAATCTGATTTTATAAAAGCTGAACAGAGAATTTATTTTAATAGCTATATTGAATTGCCGGTAATGAAGAATTGAAACGACGGACTCCTAAGGTTTTGTACTTGTGCCTTGTCCCTTGTACCTTGTGCCTTTATTTATGAATTACTACATCATAGCCGGTGAAGCAAGTGGAGATTTACATGGCAGCAATCTTATCAAGGAACTAAAGAACCTTGATTCGGCTGCTGATGTACGCTGCTGGGGTGGAGACAAAATGCAGGCGGCCGGTGCTGAACTGGTAAAACATTACCGTGAGCTTGCTTTCATGGGATTTACAGAGGTCTTGATAAACCTGCAAACTATTTTCCGCAACTTCAAATTCTGCAAAGAAGATATTCTTCAATACAAACCTGATGCGCTGATCCTTATTGACTATCCCGGGTTCAATCTCCGCATCGCCAAATGGGCAAAACAGCAAGGGCTTAAAGTCATATACTATATTTCACCGCAGGTATGGGCATGGAAAGAGAACCGGGTAAAGCTGATGAAAGGTTGTATTGACAAGATGATTGTTATTCTTCCGTTTGAAAAAGATTATTATAAAAATAAATGGAACTGGGAAGTGGAATATGTAGGGCATCCTTTGATAGAAGAAATTGAAAGGCACAAGGCACAAGGTACAAGGCACAAGTTCGGTGACAAACCAATCATTGCGTTGTTGCCCGGAAGTCGCAAGCAGGAGATCGCCAAAAAACTTCCGGTGATGCTGGAAGTAAGTAAAGATTTTCCTGCTTATCAATTCATCATTGCACAGGCGCCGTCTGTTGATGAATCGTTTTATAAAACTTTTACACAGCCATACAGTAACGTAAGTATTGTAAATAATAAAACATATGACTTATTGCTGCAGGCAAAAGCAGCTTTGGTTACTTCCGGAACTGCAACATTGGAAACAGCTTTGTTTGCTGTACCTGAAGTGGTTTGTTACAAAGGTTCTTTTCTTTCTTACCAGATCGGTAAAAGGCTGGTGCATGTAAAGTTCATTTCGCTGGTTAACCTCATCATGGATAAACTGGTAGTGAAAGAATTAATACAAAACGATCTGACCGTTGAAAATCTTAAAAAAGAATTGACGGCATTACTTACTGATGAAAAAAGGATTGCGGCAATCAAATCAGATTACACAGCCTTGAAAAATTTACTTGGCCTGGGAGGTAATGCTTCTGCCAAAGCATCTGCATCCATTACAAATTTTCTACGACAATAGTTTTATAGCCAGGATGATCAGGCAAACAATGAATACCAGCAGGCTGACCCGGTTGATGCCGTGCATATAGCCGATCCATTTGTCTTTGGGGCGATTCGGGTCTTTTTTCCGAAGATAGAGGTACTCAGATATTTGTTTCAAGACACCCATATTCGTTGTTAATGCAACTCAAAGTTGCAAAAGTTTAAAATAAAAGCCCCGGTTAAGGGACTTTTATTTTGTGGAGGTTACCGGAGTCGAACCGGTGACCTTTTGCATGCCATGCAAACGCTCTAGCCAGCTG
>CAZGGQ010000056.1:0-26430 GCA_964525285.1 uncultured Chitinophaga sp.
TATACTGTTGCCAGGTTATAAATCAATGGTCGCAGCATCCTGTTCACTTCCTCCTGAGGCATTTCCATCACATATTTATATAAACCTTCATAGCCGGATTGATTAAATACGGGCAGAAGTTCTCTCAGTTCCACTACATTCAGTAATGTATAAGTCATTTCCTCTGCTGGCTTAAATCCATGTAATAACCAAAAATCGCTCAAAGCAACCATCAGTTCCGGTTTATGGTTATCATCCTTGTAATTCCTGCGGAGAGAATCAATTGGAATTCCTTCCGCATTTTCCCTGGCAAATTCTTTTTCGGCGGCTGCTTTGGAAGGATGCACCTGTATAGACAGCATTTTATGTACATCAAGCACCTTAAATAAATACGGAAGATGTCCAAACCGTTGCTGCACTTCTTTGCCCAGGAATTCAGGATTGTTTTTCAGGTATTCGTTCAGCAGCACCCGTTGATGGCCGGGGAGTTCTGCCGTGCAATTATCCTGCGGATGAACACCCATCCAGTATTCGGCAAAGGGAAGATTGTCTTTGTTCTCTGCATGCAACAATGCAGGAATGAAAGTTGCGCCACCCCAGTCGTAATGTTTTACAGTCCCTTTTAAACGATAAATGCCTGCCATAAATATTTTTTTTAACACGGTGTACTTGGAAGTTCCGATTCATCAGAACGAAGTAGTATCTTGAAGTAAAGATAATGCCATTTGTATTTCACTCATGATGATGATTGTCAGGCTTTGTCATTCTGAGCTTGTCGAAGAATGTCGAAGCCTGTATAATCCCCCTTCGGCAAGTTCCCCCGACATATGCCGGGGCAAGCAGGGTGACAACATTTCATAATTAAACAACTTATTCATGGCTTCGCATAATATATTGGGAAAAGAAGGGGAACAGATGGCGGTGAACTGGCTGCAGGAAAAAGGCTATGAGATCCTGCACCGCAACTGGCGGCATTCACATTATGAAATTGATATTGTGGCGAAGAAGGGAGAAAAGCTTCACATCGTGGAAGTAAAGGCAAGGCATGGCAACCAGTTTGGCAATCCCGAAGACAGTGTGACGAAGAAAAAATTCAAGCACCTGCAAAAAGCCACCGATGAATTCCTGTTTTTAAACCCCGGGTATAAATGGATACAATATGATATCCTCGCCATCACCCTTCACAAATACAAGGAGACGGAGTATTTCCTGCTTGAGGATGTTTTTTTATAAGGAATGCCTGGGGACAGGGTGATTCAAATGCAGCATCATTTTTTCTACCAACTTATAAGTGGCGGGACAATACTCAATATTTTGTTTGTATACATGTCCGTAGTCTTTCATTTTTTTGGATAAATGCGGGTAACCGGCGCAATCAGCGGGACGAACTTCATAAATGCTGCACATGCTGGTTTTCATATCCAGGAACTGGCAGGGCTCCGTTTTATTCAGCCAATCCCTGTCTCCGCCTCTTTCCCGGTGAAGCCATTTGGTTTTAAATTCATCCTCCGTTTGACCGAGATGTGCCGATATTCTTTTTATATCCTTTGCATTGAATGTCGGCGTCATGGTTTTACAGCAATTGGCGCAACTGAGACAGTCCACCTCTTTCCATACTTCTTTTTCAAGCCGGACAGTTAAACGCTGTAAACCTGTTGGTGGCTGCTTTTCAAGTTTGGTAAGGAACTTGCGAAAACTTCTTTTATTGTGGCGTGCTCTTTGTTTAAATGAACGAAGATTAACGGGTTGAATCGAATGCATGCGGCGAAGATACTATTTGTATTTATCTGACGGTCTCCGTCTGACAAATAATAGCAGTATAAAAGATTTTTCCCGGCACATATTTGCAATGGTTATTTTTGTTGCAACAAATCAATACACATGAGATCACTCATTATCCCTGCCATTGCCATACTGCTGGTTATTTCATTCGGTGCCTGTAAATCTTCCTCACCAGGCGCAAAAACATTTTGTGATACGGCCTGCCTGAAAGATTCAATAAAATTTACCGGTGACCACAAACTGAAACCGTATGTATATATCAGCGCAGGCAAATGTATTGCCGACACACTGACATGGAGCTATACGGGCATGGGTGTGAACAGGAAAGTGGGTCTTGCTGATTTTCTGAATAATACCGTTCATATCAATAAAGATTATGTGAAATGTTCCTTTAATGATACAGCCTATGCCTGGTTATTGTTCAATGATTGCGCCACCGGCCGTGGTTACCAGTTGAAACTTCCTTTCAATAAAACGGCCAATATCGGGAGAAAGAGCAGCGGCATCAACAGTATTGATCCTAAATTCTCCATAGCGGATAACCTGGTGGCTTATACAGACCGGGGAAATATTTTTGTGGAAGAGATCGCTACGGGTAAAACAGCCCAGATGACATTTGGCAAGGCCCTGGATATTGATTATGATGCCATCCATGAATATATTGACTCGGTCAACGTCACTCCTTCCAGGATATGGGTGAAAGTGAGAATTGATAATGAATGGAAGGAGCTGGAAAAGAAAATTACTCTTAAGTGAACTGGTTAATTAGTTAATTGCCTGCCTGCCGGTAGGCAGGGTTGATTAGGTCTCAAATTTGAAAAGACATAGCTATTGCCAAACTTCCCCAATTAACAAGCTAACCAATTAACCAATTAACCAAAATGTGGGAACCCTATAAAAAAGGATTTAAATCGTACCTGCAATTAGAAAAATCATTGTCGGATAATACAGTACAGGCTTACCTCAGGGATATTGAACTGCTGACGCAATACCTGCAGAAAAGCAAATCACTCAAATCACCTTCTGATATTTCTTTAAAGATCCTCCAGTCATTCGTTAAAAATATTGCTGAACTCGGTATGACGGCTTCATCCCAGGCAAGGATCATTTCCGGCATCAAATCATTTTATAAATATTGCTTGCTGGAAAATATATCCAAAACAGATCCCACTACACTGCTGGAAGCCCCTAAACTGAAAAGAACATTACCGGATGTGCTCAGCTTTGATGAAATAGAAAAGATCATTGCAGCTATTGATCTCAGTAAAACGGAAGGCGGGAGAAATAAAGCCATACTGGAAACCATGTACAGTTGCGGCTTACGGGTAACTGAACTGGTGGACTTAAAGATCTCGCAACTCTACCTTGATATTGGTTTTATCCGGGTGATCGGCAAAGGAGATAAGGAAAGATTGGTGCCGGTAGGCCGTAGCGCTATCAGGTACATCAATATTTACAAGAACGAGATAAGAGTTCATGTTGCTATAAAAAAAGGGAATGAAGATGTGCTTTTTCTCAACAACCGGGGCAGTAAATTATCAAGAATAATGATCTTTTATATCATCAAAGCCCTGGCGCTAAAAGCCGGGATAAAAAAAACAGTGTCGCCACATACATTTCGTCACTCCTTTGCCACACATTTGGTGGAAGGTGGCGCCGACCTGCGGGCCGTGCAGGAAATGCTGGGACATGAAAGCATCACCACGACCGAGATCTATACACATCTTGACAGGGAGTTTTTGAGAAAGACTCTGGAGAAATATCATCCTTCCTTTCAATAAAAAACTCTTCCTGCGGGTTGCAGGAAGAGTTTTATCATAAAAAAAATATTATTGTGTCACGGTAAATGCCCGATCCAGTCGTGCCGGTGAAGATGCATTATTGAACTCAATATTGGAAGACAATGTGATCGTCTTATCAATGTATTGGTCGCTCAGTGAAACTAAAGCAACCATAAAGGGAGTACCGACCAGTTCTTCAGGAACTATCGCATCTACTGTACCAACATCTCTGTAAGAGATAAGATTGTAGGTTTCAACAGGCAACCCTGTGGCATCATCTATCGTAGTGAGAGTTGCAGAAACCGGGATTTCATTCGCTACATCCGGTGAAAGAACGACATAGAAAACAGCGATCTGCCCTGCATTAATTACTGCGCCATTATCGCCCAGTGCCATTTCCGACGGCTGGTTAATGAAAGGATAAAATTTCGACAATTGCGAAGTGAAAATGGGATCAGAAGGCTGGTTGCCATGGTTCATTTTGGCAAGTTGTGCTGCTGTAGCCTTTTCATTTGCAGCCAGGTCACCTGCTGACTTGGAGCAGGAAGACACAATAAGTACAATGCTGGCAATCATGCCAAGGTGGAAGAGTTTTTTCATAAGGTATTGTTTTAAATGATTAAAAAATAATAACACTAAAATACTCAATGCAGCGATCCCTGCAATAGTAATTGGCACATGTAAATCTTCAATAATAAGAAATGATTATTGCGGTAGATATACTATGGAACATATCCCTTGTTAAGAAGTAACACTTATGGAGGACTTTCCGATTACTGTATGATAAGTTTCTCAGTCAATCTTTTTCCTGACTTTTTATTGGTCAATGCAAGAAGATAACCGCCCGCTGCAACCGGGGGAATATCTATGTTTAATAATCTTGCTTCTGCATCTATCCAGATCTCCTGCTGATGAACTGATTGGCCGAATTGACTGAGCAATTGAAGATCATAATATCCTTCTTCGGTTTTTTTTAATTCAATATTCAGGTTTTCGCCGGGTGAAACAGGGTTGGGGAATACTTTGAAGGTTACTGTTGATGGGGTAGCCAGGGTTTCCTTCATTAAAGGAACATTTTTAATTTCCTTTCTCACTGGCCTTCTAACAACCACTCCTACTGTCACAACTATTTCTTTCCCTTTATAAATTAATCTGTTAACTGTTATTGAAATATTATTACTGCTGCCAACAACAACTTCTGTTGTTTCGATGCCGGGACCCGATACAACCAGGATATTCCCTGTTTTAACCAGTATCCGAAATTGACCCTTGTAATCAGCACTTACCCCGTGCCTGGTTCCTTTTATAGATACCGTTGCTCCGGATAAAGAATCTCCTTTTTTATCCATCACCGTACCATATATCGTTCTGCTTCTTACATCAATAGTGTTATTTGAAATTTCTCCTTTAATTGTTTCAACAGGGTATTTAACAGGTGTAAAGATCGTATCACCCATAAGAGGTTTGACACAAACAGGCCGGGCTATTGGCGTACCCATTGTTACTAATTGATCATGAACCGGAACTTTGACTGTATCTGTTGTAACAGCTTTCACTCTTATCTGGCCCTGTGTTTTTTGTGCTGATGCTTTTATAGAAACAAGAAAAGCCGGAATTGCAAACTGGAAAAAATATTTCACCCATGGAATCCTTTTCTTTGGTATTTCAATATCTCTTTCTAACTGGTCGGTCATAAAACGACCGCAGACGGAACCGCCCTTCGACAAACTCAGGATTGGTTTCTTAAAGAATTCAGCCACCTGGCGGTCACTCATATTGCTAAAATCAACCACCTGCTTCTGGCAGGAACCGCAGAATTTTCCCTGCTGCACGGGGGTCATGGCATCCCAGTTCTCATGACAGGGTTTGGGGATGGTAAGCTGGAGTTTCTTGCTCATAAAAGCGGAATTATTGAAGGATTATCTTCTCAGATGCTGCAACCCGCCCGTTTTCATACAGCAATTGGACAAAATATATCCCGGCTGACCAGCGGGGATCTGTCGGAAGTTGAAAAACGTTCTTTCCCCCACTTGTAGTACATAATTGCTGTAGCAGAATTCTGCCATCCAGGCTTATAACCCGGACGACTTTTTCTTTATCGTCGTTATTCTCGAATTGAAAATTCAGAATAGCTCCCTTTTGTACCGGGTTAGGATAAATTTTAAGTTTCGCAGGCGCTGGATATATCTTTTCTTTTTCAACAGAATCTATTGTAATTCTAATACCACTGACCCCACAACAAAACCAGCGGTAACAGATGGACGTTCCCCGACTTCTCGGACAATATGTAGAAGTAAGAATAACCTCATCACAGTTTTTAATTTCCCTGGCAATTAAAATTTCTTCTTTCGTAGTATTATTACTGTATTCAAAAACCTGTTCCAATGTTTGATACCCAACGGCTGAAACAGTTATTATATAATTTACTGACTTTGCGAGCTTATCTGTAATAACTACTCCGCTGTCATTAGCTACAAACTGAAATTTCTCATTTCTGTTTTTAACTGCTGTGATCAAAAGAGTAGCCCCCGCTATCCTATTGCCATCCAGGAAATCTTTGATGATGAATTTTCGAAAATTTGAACCCTTGGTTTTGATGATAATTGCTCCGTGACACATTCCTTCGCATCCAAATAATGCTGCTGCTTCAGCTGCTCTTAGAATTTTAATACTCTCAATATTATCAGGATCGACTACAACTGTTTTCCAATCCTTAAATACGAGGCCATCTACCATGTATATAGGTTCGCAATTTGTATGAGAAGAGCTCCTTTTTTTTAATAGTATCGATGTGCTATCGTTCTTTTGAATATAGCCTCTCACCATTCCGCATATATATGGAGTATTGCATGGACAGTTATCATCCTTATCCTGAGCTTTCAGTGTATCATTAAAGGAGAAAAGCAGGCAAAAACAGTAAAGTGTAAATATTCTTCTCATAAGCTCAGTTTTAAATCATTAAAATCATTCCAATCAAAGAAATCAGCGGTCAAAAAAGAGGGGGCTGGTAGAAACCAACCCCCGATATCACTAACCGGCTGTTAAATGATTAGTTGTTCTTCTTCTGATGCTGCTGCATCGAAAATTGCATATCGTTATGGATAGAAAGTATCAATAAACAGGTGGCCGTGCAGAAAACAGGGCTGGTTATGCAGTGGTGACCGTTCCAGCTCCCGTCAGGGTTCTGGATATTCACCAGCTTGCCCGACATCATATCATACCATTTTTTCCAGTCATTGCCCCCTTGCATCATGATGCTTTCCCCCGTCATCAGGAAACTCATGAACTCCTCACCGCCATTGTTGCCAAATCCCTGCATCACATCCTCCCGCAGGGCCTGTTGCTGGGAAGACCTGTTGATACCATAAGCCGTAACCATTTCCTTTGCTTCAGGGGTGGTAACTCCGGCAGCCTTCAGGTTCTCTTCATTTACTGTGTTATCTTTTATTTTTCCTTCCTGTTTGGCTTTATCTACCAGGTCCTGTGCCTTCTTTGCTTCTTTGGCGCTGGCCCTTGTGGTGCTTGATAAACCATAGAGCATGACACCGGCAGCTTTCCCGGTCATCACAGAATTAGTCTTTGTATCAAAATTGCTGTTCTGGTATTTGCGGCTGCGTTCCATCACATCCCTGTCCACTTTTCTGCCTATATCATCGGCACTTTCGAGTGCATTGTTGGCAAGAGCCGATTGCAATACCGGCGCCCAACCACCATCTTTCCAGCTTCCGTCAGCATCCTGTCCTTTCTGGATCCTGGCTACACATTTATCCAATGCCTTTTCAATCCTTTTCTTCAATTGAGCATCCGTAATATCAAAGCGGAGAATATTGGTGAAGAACTGTGCCGTGAGTATCACATCAATATTTCTTCCCAGTTTGATCTGTGGTTGTGTGTTGGTGAGTGTGGTGAGGTAGGGTTGGTTATCCGGGCATTCTTCCGTGATCTTTATTAAGAAATCAGTTGCCTTTTTCAGGTTCTTTGAATATTCACCCTTCTGCAACGTGTTATCTGTTCTCAACAGCGACATGGCTACCAATGATGTAGTTGCCGGATCACTTGTCACAGCATGCGGATCCTTGATATCCTGTCTTGCATGAGTGCCGGCACCCCAACCACCGTCTTTTGCCTGTGCTTTATCTGTCCATTCTAATCCTTTTTTAATAGCTGCATCAACTTTTTCCGGAGTTTTGAATGTGTTGAACGAACTTCCCTGCCTGCCGGCAGGCACGGCGTCCTGGCTGGTATCAAGACCAAAGATCGTTTTCATGATACAGTCCTGCCTTGCCGGCAGGCAGGCGTGGCTCAGTGCTGTATTGTTACAGGATTGTACCAGCTTCTTTTCATCATCGCTTTTTCGTAGTGTGGCTGAAGCAAGTATTCCGGCTACTGCCAGCGCTGATACCGATAACACAATGTTTCTTTTCACAAATAAAATTTTCATGGCTTTTGTTTTAGGTTAAAAAAAGAATTGCCAGCCGGAGTGAGAGATTTAGCCGCAGAGACGCAGAGAACGCAGAGTAATATTTTATTTTGACTGATTCCTCTGCGTTTTTGGGCCTCAGCGGTTACTTATTTATATTTACACCAGATTAAACTTAAAGGTGTAAAAACGCAGAGAAAAAATATCTCTGCGTTCTCCCCCCTCTGCGGTTATTTATTTTTACTTATTAGTAGTGATTCTGTGTCTTCATCATCAATTCCACCCATGTTCTTCTTTGGTTCAGGAGTAGTTTTGGCAAGCAATTGTGCACTTTCCGCCAGCCGGATGAATTCTGAACGGTAACCTTCTTCATCATTGCCTTTTGCTTTACGGGCCAGGTTCAGTACATCTGAATAGGATGCATTGGATCTGAATTCTGAATTGCGGAGCAACATTCCAAACTGTGCAACAGAAGCAGCAAAGCGGAAATTATCAGACGTTTTAGCAATAGAGATCTGTTTATCCTTCACCGGATGTTCGATTAGTTTACTTACATCTCCGTCCGGTGCTTTATAGCGAAACTTTACGGTCAGTATCTCATCTGTTTGTGAAGACTTACTGAGTGGAACAACATTTTTCTGATACTTTAATGAGTCAACTGTTTTTAAGAAGTCACTTGTCACTCCTACTGGTATCACTTCATATAAAGCTGTAACGGTATGCCCGCTGCCGAGTTCACCGGCATCTTTTTTATCATCATTAAAATCTTCTTTGGCCAGCATCCTGTTTTCATAACCAATCAGGCGATAACCCTGCACTTTGGCAGGATTGAATTCGATCTGCAGTTTCACATCTTTTGCGATCGTGAATAATGTGCCGCCAAATTCATTCACCAACACTTTCTTTGCTTCGGTGATGCCATCTATGTAAGCATGATTACCGTTGCCTTTATCAGCCAGCTTCTGCATTTTGGCATCCTGGTAATTACCCATACCATAACCCAACACGGTCAGGAAAACGCCACTCTTTCTTTCATTTTCAATTAATCTTTCCATGGCATCATCACTGCTTTCACCTACGTTGAAGTCGCCATCGGTGCAAAGGATGACACGGTTATTTCCACCTTTAATGAAATATTCATTTGCCGTTTTGTAAGCGAGTTTGATCCCGGCGCCACCGGCAGTGGAACCACCGGCTTCCAGGTTATCAATTGCTTCTTTGATCTTTGTTTTATTAGCGCCACTTGTAGGAGGCAATACCATTCCGGCAGCGCCTGCATATACAACCATCGCCACTTTATCCTGCTCTCTCAACTGATCGACCAGCATTTTCATAGATGCTTTCACCAAACCTAGTCTTTCAGCACCTTGCATAGAACCGGAAACATCAATCAGGAAAACAAGGTTGGATGCCGGAAGATTTTCGGTTGGTATTTTCTTTCCCTGCAAACCGATCAGCACCAGTTTGTGTTCTTTATTCCATGGCGCATCGGATATCTCTGTATTGATTGAGAAAGGATCACCATTGGTGGGTTGCGGATATTCATAATGAAAATAATTTACCATTTCCTCGATCCTTACTGCACCGGCAGGCGGCAATTGTCCCTGGTTTAAGAAACGGCGGACATTGCTGTAAGATGCCGCATCCACATCAATTGAGAAAGTAGAGAGTGGATTGTCTGAAACTTTCAGGAATTTGTTTTCAGTAATATTATCATAACCTTCCCTGTTGAAATCTTCCCGGCGTTCATCATAACCAGGATAATTCTGACCAGTAGGTTGCATGAAATAGCCTGATTTAGGCGCAATCCCGTATGCCGCATTATCATTCCTTAATCCCTTCTTCATGCCTAAGCCCGTCACCACAACTTCATTCACTTTCGTAGTTAACGCTTTCAGCGAGACATTGACTATTGAACGGCCATTGATCTGCAGTTGCACAGTTTCATAACCTATAGCAGAAAAAACTAAAGTGCCGGATGCATTGGAGACAGTAATTCTATAGACACCTTTTGCATCAGACATGGTGCCATTTGTTGTTCCCTTGGCTGAAATGCTTACACCCGAAACAGGACTTCCGCTACCATCAGTGATAGTACCTGTTACCGTGTGAGAATTGATGGGCCGGAATGCCAGCATGATCAGGATGACCGGCGCAATGAAGAGCAATATTTTTTTCATAAATAATATGTTTAGACAGCTTTGATGCTGTCATTTTAGCAATTGCATAAGAACCCCTAATAATTAATTCGTTAATTTTATCCGGTGTCTTTTCTTAAGAACATATCACTCCCGCATAATACGGGATCACTGAGCGATAAAGAACTGGTGGCCCTGTATAAGGAATCGGGCGACTTGTCCGTATTGGGAGAACTCTACCAACGCTACATGGAACTGGTATATGGCGTCTGTCTTAAATATTATAAGGAACCCGAAACCGCCAAAGACAGCGTAATGCAGATCTTTGAAGAACTGGTATCAAAATTGAAAAGGCATGAGGTGGATAATTTTAAAGGCTGGCTGCACCAGGTAGCTAAGAACCACTGCCTGATGCAGTTGCGGACACCTAAAAACCTGAAAACCGTTGAATTCAAATCTGAATTTGTGCAATCAGAGGAAAATGTGCATCTGAATGGCGTACTGGAAAAGGAGGAGAATTTCAAGAAACTGGAACTCTGCCTCGGCACCCTGTCAGAAGAACAAAGGATAGTGATAAAACTCTTTTACCTGGATGGCAAATGCTATAATGAAATAGTGGAGACGACGGGGCATGACTGGAACCAGGTGAGGAGTTTAATCCAGAACGGGAGAAGAAATTTGAAAAATTGTATGGACAAGAGCCAGGAGTCGGCCCTTCGACCACCGCCGTTGGCGGGGCAGGCAGGCTCAGGGTGACAGTCCGGAGTCAGGAAGTTAAAAAATATGAACTTTGTAAATGATATTTTTAAAATAGCAAAATTAATATCCCCCTTTTAGGGATAGGGGCATGGCAACAGATAATAACATAAAGAATTTTACAGGCGCTGATATTGAAAAATATCACAAAGGTTTGTTATCTGCCAATGAAAAGCATGACCTGGAAAAAGCGGCGCTGGATGACCCCTTCCTGGCAGATGCACTGGAAGGCTATGCTGTTGCAGGCATTAATCGTTCAGTTGATATGGATGAGCTGAAAAAAAGATTAGCCGAAAAACTGGAAGCAGGAAAAATGATCGTTATGAAAACCGGCGGCAAATCTTCTATCCCCTGGTTGCGGGTGGCTGCATTGGTAATAATCATTGCCGGGGCCGGGTTACTGGCAAAACAATTTATTTTTACCAACCCATCAAAGAATATTGCTCAGACCGAAACAACAAAATCAGGAGGAACAAAAGCTAATGATACGGCGAATACTTTTGTAATTACTTCAGGCACCGATACAATAAAAGCAAAAGCCGGCACATTTGTCGTTCCGTTAAAACAAAATGAACAAACTTTTACACTTATTACTAAAGATAGTGTTGCCGAAGCCTCGCTTTCAAAAGTTGCAAATGGCCATGGCAAACAAACAACGGGTGATGTTACTGTTATAAACAATGCAACCCTGCCGGCTACTACCCCACCCGCAAAAATTGAAGATGAAAAAAGCAAACAATTAAAAGTACCGGCCGTGATCACTGGTAAAAATGAGATTGTAAAGGAAGAAGTAAAGGACAAAATTGAGATCAGCAATAAAAAAGATATTGACAGAGACGAAGTAAAAGGCCTGGTAACACAACCGGGTAATGATATTCAAAATAACGGGGCTGTTACAGCCAGCCGTAAGGATATGGAGGATCAGAATAATCGCCAGGCTTCTAATAGTTTCCGGGGCCGGGTAACGGATGCCAATAATGTTGGTTTGCCCTTTGCAAGGGTTTACAATCCCGCAGATAACAATGCCGGCACTTACACTGATGTGGCCGGGAATTTTAATTTAACCTATCCCGACTCCGTTTTAACGGTGCAGGTAAGATCTGTTGGTTTTGAAAACGCGAACGTACAGCTCAGGAACAGCGTGGCCAATAACCAGGTGGTACTGCAGGATGATAAAAGTTTATCTGAAGTGGTCGTCAGCAATCAAAGACCCAATGCAGCCGCCCGCAGCCGGGAGGCCAATAAAACACTGGAAGAACCAGAGCCTGCAGATGGCTGGGACAATTATGACACATATCTCAGCAATAACCTGAATGTACCCGAAGAAATAAAAACCAAACAGAATGCTACAGGGCAGGTACAGGTTTCATTTGAAGTGGACAAAAATGGCGAACCGGTCAATATCAAAGTTGAAAAATCTCTCTGCAAAAAATGCGACAAAGAAGCTATCAGGTTGATCAGGGATGGCCCCAAATGGAAACGAAATGCCAAAAATGGCAGAACCACCGTTACCATTTCTTTTGATAGCAATTTATAAAACTTATCCCCTTTGCCAACATCAACCCAATGCGGAAGATATTATTATTGATACCTGCATTTATTTGCCCTGTTTTGATACTTTGTCAAACACTTACCCCTATTTATGTAGCAAGCGAAAGTGTTGATATTGCAAAAATTCAATTCATAAATCCAAAAAACGGATTGACACTTAAAAGTAAAACGCAAGAACAATTAATTCATATTAATAAGGTTTTACCTGATACTATTAAACTTATTATTCCTTTCAAAAACGGGGTGCAAATAGTATTTGACACTATTGAAACAAAATACTTTAATAATTGTGTAATAAATGTTTCTCAAAACCCTAATTCTGATCCGGCATGCAGATATATTCAATACGGGGTTGGTCATCGGATAATTATAAGAAGAACCGGATCAAACTGTGGAAAACAATTTAATCAAATCACCATATCATCAAACTATGACTATTATTATAAAATGACAAAGGACCTTAAGATTGATTTGTCAAAGCGCTACAAACTACTCCGGAAAAATTTGAAAAAAAGATTCCCCGGCCGAAAAATTCCCGTATGGTAGTGTCCGGTTTTGATGGCTACGCCTGATTTGAATTTTGAACCACATAGACACAGTAGGACACAATAGTAAATTGTAAATACACACATAGAACTATGTGAAACCCTATGTTTCTATGTCTATGTGGTGAAAAAATTAAACCCGGAAACTACCCCCTATATAGTTTTAGCCATCGTAAATCCTATATCCCTACCTTTGCCTTTCAAAAAATGCTTTTTATGAAAAAAATATTTCTCGCAGCCATTGCTGCCTTTATGTTAATTAATGCTGATGCGCAATTAAAAACACCGGCGCCCAGTCCTACACAAACCATCAAACAGGATTTCGGACTTTCCAATGTAGAACTTTCTTATTCCCGCCCCGGAATGAAAGGAAGAAAGATCTTTGGAGACCTGGTTCCATTTGGTAAAGTATGGCGTACAGGGGCCAACCAGGCTTCAACGCTGACATTTGGAGAGGCAGTAACAATCGGGGGAACTAAAGTTGCTGCCGGGAAATATGGTTTGCTCACTATCCCTGATAAAAAAAGCTGGATCATTATCATCAGTAAACAAACTGACGTAACGAGCCCTGCAGATTATAAACAGGACCAGGATGTAGTAAGAGTGGAAGCAAACACTTTGGAACTGGAAACCAGCGTGGAAACATTTACCATGCAATTTGCCAATGTGAAACCTGCAAGCTGTGATTTGCGCCTTATGTGGGATAAAACAGCCGTTGCATTACCGATTGCTGTCGATGTAGAAACAAAAGTAATGGCACAGATCGACCAACTGATGAATAAGGATAACCGTCCTTATTTCAATGCGGCCATGTACTATATGGATAATGGCAAGGACCTGAACCAGGCATTAGCCTGGTTTGACAAAGCTGTTGAACTCAATCCTACTGCTTTCTGGATCTATCACCAGCGAGCCAATTGCCTGGCTAAACTTGGTAAGAAAGATGAAGCCAAAGTTTCCGCTGAAAAATCAAAGGAATTAGCTATCACAGCCAAGAATGATGATTATGTGAAACTGAATGAAAAATTGCTGGCAGAATTGAATAAATAAACCCAGCCCCCCTGAAGGGGACTTAAGATTCCGATAATATTAAATAGCCTCACTGCGGGCTATTTTTTTTGTTACTACAGTATTTAAAATCAAACTAAATAAGATTACAGCAAAAGCGCCTATCGGATTCAGCCAGAGGAAACCCATTTTTAATACGCCGGTTTTGGTCAGGATAAAAACTGTTAGTACCAGCAACTCGGCTAAGACTGCCGCCCAGAAAACAACATGCCCATTTTTAATTTTCTTAATAAAAAAAGCCACTAAAAAAACGCCCAATATCACTCCATAAAAAAGGGATCCCAACACATTCACTGCTTCGATCAGGCTATTGCCGATATTGTATGTGAACATGGCGACGACAATACAAAAAATCCCCCAGGCCAGGGTGTACCATTTCGATAAACGATATTCATCTTCTCCGCTTTCCTTCTTTTTGGTGAATCGCCTGTGAAAGTCGATCATCGTACAGGAGGCCAGTGAATTAATGGCTGCTGCAATACTGCCCCATGATGCCAGGAAAATGATCGCAATAAGCAAACCCACCAGCCCCACAGGCAGATAATCTACAACAAAACGCAGAAAAATATAATTAGTATCATTGCCATCGCCGCCAACAGCTTTTGTGTTGAGCCATTTTTTAACTTGCCCCCTCAGGCTATCTGAAACTTTTTGAAGATTTTGCAGTTCTGATAAAGATGCTTCTTTCTGAACCGTATTATTATTGTCTGATGCGGCAGAATAAGTAACTACCACCTGTTGCTTTTGATTAATTACATGCTCATACCGTTGCCGGGCCAGCAGGAAAGAATCTTTATAAACAGATTGTTCCAGTTTTTTTACCTGGACATCATTAAAAAAAATAGGGGCCTTGTTGAATTGATAAAAAGTAAATACCAATGCCCCGATCAGGAGAATAGCAAACTGCATGGGGACTTTCACAAATCCATTCATCAATAACCCAAGACGGCTTTGCTTTAATGTTTTGGCAGTAAGATAACGCCCCACCTGGCTCTGGTCAGTTCCAAAATAGGAAAGGGCCAAGAAAAAACCTCCTATCAGTCCGCTAAATAGATTGTACTGGTCGCTCCAGTTGAAATGTCCTTTATTAAAACCAGTGGTGATAACATTCAGCTTACCCAACTTACCACTTAGCTCTAACGCGTTTCCAAAGCTTACATTTTTGGGCAGCATATTTACCACCATATATCCCGCCAGGAACATACCGATAAAAATGATGATGAGTTGAAGTTGCTGTGTGTAAGCCACTGCTTTGGCGCCGCCACTCATGGTATAAATAATAAGAAGGCCGCCCATCAGGATATTGGTGTAATAAATATTCCAGCCGAACAAAGAAGAAAGGATAATGGAAGGAGCAAATACACTGATACCGGTTGACAAACCTCTTTGTAATAAAAACAAAAAAGAAGTAAGTGTTCTTGTCTTATTATCAAAGCGGTTTTCCAGGTATTCATACGCCGTATAAACTTTCAACCTGCTGAAAATGGGAACGAAGAAGATACAAATCACCACCATGGCCAGCGGAATGCCAAAATAGTATTGAACAAATCGCATGCCGTCGGTGTAAGCCTGCCCGGGTGCCGAAAGAAAAGTAATGGCGCTGGCCTGGGTGCCCATAATGCTCAACAATACCAGACCCCAGGGCATGCTGCGGTTCGATAAAAAATAACCATCCAGGTTGTGAGAGGTGCGGCTTTTATACAAGCCATAGGTGATAATAGCCAGCAGCGTAACAATCAGAACTATCCAATCAAGCTGGCTCATGCAAATTTTTTGGTAAAAAGACTGAAGAGGATGATCAATACAATGAGAAAGCCAATGACCAGTACATACCAGTAGTTCCAGTTCTTGAAGAAGGGCGCCTTATCGTTATCCGGTGTTGACATGAACTATTTTCTTGTTGAACGTAACCAGCCGGTCAGCACAATAATTATTCCCAGAACCAACCCTATCAATATCCCGATCCTAACTTTCTTGATGATGATACCCACGGCAAGTCCCAATACAATAGCAAATATGAAAGCCATCTCTCCTCTACGTACATCCGGTTTTTGTTGTCCTGCCATACATAATTTTTTGACTTCTCCCCAAGCTACCTATTGACACAACCTTCTCCCGCCCCTGGAGGGGATTTAGGGGAGGTATGTCTAAAATGCTTTCTTTTTATTTAAGGCAAGGATATTTGCCAGCAAGCGGTATGCACCGGGCACACCCGCTGGTAACTCCCTGAAAAATACAATCCCTGTATAGGTAAACCATCCTTTCCCATATTTGGCAACTATCAAACTTCCGTCATCTGATTTTTCTCCCGGATCGGCCATGCCAATCAATTTTTCAAATTTACCAGTTGTATCGCTGGCATGATAGATACTTCTTTCCTGTATCCAGCCTTTGAAATCGTCATCGGTTATTTTATTGGGGAAATTAAATACAGGGTGTGCCGGCTTTAATAAAGTAACGGCAGCGTTTTCATCGGTGACCCTTGTTCTGCTGATGTTGAAATTGTAGGGACCTATCTTTGCCTTCACCGGGCCAATCTGGTTACTGGTGTTATACTGAACAATCAGGTTGCCGCCTTCATGCACATACTTCATCAGTTTGTCGTAGTGATTATTCATCCAGCTGTGTGTATTGTATGCCCTTACACCGGTAATGATAGCGTCAAACTGGTTAAGATTATTTCTCGACAGTTCTTTATTTGACAACAACGTTACTTCAAAGCCCATCTGTTCCAGTGATTCGGGCACTTTATCCCCGGCTCCTACGATGTACCCGATCTTTTTGTTGTAAGTTTTTAAATCGAGTTTTTTATTGTTGACAGTTGCAATCGTAAAATAATTGATATAAGGGATGTGATCATACTTCACTTCCTTCATGCCCAGGTGATAAACATCTTTTCTTCCGTTATTGGCATCAATGGCAAAATAATAATCGTTATCCATATTGGCCTGAATAGAATAACTAACAGGTATTGTTTGGTTTTTATCCGGGAATTCCATTTTATCCGGAGAGTACACAACTTTTACCTGGTCCACCTGGTCTCTTCCCACGCCATCCAGGAAAGTTTTGAATCCTTTTTTCTTTCCTGTTAGATTTAAGACACCTTCAAAATTGTTATTACCCTTTGAGATTTTATATTTTTCATCCGGTGAAACCAAAACCGGAGGAAGTACTACAAGGGGCTCATATAATTCACCTCTTACCGGATCGGTAAACTTATATGTAATGGGCCTGATAAAATTAAAATGCTCTCCATAAATTTTCAGCTGTATTGATGCCTGATATGACGGGTCCACATCTGGCTGTCCAATCAATTGCTGATTGGTTACATTAAAATATCCTTCTTCCATTTTTTGGGCTAACCAATAAGGCTGTGTAACATGTTTGTCTGCCGGAACAAAAATCGTTTTTGAAAAATTGAAATTCTTATTTCTTTCCAATGTTTTGGAAAAACTGGAATCAAAATTATCTACCTGTACTTTTTGCAATTCAGCATCTGTTCCCATGCGGTTATTGAAAGAAAAATTAAGTTTTATAGAATCGGTTTGCACGGCAAACTGCTCAGAAGCCGTTGCATCTAAAAACAGCCCGCTGCATTGTTCAATCAATTGTTGTGTTTCTGCCAATTTCTTTTTTCGCCAGTAACCATCAGGCAATGATTGCAATGCCTGGTATAATCTTACCAACCCTTTCACCGATTTTTCGGGATGCAGAAAATCAAAAGATGCAGCTATACTGTCAACGAGTTTTTCAATGGTTGCTCCGCCGGCCACTCTTTTCCAGGTCAGATCCACTCCATCCAGCAGATCATTCGCAGGCTGATCTCCTTTCGTGGCCTTGAAATATTCCAGTGCCTCGCCCCTGCTGGCAGGCACACCAAATCCCTGGCTCTTGTGCTGGCTGCGGCTGGCTGCAGCAATTTCACCATAGCTTTTTCCTAATAAAGGATTATAACCACCAACATCTACTTTATACTGATCATCCCGTTGGGTGTTGTTGCCCCCAAAATTGAACGTGTTCCAGAGAACCCTTTTTACCTGCCAGGTTTGCACATATTTTAGTTGTTCCGGAAAGCGATTGGGGTCAGCCGCAGCAGCAAATGCTTCATTGGCTAAAATACCGGAAGCCGTATGATGACCATGACCGCCCTCGCCGGTTGTGGGAAACCTTGTAATGATAACATCGGGCTGAAACTTCCTGATAATCCACACCACATCGCTCAAAATTTTTTCCTTGTCCCATTTGATAAAAGTTTCCTCTGCTGTTTTGGAATAACCAAAATCAATGGCCCTTGTAAAAAACTGTTCGCCGCCGTCAATCCTCCTGGCAGACAGCAATTCCTGCGTTCTTATCAGACCTAATTCAATTCCCTGTTCATCACCAATCAGGTTTTGCCCGCCATCTCCTCTTGTCATAGACAGGTAACCGGTGCGATACAATTTATCCTTAGATAAAAAAGAAATCAGCCTTGTATTCTCATCATCCGGGTGTGCGGCTACATATAAAACCGAGCCGAGTACATTCAACTTTCGCAAGGCCTGGTACATTTCGGCGGAGGTCCAGCTTTGCGGAGACTGGCACAAGGCACAAGGCGCAAGGCACAAGACGAAAGAAACAAGAAAGATCGCTTTTTTCATTACTGAAATTATTCAGCGAATATAACTGCTATTTATGAAGCTATTGAAACCGCCGGTATAAAAAAAGATCCCGTCTCTTTTAAACGAGAGGGGATCGAAACCTTCCAATATTTTAATAACTTCCGTTTAACTTTTCTTGCCTATTTTATCCTCAGCACTGACCTTCTTACCTAATTTCTCCGGCAACTGAAACCCAGGCAGGCCACTGATGGCTCCGTTGGCGCTGTCGCCATTTCCGGTAATTAATACATCGGGCATTATCTTCACTTTTTCGGCAGCAATGGATTCCATCACTTTCAATTGGGTAAAATTATCACTGCCCATAGTCCCTACGGATAGTTTGTTTGATTCAGCATTTGCTTAAGCCCCCTGCGAACCTGTCTGCCGACAGGCAGGCCCTGCGGCTAATGTACTCCTGACTCAAGGCTCCCGGCTGAAACAACCGACTGTCAATCCAGCTTTGCTTTAACCTTGAAGCCATTGGCCTCTGCATATTTCCGCTGGGCATCTTGCATTTCATCAAGATGATCCTGTTTCTGACTCACGATCTTTTGGATATCCAGCATTATTTCCTGTCTTTTTTCAACTGTCACTGCCCGTCCATATTCTTTGTAATCCATATACAGGCTTTTAATAAATATAAAATACCGGATCACCGCAGCTTTAAACTTATCCGCTTCTTTTGCCACAGGAACAGGCATGGCATTAATTTCATCAATTGTCTTTTGCACCAGATTTTCCATATTTTCTCCCGCAACGGCAATGCTGTCGTACTGTCCCGCTTCGTAATATTTCTTAACGTTACTTTCTGTAGCCCTCACTTCCGGCCGAAGGTTGTTTTCCTTTGCCACCATGTCGCTGCTGTAATTATATGCTGCTTTGGATTTCGATTTGCAGGCATCAAGTCCGGCAACCAGCGTTGCAATGATGATCAATTTTTTTATCATTTTGTTTTTTTTTGGTAAAGAAGATCAAGGATAATATTATTGCCCGACGAGAAATACAGCATTACAAAACATCAGCTTTCCGTTTTCCCAAAAACTGCGGAACATTACATTGTCAGCGAGATAAGTAATGGAACCATTGCCCATGCTTTGTACCCCAAAAAGTAAACCGTCTTTCAGTTTAGGCCGAAGCCCTGCCCCGACAAAGCCAGCCACCTGGTTTTCTTTTTTTATTACTCCCACATTCCAGCCATCCTTCATGAATTCATAAATATTATCATCCTGCTTCAGGGTAAAATAATAATCAGGGTAACCAAAGGCCAGGGGATGTGTGTTATCCATTGTCACTTTCCAGATGGAACCCGGTGTAGTGCCGGAAACGGCTCCCCTTTCACGATCTTCATAAATTTTTAATGAACTGTAGTTTGAGTTACTGTCTTTTTTTTCTGCTTCATCTGCCTTTTTAGCTTTGATTCCCCAATCCGCTTTTGCCAGCTGGGCTACTGCATTCTCGATCGCAATAACACGACCGCCTTTATTTACCCAGCTTTTAAATGTTTCCATGTCTTCCTTATTATTCAGAAACCTGTAATTACCATCGGGCATGATGAGCACATCCACATTATTCCAGTTCAGACGCTCGAGGTCTGTTATATTCACCTGGGTAACCGGGTAATCAATTTCCTGTTCAAAGAAATACCAGATACTGCCTGCCGCAGTAGTGCCGATAGCATCACCTGTCACCAATACAACTTTGGGAGCCTTCATCGGATGCACTTTATCACTTCCAAAGTCAAAACCTTTATCTACCATGCCGCCTGTAACAGGATACAACTGAACATTGCAGGCATCGGCAACCTGTCTTACCATCGCAAAAAAATTACTACCAGTTTTTCTATTTGCAGTTTTTAAAATAATAACAGCGCCACGGTCAAACTTGTTACCATTTATCTCGAATGGTTCTTCTGCAAAACGCAGCAATACTCCCTTTTGCAACAACTGGCCAACAGCCTTTACCGTTCTTACTCCATTCCATGGCAACACATAGCCATATTCTGTTTCTTTATTCAAAACTGTTGTTCCTGCCACAATTCCAACCCCGGTTATTTTATCTTTTGACGCCCATGCCGTCAACCCGTACACATAAGGCAGGGACCAGGCAGTAATATCATAAGTAACAGAATCAGACAATTTTGATCTGGGTTCAAATAAAACATTGACCAGCGCTGAACGGGGTTGGTAAGAACTGATGACAATATCATTGGCCGCTACCAAAAATGTTTCTTCCTTCCCTGTTATATAATTGTATCCTTTGCCACTACCTGAACCAAGCCCATATTGAATACCATTTTTATCCATCAGGTCAAGCAACTGATCAATACGCTGTGCATCCTGTGGCAGGTTTTTTATTACATAAGTTTTATACTCGCCATATCCTGTACTGATGGCAGTGTTGAAATATTTCCTGAATTCTTTCAGCAGCCTTCCTGCATGCAATGATGAAATTTCCACGGTGCTCATGGATGTGGTGAAATGATGCATGGCCCTGTCTCCCAGTGTAAGGGTGTCGGCTTCGTCTGTAACGACACCCAGCCCGGCTGCAATGCCTGCCTGCTCGTAGGTCATTCCGATAGATCCATTGTACAGCGGGTAAGTATCTCCATAAGAAGGATAGAAAAGATCAAATACCTCTTTGGTAAAATACAACCAGTTGTTCTGGTCAAAATATTTTGCATTGTTCTTACCGATGCTGGTTTGAAATTCACGTTGCCAGGGAGTGATCACTTCATGATACGGTTCTGCAGCCGGGGCAAAATAGTAAGGCTCGTTCACCCCTTGCTCATGATAATCCACATGCACCTGCGGCATCCACTGGTCATATATTTTGATGCGTTGCTGGCTTTCCACCTGTGTTTGCCAGGCCCAGTCACGGTTCAGGTCAAAATTGTAGTGGTTCGTTCTTCCCTGCGGCCATGGTTCCCGGTGTTCTCTTGCCATCGGTTGCGGGTTAAAATTTTTTCCAACAGCAGAATTATACCAGTTCACATACCTGTCCCTTCCGTCAGGATTGATACAGGGATCAATGATCACTACAGTATTCTTTAACCATTCTTTTGTTTTAGTATTGGAAGGATCGGATAAAGCATATAAGGCGAGCATAGCTGCTTCAGAGCTGGAGGCTTCATTGCCATGCACATTATAGCTTAGCCACACAATGGCCGGGGCATTTTCACTGGCAGCTATTTTATCAGAACCCAGATTAGCCAGGCGAAGATTATTCTTACGGATGTTCTCAAGATTTGAAATATTTTCCTCCGTTGAAATAAAGGCAAGCAGCAAAGGCCTCCCTTCATTGGTTTCGCCGTATTGCTGCAGTTTCATCTGCGAAGATGCATTGGCCGCAACATGATTGAAGTAATTTACGATCTTCCAGTGTGCAGTATAATGACTTCCGATATTGTAACCAAGGAATTCTTCGGGAGTCTTCAGTTGCGCTTCTGAAACAAATACCATCATCGACATGAAAACAAAAGCCAGCATCTTTTTCAGCATGATAAGAAATTTGAAGAAGCAATATAAGCAATCCTGTTTTTCCGGATTTAAGTACCTTTCGGAAGTAGTTGTCTCAGTTTCAATTTTGTCTCCCACAAAGGCCTATTGATATCTAAAGGTCTTTGTAGAAAATATTTACTTTTTTCAGACTGATACCCTACCTTTTCAGCAAATGAACAGAAGAACATGAAGAAGTATTTATTTCTCTTCGTTATTTTATCTGCTGTTGTATCCTGCAACAGCAGCAGGAAAAACAGCAATACTACAGTTACTGTTAATCCTTACCAATACAACACGCAAAAAACTATTACCTGCGATAATGGAGCTGTGGTATCTGCGCACCCGCTGGCAAGTAAAATAGGAGTTGAAATCTTAAAAATGGGAGGCAATGCCATAGATGCAGCAATTGCCACACAACTGGCTTTGGCTGTTGTATATCCCCAGGCAGGAAATTTAGGTGGTGGTGGTTTTTTTGTGGCAAGATTAGGCAATGGCGAATTGGTTTCAATTGACTACAGGGAAATGGCGCCGGGTAAAGCGCACCGGGATATGTACATCGATGCAGATGGCAAGGCAAGAACTGATAAAAGCCAGAATGGTCAATTGTCAAGTGGGGTGCCCGGAACAGTGGCAGGTCTGTTTGCCTGCTATAAATATGCAAAACTTCCTTTCGAAAAACTGATTCAACCGGCCATTGATCTTGCTGAAAAAGGATTTGCAATCAGCGGACGGGAGGCGAAAGCGCTAAATGATTTGCAGGATCAATTAAAACAGTTTAATACAGTAATGCCGGTGTTTGTAAAAAAACTTCCCTGGATAGCCGGCGATACATTACTACAGATTGACCTTGCCAATACATTGAAAAGGATCAGCGACCATGGCGCTGCCGGTTTTTACGAAGGCGAAACAGCCAAATTGATCGTGGAAGAAATGAAAAAAGGCGGAGGCATTATTTCTTTGGAAGATCTGAAAAATTACACAGCCAAAAAAAGGGAACCACATTCATTTGATTACAAGGGATACAAAATAGTGAGCATGCCCATGCCCAGCAGCGGTGGACTATTACTCCACCAGATGATGAAGATGATCGAGAAAAGAAATATTGCTGCCATGGGCTTTCATTCTACTCAGGCTGTGCAATTAATGACCGAAGTGGAACGACGTGCCTTTGCCGACCGTGGGGAATATATGGGCGATGCGGATTTTTATAAAGTGCCGGTTAAAGCATTGACTAGTGAGAATTATTTAGAAACCAGGATGAATGATTATGATCCTGGCAAAGCAGGTACCAGTACCACTATTAAACCAGGACAGGCCTCCGTGTATGAAAGCGAAGAAACAACCCACTTTAGTGTGATTGATAAGGATGGTAATGCCGTGGCGGTAACAACTACCCTGAATGATTCTTATGGAAGTAAAACCGTTGTCGGGGGGGCTGGTTTTTTTCTGAATGATGAAATGGATGATTTCAGCATTAAACCGGGTGTGCCGAATATGTACGGCGCCATCGGCGGCGAAGCCAATGCGATTGTTCCCGGCAAACGTATGTTGAGTTCGATGACACCAACCATTGTTTTAAAAGACAATAAACCTTTTATCGTTCTGGGAACTCCGGGGGGCACCACCATTCCTACTTCCGTATTTCAAACCATAGTTAATATCATTGAATTTGGAATGAATACCGAAGACGCAGTTTGGAAACCAAAGTTTCACCATCAGTGGTTGCCCGATACCTTAGAGTTGGAAAAAGGTTTTCCCGGGGATGTCAGTGACGCTTTGCAAAAAATGGGATATATAATTAATCAGAGAAGCGGCATCGGCAGAACGGAAGTGATCAAAGTTTTATCCAATGGAAAATTTGAAGCCGTCGCTGATAAGCGGGGTGGAGATGCGGCGGAAGGTTGGTGAGGAAGAGCTGTTAGCCGTTAGCTATTAGCCATTGGTCAATACACTGAGTTATGAATACAATTGGAAAAGAATATCTAGCAACAGTCAATCGCCGGGTGAAGTATTACAAAGACCTCGGCGAAAAAGCATTTGAGCAACTGGATGAAAAGGATCTTCATTTTCGACCGAATGAAGAATCGAACAGCATTGCAATTATTGTACAGCATTTAGCCGGCAATATGCTCAGCCGTTTCACCAATTTCCTGACAGAGGATGGAGAAAAAGAATGGCGGCAGCGGGATGATGAATTTGAAATTCATACATATTCCAAACAACAGATCATTGATCGTTGGGAAAAAGGATGGAAATGTTTTTTGGATACCTTAGATTCATTAACTGAAGATGATCTGTTGAAAATTATTCATATCCGCGAAGAGCCACTGACAGTTATTGATGCCATTAACCGGCAACTCGCCCATTATCCTCATCATATCGGGCAAATACTTTTTGTTGGTAAAATGATAAAAGGGGGAAAATGGGAAAGCCTATCCATTCCCAAAGGAAATTCACTTCAGTATAATCAAAGTGCTGAAATAAAAGATCCGGCGAAGAAGTTTTAGGTCTTTTCCAACAGATGACGCAGATTATATTCGCAGATAATCGCTGATTCTATTCTGCAAAATCAGCGGAGAAATCAGCGTAATCTGCGGGAAAAAATTCAAAGCTTTGCTTTACGGGTTTTAATTTCTATTTTTACCGCTTGCACCATCCACATTCTGATTATGAAGAGAATTTATTGCCTTTCTTTTACCTTATTCATAACATTAATCGTACGCAGCCAGGTTGAAGTCGGTCTTTTTGCCGGGCCGCAGGCAACAGGCGCCCGCTATACGATCCTGAATCAAAAGCAAAAAAATGAAATAAAATATGGTTTCCAGGCAGGGGTTGGTTTCAAAGTTCCTTTTGAGAACAAGTTGTTTTTTTCCCCGGCTGCATTTTACAGCATGAAGGGATATAAAGTTGCTTTCACCGGGTATGCTTTTCCGCCCGATACAAATGCAAAAGATAATAATACCAGCATCCATACTTTTGAACTGGCGGCATTACTGCAATTTGATCTCAGTGACCAACCGGGTCATGTATTTATAAAAGCAGGGCCTTCCCTGGATTTTCATTTATTCGGCAAAGAAACCTATAACCTCAAAGCCGGCGGTTCTGTAAGCCGCAATATGGTGTTCAGTAACGGAGATTATGGCCACTTCTCTGCGAACATGCTTGCACAAATTGGCTACGAGACCGGCGGCGGCTTTATGTTTTTTGTACAATACACCCACGGCATGGCCAGCACCAGCAATGCCGACGGCGGTCCCAAGATCCGGCACCGGGCCTATGGTATTTCTTTTGGAAAATATTTGAACAGGAAAAAGATCGCGATGGATACGAGGAATAAGGAGTAGAATCATTTTAACGCCGGAATCGGCCTTCCCCAGCAAGTAAATTAGTATACAAATTGATTCGGTTCACGCCTGAATGGTTTAAAATCATTTTCAGCCTAATTATTTTTTTCCTCATCAGCTTAAGTTTGACTGTTTAAAGTGAAAAAATTTTTTACATAGCTTTTATTTACTAATTTGTATTGATCAGGCAAATGAATTACAAATTTCTGCACTTCACCCGGCGCCGGTAATAGCATTCATTAGATAAAATAGTTCTTTAGATCGTTAGAAAGGAAAACTTTGTGCTAGGGTTTAACAAAAACTCTAAAAATGCTGAAATGAGAAAATTATTATTTCTATTTACCGGCCTGTTGTTGACAGGCAATGCACAGACCCAGGTTTTAAAAGTTTCCGCCGGTACCGATTTAACCATCCTGAATGGCACCATATTTCAGATAGATAGTCTTACGCTTATCCCCTCTGCAGATTTTACGATCAGCGACAATACACTGAGCAGATCCACTACCCTCATTCATACTTCTTCTAATCCCTACATTTCCCGGGTCTATCAATTCGCCAACAACACAAATCCTTACAGTGGTTCGGTGCAGATTAATTATCTTGATACAGAGCTGAACGGAATTCCTGAAAATTTACTTACTCTCAATATACACAACGGAACAACATCCTGGATTTATTATCCTGCCAGCAACCGGGACGCAATAAATAATTTTGTACTGACTAACGGGGTAATCATCAATTCAATGAGCGAACTTACTCTTGCCCATTTATCTACTCCGCTTCCCCTTGTTTGGCTGTCGTTCACGGCTACCAAACAAAACAAAAAGGCGCTGCTGAAATGGGCTACCGCCCAGGAGCAAAACACCCGCAACTTTGAAGTGCAGCACAGCAGCAATGGTATTAATTGGGGAGGAATTGCCACCCGGCCCGCA
>CAZGGQ010000057.1:0-25732 GCA_964525285.1 uncultured Chitinophaga sp.
GGGTGCAGCAAGAATATGGTGGACAGCGAAGTGCTGAGCGGCCAGTTGCTGGCCAATGATATTGATGTGGTGCATGAGAATAAAAAATCAGATCATAATATCGTTGTTGTAAATACCTGTGGTTTTATTGAAAAGGCAAAAGAAGAAAGTATCAATACCATCCTGAACCAGGTGGAACTGAAACGGCGGGGCAAAATTGATAAAGTATATGTGACAGGATGTTTAAGTGAACGGTATAAAAAAAATTTAGAAGAGGAGATACCTGAAGTAGATGCTTATTTCGGTACGATGGAGTTGCCGATGATCCTGAAGCAATTCGAAGCTGATTATAAAACAGAATTAGTTGGAGAACGTTTTTTAGCCACCCCTTCTCATTATGCCTATTTAAAAATTTCTGAAGGCTGCAACCGCACCTGTGCTTTTTGTGCTATTCCTCTTATGAGGGGACAGCATGTGAGTAAACCAATGGAAGAACTGGTGAAAGAAGCAGAAGGATTGGTAAAGAAAGGAGTGAAGGAAATAATGCTGATCGCGCAGGAACTAACTTACTACGGTCTTGATATTTACAAAAAAAGAATGTTGCCCGATTTGCTTCACCGGCTGGCTGATGTGAAAGGATTGGAGTGGATACGGTTACATTATGCTTACCCGTCTAAGTTTCCCCTGGAAATTTTGGATGTGATAAGAGAAAGAGATAATATCTGCAACTACCTCGATATGCCCCTGCAGCATGCTGCCAACAATATGCTGCAAGTCATGAAGCGGCAGATCTGCCGGGAAGAGATGGAAGAATTGATCATTGCCATCCGGGAAAAAGTGCCGGGCATTTGCTTACGTACAACGTTGATCGCCGGGTTCCCCGGTGAAACCGATGATGATGTGGAAGAACTGAAAGTGTTTTTGCAACGTCAACGCTTTGACAGGGTGGGTATCTTTACCTATTCACATGAAGAAGGAACCAGTGGGTTTGCATTAAATGATGATGTGCCTGCTCAGGAAAAAGAAAGAAGGGCGCAGGAGATCATGGAAGTGCAGCAGGAGATTTCTTTTGAACTCAACCAGCAAAAGGTTGGAAAGATCTTCAAAACCATTATTGATAAAAAAGAAGCCGGTCGTTACCTGGGCCGCACGGAATTTGATTCTGTAGAGGTGGACAATGAAGTGGTGATACATTCTTCCAGAAAATTACTCATTGGTGAATTTGTAAATGTAAAGATCACCAAAGCTTATGATTATGACCTGGAGGGGGAGGTGGTTTAAATAAAACACATCACAGCATATCTTCGGCTGTAAGTGTAAATTTCCAGTTATCATATATTTTGTTTTTATATCAGGAAAAACCCTAAGTTTAAGTTCCTTGCAGTGAAGAGGAGAATATTTCTCAGTATCCCTGCTTTATAGGAAAATATCCCGCTCTGTCAGATCCGTTTTATTTAAACTAACTAAACAGGAATAATTATGAAAAAAACTTTCATTGTTTGTTTATCTGGTTTTATTACCTGCCTGAACTCATCAGCACAAATTGATGCCGCCCTGTTCCGTTTCCCTGATGTATCACAATCACAGATTGTATTTACCTATGCCAATGATATCTGGATAGTAAGTAAAGAAGGCGGCACTGCTATTAAATTAAGTTCACCTGCCGGGGTGGAAAGTTTTCCGAAATTTTCTCCCGATGGAAAAACAATTGCTTTTACAGGAAATTACGACGGCAACCAGGATGTTTATGCTATGCCTGTTTCAGGCGCTGTGCCTTTGCGTGTAACGCAACATGGTTCACCTGACAGGGTAGTAGATTGGCAACCCGACGGGAAACGCATCTTATTTGCATCGGGCCGTGAAGCTGGCCGGGAAAGGTATAACCAGTTTTTTACCATTCCCTCAACAGGAGGCGTTGCGGAAAAATTACCATTGGCTTACGCAGAGTTTGGAACTTATTCACCGGATGGAAAACAAATGGCACTTACTTTTCGTAGCACCGTTTTCAGAACATGGAAACGATACCAGGGAGGTTTGAGCGCCGATATTCACATTTTCAATTTTAAGGATCAGGGTTCTGAAAACATTTCTTCAAAAACGGATTTTGCAGATGAATTGCCGATGTGGCATGGCAATCATATATATTTTATTACTGACCGGGGGCCTGAATTAAGGATGAATCTCTGGCGGTATGATATAACCAAAAAAACTTTTGAGCAGATCACTAAATATAAAGATTATGACGTTCATTTTCCTTCGCTCGGACCTGAAGATATCGTGTATGAAGCAGGCGGGAAATTATACCTTTTCCATCTCGCTTCACAACAAGCTAAAGAAGTAAAGATAAATGTGGTAACCGATAAAGTCAGTTTGAAACCTGCTTCTGAAACAACGGATAAATATATTCAGCATATAACCATCAGCCCGGATGGTAACCGTGTCCTCATAGAAGCAAGAGGGGAAATTTATTCAGCACCTGCTGAAAACGGTTATGTTAAAAATCTCACCAGGAGTTCCGGGGTTGCTGAACGTTATCCCGCTTGGTCGCCGGATGGAAGCAGGGTGGCTTACTGGAGTGATCAGTCAGGGGAGTATGAATTATGGGTGATGGAACCCGGTAAAGAAGGTTCCGCCAAAAAATTAACCAGCTATGGTCCGGGTTTTCGGTATAATTTATTCTGGTCGCCGGATAGTAAGAAGCTTGCTTTTATTGATAAAGCCATGAGGATAAAAATCTATGATTTAAGCGCCGGGCAAACTTATGATGTGGATAAGGGATTGAGAATGTCTCATGGGCAACTGGAAGGATTTACCTGCAACTGGTCACCTGACAGCAGATGGCTTGCCTACAGCCGTGATATTGAAAATTATCACACGGCTGTTTTTGTTTATGATCTGCAAAACAAAAAAATGCAACAGGCTACAAGCGGTTACTACAGTTGCTTATCTCCTTATTTTGACCCGGATGGCAAATACCTGTACCTGCTTACCCGGCAGAGTTTTCAACCTGCCTACAGCAGCATAGATAATACTTTTATTTATCCCAACAGTGCACAACCTGCTGTTATCAGTTTAATGAAAAGTACGCTATCATTATTAAGCCCAAAAAATGATAAAGTAGAAATAAAAAAAACGGATGAACCCATAGACTCTGCAAAGAAAAAGGAGATGGCAACGGTAGTTGCGCCGGCAGCTAAACCAAAACTTACACCCGTTGAAATTGATTTTGATGGATTCGAATCGAGGCTGGTCATCCTTCCGGTAAAAGCCGGTAATTATGGAAATATATCTGCCGTGAAAGGGAAGATCATTTATCAAAGTTTCCCGAATACAGGAGTAAGTGATGGGAAAGCTGTTGTTAGATATTTTGATCTTGAAAAAAGAGAAGAGAAAACGATTTTGGATGATGTGAACCGCTACTGGATGGCGGCTGATGGAAAGAAAATACTTGTGCAGCGTACCGGTACCTGGGCAGTGATCAAACCGGAAGAAAATCAAAAATTTGAAAAACCGATCCGAACAGCCGAAATGACAATGCTGGTAAACCCTGCGCAGGAATGGAAACAAATATTCCTGGATACATGGCGGATGGAACGGGATTATTTCTACGATGCCGGTATGCATGCTGTGGATTGGAACCTTGTGAAGGAACGTTACCTGAAAATGCTGGACGGTGCAACATGCCGCGAGGAAGTAAATTTTGTATTGGGTGAAATGATCGGGGAATTAAATGCATCACACACGTATCGGTCCGGTGGCGATGAGGAACAGGCTAAAAATGATCCGGTAGGATATCTCGGTATTAACTGGGCGGCCGAAGGGAATTATTATAAAGTAGGTAAGATCATCAGGCCGGCAGCATGGGATGCTGAAGTACGTTCACCCCTTGATAAGCCCGGGGTAGATATAAAAGAAGGCAATTATATAATTGCTGTAAATGGTATACCGCTTACAACTGAACAGGAACCTTTTGCTGCATTCCAGGGATTGGCCAATAAAACAGTTGAAATAACTTATAACAGCAAACCTTCATGGGATGGTGCTAAAACAACAGAGCTGCAAACGATGAGTGACGAAGGCCGGTTGCGCAATCTTGCATGGATTGAAAGTAACCGCAAACATGTGGAGGAAGCGAGCAATGGCGAAGTAGGTTATATCTATGTGCCAAGCACCGGGATAGATGGCCAGAATGAACTGGTGCGCCAGTTCAATGCACAATGGGATAAAAAAGCATTGGTGATCGATGAACGTTTTAACAGTGGCGGACAAATACCGGATCGCTTTATTGAAATACTGAACCGTGAGCCGCTTGCATTCTGGGCTATACGTGATGGAGAAACATGGCCGTGGCCACCCTTTGCACATTTTGGTCCGAAAGTAATGCTGATGAATGGGTGGAGTGGTTCGGGAGGTGATGCATTTCCGGATTATTTCCGTAAAAAGAAATTGGGGCCGTTGATCGGAACAAGAACCTGGGGTGGATTGATCGGCATCAGCGGTGTGCCGCAATTGATTGATGGCGGTAGTATCACTGCACCTACTTTCCGGATGTACAACCCCGATGGCACCTGGTTTAAAGAAGGACATGGGGTGGACCCCGATATTGAAGTGCCGGAAGATCTTACAGCCATGGCGAAAGGAACCGATCCCCAACTTGAAAAAGCAATTACTGAAATAAAAGATCTGATAAAGAAAAAAGGGTTTACGAGGCCGAAAGCACCACCGGTTGAAAATCGTAAAGCATTTTAAACAGGAAACCACCGTAAGGTGGTTTTTTTTGTTTTGCTTTATACTGAATAAAAAAGAGGTTGTCAAAAATATATTCAACACAGTGATTCTGTGTTACACAGAATATTGATTTCCAATTTTACTTTCTCTGTGTAACTTTTCCAGATAGTTATCGGGACTGTACCTTCTATGTTGAAATTCTTCACTTTTGACAACCTCTTTCTTTTTTAATCATCATCGTCTTTTTTGGTACCCTCTTTTTCAAGTAGTTTAAGACTGTCTTTTACTGCTTTTTCGTTTTCCTTTTGGGCATTGACGGAACCCTCTTCGTTTTCTTCAACTTCCTTTTTATTGTTCTCATTATTCAAACCTGTGGCATTTTGTATTTCGCTATGCCGGATAAGGCCCCCCAGGTGGGCGGTTTTTGCCATAGTGCCGAACGAAGCAAGAGAGAGAAGCAGGCTGATGCCAAGGATCGCCTTTGCAATAGTTGCATTTTTCCTCAGAAATAAACCAGCCAGCGCAATAACTCCGGTGATGATAATGATGATGAGTGAGATTTTTGCCATATCCTCATGTTTTTCTATGGCTGTTTCGTTAACTCCCGGAAGATGTTCTACCAGCTCTTCAGTGCCTTCACCGGTGAGGAAAACCGGCGCAGTGAAAATTGCGGCTGCTACCAGGAAGTACAGGGATAAATTTTTAAAAGACTCATTTTTTTTAAACATACCCAGTAGGAGTATCCCACCCCCAAGAATAGAAAGAAATAGCGGCGCATGATTTAACGCCAAATGAATTTGTGCTGCATTCATACTAATAAATTTTTAATGTTAAGATAAAATGCGGATCAATTATATGAACCGCCCGTTTCCTGTGCATAAATAATTATGCGAACCGGGGAGGATGGATTATTGAAGAGGATGTATTATCAGGGATTCCTTCTGCATAGTGAATGATAAGCATTCCGGCCAGGGAAAAAACTGGTTTTTCATCAGGCACCCGGCGAAGCGGAACTGCTGTGTCTATATGAGTTAAGCTGGCCTTCGATTTAAATGGGAGTTCATTATCATCGTTGTCGTCATTATCGTTCGGATGTTGCCCTGAATAATGAATTTTCAAAAAATCAAATAAGGAAAGATAAGGGTCATCTGAACGGTGCTGGTAATAATGTTCCAGCAAAAGAGGCAGGCGGATCAATTCATGCAATTCGGTTGAGCTGCCAAGAAACAGTATAGACGATATGACAAGAATTATTTTTTTCATGACTGATACCCGTCGCAATCTAATAAAACTTATAGAAAGCTGTTGTGATATTTATCATACCGGATGTTAAGAGGTCTGTAATTTTATTTAATTTGTACTGAAATGGTTACATCAAAAACAGTCAGGCTAATGGCTTTATCGTTTCCTGAAACGGATGAATATCCGCATTTTCACCTGAGAGCATTCAGGGTAAAGAAAAAGATATTTTCCACCCTGGATGAAAAACTAAAAAGAGTGATGGTGAAGCTAACGCCGGTTGACCAATCCGTTTTTTGTGCATTTGATAAAACCATTATCTACCCGGTCCCCGGAGGCTGGGGCAAAAAGGGCGCTACATATATTGAATTGAGCAGGATAAAGAAAACCATGTTTAAAGATGCACTGACCGTTGCTTATTGTACAACGGCTCCTCCAAAACTGGCTGAGAAATATTTCCTCAAATAGTTGTAAATATTATTTCTTTATTTCACAATTCTCAGCTTTTATTTACCTTAATGGCATGCTACAGACCGGCTGCCTGAACTGCGGAACTCCCTTGATGCCCAATCAGAAATTTTGCCCCCACTGCGGGCAAAAAGCCAGCATTCCCCGGATCACCACTAAAAACCTGCTGCGGGATTTTTTTCAAACTATATTTTATGCTGAAAGGGGAATATTTAACCTGTTGAAAGGTTTAGCTACTCATCCGGGTAAAGTAGTGACTGAGTATGTTGAGGGGAAAAGAAAAAAATATTTTAATCCTTTTACCTTTCTTGCCTTGTGTATTACTTTCATGGTTTTGATGAATAGTTGGCTGAAGCCCTATGATGCTCACCCTGTTCCTGACCAGCGGGTGTTGGCACGGATACCAGACGAGAAGACCAAAAGCACTTACTTGCTTACAGTGAAACGAATAGCCAAAGCGCAGAATTTTTTTAATAAGAACATGAACTTCGGCACCCTGATCACTGCTCCTTTTTTTGCTTTTTTTCTCTGGCTTTTTTTCCGGTATAGCAACAGGAATATGGCCGAAATAGCTGTTGCATTTATTTTGCTCACCGGTTTTAACAGCATACTGTTAACTATTCTTGTTTCGCCCTGGATGTCATTCTTTAGAAATACATCAGCATCATTACCGCTTTTTTTTGCAGGCCTTCTGCTGGAATCATTTTATTATGCATGGGGTTTAAAGACTCTCTTCGGGTATAAATCAGGGGGCGGGTATATGAAAGTGTTACTGGGTTTATGGCTGATCGGATTGATCGGGCTCATCCTGGTTATCGGCATCTACTATATATATGTCTATCATGGAGGCGCTTCTGTCGTTTTGCGGTATTTATAAGAAATCCACTCATTGTATCATTCAGCGCTTTACAGCGAAGAAAAATCCAGTATCTTAGTCCATAAACCGTTTCTATGGCCGATGATAAATATGTTTTTCTGAACCGTGACCTGAGCTGGCTTAGTTTTAATTACCGGGTGCTGATGGAAGCTGCAGATAAAACTGTTCCGCTGTACAGCCGGATCTCTTTTTTATCCATTTTTTCCTCCAACCTCGACGAGTTTTTCCGGGTGAGGATGCCTTCTATTTTTGCTTTCACCAGTATTGAGTCTAAAAAAATATCCATAGAAGAAGAATATCCAAAAGGCCTGGTGCAGCAGGTGCAGGCAACCGTTCACCGTCACCTGGAAGAATTTGGCAGTATACTTTCAAAACAGGTATTACCTGAACTGGCGGAAAATCATATTTTTCTTTACTACAATCAGCCTGTCCGGTCAGAACATACAGAAACAGTGAGGGAATATTTTTTATCCAAAGTATTATCTTTTCTTCAGCCCATCATTTTAAGAAAGGAAAACCAGGCTGATGTTTTCCTGGAGAACAATGCCCTTTATTTTATTGTTGACCTGGAATCGCCGGAACAACCGGGAAAACATTTCCATGGATTACTGAATATCCCGTCTTCCAATCTTCCCCGTTTCTTCGAATTGCCCATGCTGGGCGATGACCAGTATATCCTTTTTCTTGATGATGTGATCAGGGAAAATCTTGAAGAAGTATTTTCCGGGTTTACTATTCATGGTGCGTGGAGTGTGAAACTGACCCGTGATGCAGAGATGAGTATCGAAGATGAATTCATCGGTGATATTGCTGAAAAAATAGAAAAGCAACTGGAGAAACGGGAAGTTGGGCATGCTACCCGTTTATTATATGACCAGGCCATGCCTGAAGCAGTAAAAGATTTTGTGCAGAAATATTTAATGCTGCACAACGATGAGATGGCGGAAGGTGGCCGGTATCATAACCTGAAAGACTTTAGCAGTTTGCCAAACCCTCAAAAAGCCCGCCCGGATGACCAGGACGGACGGGGAAAGCTTATCTATAATAACTGGCCGCCTGCATCCTGTACGGGCTTTGATAACCACCGATCTGTTTTTCAAAGTATCGCTGAGAAAGAGAAATTGCTGCACCTGCCCTATCATTCTTATAATTACATCCTTCGCTTCTTTAATGAGGCAGCCATAGACCCCAATGTCAGGGAAATTTATATTGCCCTGTACAGGGTGGCAGCTGATTCACATATTGTGAATGCACTGATAAGCGCTGCCAGGAATGGAAAGAAGGTGACCGTGTTTGTGGAACTGAAAGCAAGGTTTGATGAAGCCAATAATCTTCGCTGGTCAAAAAAGATGAAAGCGGCGGGTATAAAAATTATCAATAGCATACCGGGATTGAAAGTGCATGCCAAGGTTGCATTGATAAGACGGCTGGAGAGCAATCCCGATGGTCACCGGGATAAAAATTATTCCTTTTTGGCCACGGGTAATTTTAATGAGGCCACCGGCCGGTTTTATACTGACCATGTTTTTTTTACAGCCAGCAAAGAATTCGGGCAGGACCTGGAATGGTTGTTTGAATACCTGCAAAGCCGCAAGCAACCCTCAGAATACATGAAAATACCTTTCCGTCACCTGTTGGTATCACAGTTTAATATGGTTAAACGCTTTGAAAAACTGGTTGAGCAGGAAATAAAAAATGCAAAGAAAGGAAGGCCTGCCGGCATTATCATAAAACTGAACAACCTGCAGGAAAGGAGCATGATTGAAAAATTGTATGAAGCCAGCAGGGCAGGTGTAAAAGTACAGTTGCTGATCCGGAGCATCTGCAGCCTGGCCCCGGGAATAGAAGGCCAGAGTGAAAATATTACCGTGCATCGCATTGTGGACAGGTATCTTGAACATGCAAGGGTCTTCGTGTTTTATAATAATAGCGAACCACTCTATTTTATGGGCAGCGCTGACTGGATGAACCGTAACCTGCACAGCCGTATTGAAGTTGTTTTCCCTGTGTATGACGCAGGGCTTTGTGAACAATTAGGTCATATCCTTAAACTTCAGCTAAGCGATAACAGGAAGGCTGTATCGCTAAACAGCAGCCTGGAGAATCAACGGATACCGGCTTTGGATCCTCCCCTTGATGCACAGGAAGCTATTTATAATTATGTAAAAGGATTGTCCTGAAGACAACGGGAGAATGTTTCCGGGTTCCCCGGAGAAAATGCAGGAGGCCAGATTGTTTTTCTCCCGGGTGAGTGGTGGACAACGGTGTATAAAAACATGAGATGCATACCTGTTTTCCCAATGAAAATCCTATATATTTGCTACCGTTAATACTGAACATCCATTAAAATCTAAATTGAAAAAATTATGGCTACTAAAAAAGCAACAAAGAAAACAGCTAAGAAAGCTGCTAAGAAACCTGCCAAAAAGAAATCTGCACGCAAACCATCGGCAGCATTTATGAAACCACTTACTCCCAGCGCAGCTTTAGCTGAAATAGTAGGCGGTAAAGCATTACCCCGTACTGAAGTGGTAAAAAAGATGTGGATTTATATTAAAAAGAACAAGCTGCAGGACAAGGCCAACGGACGCATGATAAATGCTGATGCCAAACTGAAACCCGTTTTTAGTGGCAAAGGACAGGTATCTATGTTTGATATGGCTAAACACCTTTCAAAGCATCTGAAATAAGGGAACTTATTATTCAGCACAACGGGCTCCGGGTATGGGGCCCTTTTTTTATTTTTAGCAGGATTAATACCAATGCTGACATCTTCGCCAGCTACAGGTTCAACTATTGATGCAACTGAAATTATTTCTTTGCTTTTTTCTTTTCTTCATTCTCCTTCACCCTGAATTTTACAATTTTACCGATCAAACCAAATGGGATCGGATGATCTAATTGGAATCTTATTGTTCCTTTCGATCTTTCATAACCGGATAATTCTTTTTCAAATGCTTCAAGTCTTCCTGCAGGATAAAATCCAATATGAGTTTTCCAGGCAGCAAAATATACCAGCATTCCCTGGTATTTATAGGCAGGCATTTGATAACTTATTACTTCCTCTGCTTTCGGGGCGGCTGCTTTGATGGTTTGACGAAGCCTCTGCAGCTCATTGCGAACTGCTGCCGGAAACGCCACCAGGTATTCATCCACCGTTTTGGCGGGAGCCATTCCTTTTTTCATGGTTGTTGATTTGATTGATAGCTGAAGCTTATTTGTTTTTTGAGTGCTTATCAAAATGAAGCAGCCAGTGATTGCCGAACTTGTCAGTAAGATCGCCGAACAGGGCGCCCCAGAAACTATCTTCCAACGGATGATCTTTTTTACCTCCGGATGAAAGTTTTTCAAAACAACTTTTTATTTCGCCCTCGCTGCTGCAATTCAGCATCAGGGAAACTGAATTTCCTCTGTGGAGACCGTTTTCACCCACCATGTCCGTGCTCATCAGTACCAATGCGCCTTTGGTTAATGTGGAATGTAAAATAAATTCTTTCATTTTTACCGGCATCTTCTCTGCCAATGGTGATTCACCAATGGTTTGCAGGCTGAGTTTACCGCCGAGACATTCTTTATAAAATGTCATTGCCTCACGGCAGTTACCACTGAACGTTAAATACGAATTGATTTGTGTCCGGTTCATTATTGCATTCTTAATAATTCTACACACCCTCTCCACAAGTGGAGAGGGCAGCGGTGAGGGGTGAGCTTATGCGTTTACCATTGTTTCAATGTCAAGCTTTTTCATTTTCATAACAGCCTGCATCACTCTTGGCGCTTTTTCCGGGTCACTCATAAGTTTTCCAATGATGGATGGAACGATTTGCCAGGATACAGCAAACCTGTCTTTGAGCCAGCCACACATGCTTTCCTGGCCACCATGGGCTGTAAATTTGTTCCAGAAATAATCTATTTCTTCCTGTGTGTCGCAGTTTACCACCAATGAAACAGCTTCATTGAAAGTATAACCATGTTCTCCCGGCCCATCCATAGCAATAATGGGGTATTGATTCAATTTAAATTCAGCAAACATTACTTTTCCCGCATTAGCATCTCCTTCCGGGTAATGGTGGATCACCGTATCGGTTGAAGAGTTATCAAAAACAGAAGTATAGAAATTAATAGCTTCCTCTGCGCTGCCAAACTGGTTGCCGGTAAATAACATGGATGGCGTAATTTTTTGTGTGTCGCCTTCCTTGTAAACAACAGATACCTGCCAGGTTAATCCAAACTTGTCCTGCACCCAGCCATATCTTTCACTCCAGGGATATTTATCGATGGGCATCATTACTTTTCCGCCATCCAGCAGCTTGTTCCATACTTCGTTGGTTTCATTAATGGATTCGCACAGCACAAAAATTGAAATGGATGGATTGATCCTGAACATGGGTCCGCCATTCAGCCCCATGAATTTTTTTCCGCCCAGTTCAAACATGACCACCATGGGTGAATCAAAACTTATTTTTGAATTCTTGATAATGGAGCAGTAAAAACCGGCGGCGGCTTTGGCATTACCGTCGAACCAGAGACAGGGATGAATAGTGTTGTTCATGATAAAATGTTTTAATAATGAATTTTATTTTGAATTGCAATTAAACATCCATTGTACACCGAATTTATCGGTGCAACTTCCGAAATAAGCACCCCAGAACATGTCCTGTAATTCCATGGTAATCTTGCCGCCTGCAGACAACGCCTCAAACAATCGCTTTGTTTCAGCTCTTGTATCCGGTTCCAGGTTAATATGCATATTGTTTCCCAAATTAATAGTAAAACCAAATGATTCAGGAGCATCGGTACCCATGAGTATATGCCCGCCAGTAATGGGAAGTTCCATATGCATCACCAGGTTTTTATCCTGTTCAGCTAATGGCTGCATGCCCTCCTGCGGGGGCATATCGCCAAAGCGGGCTATATGCCCGTTAAATTCACCGCCAAATACGGATTTGTAAAAATTGAATACTTCCTCGGTGTTGCGGGAAAAATTCAGGTAGGTGCTTACTCTTGCCATAATAGTTGAAGTTTTTTTCCGGCAGATCCTCCACAAGTTGCAGAGTCTCTTCAGCGTTTATTAAAGATTTTTTTTGGGGGTATAGATAGTACTTTCATTTTTAAATCTTCTCAGTGTTCCTCTTTTTTTCCCAGCGGACTCTGTGTTAAAATATTTAAACACTGCGGACACAGTGTAAACAGAGTTTCACAGAGATATGTTTTATAAAAACAGAATAGTTTAATTTGTTATACTTCTTTTAATTTGCCTCCGCATATTTTTTAAAGTTGTCTAAAATATTCTGCCATCCGCCACGTTGCATTTCGATAGAGTGAATGTTCTCGGCTTCAAAGGTCTCCACCAGCTTTGTTGCATTGTCCTGGCGGGTAAAAATTATTTTCACTTTTCTTCCGCCTTCAATCGTGTAAGCGATAAGTTCATTGGTTTTTATTTCATCATATACACCATTGAAATCAAAACCAAAGCTACCGTCCCTGGCTTCCATCCTGAATACAAATTGACCGTCGGTCCGCAGGTCATTTGTTGCAGCAGGAGTATGCCAGTCATCAGAGGCATTGTTCCATTGAGTGATATGTTCCGGTACTGTCCAGAGTGCCCAGACTTTTTCTACTGGCGCCTGCACCAGGTTTTGCACGGTAATGGTTTCAGGAGCTGCATCTGCTGCTTCTTTTAGTTTATCCAATGCTTTGGGCCAGGTATTGATGAAATAGTCTTTGAAATCCTCATGGGTATCCATTTCAACAAGCAATTCTGTTTTTCCGTTTGCTTCTTTCAATGTATAGGTTTCCATGGCGCCGGCCCATCCCTTTACCTTATCGCTGCTTGTATCTTCCACTCCGTTCTTCACTTCTCCCAGGTGTTTGAACGACATATATTCATTGGGCTTGTTCATGGCAACTGTGCTTACCATGCCGTTGCCCTTCGCATCAAGAAATAAGACCTTGCTGCCTTCTTTCCAGTTATCCGTGATGGCGTGTGAACCCTCGGTAAAGACGCTTGTCCATTTTCGGTAGCTGGCATCGTTCCATAATATCTGCCATAGTTTTTCTTTGGATGCGTTGATGTGGATGGAGAATTCGATCTTTTCCATGAGCTGTTTTTTTATCGTTGGTTATTGCTTTAACAACACAAACATACATCCCCGGATTGGAAATGATAGCGTGTAAAAACGACATTTCAAGGGGTTGATTGCGACAGAGCTCTTCCTTATATTTGTCATGCAATTTTTTTACCATGGCACAAAGAAGCGGGGAAAATATCAGAAAGCATCAATGAAACTTTATTATTCCTAAGTGCCTCTGTGTCTTTGTGGTTCAATCCTGTATTAACATGAAACATGTATCCATTCTCGTTCCCGAGACAGCCGTTGTAGAAGCGGTAGCCGACCCGCATTATATGTTCAATGCGGTCAACCTTTATTTGCAGGCATCCGGGAAAAAACCATTGTTCAATGTGCAGTTGGTAGCGCTGAACAAAGAAGTAAAACTGCTGAACAGTGCATTCTCTGTTCACCCGGATAAACAATTGAAAGATATAAAGAAGACCGACCTCGTATTCATACCGGCGCTTAGCGGGGATATGAAAAAGGCATTGCAATTGAACAAACAATTAGTACCATGGATCGTGGAGCAATACAAGAACGGTGCAGAAGTGGCCTCTCTTTGTATCGGCGCTTTTCTATTGGCATCAACAGGATTGTTGAATGGGAAAAAATGTTCTACGCACTGGAACTCGGCCAATGAATTCAGAACGATGTTTCCTGAAGTGGAATTGGTGGACGGAAGCATCATCACTGAAGAGCACGGCATCTATTCAAGCGGGGGCGCCAATTCTTACTGGAATTTGTTATTATACCTGGTAGAAAAATATACAGACCGTAACACAGCCATACTCGCTTCTAAATATTTCGCCATTGATATTGACCGTGACAATCAATCGGCCTTCATGCTCTTCCAGGGACAGAAAGAACATGAAGATGCCGCCATATTAAAAGCGCAGGAGTTCATTGAAGCCAATTACATGGAGAAGATAACCGTGGACCGGTTAGCCGGTAAATTTGCCATTGGCCGCAGAAGTTTTGAACGGCGGTTCAAGAAAGCCACTAACAACACGGTAGTTGAATATATACAGCGGGTAAAAATAGAAGCCGCCAAGCGGAGTTTTGAAAGCAGCCGCAAGAATATTAATGAAGTGATGTTTGATGTGGGCTATACTGATACGAAAGCATTCCGCACCATCTTTAAAAAAATTACCGGGCTTACACCCATTGAGTACCGGAATAAATATAATAAGCAGGGTATGGTGGAGAGCCGGAAGTCTTGAGCCGGGAGTCGGAAGTTTTGTGCCCTGCATAATGCAGCTTTATTCAGATCTCTATCCTTTCCAGTATCAGCAGCGCTTCCATCAGTTTATTCCAGGCCACCTGCCATTCGTCTTTTGCCTGGTGGAGTTTTTGATGATGCTCTTCTTTTAATGTGCCTTTCGTTTTTAAATATTCTTCCAGTTTCTGAACCGATTCTGTATTCAGTTCTTCTAACTTTTTTTTATGTTCCATAGAATTGTTTTAAAATGGATAATGATTTAATCTCTTGTAAAGTTACAAATGAAAAAGGGCAACTTTTTCAAAAGAATATAAGCGTCCCTTTATTTCCTAAGTAGTCTTTTCATTGACAGAATGTAAAAATCTCTTCCGATAAAGTTTTGGTGCAAGCGACCAAAACCCGCCTCCACCAGGGCTTCGGCGATTGAAAGCGGAGAGTCAGGGATTCGAACCCTGGGTGTCATTGCTGGCACAACGGTTTTCGAGACCGCCCCGTTCGACCGCTCCGGCAACTCTCCGGGATACTAAAATTAGGAAAGACAAGGGAAACCAACTCAGCAGAAGATGGAAGTAGTGTATTAGTTTGAGATTAAAAATGCAACATATATCTTACAGAGTCTTTTCATGCCTGGGTACGAGGCATCTCAAAGTCTGGAAATGTCCGACTGTTGTAATATTTGGGATTCCTCGTACCTCGGAATGGCAAAACCCAGAAAACAGGGAGACCAAAATGAGACACTACTAACATTTCTTCCTCTTTTTAATAATCTTCCCCCAGTCAGCTAATTTTACAGCAAAACTTTTACTTGAAACAGCTCAAAGCACTCAATAAATATTTCTGGAAATACCGGATCCGGCTGGGCATAGGTATTGTGTTTGTTTTTCTTTCCAATTATTTCAACGTTCTCTCACCGCAGGTTACCGGTTTTATCATTGATTATGTTCAGAAATCACTGAAGCTGGCAGATTATAGAGTTCCGGCCAAACAACCCGATTATGATGCGCTGGTTGATAGATTCATATATAGTGTAGAGGGGCATGATTATTCAGTGGGTAAAGTGGTGGCCTTATGTGGCATCAGCATATTGATCATTGCATTGATACGGGGTTTCTTTTTATTCCTGATGCGGCAGACCATTATCGTAATGAGCCGTCATATTGAATATGATCAGAAAAATGAGATCTATGATCATTACCAGAAATTAGATACTGCTTTTTATAAAACACACAGCACCGGCGACCTGATGAACCGTATTGCCGAAGATGTAAGCCGGGTCAGGATGTTTACAGGTCCTGCTATCATGTACCTGGCCAACCTGGTCGCTATTATTTCACTCAGTGTTTTTTTTATGCTGAAACGGGATGCGGAATTAACGCTCTATGTACTCATGCCCCTGCCCATTCTGGCCATCACCATTTATTTTGTCAATAATACCATTAATAAAAAGAGTGAAAAGATACAGGCTTCTCTTTCTGACCTGACCACCAATGCGCAGGAATCGTATTCGGGAATAAGGGTAATAAAATCTTTTGTGCAGGAAAAAGCCATGCTTGGTTTCTTTGCAAAAAACAGTGAAGCGTATAAAAAGAATGCAGTGGAGCTTGCCAAAGTGGAAGCTATTTATTTCCCGTCTATTACGCTGCTCATTGGGTTAAGCACTTTGTTCACCATTATGATCGGAGGTCTATATTATATACATGGCAGCCATAATATCGGTCTCAATACTATTGTTGAATTTGTGATGTATATCAATATGCTTACGTTCCCGGTCAGCGCAATCGGGTTAACTGCAAGTATGATCCAGCGGGCTGCTGCTTCACAAAAAAGGATCAATGAATTTCTCGACACGGCGCCTTCCATACAAAATCCTGCTGCTGCAGTTGTTGCACCCCTTAAGGGAAACATCCATTTTGAAAATGTAAATTTCATTTACCCGCATACCGGCATACATGCTCTCAAAGATTTTACCCTGGATATAAAAAAAGGAGAGAAGGTAGCTATTGTAGGAAGAACCGGCAGTGGTAAATCCACCATTGCCCAATTGCTGCTCCGGATGTATGATGCCGGCAGCGGAATCATTGAACTGGATGCTGTGAATATTCAGCAAATCGATCTGAAAACATTAAGGGAACAGGTAAGTTATGTGCCCCAGGATGTTTTTTTATTCAGCGAAACCGTAGAAAATAATATCCGGTTTGGTTTGCAGCAGGCTGAAATGCCGGCCGTTGAAAAAGCCGCCATGCAGGCAAGCGTTGATAAAGAGATCGCCATTTTTTCTGATCAATACAACACGATGATCGGAGAAAGGGGAGTAACACTCAGCGGCGGACAAAAACAGCGTATTTCGATTGCCCGTGCCCTCATTAAAGATCCTAACCTGGTTATCTTCGATGATTGCCTCAGCGCCGTGGATGCAAGAACAGAAAAAGAGATCATCAGCAACCTGAATGCATTTCTCCGGGATAAAACAGCCATCATCATTACCCATCGCATTTTCTCCCTTTTTAATTTTGACAAAATAGTGGTGCTGGATGACGGCGTCATCGTAGAACAGGGAACCCATCAGGATCTTCTGGCGAAAAAAGGGTATTATGCGGGGTTATATGCACGTCAGCAGGAGCAGGAGGGAAGTCGGGAGTTTTGAGTCTTGAGTCTTGAGTCATTAGTCTTTAGTCGGTAGTCATGAGAAAAATTTACTGACATAAAAGATAGGCAATTATTTGTATGGGTGTTCGGACTCCTGACTCAAGACTAACGACTAAAGACTCATTTGGCTGTATCAAAAACATCTCTATATTTGTGAATCTCAATAACCAAAGCAATTCCTTAACTGCTAAAATCTTATAACGTGGCGTACGAGAACAATGACAAGAAAATGGAGAGCATTTACAGTAAACGCATCCGTGCGGGAAAAAGAAGAACCTACTTCTTTGATGTAAGAGCTACCCGGGGTAATGATTATTACCTGACCATTACTGAAAGCCGCAAACGCTTTGATGATAATGGATATGACCGGCACAAAATATTTCTCTACAAAGAGGATTTCAACAAATTCATTAAGGCCCTGGGTGAGGCGATTGATTATGTGAAAACAGACCTGATGCCTGATTTTGATTTTGATGCTTTCAATCATGATGAAAATCATGAGGAGATTCACCAGGATAACGGCGCCAGCCCTGCTACTGAACCGGTACTGGCGGAATCCACGGAAGAAAAGCCTGCAGAAACATCTCCCCAGGCGGAGACAAGTGCCCCCGTCGCTGAGATTAATGCCCCTGCGGAAAAAAATTCGGAAGAGGTGGATAAATGGTGATAAACCTGGAAACTGCTACCAGCAAGGGTTTCATCAATTACAGGTGACGAAATCCAACGAGGTATTATAATAATTTATTTCATCCGGGATTATTTTTTTTAAAACATCCTGAATTACTCGTAGTTTTAAGAATCTGAAACTTGCCGGACATGCCGGTAATAGTCAACCTTTAAACTAAGCAACATGCAACCAAAATTTACTCCAAAAAAATTAGAGTTCTTCTGTACAAAAATCATTGCTATCGCATTGATTTTTTTAGCTTCAACTCAATTTTCTTTTGCGCAAAAAGATCCTTCAAAACCTGCTCAGCAAAAACCCGGGTATGAAAACACCCTGAGTTTTTTTGAAAAGCAAAAAGCTCAACTGGCATTGAAGCCTGTGCAGCAGGCTCAAAATCTTAAAGCAGGAATCGTAGCCGATAATGATGCCGGTATAATTTCCAAAGTTTCTGCAGAAATAAACAATCCGCAGGGAATTTGTACTACATGGGCAGGAACAGTTGGACCTGCTGATAATCCTGCTACTCTCAGGTCATTCAGGGATGGGGTTAATAAGGTTTGCGGAGCACCAGGGACCTGTACAGCCGGGCTTGGCGGTTCATTTCATAATAAGATACATACCTGGACAAACCCGAGTGCATCACCTCAGTGTGTTACGGTTGATTTCACTAATACCGCTACCAATTTTGGTTTTTTATCTGTTTATAATGGCGCGGTAAACCCGGCTAATCTCTGTCAAAACTGGATTAGTGATATGGGTTCAAGTGCAGCGGCCGGTGCTACCATTACTTTTTCATTTGATTGCCCAGGAAGTGCAACGCTTAATTTTTTAGTTGGTAATGTTACGTCCGGGCAAACAGCAAGTTACTCAATCAGCGTTAGCGCAAATACAGGATGTGGTCCTGCATCACCATGTACATGGTCTTCCTCAACAATTTACCCGATCAATGTACTTGACCAGGCTAATGTAACCGTTGGAACTACACTTTACAGTTTCGCAGGGGTAAGTAATAATGCAGTAATTGCCACTTCGTATAAATTTGATGGAACAGTCTGGACCCCAATTGCGCCTACGCCACAGGGTTTGGAATATCCTGCTGCAGTTACAGATGGAGCAAATATTTACATCATGGGCGGTGCATCGAGTACAGGAGTACCGCTAACAACTCTTTACAGGTATAATATTGCATCAAATACCTATACTACATTAGCTCCGTTCAGCACCGGAGTCTGGAATCCGGCAGCCGCTTACATAGGCGGTAAGATCTTTAAATTTGCCGGCACAGCAGCATCAGGCTCAACCAGTGCAATGGAAATTTATGACATCGCCAGCAACACCTGGGCGGCAGGGGCACCCTATCCTATTGCTATAAGTTTCGTCAGCGCCATTGCGCAGGGAGGCTTTATTTATGCGGGAGGTGGTGTTCAGACTGTGGGTACACTTGCCTCTTTAAAAACTTATCGTTATGATCCGGCAGGAAATTCATGGAATGATGCGGCCATTGCCGACCTTCCGCAAACACGTTGGGGTGCAGCAAACGATTTCTATAACAACGGATTTGTGATGGCCGGAGGATATGTCGCAGGCTCTGTAACATCAAGTATTTCTAATAGAGTCATAGAATGGGATCAGGCAAGCAATACCTGGACTTCTTTACCGAATATGATTAGTGGCCGTTCCCGTGTGGGTGGCGCTGCAATGGGAGGAAACTTTTATGTAGTTGGTGGCCGTTCACAGGCATCAGCAGGTTTTGTGGGTACCAATACGAATCAGAAATTATTCTGTATTCCACCAACACCCTGTACAGGAACACCAGCGCCTGGAAATACAATTAGTTCAACGAATCCTGTTTGTTCAGGGGTAAACTTTACATTGTCTTTACAAAACAATCCATTTGTTAGTGGATTTGCTTACCTGTGGCAATCGGCTCCTGCAGCAGCTGGCCCCTGGACAAATCTTCCGGGAGGTACCAATATAACTCATACATTAAGTCAGACCGGGGCAACCTGGTACAGGTGTATCGTAACCTGTACTCCAAGTGCTCTTTCCGGAACTTCTAACCCGTTACTGGTTGCAGATGGCCAGGGAGTGTTTAACACACATCCTGCTAATACATCCGTGCAATGCGGAGGAACGGCTACTTTTAGTTTTATAGCTACCGGTAATTCTCTTGTTTATGCATGGGAATACAGAACCAGTCCCGGAGGCTTTTGGTTGAATGTTACCAACGGAGGTGTTTATTCAGGAGCTACAACTAACACATTAACTCTTACAAATGTTCCTGCCACCATGAGTGGCTATCAATACAGGGGATTAATATCCGGCCCTTGTACGGCAGTAGATTTTTCAAATGTAGCAACACTTACTGTTACACCGCTTATAGCTACAGTCAATCCAACATCTGCCACGATCTGTACAGGAACTATCCTGGCCTTGCAATTAACGAATGCGTCAAGCCCTGCTACAACTACGTACGCTTCAGGACCTATAAGTATCCAGATACCTGATGCGATCGGGCCACCGGCTTCTCCGCCAGCCGTATGTAATGCAGGTATTAATCATAGTATAAATGTTCCATTAGCTCCCGGTACGATCGTTTCCCGCATAGATGTGACATTAAATATTACGCATTCATATGTTGGCGACCTGGTAATTGCTTTGAGAGCGCCCAATGGCCAAATATTGAACCTTGATTATCATAAAGGCCTGACCGGAACAGCCGGCGCCAATTTTACAAATACAGTATTTAGCTCTGCAGGTGTGAATTCAGTTGGCACTGGAGCAGCGCCTGGTTATACAGGTTTATGGAGAGCGGATGCAATTACAGTACCGGTATCCGTTCAGGGCCTGCCACCATCAGGTACCGGCCCAACCGGCTTTGCAGCAACCACCGGTATCTGGAATAATTTATATCCAAACCCGGGCGGCAACTGGACAATAGCCATTGCTGACTGGGAAGACTGGGGTGGAGATATTGGTACATTGACCTCATGGTCATTGACCATAACTTACGGAGCAGCTGCAGCCGGTGTTTGGACAGCCGCACCTGCCGCACCAAATACCATGTGGATCAATGCTGGTGCAACAATACCTTATGTAGCCGGTTCAACGGAAAACACTATATGGGTGAACCCAACAGTTAATACCAATTATTCGGTGGTTTACAGTACCTCAACTCCATGTGTTTCTCCGCCAACAGTTATTCCTGTAAGTGTTACAAACCCGATCAGTGCTTTGGTGGCACCTACAAACAGGACAGTTTGCGTTGGTACTAATGCCAGCTTTACGGTAAGTGCAGGAGGAGGTCCTTTAACCTACCAATGGCAGGTGAGTGTGGACGGTGGTATTACGTATAACAATATTGCCGGGGCAACAGCTGCAACTCTGACGCTAAATGCAGTGACCCAGTTGATGAATAATAACCTATATCGTGTTACGGTTACTGCTGCACCATGCGGATCAAGCACCACAGCTGCAGCCCGTCTTAATGTAAACCAGTTACCTGTGGTTACTATTGCGTCATCAACACTTCAGTTAGTGCCGGGTCGTGTAGCTACAATTACAGGAAGCAGCTCACCAGCGCCTCTTAATGCAACCAGTTGGTCATGGACGCTGAACGGAAGCACAATTGCAGGAGCAACTGGTAGCAGTGTTACTGCAAACATAGATCAACAGGGTTCTTACCGTGCCACGGTAACAGATGTGAATGGTTGTGTCAATTCATCCAACATCGTTACCATTGGTTCAGAAGCATCCGGCCGTCTCTGGATCTATCCAAATCCGAACACGGGTCAGTTCCAGGTAAGGTTGTATTACAGCGGTGTAATTGCTGAAAGAAGAATTGTGCGTATCTATAATATGCTTGGACAATTAGTGGCTCAGAAAGAGTTTGACCTGGTGTCAGGCACTCATCCTTACCTGAGTCTTAGTTTTGATCTTGGCATTCAATCAGCAGGCACCTATGTGGTGAAAGTTGTTGATAAAAATAGTCAGCAAATAACTTCGGGCCTTGTGGTCATGCAATAACCCGATCATGTAAATATTCAAAGCCCCCCGATGGATCGGGGGGCTTTTTTCGTAAGGGGGGGCTGTACATTTATTTTTTTGTAATATCCCAAAAAAATTTACCTTAGACGCCGGAATCTGGACTTTGCCGGCTATGCCGGTAATAATCAATCATTTAAAATATCTAATATGCAACCAAAATTTACTCAAAAAAATTTAGGGTATTTCTGCACGAGGATCATTGCTTTGGCATTGATTTTTACTGCGTCAACCCAATTTTCTTTTGCGCAAGAAAATCCGGCAAAAGCTAACAAGCTGAATACCGTACAAAAAGCGCAACAGAGATTACAGGCCTTGAAATCAGGCCAAGATATTAAGGCAAACAAGGCAGATAATGATGCCGGGATCCTTAGCAAAGTTTCAACGGAAATCAATAGCCCCCAGGCTATTTGTACCAGCTGGAACGTTTCAATTACAACGGCTGATCCAAATACAACGCAAAGGTCTTTCCGGGATGGTGTTCCTAAAACATGTGCGGCCCCCGGAACATGTACACCCGGGATTAATGGTTCATTCGACTACCAGATTTTTCAATGGACAAACCCGGCGGCTCAGTGCGTTACTGTTACTTATACCGCCACAAACGCCAGTTTTGGCTTTGTATCAGTACACAATGCCCCTCCCACATTAGGTAACACTTGCGCAAACTGGGTCGCAGATCCGGGATCGAGCAGTACCAGCGGCGTGCCTATTGTTTTTTCTTTTAATGGCACTGCAGGTACCACCTATTATTTTTTCGTTACAAACGTTGGCGCACCGCCATCAAATTGTACAATTCAAATAGATGCTGCTGTTTGCAGCAGCACACCTTGTGCAGGCACGCCCAACCCGGGCAATACCACCAGTACAGCCAATCCGGTTTGCCCCACTGTACCGTTTACATTAGGACTTCAAACTCCTCAGAATTTTGCAGGTATCGCTTACCAGTGGGAGCGGTCTACAACTGGTGTTGGAGGACCCTGGTCAGCAATTGGCGGAGCAACAAATAGTACCTACACAACTAATATCAGTGTGGCTACTGCCTACAGATGCCAGGTAACCTGTACGAATAGCGCTATTACTACCATATCTAATCCTCTTAATGTAACTATCAATCCTCCATCGTCCTGTTATTGCAGTGCCGGTGCCAATGATGTTATTGATGAAAAAATATCGAGGGTGCGATACGCTTCGATTGACAACGCCTCCACCTCGCAGAGCGGGTATGAGAATTTTACGGCCATATCCACTACGGTGATCCAGGGAAGCGTATTGCCTATTACTGTTAATATATCTAATTTCTTTTCCGGTGACCTGGTAAGGGTATGGATCGACTTTAACCAGAATGGTAGCTTTAGTGATCCCGGTGAGAGAGTTGTAGCAACTACCAGTTCTGTTAACCCTGCTGTAGCCAATATTACCATACCGGTTACTACTTCAATAGGCCCCACAAGAATGAGGATACGCATGTACTGGCAGCCTACAGATCCGGATCCGGGTCCTTGTGGTAATACAGCGTATGGACAGGTAGAAGATTACACGGTGGATATTCAACCTTGTATCCAGGGAGTATTTACCACGCATCCGGCCAATCAATCTATTAATTGCGGAGGCATAGCGAACTTTACTGTAGCTGCCAACGGTTCTCTTCTTACTTATGGGTGGGAATACAAGCCCAGCGCTGCAGCAATCTCCTGGTTAAATGTAAGCAACGGAGGCGTTTATTCAGGCGCCACTACCAGTACATTGACCATTACGAATGCTCCACAATCCATGAGTGGTTATGTTTACAGGGCCACTATGATTGGTCCTTGTACGGCGATAGATTTCTCAAATTCGGCGACGCTTACAGTCGGACCTTATATTGTAACAGTAAATCCGCCGAGTTCGTTACCGGTAACTATTTGTACGGGTACAATACAGCAAATATCAATAACCAATACTTTATCTTCTGCTGTTACAACCGTTTTCTCATCAGGAGCAATCAGCATTCCAATACCTGATGCTAACGTGACTGGTATTAATCATACCATTCCTGTAGCAGGTATATCCGGACTTGTTACTGATGTAAGTGTCAGGTTCAGCATTCCGGCTCATACATGGCCAGGCGACCTTGTTGTGGCATTAAGGGGCCCGGGTGGACAAATTTTGAACCTGGATTATTACATCTCGACTACCGGTGCAGGCCCGGGGGCGGGTATGGTCAATACAAATATCAGTTCCAGCGCTCCTCTTACAGCCAGACTGAGTACAAGCACCGCACCATATACCGGAACATTTACCCCGGATGCACAATTGACAACCACCGTTAATGGTCCTATAGGGCCAACCGGATTTCAGACACCCGCTGTTCCCAATTATCAGGGCCAGGTAAATTTTGCCAATGGTACTACTGCAAACGGTAACTGGACAATAGCTATTTATGATGGTTTTGGTGGTGATATTGGTAGTTTGACCAACTGGCAGGTATCCATTACATATACTGCCCCGATATTTGCTACCGGAGTCTGGACAGCAGCACCAGCCGCACCAAATACGATGTGGATCAATGCGGGTGCATCAATACCATATGTAGCCGGCTCACAACAGACTACGATATGGGTAAACCCGACAGTTAATACCAATTATAATGTGGTTGTTAATACTGCAACACCATGTACCGGTTCGCTAACTATTCCAGTTAATGTAACTAACCCGGTAAGTGCTCTTGTGGCGCCAACAAACAGGACAGTATGCGTTGGAACTACAGCCACCTTTACGGTAAGTTCAGGCGGAGGTCCTTTAACCTACCAATGGCAGGTTAGTGTGGACGGAGGTATTACGTATAACAATATTGCCGGAGCAACAGCTGCAACACTGACCTTAAACGCAGTGACCCAGTTGATGAATAATAACCTCTATCGTGTTACTGTTACTGCAGCACCATGCGGATCTGCCACTACAGCGGCAGCCCGTCTTAATGTAAACCAGTTACCTGCGGTTACCCTTTCGTCATCAACCATTCAGTTAGTGCCGGGTCGTGTAGCAACCCTAACAGGAAGCAGCTCACCAGCGCCTTTAAATGCTACCAGTTGGTCATGGACACTGAACGGAAACACAATTGCAGGAGCAACTGGTAGCAGTGTTACTGCAAACATAGATCAACAGGGTTCTTACCGTGCCACTGTAACAGATGTGAATGGTTGTATCAACTCATCCAACATCGTTACCATTGGGTCAGAAGCATCCGGCCGCCTCTGGATTTATCCAAATCCGAACACAGGCCAGTTTGAAGTAAGATTGTATTACAGCGGTGTAATTGCTGAAAGAAGAATTGTTCGCATCTACACTATGGGCGGACAATTAGTGGCTCAGAAAGAGTTTGACCTGGTGTCAGGCACTCATCCATACCTGAGTCTTAAATTTGATCTTGGCATACAATCAGCAGGTACCTATGTCGTGAAAGTTGTTGATAAAAACAGCAAACAGATAACTTCAGGTCTTGTAGTCATGCAATAACCTGATCATGTAAATATTCAAAGCCCCCCGATAGATCGGGGGGCTTTTTTTTGACTTGTCTTGTCCTGAAAAAAGTTTGCTTAGCAGTCTGAACTTTTGGTGTGTCCGGGTTTGTCTTTTACCACATAGGAACATAGATAACATAGGTTTTCACATAGTTCTATGTGTGTATTTTCTATTGTGTCCTACTGTTTCTATGTGCCTGCCTGCCGGTAGCTTATCCTTACCCAAATTTAGGATAAGGATTTTGTAAG
>CAZGGQ010000058.1:0-24313 GCA_964525285.1 uncultured Chitinophaga sp.
TTTTGTGATGATGGGTATGATGTTGCGGCTGATCATGGTGTTATTTTATTTTTCACTGTTTAAATATTTGATCCTTATCATCGGCTCACCGGTATTAGCCTACCTGAGTGAGAAAACGGAAGCGATCATAGAAGGAAAAGAACATTCACTCAACTGGTCCGACCTGAAAAAAGATGCCACGAGAGGGATCAAACTTGCTCTTAGAAACGCCGGCTGGCAATCGGTGTACCTGATAACGTTGATCCTGTTATCGCTTATACCATTAGCCGGCTGGATCACTCCCATTATTGCCTTACTGATGGAATGTTATTATTTTGGATCTTCGATGCTTGATTACAGTTTTGCAAGAAATAATTTCAGTCCGTCTCAAAGTGCTGCTTTCACCGGCCGTCATAAAGGATTAGCTATAGGCAATGGTTTTTTATTTTACCTGATGCATATTGTTATCATGCTGGCTCCTGCTTATGCGGTGATTGCGGCCACACTTTGCGTTCATAAAGTAAAAACCAGCTGATCTTTCCATGGCTACCGTTTACCTCATACCATCACTGCTGCAGGAAGAAGGATTGGATGCAATTCCTCCATACATTATTCAGGCAATAAAAGAATGCAAGGTATTTTTTGTTGAAAACGAAAGAACCACCCGCCGCTATTTCAAACAACTCTGGAAGGAAATGGTGATTGATGATTATGAATGGCATACAGTGTCTGACAACTCCCAGTTGTCTGACACGTTCAGAAAGAAGTTAAAAGAGAATAAAACTATTGGCATCATCAGCGAAGCAGGCTGCCCCGGCGTGGCAGACCCGGGACAGGCATTGGTTGCAATTGCCCAGCAGATGAATGTGGAAGTAAAACCATTGGTAGGTCCGAATTCAATTTTATTGGCGCTAATGGCCAGCGGGATGAACGGTCAGCAATTTCAATTTCACGGGTACCTGCCGGTTGACAATCAGCAACGCATAAAAGCAATAAAAGACCTGGAAGCAGGATCAGCAAAGAAAAAATGCACGCAGATTTTTATTGAAACCCCTTACCGGAATAATCAGCTTATTGAAGCCCTGCTTAAAAACTGTAATCTTTCAACAAAGCTTTGTATAGCTGTTGATCTCACAGGTAAAAAAGAGTGGTTAAAAACAAAAACAATTACTGACTGGCAAAAAGAGAAACCGGATATCCATAAACGCGCGGCGATATTTCTCCTTTATTGTGACCCCGCCGGTTGAGTTTTGCTGACAGCAGTAACAATATATTTAGTATCACCCCTCCAGGGCAAAGACGCCCTGTATTGTGTGTAGGAAAGCTGCACACATTGATCCTGGAGATTTTTAAGCAGGGTGGCGATGCTGTCACTTTTAACAGAGAAATAAAATTTTTCGGGGTTTGTCATTTGACGGCAACTCAACCACATTTCACCTTCATTGGTTTTAAAAATATTTCCTTTATGACTTATTTTGATAAGCACTCCTGTTCTTTCCCCTTTACTGTAACTATTGAAGAAGAACCAATAAACACAAAATGACAGCACCAAAAAAAAGATGAATAAAAAGGTCCTGAAGTTTCGTCGCAACCTGTCCCTCCATGTAGTTGGGTTTACCGGTTCCACTGATGCCGGTATCGGTACTGTATGAATCGGCTGTTCAGACATAGAATGGGCTTATAACAAAAAATTTAAGAAAATAAATAAATTATTATTATACATTTGTACTCAATTTACGACTTGTTTGTAATCATGATCAATATTCTGACACATACAAAACAACTGGCATTTCATGCACCCATTACCAGCGGAGTTTATTCCGTTGGCTTTGATGTGTTTACTTTTTCCCGCCCCCGACGCCGCCCCGTATGCTGACAGGACGAACCCCTCACCATGGTCCCTGTCAGTGAAATTCTCCCCGCAAAAAAGAAATTGGACTGGTGGCCCGTAGTATATTAATATTTCAGGTTTGGAAGATCAACAAATCATCATCAGGGTAGCTACCTCAGCCGATAAGGTTTACTCAAAAACTATTACGGATGAAATGGAAGCTTCAGCAGCAGCCAGGGGTACGGGTATTGCCAAACGCTCCCCTGAATATATTGAAGAAAAAATTGACCAGGGCAAAGCAGTAATAGCCACTACGGATCAAAATATGTGGGTCGGCTTTTGCTATATTGAAACCTGGAGTCATGGAGAATATGTTGCCAACAGCGGATTGATAGTGGCGCCGGCATTCAGAAAAAGTGGTGTTGCAAAAGCTATCAAGCAAAAGATCTTCAACCTGTCGAGAGAAAAATACCCGGAAGCAAAAATATTCGGCCTCACTACCGGCCTGGCGGTGATGAAAATTAACAGCGATCTTGGCTATGAACCCGTCACCTATTCTGAATTAACCCAGGACGAAGCCTTCTGGGCCGGCTGTAAAAGCTGTGTGAATTATGAAATACTGATGAGTAAGGATAGAAATATCTGCATGTGCACGGCTATGCTGTATGACCCGAAAGACCATTATGAACCTGAAGAAACCAAAGAATTTTTTAAAAAGAATATGAAGGGCTTTGAGCGTTTACTGAGGTTTAAGCAATGGAAGCTGCTCAGGCCTTTTATGAAAAAAGATAAGCCCGTGAATGGTGGCAAACCAAAATCTTTATTTCTCTTCCTTTTTAATTATTAATGAATCAGCATGAACAAAAAAGTTGTTTTAGGTTTTAGCGGGGGATTAGACACAACTTTTTGTGTAAAGCACCTGTTTGAAGATAAGGGCTATGAAGTGCATAGCATTATTGTCAATACCGGCGGCTTTACTGATGATGAATTGAAAAGGATCGGGGCACATGCTTACCAATTGGGCGTAAAAACACATACTGAAGTGGATGCAGTGAAGGGATATTATGACCGCATCATTAAATACCTGGTTTATGGCAACTGCTTAAAGAATAATACATACCCCTTAAGTGTATCAGCAGAAAGACTGAGCCAGGCTTTACATATTGCCGAACATGCCAAACATCTTAAAGCTGACGCGGTAGCACATGGCAGTACCGGTGCCGGAAACGACCAGGTAAGATTTGATATGATCTTCCATATTATGATTCCCGGGGTGGAGATCATTACTCCTATCAGGGATTTGAAGCTCAGCCGTGAAGAAGAAATTTCTTATCTGAAAAGCAAAGGAGTGGAAATGAACCTGCCTGCCGGACAGGCAGGTTTCGATAAAGCCATGTACTCTATCAATAAAGGGCTTTGGGGAACCAGTGTAGGCGGCAAAGAAACACTGTCTTCAAAAGGCATGTTGCCGGAAGAAGCATGGCCTACCCCCGTAACCAAAACCGGAAGCGAAGAAGTAACACTTCATTTTGAAAAAGGTGAATTGATAAAAGTGAACGACAATGAATTTTCACATCCTTCAGCGGCGATACAATATTTACAAATTATTGCCGGGCCTTATGGTATTGGTCGTGATATACATGTCGGCGATACTATTATTGGCATTAAAGGCCGTGTAGGATTTGAAGCAGCTGCACCCATGCTGATCCTGAAAGCTCATCATGCCCTGGAAAAACATGTGCTGACCAAATGGCAACTGCAATGGAAAGACCAGTTGTCACAGTTCTATGGCAACTGGCTGCATGAAGGACAAATTCTTGACCCGGTGATGAGAGATATTGAGGCCTACCTGGAAAACAGCCAGCAAAACGTTACCGGCGATGTATTTGTACAATTGATGCCCTATCGTTTTCAAATAACAGGTATCGGATCAACATATGATCTGATGAACAGCAAGTTTGGCAAATATGGCGAAATGAACAGCGGCTTTACAGGGGAAGATGTTAGGGGATTCAGTAAAATATTTGGTAACCAGACAAGGATCTGGACAGCCATCAATAAGGGCAATAATCAATAATTATTCGTGTCCGTCCGGCAGGTGGGGATTATTAAAAAAGTGAACTATGATAATTAAAGTTGGCATAATCGGGGCTGCGGGCTATACCGGAGGTGAATTAATAAGAATTTTGTTAAATCACCCCGGGGCTGAGATCGCTTTTATTCATAGCCGGAGCAATGCCGGTAACCCTGTTCACGCTGTTCACCGGGATTTATTGGGAGAAACTGAATTACAGTTCACTAATGATAACACCCCTATAGGGTATGGGAGCATTGATGTACTTTTTCTTTGTTTAGGGTATGGGGAATCGAATAAATTCCTATCAGAAAATAAGATTGCGGATAAAATAAAAGTGATTGACCTGGCCAATGATTTTCGCATGGCTGCACAATCATCATTCGGCAAAAGGCAATTTGTTTATGGCCTGCCAGAATTAAACAGGGACAAAATCAAATCAGCTCAAAACATAGCAAACCCGGGTTGTTTTGCAACGGCTATTCAATTGGGATTATTACCGCTGGCAAAAGCCGGTCTGCTACAAGATATTCACACAACAGGTATTACCGGTTCCACCGGCGCCGGTCAGTCATTAACAGAAACATCTCATTTCAGCTGGAGGACAAATAATATACAGGCTTATAAAACATTAACTCATCAGCATCTTGGTGAAATCCATGAATCTCTTCATGAATTACAGGAAAGTTTCCCTAACAACCCGCCAGCCGGCGGGGATGGGGGCATAAGCTTCGTTCCCTGGAGAGGTGATTTTGCAAGAGGCATTTTTGCGAGTTCAACTATGAACTGCGACTTATCCCCGGAAGAGCTGAATAAATTATATACTGATTTCTACAGCGGACACCCGTTTACTCATATAAGTATAGATGCTATTTTCTTAAAACAGGTAGTGAATACAAACAAGGCTATCATACAAGTAGAAAAAAGGGGAAACAAATTGGTTGTCCACTCTGCAATTGATAATTTATTAAAAGGAGCCAGCGGACAGGCCGTTCAGAATATGAACCTGCTGTTTGGCCTCGATGAAACAACTGGGCTTAACTTAAAAGCAAACTATTTTTAACCTTTAAATGACTTAAAGCCCCTCCTTGGAGGGGTTTGGGGAGGCCGCTAATGAATTTATTCGATGTTTACCCGATCAATGACATTAACATTGTAAAAGCCAAAGGCTCTTATGTGTGGGATGACAAAGGAGAACAGTATCTTGATCTCTACGGCGGCCATGCTGTTATCAGCATTGGTCATTCGCATCCGCATTGGGTGAAACGGATCGAAGAACAATTAGAAAAAATTGCTTTTTATTCTAATTCCATAAAAAATCCTTTGCAACTGGAACTGGCCAAAAAACTGGGCAGCATATCGGGCAAAGATGACTACCAGTTATTTCTTTGCAACAGCGGCGCCGAAGCCAATGAAAATGCCCTGAAACTGGCAAGTTTTCATAACAGGAGGAAAAAAGTAATTGCTTTCAGCAAAGCTTTTCATGGAAGAACATCATTAGCAGTTTCTGCAACTGATAATAAAAATTATATCGCCCCGGTGAATGAAACTGAAAATGTAATGTTTCTCCCGTTTAATGATGAAGCGGCGCTGGAAGATTGTTTCAGGGAAAATGGAAAAGAGATCTCTTCCGTTATCATTGAAGGAATACAGGGGGTTGGTGGCATTAACGTAGCCAGAGATCCCTTTCTGAAAAAAATCCGTACACTATGTGATGAATATGGAGCCGTTTATATTGCAGACAGTGTGCAATGTGGTTATGGAAGAAGCGGTAAGTTCTTCAGTCATGACTACGCCGGAGTAAACGCCGACATCTATACAATGGCTAAAGGCATGGGTAATGGTTTTCCGGTAGCCGGAATTATTATAGCCCCGCATATTAAACCCAAACATTTTCAACTCGGTACCACTTTCGGTGGCAATCATCTGGCCTGTGCTGCAGCGTTAGCTGTACTGGAAGTTATAGAAGAAGAAAAGTTGATGGGAAATGCTGTAATGACAGGTAAATACCTGAAAGATGAACTGGAAGCCATCCCACAGTTAAAAAATGTAAGGGGCAGGGGGCTGATGATCGGATTTGATGTGCCTGAAGAATTGAAAGATCTGAAGAAAAACCTTTTGTGGAATCAGAAAATATTTACCGGTGAAGCCAAACCCCATGTCATCCGTTTGCTGCCATCACTGGCGTTGAAGAAAAGAGATGCAGAACAATTCATTGAGTCACTAAAAGAAGAAATTCAAAAGCTTGTTTCCTCTCCAAATCCCGTCAGTTAAGAATGAGAAACTTTATTTCTGTTCATGATGTAAATAATATTGATGCTTTAGTTCAAAAAGCTTTAGCCTATAAAGTCAATCCCTTTATGGATAAACCGCTTGGCGCCAATAAACGCATCGGTTGCCTGTTTCTCAATCCCAGTATGCGTACAAGATTGAGTACGCAGATCGCTGCTCAAAATCTTGGAATGGAAGCCATCACCTTCAATGTGGGCAGCGAAGGCTGGGCACTGGAATTTGAAGAAGAAGCCATTATGAGCGGGACAACAGTAGAACATGTAAAAGATGCTGCTCCCATCTTTGGAAAATACTTTGACATCCTGGCGATCAGAACTTTTCCGTCATTAAAAAACCGGGAGGATGATTACAGAGAATTGTTCATTAAACAGTTTATAAAATATGCCGGTATTCCTGTTGTAAGCCTGGAAAGTGCAACGCTTCACCCTCTGCAATCATTAACAGACATCATCACGATCCAGGAATGTTTAAATAACTCCCCGCCAACCGGCGGGGATGGAGGCAAACCTAAAATCGTTCTAAGCTGGGCCCCGCATGTAAAACCATTACCACAATGTGTAGCCAATAGTTTTTCGCAATGGATTAATGCCTGGGGTAAAGCTGATTTTGTTATCACCCATCCCGAAGATTATGAATTAAGTGATGAATTTACAAAAGGAGCAGCCATAACCCATAACCAGGAAGAAGCACTAAAAGACGCAGACTTCGTTTATGTAAAGAACTGGAGTACCTATAAGGATTATGGAAAAATTTACACCAATAATCCCAAATGGATGCTCAAAGAGAAGAGATGGGCAGTGACCAGCAATGCAAAAGTTATGCACTGCCTCCCTGTAAGAAGAAATGTAGAACTGAGTGATGAAATACTGGATGGACCCATGAGTATCGTTACACAGCAGGCTGGTAACAGGGTCTGGGCGGCCCAGGCAGTATTGTCAGAGATCCTAAGCCCCATCCCCTAAAGGGGAGTTAAGAAGAGTCAATATGAAAGAAAATATGTATTACGGTGCCAGCCACCTGATATTTCAAAAAGCAGAGGAATTACGAAATCGAATGACTCCTGCAGAAGAAATATTATGGAATTACATTCATATCAATGAATGGAAACTTAAGTTCAGTAGGCAACATCCAATCTGGAATTATGTTTCGGATTTTTATTGTCATGGAATAAAGCTGGTAATTGAACTTGATGGGAGCATCCATGAAGTTGAGGAAGTGAAAAAAAACGATGAGGCAAGAGAGAAACATTTAAAAGAATTTGGACTAACTGTTTTACGATTCAAAAACCAGGAAATTTTCGAAAATATTAATTCAGTTCTAAAAACGATTTCACAAACTGTAGAGAAACTACGGCACACCCCTTTAGGGGATGGGGGCAAAACTTCTTTACTGATAATTAAAATTGGGGGCAACATCATTGACAATGAAAAAAAACTATCATCATTCCTGGGCGATTTCGCTTCCATTGATGATAAAAAGATCCTTGTGCATGGTGGCGGTAAAATGGCAACAAAGCTGGCAGAGCAATTGAACATTCCCCAACAGGTTGTCGAAGGCAGAAGAATAACTAACGCAGAAACATTGAAGATCGTAACCATGGTATATGCGGGTTACATCAATAAAAATATTGTAGCACAATTACAGGCCGATCATTGCAACGCACTCGGCCTCTGCGGTGCCGACGGAGATTCTATTCTGGCGCATAAAAGACAAAACCCGATACTGGATTATGGTTTTGCCGGGGATATTGATGCCATCAATACTGAGTTGATTAATACCCTCCTGGAAAAAAATATAACACCGGTCTTTGCCCCCATCACGCATGACCAGCAGGGACAACTATTGAATACAAATGCCGATACGATCGCACAGGAACTGGCAAAGGGCCTGAGCTATGATTATGAAGTAACACTGATTTATACTTTTGAAAAAGCCGGTGTATTGATGGATGTAAAAGATGAGTTATCAGTAATAAAAAAAATAACAAGGGCATATTATGATGAACTCAAAACACCTCCGCCAACAGGTGGAAGTAAAGGGGCTAAAATATTTTCAGGAATGATCCCAAAACTGGACAACGCTTTTGCTGCACTGGACAGCGGTGTGAATAAAGTAATCATCGGGAATGCTGAACAACTAAAAGAATTAATGGCCGGAACATCCGGAACTGCGATCACAAATGAATAATGAGCTCTCCATATTACAGTCCGAAGCGATCAATTTATTGAAAGAATTAATTGCCACTCCATCTTTTAGCAAAGAAGAGGATAATTCATCTGACATTATCAAACAATTTTTAGAAAAGCATCATGTAAAGCCAGATCAATGCCTCTATAACGTTTGGGCAAGAAACAAATACTTTGATCCCGGCAAGCCCACTATTTTACTCAATTCTCATCACGACACCGTAAAACCCAATAAAGGATATACACTTGACCCCTTCTCTCCCCTTGAAAAAAATGGAAGGCTGTTTGGTCTCGGCAGCAATGATGCCGGCGGATGTCTTGTTTCAATGATCGCGGCTTTTCTGTATTTCTATAGGAAAGCTGGTCTGAGGTATAACCTGGTATTTGCTGCAACTGCAGAAGAAGAAATATCCGGGCACAACGGAATAGAAGCATTGCTTCCGCAAATGGGGAAAATTGACTTTGCCCTGGTTGGCGAGCCTACTCAAATGCAAATGGCCATTGCTGAAAAAGGCCTGATGGTACTGGATTGTTTAAGTCATGGTAAGGCCGGTCATGCTGCAAGAAATGAAGGTGAGAATGCGGTTTACAAGGCAGTAAAAGATATCGAATGGTTTGAAAGTTTCCGGTTCCCGAAAATTTCTGATCTACTCGGAGCCAATAAAATGAGTGTGACGGTCATTGAAACGGAAAACAAAGCGCATAATGTGGTACCGTCCCAATGCAGGTTTGTGGTAGATTGCAGGGTAAATGAGTTATACAGCTTTGAAGAAATGCTGGATATAATAAAATCAAATGTGCAATCTGATGTAACCCCAAGAAGTACAAGATTACGTTCCAGTTCTATTGCATTAGATCATCCTTTGGTGGAAGCCGGGTTAAAATTGGGAAGAACTTATTACGGTTCCCCCACTACTTCAGACAAAGCCCTGATGTCATTTCCGGCTTTAAAGATCGGCCCGGGGGATAGTGCAAGAAGCCATACAGCAGATGAGTATATTTATATTGACGAGATCAAAGAAGGAATTGAGTTGTACTTTCAATTATTAAACCAGCTGGTATGAAACTCTGGCAAAAAGACAGCCTGCCAACCGGCGGGAATGGGGGCAAAGAAGTTGAAAACTTCACTGTTGGTAACGATAAAGAATTTGATCTGCTCCTTGCTCCATTTGATATACTTGGCTCTATTGCTCATGTAATAATGCTTGAAACAGTTGGCCTGTTGAAGAAAGAAGAAAAAGCACTGCTTGTAAATGAATTGACAGAAATTTATAAAACGACTCTCCCTACTCACCATTCACCATTCATCATTCACAACGATGTTGAGGACATTCACTCCCAGGTTGAATTATTGCTGACAAAAAACCTGGGTGATATTGGAAAGAAAATACATGCAGCCCGCAGCCGCAACGACCAGGTGCTGGTGGATATAAAATTATTTCTGCGAAATGAACTGGAAGAACTGGTAAAAACCATTCAGTCTTTCTTTGAACTGCTCCAATCCCAGAGTGAAAAATATAAGCACCATTTGTTACCCGGCTATACCCATCTGCAATTAGCCATGCCCTCATCCTTTGGTTTGTGGTTTGGGGCCTATGCTGAAGGCCTGGTGGATGATATGACCACATTAAAAGCCGCCTATGATGTGGTAAACAAGAATCCATTGGGTTCAGCAGCTGGCTATGGTTCTTCTTTCCCGATCAACAGAACATTGACAACAAGATTGCTGGGCTTTGAAGATTTGAATTACAATGTCGTATATGCCCAAATGGGAAGGGGAAAAGCTGAAAGGATTGTCGCACAATCTTTGGCGAACGTATCGGATACGCTGGCTAAACTCAGCATGGATGCTTGTTTGTACCTGAACCAGAATTTTGCCTTTATCAGTTTCCCGGCAGAACTAACCACCGGCAGCAGCATTATGCCACATAAAAAAAATCCTGATGTTTTTGAATTGATCCGGGGCCATTGTAACCGTATCAAAGCCCTGCCCAATGAGATCATGCTGATGACCAGCAATCTCCCATCAGGATATCACAGGGACCTGCAATTGCTGAAAGAACATTTATTCCCTGCATTTAAAACACTGACCGATTGTATTGAAATGGCAGGCCTGATGTTATCCAATATTGAAATCAAAAAAGACATCCTGGCTGATGAAAAATACAAACACCTGTTTAGCGTAGATGAAGTAAATAAGTTAGTGAATGGCGGCATGCCCTTCCGTGATGCTTATAAAAAAGTTGGGCTGGATATTGAAGCCGGTAATTTTAAATACACTGCTTCCATTTCTCACACACATGAAGGCTCTATTGGAAATCTTTGTACAGAGGAGATAAAGAAAATGATGGAAAAGATTGTTGAGTCATTTCCATTCAGATCAGTGAGCACCGCTTTGGAAAAACTACTAAACTGATCATTGAATTGATAACCCGGAATAATCAATAATCCCATTTATAGCCCGTATTTATCCACCAGGTAAATCAACGCCGCCATATTGATTGCACCCAGTTCCAGTTCTCTTTTATTCACAGCTTCAAAGACATCACTTCTTGAATGATGTATATCAAAATAGCGTTGCGTATCAGGATTAAGGCTGGCCGTTGGTGTTTTTAATGCCCTGTTCAGCGGGCCTATATCTGCTCCACCACCGCCTTTTACAAATTCATTGCAACCATAAGGTGAAATTAATTGCTTCCATGATAAAAACTTCTGAAACTGTTCATCACTCCCAGAAAAGCCCAGGGCCCTTGGTGTAAAACCACCGGCATCACTCTCTATCGCCAGTATATGTTTTTCATTTTTTGCCTTTGCTTCTTCGGCATATTTATTTCCACCCCGTAGCCCGTTCTCTTCGTTGGCAAATAAAACAAACCTTATAGTTCTTTTGGGTTTATAACCAATTGCTTTAAAAGCCCTTAGTATCTCAATCGCCTGTACGCACCCTGCACCATCGTCATGGGCTCCCTCGCAGTTATCCCAGCTGTCAAGATGACCACCGACTGTTATTATTTCATCAGGGAATTCTGTTCCGATGAATTCACCAATAATATTATGCCCGATCGTATCCGGGAGGAAATGGCCATTTGTTTTTAGTGTAACAGCAACATCTCCTTTTTGTAATTGTTCACTGAGCCAGTCGGCATCCCTCAAACCGATTGCAACAGCAGGTATTTTAGCATAGTTGCTGTCGTACCTTGTTGCTCCTGTATGCGGATTGTTATCGGTAGTATGGCTCATGCTCCGAACAATCACGGCTTTTACGCCATATTTAGCCGCACGGCTTGGACCCTGCCCCCGGTATTGATTTGCATCCCTGTAAGCATGAAATGTATTGATATAAGTATCATTGAATTTATAATTGTAAAAAATGATTTTCCCTTTTACTGAATCTTTCATTTTTTCCAACTCGTCAAATGAGTTTACAAGCAGCACCTCAGCATGCACTCCTTTCGATTCCGTACCAATTGAATTACCCAGAGCGACAACGTCCAGGGACTTTAATTTTATAAGATCTCCTTGCCCGTAAGATGCATTAGCATTATCATTCCCTCCTCTCACCCAGTGCGGCACCATGCATTCCTGCATCCATGCTCTGTCAGCCCCGCTTTCCTGCATTGTTTTCAATCCCCATTGTTCGGCTTTCACCATTTGCGTCGAGCCGGCCAGCCTTCCCCCAATCTGCTTGGTCAGGTAACGAAGATTTTCATAAGCTTTGCCATTTGAAAGTATTTCGACCGAGATTATTTTGATAAATACAGAATCATCTTTTTGTGCCTGCGCCTGATTGGCAACTAAAAAAATCATTATCCAAAGAAAAGTCCTTCTCATGTTTTCGAATTTGGATAAAGTTAATGGAAAGGAGAAAAGAGAAGGCAAATATTTAAGATGAACGGCAAACCTACCTGACGTAAAACTGTTACCTTCGATAACTATTTATTTAAACTATGCGGATCGGAATCGTTTGCTACCCAACTTTTGGCGGTAGTGGTGTATTAGCCACAGAATTGGGCAAAGCCCTTGCCCAGAAAGGCCACATGGTTCATTTTATTACTTACCAGCAACCGGTCAGGCTGAGCGGATTTACTCCGAATATTTTTTACCATGAGGTGCAGGTACCCACTTACCCGTTATTTGATTACCCTCCTTATGAAACTGCCCTGGCCAGCACTATGGTGGATGTAATAAAAAATAACAACCTCGACCTGTTACATGTTCATTATGCAATTCCCCATGCCTCTGCCGCTTATATGGCAAAACAGATTTTAAAAAAAGAAGGGAAAATCATTCCGGTCATCACAACACTGCATGGAACTGATATAACACTGGTAGGAAGAGATAAGACCTATGCGCCGGTGGTTACCTTTTCTATTAATGAAAGTGATGCGATCACCGCTGTCTCCAATAACCTGCGGGAAGAAACATACAAGCATTTTAAGATTGACAAAGACATTGAAGTGATTGTAAACTTTGTTGATGTCAGCCGGTTTAACCGCAAACCCATTGATGCCTTCAGAAAAGTAATTGCTCCTAACGGTGAAAAAATACTGATGCATGCTTCCAATTTCAGAAAGTTAAAACGTATTCCTGATGTGATGAATATTTTCAAAGAAGTACATGACAAAATTCCCTGTAAACTAATGCTGGTTGGCGATGGCCCCGAAAGACCCGCTGCTGAAGACCTTTGCCGCGAGCTGAACCTGTGTGATGATGTTCGTTTTGTTGGCAAACAGGAACAGATGGAAGATATCCTGGCCATTGCGGACTTATTTTTGTTGCCTTCCGAATATGAAAGTTTTGGATTGGCAGCATTGGAAGCCATGGCAGCTGGTGTGCCGGTGATAACAAGTAATGCCGGTGGTTTATCAGAAATAAATGTGCAGGGCGAAACAGGTTATCTTGGAGAAGTAGGAGATGTGAAAACCATGGGACAGCAGGCAATAAAAATCCTGGAAGATCCGGAAGTATTAAAACAATTTAAGACAAGAGCTGCGGCCCATGCCCGCAAGTATGATATTCAGCATATCGTACCGGTATATGAAAAATTATATGAACGATTCCTTTGATGCTTCGACCACCGATTTTCATCGGGGCAGGCAGGCTCAGCAAAAAAGCGGTCCGTTTAACCGAACCGCTTTAAATATTATCGTATTTGTCAATTAACGATGTAGCCAGGGTTCAGGATTTACGTTTTTGGTTTCGATCATAAGGATAAAATCAATTTGTCCGCCGTTTCCGTCATCATCTCTTCCTGCTTTGCCAAGCATTTGCCCTGTTTTTACCATAGCGCCTTTGCTTACACCCACCCCGGTTAGATTACTGTAAGTAGTGAAGTATCTTCCATGGCGAACGGTGATAGCCATACCATCACCAAGATTATACACTCCCACCACCTCCCCATCAAAAACAGATTTTACAGTATTTCCTGTTTGAGTAGCTATGGTGATACCAGGGTTATCTCCCTTCAGCAATGTTCCTTCAATATTATAAGCTCCAAAGTGAATGCTTACAAATCCATTATCAACGGGCCAGGGCAACCGGCCGCGGTTACTTTCAAATCCCGCATTCAATTTTAAATCTGCATCAGAATTAAAAACTACAGTTGGTTTTACAGTTGTTGTTTTGATCCGGGTTGTTGGGATTGTAAGGGTACCGGGATTTGTTGCCGGGTTTGTTACAGGATTTGCAACTGCATTTTTCTTTGCCTCATCCGCCGCTCTTTTTTCCGCTTCTTTTCTTGAAGCTTCAATCTCCCGGCGTACAATTGCATTAATGGAATTTTGCAGGTCCCTGTCCCTTTTCTTCTTGGCTGCAATCTGTTTCTGCAGGTCTTTTTCCTTCGATTTCAATTTAGATACTACAGCATCTTTTTCCTTCTTTTGTACTGCCAGTTCCTGTACCTGTTTGGTCTGGTTTTCCAACGCTACGTTCTTTTTTTCTTTTCTGCCCAACTGCTGCTGTTTACGATGAGCAATCAATTGTTGTGTTTCAATTATTGTGCCCACCTGTTTTTCCCGGTAAGACCGGTAACTCTTCAGGTAAGAAATTCTCCGGATAGCATCATTAAAACTATTGGAAGAAAAAATGAAATTCAGGTAATCATAGTTGCTTCTGTTCTTGTAGGCATACACCACTGACCTGGCATATTGCGCTTTCATCGTGTCAAGCTGCTTCTGAAGCCGGTAGATTTCAAGGTTACTGAGATAAATATCATCATCAATTGATTTTAATTCCTTGTTAATGTTGTTAATATATTTCTCCTGCAGCCCGATCTTGTGTTTAAGAACGTTCAACTGTCCCAGGGTTTGCCTGGTTTGCCCCTTAACCTTGTCATAAAGACCCTGTATTTCTTTCAATTCCCTTTGAAGATCATTTCTTTCCTTTTCAAGCCGGGCCTTATCATCTGCCGGCTGTGCTGAAACAATAAGCGTAAATCCAAAAAATAATAACAGGCTGAAGAAACTTTTTTTTCTCATATGTTAATTTGAATGGAGTTTAAATAAGGGGTTCGGGAAACAACCCAATAACGGCAATATGCAAAATAAATTTTATCCGGTTAATTTCGTTTATAATTTTTTGGCACTGAAAAGGGGAAACTTAACGTTTCATTAAAATCATACTGTTTGAAATTAAGCTTTATATCCAATCTCTTTTTTTCAGAAACACTTATATCCCGTTTAGTTGAAAAATTTACTCCCTTTTTGTTCTCGTAATCATTATATGTAAGATAACAGGTTCGGTTTTTCAGTTCATCCAGGTCATCCAGCTTGCTGCTTTGAATCAACTTATCTGTTTCTCCAATGGTAAAGAGATTTTTAAAAAAATTTCCATTACTCAGCATAGAAATCGCTTCAGATGATTTGCTGTACGAAACAATATTCGAATCCAGAAAAACCGGGTTACCTATCAGCAGGTCCTGTAAAGATCTGAGGTCAAGCGGCAATTCTGTTACTTCCTGCAGGTAGGAAACACTTCTTGGGATATAGCTTTTATTTTGCTTATCCAGTATTTTAACAGAATCGGTAGTAATATAAGCCCTTAATCCTTCGAAGCCCAGCGCCCCTGTAATAACGACCCATATCACACTGTCCTTATACATCCGTACATGGGCATTTACATTATATTTTTTCCCTTCAGGATCTTCGTAATCCACATCAATTTTGGCTGAAAAAGTGGTAAAGCTGAGACGGTTGCTGATGATACGGCTATAGTTTTTCTTAATAAAATTAACCGAGTCTTCCCGGAGATTGACTGGCGGTAATGTTTCAACTATTACGGTGTCTTTCGGAGTAATTGCAGTTTGTATTTTTTTTGTGGAACGGCATGAATAAAAAAAACCGGTGGCTGCAACAAATAGTATAATTAAATATTTATCCATGCTGAACCTTTAGTGTTTTCCGGTATGTCCAAAGCCGCCGTCATTTCTTTCTGTAACTTCCAGCTCTTTTACTTCTGTCAGTACTCCCTTCTCCACTTTCTGGATGATCATCTGGGCAATCCGGTCTCCGGGTTGAATGACCTGCTCATCACCGGAAAGGTTGATTAAAATGATCTTAATTTCTCCCCGGTAATCGCTGTCAACAGTACCGGGTGAGTTCAGGCAGGTAATACCCTGCTTGATTGCCAAACCACTCCTGGGACGAATCTGAGCTTCGTACCCCCTGGGAAGTTCAATAAATAAACCCGTAGGAATTAATGCCCGTTCAAGTGATTGCAGTGTTTGTGGCATATCCAGGCTGGCCCGGATATCCATCCCTGATGATCCGGTTGTAGCATACTCCGGCAAGGGATTAGTGGAACGATTAATTATTTTTATCTCAACAGGCGTCATTCCGGCAAAGATAACCCTGATTAAGGATTATAATGATTTCACTGATTCTTGCGATAGTCTGAGCAAAACAGATGCATAGGCCATCAGGCCTTCCTCTCTTCCCGCAAATCCCAGTTGCTCTGTTGTAGTAGCTTTAATGGATATGTCTATAGCTGTTACCCCAAGGATTTCAGCAATTACCTTTTGCATCTGTTCTGTATACGGTTTGATCTTTGGCAATTGCAGGCAAACAGTACTATCAATGTTTACAACAGTATATCCTTGTTTTTTTACAAGTTCAATTGTTTTTTTCAATAAAATTTTGCTGTCGATATTTTTATACTCTGGTTCCGTATCAGGAAAATGAACACCGAGGTCACCAAGGGAAAGTGCCCCCAGCAGGGCATCGCAAATGGCATGTAATAAAACGTCAGCATCGCTGTGTCCGAGGGCTCCTTTGGTATGCGGAATTTTTACTCCCCCTATCCAAAGATCCCGGCCTTCAGCCAGTTTGTGAAAATCTACACCCGATCCAATCCGGTAGGACATATATATTTTTTAGTCATGCAAATATCATTAAAACCCCTGTATGCTGTTTACTTTTTGTTCTTGCCATTTTGAGAAGTATAGTTGTAAAATCTCAGTAACAAAAAAAATCCCGTCCCGATAATATCGGGACGGGACCAGTATTATTTATGATAATTCTTATTTTTTGTCTTTAACCCTGCTACCATCACCCAGATCAAACAACAAAGAGAAACGAATTGTGTTTGAAAGAGGATTACGGGTTACACCACTTCCTGTAGGCACCAGGTAGGCAAAATTGAAACCAAATACATTGTATTTCAAACCCAGACCGGCAGTGAAATAACGGCGGTTGCCTTTGTTCTTATTCTCATAGAAATAACCGGCACGCAGTGCAAATTGGTTATTATACCAGTATTCAGCGCCAAGAGACACTGAGAACTCTTTCAGTTCTTCGCTGAAACCATCAGGAGCATCACCGAATGAGCTAAACCAGCCACTGATCACACTTTTCTTCCTGTAATCTGCAAGACCGACAGCATCACCAACAGCAGGAGGAGTAGGTACCAGCAATTTATTAATGTCAAGACCAAAGGTCAATGAATTTTTTTCATTGTACTTTTTGTTATAGGTAGCACCAAGTCCGAGGTTAGCAGGAATGAAATCCTTTGCATCAGCATTGTTGGTGTAGGCAATTTTTGCGCCGAGGTTTGATAAAGTAACACCCCATGTCCATCCGTTTCCGGATGCTTTTTTGCCATCATGATACCAACCAAGGTCAGCAGCAACAGAATTACCTGTTTTATAGGTTGTGCTTCCGGAAACAAAACCATTGGCAAGGTCAGAGTTAATATATTTTAATGCAATACCAACTCCGTTCTTAGCATTAAGCTTGCGGGAATAACCAACATCAATTCCAAATTCACGGGGACGGCCTTTAGAAATATCATTTCCAAGGTTGTCCGTGAAAGTAATGTTGCCGAGACTGAAATAACGGAGTGAACCGTATACAGCCTGGTTATCGGCAAATTTGTAAAAGCCTGAAAGATTAGCAAGATATACATCACTTACCAGGTCTTTCAGCCATGGAGTGTAAGTGGCCCCTACACCACCATTCAATGAATTAAAGGCAACCTTACCGGCATTCCACAATCCCGCATAAGCATCAGGAGAAGTGGCTACGCCAATATCTCCCATACCTCCAGAGCGGGCATCGGGTGAAATACGCAGAAAAGGAACGGCAGTTGTTACAACGTTGATTGGTTGAACCTGGGCTTTCACAGCAGATATAAAACCACAAAAGAGCAGGATTCCGGCAGTTAGTTTTAAAGCAGTTGGTCTCATTAGTAAGTTTTTAAATAATGGTGTAAATATAGAGCTTTTGATGAAATACAAAACTAAAGTATAGAATTTTATCCGAAACAAAAAAATCTGAATTTTTTTGTGTTTTTCAACGCCAGATAACTGATTCTAGTCATACTTTTTTACCGGCAAAATCCCCGGTTTGGACACATTTAACGATTTCCCCCTGTTTTTATTGTTTTTGTAACAGTTTTTTCAAAGTAAAGGATATTCCTGGTTTTCATCAAATTTAACTGGCATTTTATATGCTGTAACCTTTCATTTTAAGAGCTAATTCGGTCTATTTCAGGCTCTTTTGCCTCATCAAACCTCACATCAGATATTTTATGAATTGAACCCCGGAAGCCAATATTTTACTGAAATCCCGGTTAATATTATATAGATGAAACCCAGCCTAGGTCTATTTATTCATTACACAATTTATTTATCCCATTTTTTTTGTTACCGTATTTTCCGGAAAAATAAAATTGTCAGCGTTTATTATCGTCTGATTGACCTTATTATAAAATAACCAGTTTTTCAATTATTTCCTTTTTCTTTTTGCCTGTGGTCGTAATGCGTAATTTATAAAGATAGACCCCCCGACCTAATTTACCGCCGTATTCATCTTTGCCATCCCATTCTATTTCCGCTGAACGGTTGCCTTCAGTCGTAATAGTTTGATGAATTGTTTTTATTACCCGCCCTGTAATTGTCATTATCTGAATGCTTACATCGAGCGGTTGACCGGGTTTATTGTGTTCAAACCAAAATTGAGTTTTTGTAGTGAATGGGTTTGGATAATTAAGTACGTGTTTCAATTCCGGGGACTCATCATTGGCGACAATAAATTCCAGTATGGCTTCATTTGAATTATTCAGCACATCCCATGCTTTTAGTTTAATGGAATGTGCGCCGGGCGCCAGCTCTGGCAATTGAAAACGAACCACTCCCTGCTGATAACTGTTCAGGTCGCCCTGGTAAAAATCATTCAGGATGAAAAATTTCCTGTTGTCATTATCTAATGTAGCTACAATATCATGCCCGATCCCGGTGCCTGCAGTATTGATACCCGAAGAATCTGAAAGTTTCACAATCAACACCGGGTTTTGGTTACTGATACCCCCATTCACAAACTTTTCATCATTCAAAAAAAGTTTTACCTGCGGACCCTCCTGGTCACTTCCTGCATTATTGCCTGTGCCTCCAACGATAAAATTCGTAAAATATCCATTGGCATCTTTTATTCCGTTTTCGGCATACAAACTCAGTTTGCCATTCCCGTACTGGTAATTTATATCCTTCGGCACTTTGAAAGAAAATGAGAATTTGCCATTAATAACTGAAGCTTTGCCTTTAAATAAAACATTGGTTTGTGTTTGAAATGCCGTTACCTGGCTGCCGGGATCATTTGCAAGGGTATTTACCGTTTGCGGTTTATCAAAAACAGTTGGATACACATTGCCAGTAAAGTTTGTCAGTAAATTTCCCGGCACATCTGTCACTTCGCCTTCCACGGTTATTTTTTCCGTGGAGCTTAGTGTATCTGCCTGGGCGGCCGCGATCCCATTTACTTTTGTTGCCCTGATCCTTAATACAGGGAATGCCAATGTTAACGCCGGGTCGCCAAGCAATGTAAATTTCCTGTTGTTGGCCACATCAGCAGAAGTTTGATACGTATAATTCTTTGCCTCTTTCATTGCATCACCCAATGTCTTGTATTGACCATTTGCATCCGGTTGCAAAGCAAATTGCATATAATTATTATTCATGACACGATTGCTGAAGGCGAAAACTACCCGGGTTGTCGTCATCAAAGCAATGGCCCCGGTTTTTGGCCGGAGTAAAATATTTTCGCCGATGGAATTAATGCCCGGGTTATCATAAGGAGCAAAATCGCAGGTAGCCGTAATAAATAATGGCAGGTGGTCCGGATTATTCCAGCCGTTAACTATTTCCTGGTCAAGAATAGTTTCCTCGGCCAGTCTTTTGGAGCCGCCATGGCCATTGTAATTCCAGATGAGAGTACCATTATAAACCTGGTTATTGATTGCCTGGTTGACCTGCGGATAATGACTTCCACCCGGACCACTCTCCTGCCGGAAAGCATCTAAATAAATTTTTTGCTGGTTAAAAACCGGGCCGGTTGTGTTTGCAGTTGCCGTTATTATTTCTGCATCCTGTTCATGCAGGTTATTATCTTCGTCATCTGCAATAAAAGTGAGATTGTTTCTCCACGGCCCCAAACCCTGAGCGCCTAAGTAAGCCGCTACTTTATCTGCAAAATTTTTTGCTTCATCAATATTTTTGGCGGGAACTCTGCCAATACCAATGTCCAGTAGATTATTAACGGTCCCGGAATTGATATCTTCATTGTCATCTAGGAATCCAAAAAAATCATCTGAAGCATAAGACGACAAAGGATCCAGGGCAAAATTGTTCTCATAGGCAGGAACAAGATTGGTATTATTATTTATCCTGTCCTTATAATCATAAGAAGCATCACCAAACAGCAGCAGGTACCGGGGTTTATTGGCAGCATTTGCCCCAAATTTATCGTAATACATTTTTACAAAATCCCGGATGGCTGCCGGGTCAGGATTGCCGCTCCCGAATTCATTATATACCTGTTCAGTTGTTACTACCCCTGTTCGCAAACCATTTTGTTGCTGGTGCATCTGCCCCAGGCGTTGCGCCTGTGATAAGAGGGTTATATGGCTGACAATTAATAAATCAACCGGAGAAACATTATGCAGATCCTGGTTAGCAATTTTTCCAACGATAACCGGGGTCAAAAAACCCGTTGCGTTAAATGCCACATATTCCCGCAGCCCGGAACAACTGTTGACAAAGCGGAACTCATTGTTGGAATAATTACCCTGCATACTCGCGGGATTCAGGGGATCAGTAATATCCCAAACCTGCGTGCCGGCAGTTGCATTGGTTACAACAAATTCAGCAATATTATTTCCGACACTCTGCCAATCCCTGAATAAAAGCTGGTTGGTTCCATTCAAAGAAATATTCCGTCGGGTAAACAGTTCAAACCAGTTGAGCCATCCCTGCGCATTGAAACTTCCGGGAACATACGTGTAGCTAATGGTAATATTATTATTGCTCGCAATTCCATTTACCAGATTAGTTGCCTGTTGTGCAAACAGGTCATATTGTCCTCCACTGATGAAATTAACAGGAAGCTGAGCTGCCGGTTGATTATTGATACTTATAGCAAACCGGCTGCCAACAGCCACTGATCTTGCTGCGCAATTGGTTTGCAACAACAGCGGGGCATTATTTTGAATATTGGGAATATTGACAGTAAAATTTCTTGTCAGAGTTCTCCCCGGTAAATTTGAAAATTCCTCGCCAAACCATTCTTTGCTGCTGCTCAAAAAATTAACCGTGTCGAGCTCATGAAAATATCTTTCAGAAAAACCAGTAACCGTAATATTAGGAGAGGATACCAGTGGCGAATTGATGATTCGCCTGCCATTTCCTCCAACACTTAAAAAATAATATGCCCTGTCGCTGAAAACATTTTTGCGGTGTGAAAACCGGAGATTAACTGAATCCTTCACCCATTCATCCTGGCCATTGGCATAAAAAAGAATATAATCAGACCCATTAATGACTCCATCACCCCCGTCTGCAATCATGACGGCATTTTCTTTCAGATCATCCGGCCTTGGAACTGCATTGGCCTCAGCCAGCATTTGTCCACCATTGCCAAATAAGCGGATTGTATTTGTGGCAAGACCGTTGGTATTAATCCCGAGGCTGTTCAATAGCGGGATGTCAATTTTATAGACCCCGGGATCGCTAACGCTCAGCTTATACCAGGCACCGGAAGAAAGAACAGAATTGGGAGTATAATTTCGCTGAGCTAAAGCCGGCAATGAACAGGCTGTAAACCACGCAAGACAAAAAATATACCGGTTCCTAATCATAGTGAAAAACTCGTGGTTTTTTGGGGATTTTTAGCTGAAAAAAAAGTATTTCTGCCTGCCCGTTTTTACGGAAAGTGTCTATATTCGCAATCCCGGCAGGTAATACCTGGATCAGGTGCAATATTTTACTCTATCCGGCGTTAAATTTATTCCAATTCATAGGTTTATGCAAAAAACAATGAGAAACTTAGTGATCCTTATGTCCTGTGCAGTGTTGGTTACATCCTGCAAAAACGGAGGACTTTTTAAGAAAAAGATGGACAAATCGTCTGTTACCGGCTGGAACTACAATGATAAAAACATGGGTGGTTACCAGGTATCCAAGTCTAAAGAACAAGGAACTGGTCCGGGTCTTGTGTTTGTTGAAGGTGGAACCTTTACCATGGGGCAAACAGAAGAGGACATCATGGGTGACTGGAATAATATTCCCCGCCGTGTGTCTGTTCCTTCTTTTTATATTGACCGCACCGAAGTTGCCAATGTTCATTATCGTGAATACCTGAATTGGCTCAACAAAGTTTTTGACCCCTCTGATCCGGCCAATCTGAAGATTGTTGAAGCAGCATTACCTGATACACTTTGCTGGAGAAGCGAACTAAGCTATAATGAGCCGTTGGTTGAGTTTTATTTACGGCACCCCGGTTTTAATGAATACCCGGTTGTTGGTGTTAGCTGGAGGCAGGCTCATGATTTTTGTCTTTGGAGAAGTGACCGGGTGAATGAAAAATTATTAAAAGACAAAAATTTCATCAATAAAGCAAATTTAAAACCCGGAGCACAACAGGGCGAAAACAACTTTACAACCAAATCATACCTGTTAGGCCTCTATACAGCACCTCCCGGAAAAATAAAGACCCAAAAAGGCCAGCCTAAAGTAACTGTTGCCACCATGGAATCGGGCATTTTATTACCTGATTACAGGTTACCTTTTGAAGCAGAATGGGAATATGCAGCCTATGGCCTGATCAATCAAAACCCAAAGATCAGCAGCAAAAAGAAGCGTGGGGAAGAATTAGTTTCTAATAAGCAAATGTATCCCTGGTCGCAGAATATTAACGGACTTCGTGACACAAGGCATGGAAGCTGGCAGGGTGTTTTTCTGGCCAACTTCAAAAGAGGTTCCGGTGACAACGCAGGGGTGGCCGGTGGATTGAACGATAATGCGTTTTATACTTCGGAAGTAAAAACTTTCTTCCCGAATGGCTTTGGGCTTTATAATATGGCTGGTAATGTAAGTGAGTGGGTACAGGATGTTTATCGCCCGATGTCAACACTGGACTATGATGATATGCCGGCTCCTTACCGTGGTAATAAATTTCAAAAGATTTATAAAAATCAAAATAATGAAGCGGAGATAGACAGCACCGGAAAAGTAAAGATGGTTGACGTAACTGATGAAGAAAGTAAGAATCGCAGGAACTACCAGCGTGGAAATGTTATTAACTTCCTGGATGGGGACTCTTTATCACAGGCTACTTACGGATATGGCATTACAACTCTTGTCAGTGATAAATCAAGGGTATATAAAGGTGGCAGTTGGAATGACCGTCCTTACTGGCTTACTCCCGGCAGCCGCCGCTACCTCGAAGAAGACCAGGCTTTAAGCACATTAGGTTTCCGCTGCGCGATGGATCGCATGGGCAGCCCGGAAGGAAATGGAAGGAAGGGTGGCCAACAGTTTAAAACCCGCAGGCAAAACACCAAAAAGAAAAAATAATTTATTGATAAAATTTTACAAGCCCTCATCAGAGGGCTTTTTTATTTGGCGTCATCTTATTTTTGCTGAATGACTACTGAAGAACTGTACCATATCTATACAAAACATCCTTCCATTCAAACTGATACCCGGAAACTAAAGCCGGGTGATATTTTCTTTGCTTTGAGAGGAGATCATTTTAACGGCAATGCTTTTGCCAGTCAAGCCATAGATGAAGGCGCCATGTTTGCTGTAATTGATGAAAAAGAGTTTGAGATACCGGGAAAAACAATTTTAGTTAATGATGTATTAGAAACTCTTCAACAATTAGCCGGGTATCACCGGCAGCAATTCAGGATCCCTTTTCTTGCCATTACAGGAAGTAATGGCAAGACCAGCACCAAGGAATTAATTCATGCTGTACTTTCCTCCACATTCAGAACTTATACCACTGAAGGCAATCTGAATAATCAAATCGGTATTCCACTGACCATTTTAAAAATTAAACCCGGTGCGGAGATCGCAGTGATTGAAATGGGAGCTAATCATCAAAAGGAAATTGCTTCGTACTGCTCTTATGCTTTACCCACACATGGGATCATCAGCAATTGCGGTAAAGCTCACCTGGAAGG
>CAZGGQ010000059.1:0-24025 GCA_964525285.1 uncultured Chitinophaga sp.
AGGTCCGAATATACGTAGTGACCATTTATTTTAAAGAAAGGAGTAATCCCGATGCCCAGGCCCTTCAACCCGATCAGGCATTGAACATAAGTTTCCAGTTCGGTATAAACCGACGCATCTGAAAAAGCATTGATATCCAGCAGGCGGTTTTTTATTTTCGTAATCACTTCAGCCTCTGTCATGTCATTCACCCGGATCACCGACACACCTTCAAAAACAAATTTATCAAGCGGTACATGTTCCATCAGTTCTGTAATGGTCATTATACTTTTAGTGTGGGGATTAATAATGGTTGTTGGCATTTCAGGCATTTCACCCGCCGGGTTCACATCAATGAACCGTCCATCAAGTCGCATTTCCATATACCGGGTTAACCCGGTTTTGGTATCATGAAAAGGATAAACAGAACGGCTGGTTTCGGGACTATTATATCCCAGGTATTTTTTCAGGACCAGCCCGTAAGCAAAATGAAGTTTTTCGCGGTTAAGGTTGTCGCTGGTATTGCTGCCGGGTATGTCTATTTCATTGGTGCCGGGTTTCAGCAACTGTTTTTTAAAAAGCGGTGAAGCATAAATAGTCTGGTTTTTAAACGGAAGCGAAACACCATACATATAATTGGCAGTGGTAGGAGGGAAAACGGCGGATAGCAGTTCCTGAATGAGTTCGGTATGGGGTTCTATGATGGACAGGTCAGTTATCGTGCCCATCAGTTCAGGGTGCGATTCAAATTCTTTTACCACATTCCCGTACAATTTCTGCATGCCCGGGTTGCCTTCCTTAATATTTTTTTTCAAAGCAGTTACCAGCGGCCTGAAAGAAAGCCGGCTGTTGAACAATGATTCTGAAAAATGTAAAGCTCCGTCTTGCATGGTTGTAAGAGTTTATGTTTTGGTTGCTAAGAGATTAAAAGAGAAAAAGAGACAAAGAGAGTCCATGATATTCGGTGATACGCCACAAAATATTTACCAATTCCTAATGGCAGGTCACTATATATGCTGTTTGTAAAGCGGACTATAGCCCCGCAAGTGAAATTTCGATCAATACTCTTTTTCCTCTTTTATACTCTTAGCCGTATCCTTGTAAAGCTACTAAATATGGATTGTTCTGCACAGTTTCTGCGGGCTATATCCCGGAATTTCAAAGAAACGGCTCTTCCAAAAAAAAATAAACCCGCCCCGATAGATCGGGGCGGGTTTAGCATTGCAACAAAATCTTGTTTACCTTCTTTGCCTGCCCAGCATGATTCCAACCTTCAATTGAATGGTAAAATAAGAATCATTATCCTTTGGATCGCCGCGCTGAATATTGTTGAAGAAAGTGATATCACCCGGGTTTAGTTCATTTGTCCTGTTATATAATTGCTGGGCGGTAGCAGCCTGGTTTGGCGGGAGATAATTATAAAACAGGCTGGGATCAATATAGTCCATGGCGCTGACATCGTCTAAATAATCGGTGCTTAAAATACGATGTACAAACTCAAGCCGGGCATTGAATACTGAATTGATCTCGTATTTAATACCAAGCCCTGCAATAATGTTAAGCTGGGTCAATTGATAGATCTTACGGTCAGGATATTCAACAAAACCCTGCCCTTCGGTATGCAACGGTTGCAGGGAATACCATTGACCATTCAGTTTTGCCTGCGGGTCAAATGTAAAGACACCGGCCCCGATAACGCCATAAGGGGAAAGACGGGGCGGTTCTTCATCTTCATAGTCTTTAAAGAAAAGCGGATGGATCTCCACTCCCAGTTGAAGCTCACTGATCCTGCTTTTGAAACTCAGGTTTCTTTCATAGCGGCCATACGTGGAGGAAGCTACTTTTTTCAAAATACTGTCATATCCGATCACCTCCCCAAAGGTTCCTTCCAGGCGAACCCCGATAGCATCCTTATACATGGCCATCAGGTAAACACCATAGCTGGGTTTGGCCGTTTTCCAGCGCAGGTCCTTAATGAAATTCTTGCCAACTCCTTTTTTACCACCCAGGTCGGTCAATGAATTCATGACTCCAAAAGAGCCGCCGATTTCAAACACCACCGGGCCGTTATAGTATTTGTCGTTGTAATAATAGTAGTTCTGAGCTTTCAGGGGCTGACCAGATACCACAGAGCATAACAACACGGTCACCAGAATTTTTCTCATCCTCAAATAAATTTTTAATGAGTTCAATAAATAGTTTTTGTCAGAGGGATCGGATTGGCCGGGAAAGGGTGCGAAAAACAAAGGGTAAATGTATAGAATATAAAGAACTGGCAAAGTTTAAATTATTGTGGTTGTGGAAAATATTTACCGGTCCATAACGATTATTTTTTTACAGTTTGTCCATTTCCCCGACTGTACCAGCAATAAGTATGCCCCGGCGGGGATATCAGGGAGATTATACCATAATATGTCAACAGAAGTTGCCGGATTATTATTTTGCCAAACCATTTACCCTGTTGTATATGCAAATCGTTTTTAAACCGCACTTTTCGCATTTAGGATTTCTTGCCAGGCAGGTATAACGTCCATGCAGGATGAGCCAGTGATGAGCCTTATGAATTAATTCAACAGGAATATTCTTTACCAATTCCTTTTCTACGGCAAAAGGAGTTGAAGCTGTTTGCGGCACAAGGCCAAGTCTTTTACTCACCCTGAAAACATGCGTATCCACGGCCATGTTAGGTTGCCGGTCTATAACAGAAGTAACTACATTCGCTGTTTTTCTTCCCACACCGGGCAGTTGGGTTAATTCATCTACCGTCATGGGTATCCTGCCACTGAATTTCTCCATGACTTTATTAGCCATCCCGATCAAATGTTTGGTTTTATTATTGGGATACGAAATGCTTTTGATCAACCCAAACAGTTCATCAAAAGTTGCTTTACTTAATGATTGCACATCAGGGTATTTTTTAAAGAGGGCCGGCGTGGTCATGTTCACTCTCTTATCCGTGCATTGGGCTGAAAGGAGAGTTGCCACCAATAATTCATAAGGGTCTTCAAATTCCAGCTCTGTTTCCGCAACGGGCATGTGCAGCTGAAAATAATCAACAACAAATTGGTATCGGTCTTTGCGGGTCATGCTATGCCCCAACCCCTAAAGGGGGATGAGAAAAGCAAGATAAGATGAACTTGCTTTTTATTTGCAATTTGAATAAGGAAAGAACTGGAAGAAATTTTTTTATTCCCTTTAGGGGATAGGGGCATAAAAAAGTCCCACCATAGCGGGACTAAATAATTTTTGAATCCGATCCTTTGTTGCCTCAGGACTATCGGATGTCGGCAACTATTGCAATCAGGCAGTAACCTGTTCCCTTGCGTGGTTAAGCACATTCAGCACCACTTCTGTACGGGGTGATAGGGTGATCTTGTCAAGCCGTTCCATGGAAGCTTTGAGAACATTTAATTTCTCACGAAGCGTCCAGTCGGTTTGTAAAGCCGTTTCAATAGCTGTTGTTTTTTTAGAAGAGGTTTCTTTGTACAAGTACAATAAAAGATCCTCGGGAGTAAAGTTGGTCATTGGCAAACCTGTTAAAGTGTCCGGAAAATAGATGTCCTTGAAATTTGAAAAGTCGAAATGTCCGCATTATTAACGGGGGCAGGTATGCCTTATTGTGCAGAATTGCTTAATTCTTCGGTATATCGGATTTTTCCGGTACCAGGAACAATTCCTCATAGTCCCGTTTCATCAGGTATTTCTCACGGGCAAGCTTTTCTACGGCGGCTGGATTTGTCTTAAGTGCCTCTGATTCTTTGCGTTCGGCGGCAATTTGGGTTGTATAATGGCTTTTGCTTTGTTGTAATTCTTTTAACTCTTTCCGGCGGCCGATCTGGGTGAAGATGTCATTTTTATCGAAGAAAAAAACAATACCGCAAAATGCTGCAAAGGAGATAAAGTACTTGTTTTTTAAAAAGGCAGGGATATGGGTTAGCAATTTCATGTTTGGATACTTATAGGTTGGATGTTTGAAGTTGGATGTTTGAAGGGTAGGTCGATTAACATCCAACATCGAACCTCCAACTTCCAACAATTAACGACCAAATTTAATCCTTCCTTTCGGATATACAGCAGATGCACCTAATAATTCTTCTACCTCACCTTCGGTCCCTCTCCTTACAGAGAGGGAGGCCGGGCTTCAGTATATATCTCAACTGTAGTAATTAAGCATTTCAAATTTTTGTATTTCTGCTCGTCGGTATAACATCTATCGGCCAAATTTGATCTTACCGTTCGGATAAATGGCTGACATTCCTAAAATCTCCTCTATTCTTATCAACTGGTTATACTTGGCCATGCGGTCAGTTCTTGATGCGCTGCCGGTTTTTATTTGTCCGCAATTAAGTGCAACAGCTAAGTCGGCAATGGTAGTGTCTTCTGTTTCGCCGCTGCGATGGCTCATGATGGTATTGTATCCATTGTGCTGAGCAAGTGTCACGGCATTGATGGTTTCAGTAATGGTTCCGATCTGGTTTACTTTAACCAGCAGGGCATTAGCAACTCCTTTTTCAATACCCTGTTCTAATCTTGTAACATTGGTTACAAACAGATCATCACCTACCAATTGTATTTTACTGCCCAGTTTATCCGTCATCAGTTTCCAACCTTTCCAATCATCTTCTGCCATACCATCTTCGATTGAAACAATAGGATAATTTTTTACCCAGTTGGCCCAGTAATCAACCATTTTCTCACTGCTTAGGTTTTTACCATTTGATTTATGAAAATGATATATTTTTTTTGCACTGTCATACATTTCACTTACCGCAGGATCCATAGCAATTGATACATCTGTTCCCGCTTTAAATCCTGCCGTTTTAATAGCTGTCATCACCGTATCAATAGCTTCTTCATTGCTTTGAATGTTGGGGGCAAAACCACCTTCATCGCCTACATTGGTGCTGTAACCTTTTTTCTTCAACACCGTTTTCAATGCATGAAAAATTTCAACTCCCCATCTCAATCCATCGCTGAATGTTGATGCGCCCACCGGCATCACCATAAATTCCTGGAAATCTATTTTATTATCGGCATGGGCGCCGCCATTCAGGATATTCATCATGGGAATGGGTAATGTCTTTGCATTCGTGCCGCCGATATAACGAAACAACGGTAAAGCTGCTTCTTCTGCAGCAGCTTTGGCAACTGCCATGCTTACAGCGAGAATAGCATTGGCGCCCAGATTTCCCTTGTTGGGGGTGCCGTCTAATTGTATCATCAATTCATCAATACCTGTCTGGTCGGCCACATCATGTCCCAGCAAGGCAGGAATAATAACATCATTTACATTCTGCACCGCTTTCAGCACTCCTTTACCGCCATATTTTTTCTTATCACCATCTCGTAGTTCTACGGCCTCATGTATTCCTGTACTGGCCCCGCTGGGAACGGCGGCACGGCCCAAAGCGCCTTCATCGGTTAACACATCCACTTCTATAGTGGGATTACCTCTTGAATCCAGGATCTGACGGACAAAAATTTCATCGATATAGCTCATGATTCAGTTGATGTTATGATTGAATATTTTCCTTCTGTGCTGCAAAGAAACAATGTTTTTATGAATGGGGCGAAAAGGTTGAAAACTTACAGGGTACTTTCAATAACATTTAATACTGATGTTACATTTTTTTTGAATAAGTTTGACATGAATTTGCTAACTGCGATGAGCCGTAAGTTTATTAAATACCTCTTTTTTGTGTTGCTGACCGGTAGTTCTTTTACTGCTGCAAATGCTCAGGTAGGATTATGCCCTTCCAATCTTGATTTTGAACAGGGAGATTTTTCGGGTTGGACATGCAGAGCAGGGAGTGCATTAGGACCTTTTCCTTTACCTGTTACAGGGCCCATTGCAGGGCGTCACACGATTATTAACCGGCTTACTGCCGGGGTAGACCCATTTGGGTTTTTCCCTGAAATATGTCCCAATGGAAGCGATTATAGTGTGAAACTGGGAAATCATCAAACCGGGACCCAGGCAGAAAGTATTTCCTATACCTATACTATCCCAGCTGGGCTTACTGTTTTTTCCATGTTGTTTTATTATGCGGTGGTCATTGAGAGTCCCGGTCATGTAGCAGCGAATCAGCCCAGGTTCCGGGCAAGAATAATTGATATATCTACCAATAACCCTATACCCTGCGTTGATTTTGATTTTGCTGCAGGAAACACCCCTGGCGGATTCCAGACCTCACCGAACCCGGGGAATGGAAATGCTGTTGTATTATTCAAGGATTGGACGCCCATCAGCATAAATTTAAATGCATTTATCGGAAAAACGATCATGCTGGAATTCATTACTAATGATTGCCTCCAGGGCGGTCATGCGGGTTATGCTTACCTGGATGTAGGCACTTTGTGCAACGGTGCGATTTCCGGTAACAATATTTGCCCGGGTGATACGGCTATTACCCTTACAGCGCCTTTTGGTTTTCAATCATATGCCTGGTATTCGGATCTGACATTTTCAACAATACTTTCTACTTCACAGACTTTATATCTAAACCCGCCTCCGGCAGTTGGCTCCGTTTTCCCCGTCATTGTGGACCCATACCCCGGATTCGGATGCAGGGATACTTTGTATGCAACAGTTGTAGTTGGTACCAGGCCAGTAGCGGATGCCGGGCCTGATGTGGATGTTTGTGAAAGCCAGCAAATACAGATCGGCGCTCCTCCTAACCCCATCTATGCTTATGCTTGGACGCCTGCTACACAGGTATCAAATCCGTCCGCTTCAAACCCATTTGCGTGGACAATTACACCTAATCCCGAAGAGTTTATTGTAAAAACCACAGATATTCTGACCGGCTGTACTGATTATGATACAACCTATATCACCTCGAGGCAGGTGGACACGGCCATTGTATTGAATGGCAAAAATACTTATTGCGAAGGCGATCCTGCTGCCGGATCATTATCAGTAAACAATGTAGTTTCAGCAGTGCAATGGTATGATGGTACAACGCCTATACCTGGCGCCACAGGGTTTTCTTATCAGCCAACAGTGACTGGAAATTACTGGGCGCAGGTGCAGCAGAATGGTTGCACTGATTCCACAGCCACCATCATCTTCACCATTAGTCCCGTACCCGTTTCCATTGCGGGGCCTGATGTAAGTATTTGCGACAACCAGACCATACAGATCGGAACCTTACCGAATCCTGCCTATACTTATTCATGGACACCGGCCGGCCAGGTAAGTAATGTTGCGATCGCAGATCCGCTTGCATGGGCCATCGGGACAACGCCAACAGATTTTATTGTACACACAACTGACCCTTTAACCGGCTGCAATTCTTATGACACCATTGTTATCACGGGTCGTGTGGTAGATACTTCTCTTGCATTGAATGGTAAAAATGATTTTTGTAATGCTGACCCCGCAGGCGGAATATTATCTGTAAACAATGCACTTTCTGCCGTGCAATGGTATGATGGCATCAACCCAATACCGGGTGCAACCGGGATCAGCTATCAACCGTTGGTTACGGGAAATTATTGGGCGCAGCTTCAGCAATTTGGTTGCACGGATTCCACGGTCACAATTCCTTTCGCTATACATGCTGTGCCGCTGGCTTCGTTTACAGCAAGCAGCGATACAGGCTGTGTCACTAATCATTCTTTTGTTTTTACCAATGGATCCACTGTCAGCGACGGTTCTGCGCTGAGTTATTTATGGAGGCTCGGCGATGGTAGCACGCAAACTGTAACAGATGCCATCAAGACATATATGACAGTTGGAAACTACCCGGTAAAACTTATTACCAGCAGTTCCTTTGGTTGCAAAGACAGCAGCAATAATACGATCGTGTATGTAGTGCCCAATGGCAATGCCAATTTTACCTGGGATTCTATTTGCACCAACCGACCGGTGTATTTTTATAATTTAAGCAATGAAAATGGATCCGCACAGGTTAATTATAACTGGACTTTTAATGATGGCGGTCCAGGCTCCAATTTAAAAAATCCACTACCAATTGTTTATACCACCGTGGGGCTGGTAGATGTTACATTGATATTAACAGCGCTGGGATGTGAAAATGACCCTGACTCTGTTACAAAACAGGTGTCATGCAATGTCCAGAAGGGGGGTGTCACATACCGGACGATAACAGTTCCGCAGGGCAGTTCCCAGTTCATCCATGTCCGTGACAGCATTGGAACTATTTTCAACTGGCGGCCGCAATTGCAACTGAGCAGGTATGATGCCCGTTACACTGAATTTTTTGCAGTGGATGATGTAAAATACCTGATTGATATCAGCGACATTCATACCTGTGTTACTATTGATACCATGCAGATGCTTGTATTGAAAAAGCCGGGATTTTACCTGCCCACTGCATTTACACCTAATGGCGATGGCCTTAATGATGATGTGCAGCCTTACCTGGTCGGGATGAAGGGTCTTAAAAGTTTTTCTGTGTTTAACCGCTGGGGCAATCTTATTTTTTATACCAACATATACGGTAAAAAATGGAATGGTAAATTCCAGGGCGTTGATCAAAACTCCGGGGTATATGTCTGGATCCTGGAGTTTTACGATAGTAACAATAAGAAAGTAACGGAAAAGGGAACCATTACTTTGATCAGGTGATCAGTTGACAGTAACGGTCAAACTTCTGAAAACGTCTTCCAGGCTCTGCCCTTCGCTTTGCAATGAAATAATATTCAGATTTTTATCCATGGCCAGTTGCAGGATCTGTTTGCGAACTGCTTCGGGGTTTGAGGTTTGAAGTTTGAAGTTTGAGGTTGAGGTTTGTTCAACTCTTGTAACGTCAATCATTTTTTCCAGTAATATTTTATCAATTGCTTCTTTGAATTGAACAACTACTTTGTGATTGTCTTTATTTCCTTTTTGCAAGACACTCAGTTTATCATCAGCTACCAGTTCTCCCTTATGAATAATGATCACCCGGTCACACATGGCTTCCACTTCCTGTAAAATGTGGGAAGAAAAAAGAACGGTTTTATTTTGCCCCTGCTTTTTTATCACTTCTCTTATTTCAATGATCTGGTTGGGGTCAAGCCCTGACGTAGGCTCATCGAGGATCAACACTTCCGGGTCATGAATCAGTGCTGCTGCCAGGCCCACTCTTTGTTTATATCCTTTGGATAACTGGCCGATCTTTTTCTTTGCTTCGACCTGCAACCCAACAGTGTCAATCACTTTTTGGATTTTGGATTTTGGGTTCTGAATTTTATGAACTTCAGCAATAAAAGCCAGGAATTCTATTACGTACATGTCGTAATACAACGCATTGGCTTCGGGCAGGTAGCCGATCTTCTTTTTTATTTCCAGCGGATCTACCTTTACATTCAGTCCGCAAACAAAGGTTTCGCCAGCGCTTGGCTGCAGGTAGCCGGTAATTATTTTCATCGTGGTCGATTTGCCGGCGCCGTTAGGACCGAGAAAACCAACGATCTCTCCTTTATCAATTTTAAATGAAATATTATTTACTGCTTTCTGCTCCCCGTAAACCTTGAGAAGGTTTTTTACTTCAATAGACATAAAACGAAGTTAATGGTCATAGAGGTCATATAGGTCAAATGGGTCAAATCCTTAAAGCAAACTGCTGCACAAAAGAATATATCTATATGACAAATTTGACCCACTATGACTTTTATGACCTGCGTTTAGAGATCATCATATTCATACAGCGTGTCAATATGCGTTCCTGCATCCATTTCACATACCGGTTTTATAAGGCCGTCTTTCAGCCCATACACCCAGCCATGCAGGTGGGGACGTTGTTCATGTTTCCATGATCGCTGAATGATGGAAGTTTTTGCGAGGTTAAAAACCTGTTCCTGCACATTCAGTTCCACCAGGCGGTCTTCTTTTTTTTCTTCATTTGTAATCCCATCCAGTTCTGCCCGGTGAATGCGGTACACATCCTTGATATTTCTCAGCCACATATTCAGCACGGCTTTAAAATCATGGCTGGTGATGGCTGCTTTGATACCACTGCAACCATAGTGGCCGCAAATGATTACATGTTTTATTTTTAAATGATTCACCGCATAATCCAGCACAGCCAGCAGGTTTACATCGGTATTGATAACAAGGTTGGCCACATTGCGGTGTACAAATATTTCTCCGGGTTGTGTGCCGGTAATTTCATTGGCCGGCACACGGCTGTCGCTGCAACCGATCCATAAGAACTCCGGTGTTTGCAGATGGACCAGCCGGTCAAAATACTCCGGGTCATCAGCTGTTTTCCTGTTTGCCCAGGCCTTGTTTTCCTGTAATAATTTTTGGTATGAATGCATGGTTTTAAGATCAGGTTGCAAATTAAAGCCGCGAAAGCAGAATGGCCGGTACTATTTTAAAGTTCTTTTGATTTTTTGGGTAAATGATCATATTCACCCCGGAAAGCATACCAGCCAAAGATCACCAGCCCGATGGCGATGGGGGTGAATATGGCGATAATGATGATCCAGATCACGGGGTTGTTGATATCTTTTTTTCCGGCCGGGTCAATATTATTTATGGCCCCGTTTACAAGTTCATAAAATACAAAGGGGGCAATAAATAAAAACAGGAGTCCGAAATATCTTTTAAATGCATTCATAATATTTGTTTTTCGCTTTTGTAGTAAACATCAAATAAGCTGACTTTGTGCCCAGCTCCTCCCCTCTCCACATAGTGGAGAGGGGTCGGGGGTGAGGGGTCAATCATTTATATTTTTATCAATTTTATTGTTCAGGTATAATACCCCGATCACAAAACATAAGGCCGCTACCCCGATAGGGTACCAGAGACCGACCAATGGATCACTGGTATACGTAGTGGTTAATAGCAAGCCGATAAACGGAACCAATCCGCCAAACACTCCATTGCCGATATGATAAGGCAGGCTCATAGAGGTGTAACGGATCTTGGTCGGAAACAATTCTACTAAGAAAGCAGCCACCGGGCCATAGGCCATGGTGACATATAATATTAATAAGAATACAAGGCCGACGAATTTCCAGTAAATTGGTGAAGAAAGATGTTTTTCTGAATAAGTGATTTTGGTTTTGGGCGGAATAAATTTGTACATAAATATTGCCCGCACACAGGTATCAATTTTCACCTGCTTGGCACTTAATCCATTTTCATAAACTACTCTTTTCTCGGTTGTACTTATTGAGTCGTAATTATTGTTACTAAAAACAAATTTTTGTGATAATTGCTTTTCTTCTTTAACCGTAAGGGTTTCAATAGAACTATTTTTCAAAAAAGTATCAAATATTGGTCTGTAAGTCAGAATGCCGAGCAGCAGCCCCGCCATCATAATCCACTTCCTTCCGATCTTATCACTCAACCACCCCCAGAAAATAAAAAATGGAGTGGCAAAGACAATAGCCCACAGCATAATGGTCCGGCTTTGTTCAAATTCAATATTGCATTTTGTTTCCAGGAAATTCTGTGCATAGAATTGACCGGTGTACCAGATCACTCCCTGTCCCATCACGGCGCCAAACAAGGCCAGCAGCACCATTTTAAAATTCGCCTTATGCCGGAAACTTTCTTTTAACGGATTTTTTGAAGTAGTTCCTGCTGCCTGTAATTCGGCAAACAGTGGCGATTCTTTCATCTTAAGCCGGATGTAAATGGAAATACCCACCAGCACAATGGATATCCAGAAAGGATAGCGCCAGCCACCCCAATTTGCATTAAAATCTGCCTCTGACATATTGGATTTTACAAGGAGGATCATACCCAAAGCAATAAATAATCCTAATGTAGCCGTTGTTTGTATCCAGCTGGTATAGTAACCTCTTTTGCCCTTTGGAGCATGTTCGGCAACATAGGTGGCGGCGCCGCCATACTCACCGCCCAATGCCAGCCCCTGCAATAATCTTAAGACCAATACAATGATCGGCGCAGCAATGCCGATACTTTTATAATTGGGAACGCATCCTATCAAAAAAGTGGAGATCCCCATGATAACAAGGGTCAGCAGGAAAGTGTATTTGCGCCCGATAAGATCACCGAGGCGGCCAAACACCAATGCACCAAAAGGTCGGACGAGAAAACCGGCGGCAAAAATGGCCAGTGTACTTAGGAGGGCTGCTGTCGGATTCCCTTCGGGGAAAAACTGGGTGCTGATGGTCTTGGCCAGCATGCCGAAAATGTAAAAATCATACCACTCGATCATGGTGCCAACGGAAGAAGCGGCAATGACTCTCCGGATTGCTCCGCCATTGATTTTTGTTTCAATCATGGGGTTAAAATACGAATAGATTTTATGCGACGGATAAATTTTTTGTATTCGTACATTTAAGGAATAATTGATCGCCATGTCATATCCTTTTCAGATAAAATCTTTAGAACAATATCACAGGGACTATAAACAAAGTGTGGAAGACCCGGAAAAATTCTGGGCATCAGTTGCAGAAAATTTTCAGTGGAAAAAAAAGTGGGACAAAGTATTGGATTGGAATTTCAAAGAACCAAAAGTGGAATGGTTTATAGGTGCAAAGCTGAACATCACTGAAAATTGTATTGATCGCCATTTAAAAACATTGGGAGATAAACCAGCTATCATCTGGGAACCGAATAACCCGGAAGAAAGAGTAAGATTGGTAACATATAACAGGTTGCACAAAAGAGTTTGCCAGGTGGCACAGATGCTAAAAAATAATGGAGTTAAGAAAGGAGACAGGGTTTGTATTTATATGGGCATGGTGCCAGAGCTGGCTTATGCAATATTAGGTTGTGCAAGGATCGGTGCCATTCACTCAGTGATCTTTGGTGGATTCAGTGCACAAAGTATTGCCGACAGATTAGATGATGCAAAAGCAGAGTATATCATTACATGCGACGGTGCTTACCGTGGAGGAAAAGATATTCCGTTGAAAGCAGTGATTGATGATGCATTGGTAGGAAATAAAACGGTAAAGAAAGTTATTGTATATACCAGGACGAGAATACCGGTATCAATGATAAAAGGAAGAGACCTCTGGTGGGAAGATGAAATGGATAGAGCGGAGGAAATGCTTGAAATAAATGACTCTTCTCTGATCCCCCCTTCGGGGGGTGGGGGGGCCGAGATGGATGCAGAAGACCCCTTGTTTATTTTATATACATCAGGCAGCACGGGCAAACCTAAAGGAGTTGTGCATACCTGTGCCGGTTATATGGTTTGGACAACGTACACATTTGTAAATGTGTTTCAGTACAATCCCGGGGATATTCATTTTTGTACGGCAGATATTGGTTGGGTAACAGGGCATAGTTATATTCTTTATGGTCCATTGGCTGCAGGGGCCACATCATTAATGTTTGAAGGGATTCCAACCTGGCCCGATGCCGGAAGATTCTGGGACATAGTTGATAAGCATAAAGTAAATATTCTTTACACAGCGCCAACAGCTATCCGGAGTTTAATGGGATTTGGTTCAGAGCCATTAAAAGGAAAAGATCTTTCTTCATTAAAAATATTAGGTACAGTTGGTGAGCCCATCAATGAAGAAGCATGGCATTGGTATGACGAAAATATCGGGAAGAAAAAATGCCCGGTTGTGGATACATGGTGGCAGACCGAAACAGGAGGTGCCTTAATTTCTAATCTTGCCGGGGTGACTCCGGCAAAACCAAGCTGGGCTACATTGCCCATGCCGGGAGTACAACCTGTGCTGGTTGATGAAAATGGAAATGAGGCCTCCCCCGAATTACATTCCCAACCTTCGCCGGGCTCGGTTGCCTCCGAAGGTGGGGCTTTAGTGACCTCGGGTAATTTATGCATCAAAGCTCCGTGGCCTGGTATTATAAGAACAACATGGGGTGATCATGAAAGATGTCGCCAGAATTATTTTGCTACTTACCCCAATTTATATTTCACTGGTGATGGAGCATTAAAAGATGAACAGGGGAATTACCGGATCACAGGAAGAGTAGATGATGTACTGAATGTAAGTGGTCATCGTATCGGTACTGCCGAAGTGGAGAATGCCATTAACATGCATGCCGGTGTTGTAGAAAGTGCAGTAGTCGGCTATCCGCATGATGTGAAAGGACAGGGTATTTATGCTTATGTAATTTATAATGGGCATCATGGTGATGAGGATCTGAGAAGAAAAGATATTCTCCAAACCGTAACAAGGATCATTGGCGCTATTGCCAAACCAGATAAAATTCAGTTTGTATCCGGCCTGCCCAAAACAAGGAGCGGGAAGATCATGAGAAGGATCCTGCGAAAGATCGCAGAAGGAGAAACAGGGAACCAGGGAGATACGACAACATTACTCGATCCCGGAGTTGTAGAAGAAATAAAGAATGGCCGGTTATAATTACTGTTCTGTTCTTCTCTCCTTTTGCAGAGGAGTTAGACTTGCCGACCGTAGTCATAGCGGAGGTGGGGCTGAGGTCTTGATCCGGGAGTTGTGCAAGAGATAAAGTGCGGAAGGCTTTAACGAAGTTTTTGTAAAGTGAAGATTACTTTGTGGCAAATATTCATCATGCGTCGCTTTATATTTTTCCCCCTGCTTCTTCTTTTTACTTTTTGCCATGCTCAAAGACTTTCTTTGTCAGCACTGGGTATTACTCCGCCCGGACCCACGAATTGCACTTCAGTAAAAGATCAGTACATATCCTCCACCTGCTGGAGTTTTTCCAGCACTTCATTACTGGAAAGCGAATTGCTGAAAACGGGTAAAGGCAATATTGATCTAAGTGAAATGTATATTGCCCGTTATTCCATGGTAAGAAAGATCCGGCGCCACCTGAAACTGAAAGGAGAAAATTTCTTTACTCCCGGCGGGCAGTTTCATGATGCGGCCTGGGTCATTAAAAACTATGGGATCGTTCCCGAAGACGTTTATCCTGGTAAAGGCAGGAATGAAATGAAACATAATCATGCTGAGATGGATACACTGCTCAGTCATTTTGTGCAGGACTGTATAAAATATGGCATAACAGAACTTTCAGATAAACAAAAAGAACAGGTTGATAGCCTGCTTGATCATTATTACGGCCCCATTCCGGGAAATTTCACTTATAAAGGGAAGACCTATACAGCACACAGTTTTGCTGAACAATACCTTCTTGTCAACCCGTCTGATTATGTGGAGATCACTTCTTACAACCACCACCCCTTTTATACAAAATTTGTATTGGAAGACAAATACAACTGGACAGGCGATGAGTACTGGAATGTGCCGCTCAGCGATTTTTCAGCAATTACCGACAGCGCTTTGAAGAATGGACATACTGTTGGCTGGGATGGTGATGCCGATGACGATTATTTTGACTATGCCGGAGGCCTCGCCTATATACCGGAACCGGTAAAGGATTTCCCGGTGGCAAGACAAACAGCTTTTGAAAACAAAACCACTGAGCTTAACCACATGATGCATATAGTGGCTCTGGCAAAAGACAGGTTGGGAAGAAAATGGTATTACATTAAAAACTCCTGGGGCAGCGGGACCAACCTGATAGGTGGCTTTATATGGATGCGGGAAGATTATTTCAAAATGCGAACATTGGCTATCATCGTAAATAAAGCAGCGATACCGGGGGACATCCGAAAGAAAATGGGATTGTAAAAATTAAAGCAGCACGGATGGGCTGCTTTAAAAGGTTTTTCCAATTTCGTCAGGAGGCTGGAAAGACCATACAAATTTCAGAAAAAAAAATCTATATCGGTCATTTTGTTTGGGAAAATTATTAACCCTATTATAAAATAATTCTCTATTAACAGCAGCAGATGTGGCAGGTTAAAATTACTTTTGGCTGATAACCACGCAACCAACCTACTGCAACCTGATGGAGAAACAAAGCCGCAAACGAAAACTACCTTCTTTGGTCCGATGGATTTTGTGGGTATTGCTGGTTCAGTTTGCTCTCTTTAACATCAGCGCTGCCCTGTACGCCTACAGGTTTACTCATGTTTACGATGACCCTTCGCTGAGGAACAAATCTTCTAACCGGAATGTTTTTGTCAAGACATGGCGTTTGTTCAGCGGTCCCCGGCAACCCCGGTCGGTTATTACAGAGTCCCCGGCATTTCCGCATGATACGGTTGCATTGAAAACAAAAAAAGGAATTCTTATTGATGCCTGGTATGCAAAGCCTGATTCGGTTTCAAAAGGCACCGTCATTCTTTTTCATGGCATCATGGCCAATAAGGGAATGCTCCTGGCAGTAGCAGCCGAATTCCGCTACGATGGATATAACGTGATGCTGGTTGACTTCCGGGCGCATGGCAACAGTGGCGGCCATATTACAACAATCGGGGTGAAAGAATCTGAAGAAGTGAAACTGGCTTATGATTATATTGTTGAGCAGGGAGAAAAAAATATTTTTTTGTATGGCAGTTCTATGGGAGCGGTGGTAGTTGCCAAAGCAATGGCAGACTATGATCTTAAACCCTCAGGTGTTTTTCTGGAAATGCCTTTTGCCTCCATGCAATCACATCTGAGGGCAAGGGCAAGAGGATTGGGCTTCCGGGGATTTGGAGAAAAGCCTTTTGGTTTTCTCGTTACCCTGTGGATTGGATTAGAAAGAGGGTTTAATGGATTCAACAATCAAACAGCCCGTTATGTGGCAAAAATGAATTGCCCGGTACTGATGCAATGGGGCGCTGTGGATGACTATGTAGTAAAAAACGAAACAGACAGGATCTATAATGCCATTGCGTCTTCCAAAAAGAAACTGGTGATTTATGCTCATGCGGGGCATGAGTCATTTTTGCAAAAAGATCCTGCAAAATGGCGGATTGAAGTGGAAAAATTTCTCAGCGATAATAATAAATGATCTTATTGGCGGATGGTAACCTTTGTTCCGGGATTGCTGAACTTGTACATATCTTTTACATCATCATTCTTCATGGAAATGCAGCCAAGCGTCCAGTTCTTGTAGCGGTCTATCACAAAATCTTCATGCGGCCAGGTGCCGTGTATGCCGATACCCCCGCCGATGCTGGCATTGGCCGGAATTTCACCCCGCTGCTTACGCTGGTTGAATTTTTCATAACTTTCTTTTGTAGGATAATCTATTGACAAATAGCGGCACCATTTATCATGCACTCTTTTAGCATTTATGTGAAAGACTCCTTCCGGGGTGTTTTTGTCGCCCTGCATTTTTTTATCGGAAAGACTGTTATTGCCAAACACCACCGGGTACGTGGCATACCAGCCCTTATCGTCATACACACTCAGTTCATAGTCTGATTTATCAATAACAATTGAAACAGCGCCTACCGGCCCGGCAGCGCTCCGGCTAAACCGCTTATACGATTTGCTGCGGGAAATGTTATTAACATCCGAGGCCACCAAACTGCCTCCCAGAAAAAAAGAAGCCAGCATCACAAGGTTTTTCATCTCACTTAGTGTTTTCGTAAAGGCCAGATGTAACCTGTGCGAGGTGGGCGCAACATTTATTTCATGGCTAAAATCAGTAACCGTCAGATGTCAAACGCAATGCCACAAAGTTTTATTATGAGGTGTGGACATGTTTTAACGGGACGTTTAGAAAAGAAGTTTCAGCAACTACGTAGTTATCCTAAAAAATAAAGCGGGTGTTAGAAACCACTGGCGCATGTGATCAAAAAGAACCACAGGAGAAAACAAATTATAAGAAATGCCTTTTCCGGTTTCTCCCCTCTCCGCGAAGTGGAGAGGGGTTGGGCTGAGGTTACCAGTTACTGAACCTGAACCCGAAATTATATGGCGTTATATCCAGTCCCCGTTCGTACATACTTTTCATGGCATAAGAACCATAAAAACGTACCTGGCCCAGCGACAATTCAGCTACATAGGCAAGCTTCCATTTTTCCAGTTCAAAATCATCCTTTGCTTTTTTCTTGCCTTCATCGGAGGTAACGGTTTTATTACGGGCACTGTAGAGGTATCCCACACTGATGCCGGCGCTTAAACCAAATCCTTTGTTCCGGTTCGGGGTGAAATTAAAATTCACCATCATAGGAACCGTCAGGTAGTCTGCAGCCAGTTTATTCTTTTTATAGGTTCGTCCAACTGTGCTGTCGTATGATACACGGGGAGGGTTAACAACAGCTACAGGGTTGGCATTATACCGGATGGGTTGTTTGTAATGATAATTGTTCAGCTCTAGCCCCAATCCGTATTTCAGGTTCAATACATGCTTGGCCACATTCAACTTCTGCATAAAAAACCAGATATTCATGTTTCTTGATTTGCCGTCTTTCAAATCAAACCATGCGCTGTTGCTACCGGGTGCATAGGCCTGGGCAGCGGCGCTGCCGTAAGCGGTTTTGTCTGAATAATTGGAGAAACCGATATCAAATATCCACCAGTTGGTGCTCAGGTTGGAAGGTTTATCTCCCCGGCGGTTTTTTATTTTATACTCTTTGTTAGTAGACACTGCTGTGTCTTTGCTGCCTGCTTTCCGGATAATGATCATTCCACCGATCCGTATAGTGTCATTTTGCGGAGTTGGATTTTGTTTTCCTGTCGTGTCTGTTTGAGCAAAACCTGTCATGATCGTGCATACCGCAATGCACAGGGTAAAGATTCTTTTCATATTCTTCATTTTTCAATTAAATATTTTTTTTACTTTTTTAGTGGATGTCATGCTGAGCTTGCCTGCCCCGCCCCGGCGGTGGTCGAAGCATTATTTCAATTTGAAAGCCAGACCTCCAACCAGCAGCCTGTCATCATCTGTGGCAGTCATGTTGGTTCTTTTCTCAAACGTCCGGGTTATTTTCCGGAAAAAACCACGGTTATTTTTATTCTTGCCACCTTCTTCAAGACTGGCAAAAATAACATCGGGGTTCTTAGTTGGAGACGTTTCAGCACTTGGGTTTGTTACAGGAGTAGTCGTTAATGATTCCTGTGTGTTGTTTATTTCTTTGGGGATATTGACGTCAACTACATCAGCTTTGGCTGCATCATTCTTAATTATATTCGGACTATTAATAGGTTGCGGCAGGTTATTAGTTGGCTTGTTGTTATCATTAGTAGCAATCACATGTTCTTCTTTTTTTACGGGAGATGGAATGTTGGCTGACAATTTATCTTTATCCTTAACAACAGTGTTGTTATTTTTTACAGCCATGTTTTTGTTTTCCTGTTTAATAACAGGAGATATTTTCTGATTATCTGTAACTGCTGTTTGATTAGAAGTATTGTCAGAAATATCCGGAACTATAACAGGGGTTTCTTTTTTAACCTGCCCCGCTAAGTTATCAGGGTTGATTTTATCATTCGAACCGGGAGTAGTGTTTACTATTTCTTCTTTAACACCTGAAGGTTTGTTTTTAAGAAGGATAAAAGTGGTAAGACCAAGAGCTAATATCAACATAGCGGCAACTGCTCTCCACCACCTGACAGGTAGTGAACGGAATTTTTCTTCTTTTCTGTACAAAGATTCTTTGATGCCAAAAACAATTTGCTCAGGCTGTAGTTTGGTTTGTTGTAATTGTGCCAGTTCTTCTTTAACCGATGGATTGGTTGCAATAAATTGTACAACAATTTTTCTTTGGTCAGCATTCAGTTCATTATCTATATACAGAACCAGCCACTCTTCGTAATTGGTAAGGCTGATGGGCGTTTCACCGTTTACTTTGATCAGCTCTTCTTTTCCCGGAAATAAAATCTCTGTATCCGGCGACAACTTATATTGAAGTAACAGATCCAGTTCTTCTTTCAGGTCAGGATGTTGTAAAACAAATGTCTCCACCATACGGCGGTCATCGCTGCCCAGTTCATTATCCATGTACAGGATAAAATACTCTTCGTAATTATGGCGGTTAATATTCATTCGTTGTCCGATATCTGTTGTTCGTTGTCCGGAAGACGGCCATCGGCCATCAATCAACGGTCAACCTATATAACGTTTTCCATTTTCACTAAATACGCTCTCAATTGCAATCTTGCCCTGTGCAGGTACACTTTTACCTGGCTTTCGTTCAGGCCGGTTATCTTTCCGATCTCTTCATAACTATATCCTTCATAATCTTTCAGCAACACTAATGACCGTTGCGTTTCACTCAGCCGGCTCAATGCATCATCCAGCACTTTCTTAAGGTTATTAATGGGTCGGTTCTGCACTTTCATTTCATCACTGAACTCTTCCCGCAATTGTATCCTCTTTACTTTTCTTATATGGTCGATCATCTGGTGATAAGCTACGGTAAAAAGATAGGACTTGCTTTTCTGCGCATCCACTTCATCTTTATTGCGCCACATTTTTTCAAAGGCAGTCTGCACCACATCCCTGGCATCTTCCTCGTGGCGGAGATTTTTCAGGATGAAGCGGTACACATTATCTGCGTACGTTGTCACACATTCATTGTATTCCCGTTCAGTCATAAACAGCCGATATAGCAGGGTAAAAATACTTTAATAAGCCTGTTCTGACAGGTAATACGGATAAAAGGCAGAGATGTTACAGGGGAAGAGGATTTTTTTTGACCCTATAAGTTGAAAATCAATATCCAAAGGGGGAAACCGAAAGAAATTGCCGCGAAAGATTGTCCAGTATCATTTCTCCCGATCCGTGGCTATCGGTTTTAGGGGCACAGTTTTTCCCACCGGGTTCTACGGACATCTTCTGGTTACAGCAGGTTGATTTATCTTTTTGTGCAGGGACACGGGGAGAAAATCCAACCATAAGAAAATAAGCAACTGCCAGGATGGCTACCAGGCCGGGAAGTATCCAGTTTTTCTTCTTCATTTCAGTTGGTTTTGTGATGGGACGAAAGTAGAGAGGGAAATGTTACAGGAATGGTAAAAAATATTTTGGTTAACTGGTTAACTGGTTAACTGGTTAATTAGTTAATTAGGCTTCTTGTCTGGCACTTTACTAAAGAAGGGTAGTATTCTATAGTGATGAATTTCCTGAAATAGGACCCAGTTAACCAATTAACTTCTATTTATATTTGCCCCAAACAGCTGTCATATGAATGAAAATTTTGTTCATCGCATCGCAAAGGAAGTGGAGGAAATAAGATCCTCCGGCCTTTATAAACAGGAAAGGATCATTACCAGTCCGCAGGGAGCCGAAATAATCGTTGGCGGGAAAACCGTGCTGAATTTCTGCGCCAATAATTACCTCGGTCTCTCCTCCCATCCCAAAGTAATAGAAGCGGCGCATAAAGCAATTGATAAAAGAGGCTATGGCATGAGCAGCGTCCGCTTTATCTGCGGCACACAGGATATTCATAAAGAGCTGGAAGAAAAACTTTCGGTATTTCTCGGAACAGAGGAAACTATTTTATATGCTGCTGCTTTTGATGCCAATGGCGGTGTGTTTGAACCTTTGTTCAATGAAGAGGATGCTATCATCTCCGATGCATTGAATCATGCCAGCATCATTGATGGTGTTCGGCTTTGTAAGGCCCAGCGTTTTCGTTATGAGCATAATAATATGGATGACCTCGAAACAAAGCTGAAAGAATCAGCCAGCCTTCGCAGCCGCATCATTGTTACGGATGGTTCTTTCAGTATGGACGGAACTATAGCGCAATTAGATAAGATCTGCAACCTCGCTGATCAATACGATGCAATAGTGATGATCGATGAATGCCACTCCTCTGGTTTTTTGGGAAAAACGGGAAGAGGTACTCATGAATACCGCGGTGTGATGGGAAGAATTGATATCATCACCGGCACATTGGGTAAGGCATTGGGCGGCGCATCCGGTGGTTTTACCTCGGGGAGAAAAGAAATAATAGAAATGCTCCGTCAGAAATCCAGGCCCTATTTATTCAGCAATACACTGGCGCCATCCATTGTCGGTGCTTCTATTGCCGTGCTGGAAATGCTGACTGAAACAACTGAGTTGAGAGATAAGTTAGAACACAATACAAAATACTTCCGCAATAAAATGACAGAAGCCGGTTTCGACATCAAACCCGGCGACCATCCGATCGTTCCCATCATGCTGTATGATGCCGTGCTGGCACAAACGATGGCGGCCAAGTTGCTGGAAGAAGGAATTTATGTGATCGGATTCTTTTTCCCGGTAGTAGCCAGGGGGCAGGCACGGATAAGAGTGCAGTTGAGTGCTGCGCATGAACAAAAGCACCTGGATAAAGCGATTGCAGCGTTTACCAAAATAGGAAAAGAGATAGGGGTGTTGAAATAAAGTCAAACATGCTTTGAGTGATTAACTCTTCGGATTAAAATATTTATTGTTGAAACTTATTTCTAAATACTTTAACTTTTTTTTCTACTCAACATATAAATGGTATCTCTTACAAGGTGAGAAACGTGTCGCCGGGCATTACACACTATTATTTATGTCCCTGATTTTTTCCCTGAACATAATTTCGTTTTATGTTGGTTTTTTTCTTTTGTTGTTTAAAGTGAGTGGGAAAAACATTAATGGCACTACCTCAAGTATAATTTTTGGCATTATTCTATTTCTTAATTATTATTTTTTTTATTTCAGAAAAGGTAAAACAAAAGCTTTACAGCTCTTTGATCTTTATCACAATACTGAATTGAAAAAAATGCGAAAGGAGATTATGATTTATTGGATGAGCTCTATTTTGCTAATGATGGTTCTACTGAGCATTTATTTCAACTCTAAATGATCAAAGGTTGCAGAAGTTTTATTTAATATTCAAACCCCTTGCCGCCTGTTTCAATGCATCAACCCCAACATGATCTCCTTGCAATGTTACCAGGAACCTTCCGCCGGAAAAATAAGAAATTGTGCAATCGTTGGCAGTTTTATCACATTGTTCAAAAGCTTTGCCCCCGTTAAAATCAATGGATTTTAAATATTCTTCATCATTATCATGCAGATCATTCAGTAAACCCAGGTACTGCATGCTATAAATACCCGCACCGGCAGGCCCGCCACAATCATAGATATTCAATGAAATACTGCTGCTGTCATTCAGTTCATATTCACCACTGGCCAGCCCGGCGCCCATTGAAAAGTTAACCTCAACATTTGTTCTTTTGGCGCCCACCAGGCTTTCCGGGATCATGGCTTTTAACTGATCCGGGTTCAGAGTTTGCAATTTACTCAGCTCTTCCTTTTGTTTTTCCACATCCTCGGCAGCGTTTTGTACCGGGTTAATTGTTATTTCCTTCTTTTCACCAGATTTATTGTTATTGCAAGCTGCCAGGACTGTAGTTGCGGCCAGTAATAAAAAGCCTATTCGTTTCATAAAAATTGATTTAAAATATGGTTTTAAAGATACTGCAATCCGGGTTTTTACGATAAAAAGAAGCCCTAAGGGTTTATTTTTAAATAAAAGATTAAAAAAATGGCCGGAAATTATGAAAAACAATATGCTGGCATTATTTTCGTTACCCTACAGCGATGATCTAAACTCTACCCACCAAATCCCTTGAAATTTCCTTAATAAAATTGTTGTACCAACTTTTATAAGAAGTATGAAGAAACTTTTGCTTTGTTTAGCCATCGTAGCTGTAGCTGCATTTGTGTTAAGTTCCTGTGCCGCCACGAAAAGGGATTGCCAGGGAGTTAAACACACCCGCCTCAAGAATGGCATTTACCTGTAAATACTATTTATAGTAGAGGATTTTGCTCCCGTTCTGCCACATACTGAACGGGATTTTTTATTTTAGCAAAAAATATATATGAAGCTGATTGTTATTATTGCTGCTGCTCTTGCTTCGGTTGCTGTGGCTGCCCAGCCAAAATCATTTCCAAAAGAATGGGAAGGAAACTGGAAGGGAGAGTTGCAATGGTACCGGACAGGGAAAGAGAACCCGCAAAAAGTAAATATGGAACTACGGATACAGCCTACTGAACTTCTCAATATGTGGACATGGCAGATCATTTATGGCTCAGTGACGGAGGATAACCGGCCCTATCAACTGATCCGGAAAGACTCAACAGGAATTCATTGGGTGATTGATGAGAATAACGGAATTGTTCTTGACCAGTATTGGGTGGCCGACAAATTCTGCGGCGCTTTTACCGTACAAAATTCTACCATCATGAATAATTACCGGATGGAAGCTGATAAGCTGATCGTGGAATTTTACAGCATAAGTGCGAAACCTATTGCTACTACCGGCAACGGGACAGAAGAAAGCCCCCACGTCAGACTGTCTAAAAACTATCCACACCACCTTTATAAATTTACCAGTAATC
>CAZGGQ010000060.1:0-23703 GCA_964525285.1 uncultured Chitinophaga sp.
TGTTTGAATTTTCTTACGGCAGCGATTTTATCACTATTGAACTTTTTTTCCGTGGCTTTTTAATTCTTGCTTTTATAAAATGGGCAGGCAAGGATGCCATATTACCCATGGCCTGTTTTTACTGCACCATTCATTTTGGGAAACCGCTCGGTGAGTGTATCAGTTCTTACTTTGGAGGAATGTTTTTGGGAATTGTGGTTTATCATACCCGTTCTATTGTTGGGGGACTCATGGTTCATTTGGGTATTGCGTGGCTGATGGAACTGGGTGGTTATATTGGGAATAGTGTCTGACACCTTCAAGGGTGTCTGACACGTTGATCAATCTTATTATATGTCAGACACCCTTGAAGGTGCCAGACATATAAAAAAGCTACAAGCCGGTAAGCCGGATTCTGTCGTGGGCTATCATTTATCTGTACTGACGATTACTCATCAGCATCAATCTGCCTACCCTGTACCTTGGGCGAGCAGCCCTCAAAGCGGTACTATACGTGGCATTTCAGCATGCAAGGTTTACCCGGATGTATGATCACTCATACAGGCTGTGAGCTCTTACCTCACATTTTCAGCCTCACCCCTGCCCTCTCCTTGCGGAGAGGGAGATGGCAGTTATTTTCTGTGGCACTGTCTGTCTCCGACAAATCGGAGCCCCCGCTTATAGCGGGGCGCATTGCTCTATGCTGTCCGGACTTTCCTCCTCATCCGCCAGCTGGCGGACGAAGCGATAGCCTGGCTTGTAGCGGCAGCAAAAATAAACAGTATTATCAGTATTGGAAGAATATTTCCGTCGCCCCATACCCAAACCTGTGATGATATTGATTCACAAAAGACTTCACTTCTTTCTTGATCCGCAGTATATCATGTATCTCATCCCGCAGCCTGCCCTCTCCCACTCCATGTATCACAATTAATGAATGCTGATGATGGGCAACAGCGAGGTCAAAATATTTTTCAAATGTTTTTAACTGAAGGCTGAGTATCTCATAATTGCTTAAATGTTTCCAATCATCACTTAGTTTTTCAATATGCAGGTCAATAACACTTCGGGCAGGCTCCATGTGCTGCTTTGCTTTAGTGGCATCATATACCCGGTGCTTATGTTTAACAGCATCACTTAATTCCACCCGATCCTCTATGATCTGATCCGGGTATTTTTCAAACAACAATTGGGAAAAGCTGGCCTGGTCCTTTTCCTGCAATTCTTTGATCTTTGCAAAGAGTTGTTTGGGCTTCAGCTTTACGGTAGTTTCAAAATGATCAGCTTTCCCTTTTTCGGTTTGCAATAATGAAAACTCAAAATCAAAGGAAGGGCTGTCGTTCAGATCGGCCATTGCAATATCATGCAGGTAAAAATTTTCAAACGGGTTGATGCTGTTCTTCAGTTCAAAATCAGCTTTGCCGAAAAAATGCTGTTTGTAAATAAAGTTATATGCGGTCCCCGTTCTGTTCACTAAATGAAGTTTTAACAGGTCAACGATCTCATCGCCCCATTCATCTGATTTCATTACAGGAAAGAACGTAAGCCACATCCCGTCTGCAACTTTCGTTTCATGAGCAGGCTTCTCTTTTCTCACATCATCCACATACTGTTTTTCCTTTTTGGCGGGAAAGAGTTTCTTTTCTGTAAACCGTTTGAAATAGGGAAAGTCCACCTGGTCCATATACACTGGAAACCGAACACCCTGCACATCCACCAGCAGCATTTTGTCATTGATGATGTCAATCACATCTGCTTCTTCATTGGAGTGAAGGATCAAAACCTTATCACCGACTTGGTACTTCATGCCCCTGATCCGCCGTGGCGGAAAATTTAATGGTACTAAAATAAAAAGTCGCACAAAGTTACCTGAAGTAAAAATGTGCGACGGGTATAAATTTATTAACCGCTCTATTCTTTCTGTTTAGCCAGTTTACTGTGCGAATAACTATACAGGAAATAAATGAACAGTCCAACCACAAGCCAAACCAGGAACCGCATCCAAACAGTATGTGTTTCCTGGGCCATCAGGTAAAGACAACTGATAACACCCAGGAGCGGAATTAATGAAAGTTTTTTCAGTAATGCAATCCCGGCGAGTACAAATGTCAATACCCAGAAAAGCGCCATTGGCCAGGTTTCCCTGGTCCAAATATCCTTTGTAAAATAGCCTGGTGCATTCGTTACTATCAATATAATAGCCCCTATAAGCATTGCGGGAAAAATGAATTGCGAGTTTATAAAAGGCACGTTGAATTTGCTTTCAGGTTTATCTTTTCTGTGCTGGAGCACTAATATGCCTCCGCATACCAATACAAATGCAAACAAGGTCCCGATACTTGTCATGGATAGCACGAAATTCATATTGATAAATAACGCTGGTACACCCACAATAATACCAGTAAGTATGGTAGAAAAAGAAGGAGTTCCATAGCGGGGATGGATTTTTGAAAATACTTTTGGCAATAATCCGTCCCTGCTCATACTCATCCATATTCTGGGCTGTCCCATCTGGAAAACGAGCAGCACACTGGCTGTAGCAACGATCGCACTTATTGCAATGATACCAGAAACGAATTTCAATCCTTTCGCATCAAAGACCATTGCCAATGGATCACCAACACTTAAGCTGGAATACTTCACCATTCCTGTAAGAACCAGGGCCACGAGAATATAGACGACTGTGCAAATTGCCAACGCATACATCATTCCCCGCGGCAGATCCCGTTGCGGGTTTTTACATTCCTCTGCTGTCGTTGAGATCGCATCGAACCCGATATAAGCAAAGAATACGGCAGATACCCCTTTCAATATCCCTCCCATCCCGTTTGGAGTAAACGGCGACCAGTTATCCGGACTTACATAAAATGCACCGAGGACGATCACCAGGAAGATCACGGCCAGTTTGACGATCACCATTATATTACTGATGGAACGGGATTCCCGGATACCTATAAATACGATATAGGTGATCAGGACAACAATGAGAAAAGCCGGCAGATCCATAATGATCCTCAATCCAAATATCTGCGGAGCGTCACTCCAGGCTGCAGCACTTCCTGCAAATGCGCCTGTTTTCGCACTGACATAGTCCATCGTCAACCAGTCCGGTATATGCCAACCGATCTTGTCCATCAGGTTGGTGAAATAATCACTCCATGATCCGGCAACATAAATATTTCCAATCGCATATTCCAGCAAGAGGTCCCATCCAATGATCCATGCAAAGATCTCACCGAATGCTACATATGAATAGGTATAAGCACTTCCTGAAACAGGAACTGTTGATGCGAATTGCGCATAACACAAAGCTGCAAATCCACAGGCTATTGCCGTAAATCCATATAGAAAAACAATGCCGGGCCCTCCATCTGCTGCTGCCTTACCGATAGAACTGAAAATACCCGCACCAATGATTGCGGCAACACCGAAAAAAGTAAGATCCCTGACTCCCAGTACCCTTTTCAGTCCTATGGCATGACTATCGCCTTCCCCCATTTTTGCTTCATGAAGGATCGCAGGAATAGATTTTTTCCGGAAAAGTTGATTTGCCATGAGCGGTTGTTTTTGGTGAGGTTAAAGTAGGGAAAAAATTGGACGCAGCGAAAGAAGTTTCCAAGAAATCAATACTCCCGTTTAACAAGAAAATGAGCCAATTCTTTCAATGGTTCTTTTCGTTTGGATAAAACCGCAATATCTTCCAGGTGGTTGAAAGCTTCATCCAGGTATTTATTCTTCAATTGCAAAGTCCATTCATCTGCTCTGCAATCTTTAAAAATTTGCAGCACTTTTTCAACTTTATCTTTTGCTGCCTCATTTAAAAGAACTTGTAACTCCTTTCGCTGAGATGTTGATGCGACTTCCAACGCATGAATCAGTAAAAATGTTTTTTTATTGGCAAGAATATCGCCACCAACCTGCTTGCCAAATTTTTCCGGGTCACCAAAGGCATCCAGGTAATCATCCTGCACCTGGAAGGCTATGCCGAGCTTTTTACCAAATTCATATAAGAGGTTCTGGTTCCTTTCCCCGGATCCGCCCAAAATGGCTCCTATTTTCAAACTTGCAGCGAGCGCAACAGAAGTTTTTAGTTCGATCATTCTCAAATATTCATCAAATTGAACGGATGATTCTTTTTCTCCGCAAAGAGCCCTTTGGGCAAAATCCATATCATATTGCTGGCCTTCGCAAACCTGTTTTGCAGTGGCATTAAATAAACGGAGTATCGTAGGAAGGTAATCGGGGCTGATCTTGTTTAAATATTCATACGCTGTTACCAGCATTACATCACCTGCCAGCAAGGCAGTATTCTCCCCGTATTTTGAATGAATGGTAGCCATTCCCCTTCGCAGGGGGGCTTTGTCCATAATATCATCATGGATCAGCGTGAAATTATGAAACAACTCGATGGCCGCCGCCGCATGCCATGCATCTTCTTTTATCTCGTCAAATAATTCACAGCCCATCAGGCAGAGAATTGGGCGGACCCTTTTTCCACCCAGTTTCAAAAAATATTCATTCGGTTTATACAAAGAAGCCGGTTCAGCCGGGAAATGCCGCTGGTCAAAGTGTAAAGCGAATTTTTGGGAAAGGAGTTCAAAGCTTTGCATAGCACAAAATATAAATCATTTCTTTTTCTTACTCTTTTTTTTTGATTTTTTTTCTGTGGCAAACTCCCCCGCCACCACCCATTCATAATCCAGTTGCCGTTTGGTCAGGTTAGCAGCCACCACTTTTATCCAAACCTTATCCCCCATCCTGAATTTTTTGCCGCTCCGCTGGCCGACCAAACAATAATCAGATTCCACATGCCGAAACTCATCATATTCCAATAAACTGTTTACACTTACCAGGCCTTCACATTTATGCTCAACCGTCTCCACCCAAAATCCAAAACTGGCCACACCACTTATCACTCCTTCAAATTCTTCCCCCAGGTAGTTCTTCATGTATTGCACCTGCTTGTATTTATTAGCAGCCCGTTCGGATTCCATGGCAGCGCGTTCCCTTTCACTGGTATGCTTGCACTTTTCTTCCAATTTTTTATCCGGAATAATTTTATTAGTCAACACCTGCTCCAGTATCCTGTGTACCTGCACATCCGGGTACCGGCGTATCGGCGATGTGAAATGACAGTAATGCTCAAATCCCAATCCATAGTGCCCAACATTCTCAATGGTATATTTAGCCTTTGCCATGGTTCTGATACCCAGCTGCTCCAACACATGTTGCTCTGGTTTTCCCTGTACATCTGCCAATAGCTGATTGAAGGAAGCAGCAATGGTATCCGGAGACGACGTATCGAATTTATGCCCGAATTTTTTTGCAAAAACGGCAAAGGGCAATAACTTCTTCTCATCCGGATCATCATGCACCCTGTAAGGAAAGGGGACAAGCTTATTGTTGAATTTTATTTTGGAAAGATTTTCTGCCACCGTCCTGTTGGCCAGCAACATGAATTCCTCGATCAACTGGTGTGCTTCTTTGCTTTCTTTGATCATGATCCCGATGGGATCTCCTTTTTCATCCAGTTTAAACTTTACTTCCTGTGATGAAAAACTGATGGCCCCATTTTGAAATCTTTTTTTCCGCATTCTTTGAGCAAGATCATTGAGCAATAATATTTCTTCTCCGTGTATCCCTGCTTTTTCTTCAATAATGGCCTGTACTTCTTCATAGGTAAACCGGTGATCAGAATGAATGATCGTTTTTCCCAGCCAGTATTGTTTTATCTCTGCCTTGGGAGTTATTTGAAAAATGGCAGAAAAAGTCAGCTTGTCCTCATGGGGACGAAGGGAGCATAATGAGTTTGAAATATGTTCCGGCAGCATCGGGTTCACCCGGTCCGGTAAATAAACCGATGTAGCTCTTTGATAGGCTTCCTTATCCAGTTCATTATCCGGCTCTACATAGTGACTGACATCGGCAATATGAATTCCGATCTCATAATTACCATTCTTTAATTTCCGGAAAGAAATAGCATCGTCAAAATCTTTGGCATCTACCGGGTCAATGGTAAAAGTGAGTATGGAGCGGATGTCATTTCGTTTCTTTATTTCAGTTGCAGAAATAACATCCGGTATTCTGGCTGCTGCTTCCAATGCCTCCTCGGAAAATTGCAAGGGGAAGCCTGCTTCAAGCAGGATCTCTTTCATGGCAGCATCATTGCTGTTGGTAGCATCCAGTACGGTTATCACTTCACCAACCGGCCGCTTACCATCTTTTTCCCATTCGAGCAGGCGAACCACCACCCTGTCATTGTCTTTTCCATTATGAATATTCGGGAGCGGAATAAAAATATCCGGCATAGGCTTGTCCATATCGGGGACAAAAAATGCAAACCCTTTGTTCATTTGGAGGTGACCAATAAATTCGGTCCGCTTGCGCTGCAGGACTTCATCTACTACTCCCTGCATGCGGCGTCCGCCTTCACTTTTAATACGAACACGCACTGTATCTCCATGCAGGGCGGTATTAAAATCTCCCGGCCTGATCAGGATATCTGTTTCAGTCCCCGGTACAATAACGAATCCCATGCCCGACCTGGTAATATCCAGCACGCCTTTCAGCGTTTTAGCGGTGAACGATCTTTGCTTTATCTTTTTCCCGCCTTTCTGCCGGGCAGGCTTCTTTGAATTTTTTCTTCCCATAGGTTTGTTTTATTCCTGTTGCTTATCCGCAGGATTCTGCGAAAACTTTTTAATAAAATTGATAACAAGTTCATTGAATTTTTCTCCTTCGTCAAATAAAAAACGGTGCCGCACCGGGATGACATATAAAGGGAGGTCAGTAATATCATTCTGAAACTTTGCCAGCCGCACCGCATCTTTCTCTGTTGTCAGGATCATTTTACTGCTGGCCGGCATACTGTCAAATTTTTTTTTGATCTCATTCAGGTCATCAACTGTAAAAATATGATGATCCGGGTACTGCATCATATGATAGGACTTGATTTGTTCTTCCAGCAATTTTTTCAACGGCCCCGGATTAGCAATTCCCGTTACCAGCAATACTTCTTTCTTTTCGCTAAGACTGGAAGTTCTTTTTGCTTTTATATGATAGGTGTCACCATATTCAATGGCCGTAAAAAAAACCTGTTGCCCGGGTAAGGGGTTAATTTCCCTAACAATTTTCTTTTTTTCTTCTTCTGACAGGTCGGGCCTGCATTTGGTCACCACCAGTATTTCAGCTCTTTTATAGCTGACTTTTAAATCCCGGAGATCGCCGGTAGGTAAATAAAAATCCCTTGTAAAAAGATTATTATAATCAGTTAATAAAATATTCAGCCCGGCTTTGATAGCCCTGTGCTGAAATGCATCGTCTAAAATAATAGCCTGCGTTTCGGGTTTATCATGCAGCAGTTGTGGAATAGCTTCAATTCTTTTTTCCCCGACTGCGACAGGCAGATCAGGAAACTTCAGGTGAAACTGCATGGGCTCATCACCAATCTCCAATGCAGTGGAATTATCATTTGCCAGCGAGTAGCCTTTTGTTTTTCTTTTATATCCCCTGCTTAAAGTGGCTATCTTAAAATCATCCTTCAGCCTTTCTACTAAATATTCCACCATAGGTGATTTACCGGTGCCACCCACCGAGAGATTGCCGACACAGATAACCGGGAGGCCAAATGAAGTGGAATGAAAAATATTTTTTTTATACAGCCAGTTGCGGATACTTATGACAATCCAGTAAAGCAATGCAAATGGCAATAATAATATGCGGAAAGATTTCAGGAAAAAATTAGAGAACATAAACTGTTTGCAGCGTGATACAAGGGCCTAAAGGTACATCAAATTCATTGCCGTTGGAGTTTAAATATTTGAACCACAATAGAAACATAGATACATAGGTTCCCACATAGAATCTATGTTTGTATTTCTATGACCAAAACATTCGGAAGGAATGTTCTATCCCCTTGTTTCAACAAAAACTGAAAAAACGGTAGTGCCATAGTTCCTTTCTGATTGGTAAAAGGGAAATGCCTTGTAATCATTTTTCGGAGTGTGCTCCAGCACAAACCAGCCATCCGTATTCAGCAATTGTTTTTCAAAAATGCGCCTGGGGAGATCATCAATATGGGTCAATGCATAAGGTGGCCCGGCAAAAATGAAATCAAATTTATCAGGACATTGTTGAATGAATTTAAAAACATCCGTTTTTATAACCTTGAAATTTTCAAGTTTTAATTCGGATGATGTCTTCTTAATGAACTCATACATGGCTGCATCTTTTTCAACAATGGTCAGGTCAGGAACACCTCTTGATGCCAGTTCATAGCTGATGCTGCCTGTTCCGCCAAACAGGTCCAGTGTTTTCAGGTTTTCAAGATCAAGCTGATGCTGCAAAATATTGAACAGGCCTTCCCTGGCAATATCCGTAGTGGGTCTTGTAAACGGCATATTATTCGGCGGGTTGAATTTTCGCCCGCCATGTTCACCACCTATGATACGCATTGTGCGAGGTCATTAAGTGAAGTAAAAAAATGAGCCGGGTAATCAGTTCCGGTATTCCAGCCAGCTCCCCTGAATTCTACATTCATAAAATACAGGTATAACTCTTTGTATAAGGCCGAAGTTTTATCCATCAAACCTGATAATTGCAGGTTCACTTCTTTTTGAGATAACGAGAATTGCCGGCAGGTTTTCAGTAAATAATAAACGACATCCCCGGGTGTTGTATAAGAAAAACATTGGGCCAGCAGCAGTTTGCTGTCTTTTGCAACAAGCAGTGTAAAATCATCTGTTCTGAAATTAACCAAAAGATGACCTGCGTTACCGGATGTAGTCATTCTTTTAACAGCGATAGAATACTGATGCCATGATCTTGCATGCGGGAATTTTTGATTGACCCATTTAAATATTTCACCGGGCACTGCATACGTGTTATATAATTGCCACTCTGCAATAAGTTCAGAAATTATATGTGATCCGGTCTGGACTCCATGCAGGATCTTTAAAAGCGCCTCTGCTTCTTCAGCTTTATAAAATGAAATAGGGGTAAGGATACTTTGAGGGGTATCATAAGCAACGAGTAACTGGTAAAATGAATGATGTAATATTGGGTAAGCAGCAAAAAAATCAGCCAAAGAATTTTCATTCCAGCCGATAACTATCGGGTCCTCCGTGCTGCAATAGGCCAACTCATACAATTCATTACCCGTTTTATCCGTAATGGCAAAACTGCTATGCTTCTCCCCCAGCCTCAGTGATAATACCTGCTGCACATTTTCAGCATCACCTCTTTTAATATGAAATAATTGTTTCAATACCTTATTTTGATTGCGTGCAATAATAGTCAAAAATTTAAATATCGTAGGTTTGGCAACTTTTGATAGTATCTCGATTACTATTCGAACTATCGGAGTCTTGTCATGCTGAGGCACGAGGCATCTCAAACCCACGAAATGACCGACAGTTGTGATCTCCGAGATTCCTCCTTCGTCGGAATGACAAGACCCCGCGAAATTGAGTTTTCATTATGAACTCAAACAGAGGCATTATTAACTTTTATCAATGGCAACAACAACAAATGATAATGATCTACGGGTCGGAATAACCAACCGCCAGATCTTAAAGATCGCTTTGCCCATCAGCTTCGCCATGCTGGTGCCGCAAATAAACTTTGTTACCAATAATATATTCCTCAGCAACCTTGGAGAAACGATCTTAGGTACGGCAGGGATCACAGGAGTTTTTTATCTCATTTTTGCGTTGGTAGGAAATGGATTGAACAGTGGCCTGCAGGGACTCATTTCAAGGCGTGCCGGTGAAAACCGGCCGGGAGAAATTGGTAAATTATTTGGCCAGTCAATTTGGATCGCCCTTTTCTTTTCAGTGGCCGGTATCCTGATCACTTACCTGTTTGCTCCCTACTTCCTAAAGGCGAGTTTAGATTCACCGGTTGTGCAAACAGAAGCTATCCGTTTTCTGAAGATCCGGATATGGGGACTCCCGCTTCTTTACCTGTTCCAGATGTGCAATGCATTTTTGGTAGGCACCAACAACAGCCGTTACATGAAATATGCTTTCTTTACAGGCGCAGGACTCAATATTTTTCTGGATTATGTTTTAATTAACGGGCATCTTGGTTTTCCGAAATTGGGTTTTGATGGAGCTGCCGTGGCTTCCATCATTGCAGAGGCCATTGCATTGCTGGTAGTAACCGGAATTATTTTGTACAAAAAAATGCCGCATCGGTTCGGGCTGTTCACTCATTTATCATTCCATAAACCACTGGCATCGCTCATCTTCCGGCAATCATCACCACTCGTTTTGCAATGGCTGATCAGTGTGGTGGCATGGATGTTATTTTTTATTTTGATCGAGCATTATGGAGAAATGCCGCTGGCCATCAGCAATATCATGCGGAATATTTTTGGCGTGTTTGGTATTTTCTCCTGGGCTTTTGCCAGCACCAGCAATGCCATGGTCAGCAATATCATTGGACAGGACAAAAAAGATAAAGTGGAGATGCTGATCAAAAAGATCATGTGGCTGAGTTTTGGTTTTACTTTTTTTCTTTGCCTGCTGATCAACGTTTTCCCGGATTTATTTCTCAGTATTTTTCATTTCAAAAATGAATTCATAGGTGAAGCAATACCTGTTATCAGGATCGTTACGGTTGGCATGCTTGCCATGTCCATTGCCACCGTATGGCTCAATGCTGTGACCGGTACCGGCAATACCCGGGTTAACCTCTTAATCGAAATTGCGGCCATCATTCTCTATTGCATTTATATCTGGCTGGTATTGGATGTCTGGAAACTTTCATTAGTATGGGCCTGGGCATCAGAGTTATTGTACTGGACCACGCTGTTCACACTTTCTTTTTTATATATCAGGAGTGGAAAGTGGAGGAAGAAAGTTATCTAGACTTGCGAGGCCTGCCATTATAATTTTGAATCAGAACGAACACAACTGGCAGGCCGAAGCAAACTCAACAAAACAATTTTCTATTAATTCTTAACCTATTAAGTACAATCCCCCGCAGTCCTAAAGCTTTCACAATCCTTCTTGTTTATCCAGGTTACATTTCAAAATGAGTTACATTCGGAATAAGAAGCTGACGCAATCCCCGACCGAACCTCCCCTATACTTCAGTAACAAGAGCCACACCCATTTCGACGAGCAAAATTCTTCTACTCCTGCAGATTAGTTTTTGTATAACCAGTATTAATGCTCAAACAGGTTACAGATGCTGCATTATACAATTATTGCAAAATGATAAAGAAGATACAAGCCGTGTATTGCACTTAGCTGACCTGAGTTTCGAATACATCGTTCCATCATCGCCAATCAAAAGCTGATCAGGTTTCTCGGGGTGATCGCTTTATTGATCGGTTTATTGATCGCATTATTGATCGCATTATTGATCGTTTTTGAGTTCATCAACCTGTTCATTCATCCTTACCTTTCCCATGCCACCAATGATTCGCCGTTGATCATGTTGCTGGTACTGGTTTGCATTGCTGCGCTGCTTGTTCCTGTGCATCATCGCATGGAGAAATGGATATCACATAGGTTGGTGGAAAAGAATAAGAAGATAAGACTGGCGGCGGCGAAGAGAACGATTGCGAAACTGGAAGCTGAACCCCTCCCATAAGAGAGCTTACCTTTTAGTAACTTACCATTTGGTAAGTTCACAGATCATAATTTTGAATCAAAACGGTAAAATAAAATTGTACATGAAATATTTTCTCCTGGTTTGTTGTTCATTCATTTCCACACTATCATTTGCCCAAAACAACGAGCTGAATATTTTCCGCATTACCTCTTCGCATACTTCCTTTCCTGATACGGCAAGAGCAAAAGGCCACATGTACAATAAAGTTTTATACGATGCTGCTACACATTATTTGGATAGCTCCGTATTAATTATCGCTCCCAAAAAATTAGATGCCAATAAAAAAGTTGACCTGGTATTCTGGTTTCATGGCTGGTTTAATAATATTGATAGTGCGGCGAAGCGTTTTGAATTGATTAAACAATTTGCCTCTTCCAAACTAAATGCCGTTCTTGTCCTTGCTGAAACCAGCAAAGATGCACCGGATAGTTATGGCGGCAAATTAGAATACAACAATATGTTTAAAGAATTAGTGGCAGACATCATGCAGGAATTAAGAAAAGAAAAAGCTGTTTCAAAGAAATGTGAAGCCGGAAATATCCTGCTGGCAGGACATAGCGGCGCCTACCGGGTCATGGCTTTTATATTAGCCAATGGCAATATGCCGGTGCAGGAAGTGATCTTATTTGATGCGATGTATGGCCAGACAGATAAATATTTGAACTGGATACAATCAGACAACAGCCACCGCTTTATAAACATTTATACCGATGGCGGCGGAACCGATGAGGAAAGCAAAGAAATGGTGAAACAATTGATCAAACTAAATATCAGTGCGGATACAATTGAAGAGAAAGATTTAACGCCACAATTAGTATTGACAAAAAAAATACTTTTTATCCATAGTCTTCATCGGCACAATGACGTAATTAATAGCCCTGATAACTTTCAACTTTTTTTGGAGAACACGTCCTTACTAAAAAAGCTTAATGAGTAGGTTTTCTTTCTTCAGCGTTCGAATTAATAGTTGTCATATACCTGCCCTCTCGGACCTATGTCAATAACAAGAATGACAAGCTCATTAGATGCATCTCATAAATGATTCGTATACTGCCAAGACGTATGCGGCAAGTGTGGGAATATCCTTTTAATGGAATGGCATCACCAGGAACAGGAATTGTTTTTAGTTCTTCGATTTTGGAACGGACAGCCATGTACATTTTACCGCTAAGCTTATTAAGGTATTTTTCAGCCGGCTTTTTTAATCGCACCGTGTACATGCTTAGCTTTTTACCCGGTGCTTTTTATCTAATTTCTTTTTTACAACTTCCCAATCCACCTCTGTCTTGTTTTTATGATCTGCTTTTATTTTTTCATACACCGCAATATCTTCTTTCAATTCCAGTTCTTCAATAAGGTATTCATATTCCTTTAATGATAACTGTACTGCAGTTTTCTTGCCTTTCTTATCTGTAACAAATTGAGGATTCAATGTCATGACACATCTTAGTTAAGACAATAGAATTACAAATTCCTGTGGAGTTTTGTGAAATTTAACCGCATATTATCACTGCCAGTTAACCAGCATTGATTTTGATATATTAAGAAGAGGAAAAGATGTAAGATTATTTGTAATAAAACCCGATCTCATTTTCCTTAATTTCAAAATAACAATTGGAAGCCTGCTGAGCCTGTACTGCTGCAGCCACATATTCCAGAATCTCTTTTCTACGGGACAGATCGGTTTTAGTAGCGGCTTCCCATTGTTCTTCGGTGGGAATAGTAAGATAGACCATGCAATTGCCGCCACCCATTTCATTACCGAACTCAATTCTTGTATCCTTATCAGTATAAATAACAGAGCCAGCCCGCTGGTTTCCTTTGTATTCAACCCTTCGGCTGAATTTTCTTTCCAGTTCCTTATTTAGTTTTTCCCGGAGAATAAGATCCTCGTCAGGAATTATATTCCCGAAGCCATCGCTATACACAATGGGTTTGTCTGCCTTTACTTTCTTCGTTCCCATAAAGCCAAAGTTTATTGGAATGCATCATTGATCACCTTAGCCAACCGCACTCCCCCCTTCAACAACTGCCTGTCGAGGTCTTGCTGAAAAATATAATTGTACTTAAGCAACTATCCGAGTTTTCCATCAGCCGGAACTGCTGCATATACTTTATTGGCCAGCACATAGGAATCATAGAACCAGTCTTCGAGAGATGAGTTTTGCCATTCTTCTACTTTTTCATCGGAGGCAATATCCAACACCCCTGCATATTCTGTATAACTGTATTGCTGAAATTCCACCAACGAATTATCCCAAACGGAATGAAGATTGGTTGGCTTGTCCAACCAGTTACCGCTGATCTTCTTTCCACCCTGGTCAGCTTCCCTGCCTACATGCAGCGGCTGGTGCAGGTCGCCCAGCAAATGAAGAAGGAAGCGTAAAGCGATCTGTCTTTTCTCATCGCTCATAGACCTGTCTTTTAATTGTGCTGCCATTGCTTTTATCTGGGTGTACAAATTTTCACCCGGCAATTTCACCAGGCCGCTGATGAATTCATCTTTTGAAAGACCACCCGGCATATTGACATAATGCCATTTGGAAGCCATATCCCATGCATGCGTTGTATCTGCCTTAATAAAATCCGGCCAGTTAGCCCACATGGCAAGGTTTTCCCTGCCAATGAGTATCTTTAATTCCTTCTTTGCTTTTTTGGATAAATGCCTTTGCGCAATCTCTGCCGCTACCCGGTGACCGGTCACTCCCCAGCAAAATGAATAAAGCGGGGCAAAAAGCAGAACAACAAGGAATACTTTTTTGACCTGGTTATAAAAAATTGACTGTGCCATATTCATTGAATTTATTATCGCAAATTTCATTTAATCAGCTGATATGGGAAATAAAATTTTGAACCAAACATACTGTTACAAATTCATTCGCAACACTACAAACTGCAATCGCAACAGGAAGCCGTGACAAAGATTACAGAATATTGCTGCATACTTAACATTTCATTTGCCTCAAAAGGGAAAATTTTTCGTTCCTAATAATCTACAAGCTGTGTGTAATGAATAAATCGCCTGCATCCTGCTTAAAACTGCGGGAGATGAGAATCGCCAACTGTCATACCATCATTATTGTTCTTCTTATATCCGCCATCACGATATCTTTCGTAACAACTGCTCAGCCATCCATCGTTAAAAAAGATTACAAACCGGGCATTCTCTCTGTTGCCTACTTTATTGAAAGTGCCAATAATTCTGTAAACTCACTGAACAGTCTGTTAAAGAAAGATAATTACCGGAATAAGATCACCACGCTGAATAACCCGGTGAACAATGAACTTGGTTTCAGCCTGAAGAATGAGATACTAACTGCCCTTAAGCCCATACTGGATAAAGTAAAAAAAACAGATGGGGGAAAATTCAAAGACGTTATTGAGAATTTTCTTACCAAGCCTGAAGAGAACGGCATTAGGTCTGTAAAAAAATACCTCCCTGCTCTAGGCATTTTCAGCACGGTGCTTTCATTGGTAGGTAACCTGGTGATCGTGGAAAAAAGCATAACCAGGGAAGACCTGACTAAATTCATGGCAAAAGTGGAACAATACTTCTATCAGTATGAAAAGCTGAATGCCATTAATGAACAGTTTAGTGAACGGGTGGAAAAATTGCTGGAAAAGTCAGATGAAATTAAAGAAGACCTGGAAGACTTCCTGCTTGAATGTATTACAACAATGAATTCTAATATTGCAAAGCAATCGCTAAAAGAAATGCCGGTAGAAGTCTTACTGCAAAAATATTATGACCCGCAAAAACTACAGGCATGGCTGGATACATGCCGGACGAATAATGAGGGCTCTTTGTATCCCCCGGATGCTCCCACATCGGTGAAGCTGATCACTTCAGGCATCAAAAGGATCCAGAAAGAATTTGAAACAATTTATAATGAGAACTACAGGGAAATGAAGGAACTGATCGCCTCCCTGAAAAATACGATTCCCAACCTTGACCAGAACCAGTTGAATAAAACCAGCGCCGAGATAGACCTCTTATATAATGACAGCCGCCAGGCCGATGTGATCAACCTGAACATTGCACAGGTGAATGAAAGAATGAATATTGTTTGCAGTGTCATTAACGCCGGCAGATAAATTTCCCTGCCAACAGGCCGTGAGCCAACTTAAAAAATATTTCACGCAAAGCCGCCAAGAAGCCAGGTCGCTAAGTTTAAAATTTGAACTATCCAAAGCATTTCTTTGCGGCTTATTTACCTGGCGTCTTTGCGTGAAACCAAACTAACCCGCTACCTATCAACAGTGCCCGGGTATGTAGAAGGAAAAATTTCATACTTTCATACCAAATTCAAAGATGCCTTTCCCAAAATTTATTCCCAGTCTTGCTTGTTTTTCTTTTATCCTGATTCTTGCTGCATTTATCAGTCCACAGGCTGGAAAAAAACCGGCCAGCAGGATAACAATTGTACAAGATACAATCCCGGTAACCGATACTGCTGATGAAGTTAGGATCTTTGATAAAGTGGATATAGAAGCTTCCTACCCGGGAGGTGATAAGGCATGGAGAAAATTTCTTGAATCAAACCTTGATGGAACTGTTGCCACAAGGAATAATGCACCCGTGGGTGTTTATACGGTGATTATTCAGTTTGTAGTGGATAAAGAAGGGCGTGTGACAGATATTAAGCCGCTGAGCAACCAGGGTTATGGGATGGAAAATGAGGTGATCCGGTTGTTAAAAAAAGCTCCCCGCTGGAAACCGGCCATTCAAAATGAAAGACCGGTCAAGGCATACCGGAGGCAACCGGTAACTTTTATGGTAATGGACGAAAAAAGGAAGAGAAATTAGATCATTCTTCCTGCTACCATAAATGAAAAAACTTATAGTTGAAACTTAGGGAAAACAATAAGTGACCATCTGCATGAGAAAAGTTTTGCTTCTCAATGATCACTTCGTCTCCTTTAATGACCGTCTCAATATCTTTTCCAAAATGCAGCATATACTGCCCCGACAATGAACAGTCCAGTTTTTGCGTGATATTGATATGTGCGCCAACACCCGCCTGGGTGGCCATGCTAAGCCTGTCCGCAAAATTATTTTTTGCATTTTGCTCAGTCACCTTACTATAATCGAAGCAATGACCGGCAATGATGTATGGCTGTAACAGGCGGTCAAACTGGTTATTATATTTGCTGTATAACATTACTGACCAGCCTATATGATAGTCATTGCGGTAAGTATAAGAATCCTTCTTTGAAGTGATATAATCAAAATACCATTCTGTGTTAATACGGTTATTTAACTGGATACGGAATTGCCCGCCTACGCCTTTGCCAATGGCATTATCATCATTGAACATGCTTACCGTGTTCCGGGTACCCAGGCTTAATGTGCCTGCGAAAGATTCATCATTGGTATAATTTTGTGCTGACAAGTCAAAACTTGCAGGCAACAGTGTTGCTGCAAGGATTAAGTAGTGTTTCAAATTGCAGAGGTTTAAGGTAGAGATCTGTCGTTACCAGGAGGTTTGTGGATGAATGGATTGTGCTTTTATTTATTATATCGCACGAGAAGCTAATTCAAAAAGTTTTTCAACACAGAGTAACGGAGAAACAGAGTTACACAGAGTATTGACTTCCCATGTTGTTTTCTCTCAGTGTAACTCAAAACCTCTGTTGCTCTGTGTTTAAATTCTTCACTTTTGAGCCAACTTCTGGTTATTAACCATTTCAAACATCATGCCATCAGCATATAAACTATTATATTTGCAACATAAAACACTACCTTATGTCATTACTGAATCAAAAAAATAACAAAGACAAGAAGAAAGGCAACAAAAAAAACGCTGCCGGTAATACCCAGGGCTCTAAGTTCATACAGAAACCCAAATCATCAGGCTTTGTAAGCAAGCAGGCCAATACCGGTTCTCAGCGGGGAAGCTGATCAGGCTTTTTTCTTCTTTACATTGATTTTATACCTCAACACCAGATCATCGTTATACAGCAGGTATAACCACTCCACATCCGGAGACGCCACCTTGTACATATAATTGCACCGGTTCTGTGATGACGGCTTGTAAGACTTATCGGGTCTGAGAAATATCCAGGATGCCGAATGAGAAAATAGGGCTGAATCAATCAGCAGATCAGGAGAAACATTTCTTCCCAATTCTTTGCTATCGGTTTCAAGACTCAGGCGGATCGTATCGCCAACAAAAGTTTCAATGATACCAACAGCGGGATAGAATGAAACAAAATGATATTTAATAAAAGATTTTTGTTTAAAAGGTGACCGGTAAAATTCCTGCGGGATCTTTGAGTCTGGAAGCAAGGTCCAGCGTGCGTCATCAGGATAATGATCCTGTATAAAAATTTCAGGCGATGCGAGGAAATATTTTTCATCATAATCACGGATAAACTCATCTCCCCGGAAAGACATGTAACCACTAGCCCAGGTGGCATCCAGTAAATACCATATCCCATCAATCATAACTGCATTCCAGTAATGGTTGACGCCGAATCTCCGCGAAGGCCTGTTCGTCCCGCTTTTTGCATAACCAACGATAATCGCTGAACGGATACCTGCATAATCACAAAGGGTGGTAAACAGGCGGGCATAGCCATCACAAACTGCTTCTCTTCTCTTCAAAACTGTTTCTGCCACTCTTTCGCTTAAAGATTTTAACGGGCCATCATCAATCACTTCGCTCTCATTGATAGAATTCTTTAATGAAAAAGCGCCGGTTGCAGGCATTTTTTTATTTGAATTTATCCTGTAGGATATGTTTTCAGTGATCCATTTAAAGATGACCGTTACTTTTTTAAGCTCTGTTTTGCAGGGAGCAATCAGTTCTTTTGCTAATGCCTCAGGGTTTTCCTGCGGAAAGACGGGGAAAAGGGAAAAAAGAAATGCTATGGACAGCAACCACCTCATTTTTATTGATGCAGTATAAATTTAAGAACAATTACCGGTATTTTCACCGGGAAAGTTACTGGCGTTTCAAAAATTTTCCTTTGAGCAATTTATCCATCACCTCATCCTTCAGGTTACGGCTGATAGGAACATGATGAGTACTTATACGGATGTCGTTTCCCTCAACACTTTCAATTTTTGCAGCAGAAACAATGTAAGACTTATGTATTTTGATAAATTTCTCAGCAGGCAAATAATCCTCCACTGATTTAAAGGTGAGATAAGTGATATACTTTTTATCCTTTGTATGAATGACAACATAATTCTGGAGCGCTTCGGCAAACAGTATATCATCATACATCAGCTTTACCAGTTTATTATCTGCTTTGATAAAAAAATAATCGGCAGCAGGGCCGGATGTTCCTGTCAGATTTTTTTCTCTTACTTCAAAAAATTCTTTTGCCCGCAGCGAGGCTTTCAGGAAACGGTCAAAGGATATGGGTTTTACCAGGTAATCCAGTGCATTCACCTCAAAACCGTCAAGGGCATATTGAGGATAGGCTGTGGTGAAAATTACAGGTGGCGGGTTTTGCAACGTTTTAAAAAAATCAAGCCCGGTAATTTTCGGCATCTGGATATCGAGAAACAGGAGTTGTGCCCTGCTGATCAGGTCTGCAGCTTTAAGGGAAGAATCAAACTCGCCAATAAGATTCAGAAAGTCCACATCGGCAATATATTCTTTCAGGCCTTTCCTTGCCAGCGGTTCATCATCTATGACAATGCAATTGATATTCATAACACCTGTAGATTAAGTTTTACTGAAAATGTCTGATTAGTCTCTTCAATTTTCAATTCATGTTTGCCGGGATAGAGCAGTTCGAGTCTTCTTTTGACATTTGTCAAACCAATACCACCACTTTTTTCATTACCCTTTCGACCCGGTTCCATGGAATTCATCACTATAAACAAAAGCGCTCCGCTGCTGTAGCTGATATCCATTTTTACAAAATTAGAATTATCACTGTTATGGGAAATATGTTTAAAAGCATTTTCTACAAACGGTATAAGTAATAAGGGTTCAATCAAAAATCCCTTTATATCTGCTGCACAGTTAAATTGCACTGAATATTTTTCATCCTTCCTTAAATGCTGCAGGTCCACATAATCTTTCAGGTAGGTAATTTCCCTTTCAACCGGAATTTTGTCGCCATTCATTTCATATAACTGGTAACGCAGCATTTCTGAAAATTTGTGAAGAGCCTCTCTTGCATCGGCATTATCTTTTTTGATAAGGAAGTAAACAGAATTGAGGGAATTGAACAAAAAATGCGGGTTGATCTGTGACTTTAGAAAGCTAAGCTCCGTCTCCGCCTTTTCTTTTGCCACTTCTGTCATTCTCTGCTGTATATTGAAATAATCAAATATCAAACGGAAAGCAGTGCCGGCAACTACCAGGAAAAAATCGGAGATCACATTTTCGTAAAGTCTTGTTTTCAGATCGCCTGACAGAGTGAACAAATGGGGTTGATTCAAAATTTCGCCCGTCACAAAGACTTTCAACACTGCGCTTGCGACTATTATGAGCAGAAAAACAGCTGTAAAGACGAAATACTTTTTTTTATAAAGCAACCGTGGTATCAATAAATAGTTTGTGATATAAACCAGCAAAGCAAGATCAACCACTTTAAGTAATGTAATTTCTACAGCTATACTGGTTGTTGGGTAATCCTGGTATCGTAAATAATACCACAAACCAAAGACCAGCATCCAGAAGGAGAAATGATGCAGCTTGAATTTTAGTAAACCCCGGTTTTGCATACTGTAAAATAAAAGTACAAATTCCCGGTGGTAAAAGTCTTTACACTACCGGTTGCTTTCGCCTGACCATCCGTATCTGCTCTTTTCATCAAGCCGGCGACTCCTTTGATGTAAATTAATTGTCGCCTGTTATAAACAGGTTCAGATTTGCCATCATTAAACCAACATATATGAAATACTGCCCCACTCTCCTGTTACTATTCTTTGCAACCAGCATGAGCAGTTGCCAGCAAACCAGATCAAATAATGCTGCTCAATCAGCAAGAACAGAAAAAAAAGTGGGCGGCGGCTGTGAGGGTTGTGAAGCCATTTATGAAACCCCGGTTCCTTTTGAACAATTAAATGAAACAGATACATTACCGGATTTTAATGAAGCAGGCCCGAAAATTGAGATCAGCGGTATTATTTACAAAGCAGATGGTAAAACAGCAGCTCCGGGTATAGTGTTATATGTCTATCATACAGATCAAAAAGGGATATACCCAAAAAAAGGAGGTGAAAAAGGCTGGGCAAAGCGGCATGGTTATATCCGGGGATGGATAAAAACCAATGAAAAAGGTGAATACAGATTTTACACATTGGTCCCGGCTTCTTATCCAAACAGCGCTAATCCAAAACATATTCATCCTACCATAAAGGAACCGGGCCTTACTGAATACTGGATCGATGAATTTGTATTTGATGATGACCCGCTTTTACCGGATAAAGAAAGAAACCGGGAACAGCCGGTTGGCGGCAGCGGGGTATTAAAAACTATTATGAAAGATGGAATGCAGCGGGCTACAAGAAATATTATCCTGGGTTTGAATGTGAAAGATTATACAAAAACAATAAAGTAATTCTGGGATAAACGATTTGTTGTCCTGATCACTTAATATAAAAATCGGCCGTTGCTTTGAAATAAGTAACTCTTGTATCACCCATGTTAGCAATCAATCCGGTTAATTTAACATGCCAGAGTTTGGTTGTTTTATCATACGTCGTTTCCGCTTTTCCTGAACTAACATCAATAAAAGCGACGCTTTCTCCCGATCTGAATGAGTATTTAACGCTAAGTTCGCCATTGCTATTTGCATCAGTTGAAATGTTGTAGGTGGATTTCCTCTTGGTACTAAATCTGCTGACCCGGAAAAACATGGTAAAGAACTGATTCTTTTGTTCAATAACGATTGTGTAGTTCCCTTTGTTCCTGTAGGTTTTAACAGTGGCTGGCTGATGCTCTATAAAATAATTATTGCCTGTAGCAGTATCTTTAACAGCCACCGGGCATCTTTTATAAACTGAATCTCCCTCATGCTGTGAAAAGGCCACTGAGTAAACCAGGAGGAAAGTAATAAAAAAAATAATTTTCATAACCGTTTATTTACATGCAAAAAATACGAAAAATTCTTAATATATGAGCGAAGGATTTGTTTTACTCTGCTTTTGCTCTCTCACCAAAAATCAGGCTGCCAATCCGCACCATGTTACTCCCTTCTTCGATGGCGATTTTATAATCGCTGCTCATACCCATAGAAAGTGTCGTGAGTGGTGAGTAGTGAGTAGTGAGTGGCGCCTGCTTATTGAAGATAGTTTTAAGGGAGCGAAACTCGCTTCTTACCACATCCATATTTTCTGTAAAACTGGCCATCCCCATCAATCCGCAAATCCTGATATTACCCAACTTCAAATTATCAAATTGTTTAATTATCAAATTAAGTTCTTTTTCATCCAAACCAAACTTGGTTTCTTCCTGTGCAATATGAACCTGCAGCAAACAATCAATCACCCGTCCGCACTTTTCACCTTGTTTATTGATCACTTCCAGCAGTTTCAGACTGTCAACGCCATGAATCAGTTGCACAAACGGAGCTATTAACTTTACTTTATTGGTTTGCAGATGACCAATATAATGCCAACGGATATTTTTTGGAAGCTGCCCCGCCTTTGTTAGCATTTCCTGCACATAGTTTTCTCCGAAATCCCTGTGACCAAGGTTGTAAAGTTCAAGAATATCCCCAACCGGTTTAGTTTTAGAAACGGCAACGAGGGTCACTTGTTTTTCGTCAAGCTCTTTTTTGAGTAACTGGTATGCTTCTTGATTGACAGGCATGATATATTCACGCAGAAACGCAAAGTTTACGCAAAGATTGTAAAAAAGCCGCCAGCATAAGCTAACGGCTAACAGCTAATAGCTAATAGCTAACAGCTTCTCATATTTATTTTAATATACTCCTGCTGATCACGATCCTTTGCACTTCACTGGTGCCTTCATATATCTGGGTGATCTTGGCATCCCGCATTAGTCTCTCCACATGATATTCTTTTACAAAACCATAACCGCCGTGAATCTGTACTGCTTCGACCGTCGTCCACATCGCCGTTTCCGAAGCATAAACTTTAGCCATTGAGGAACTTAAGGTATAATCTAAATTGTTATCTTTTTCCCAGGCTGCTTTCATACAAAGCAATCTTGCCGCCTCGATCCTGGTTGCCATATCAGCCAGTTTAAATGCAATGATCTGGTGATTCATGATCTCTGTGCCAAAAGCCTTTCTTGTTTTGGAATATTCTTTTGCCAGTTCATACGCTCCGCTTGCAATACCCAATGCCTGTGAAGCAATGCCAATTCTACCGCCTGCGAGCGTCTTCATGGCAAATTTGAAACCAAAGCCATCTGCAGCAATTCGATTTTCTTTCGGCACTTTTACATCATTGAACATTACGGTATGCGTATCGCTTCCACGGATGCCCAGCTTATTTTCTTTGGCAGCTACAACCACTCCCGGCCAGTTTTTTTCTACAATAAGCGTATTAATGCCTCTTGAACCTTTTGCCGGGTCCGTTTGCGCCATGACCAGGTAAACAGAAGCTGTGCCCCCGTTGGTGATCCAGTTCTTTGTTCCATTTAATAAGTAATGATCACCTTTATCTTCTGCTGTTGTTCTTTGGGATGTTGCATCGCTGCCGGCTTCCGGTTCACTAAGCATGAAAGCCCCGATATACAGTTCGCCATTTTTCATTCCCTGTGCCAATGGGCTGAGGTATTTCTGCTTCTGTTCTTCGCTGCCATATTCCTGTAAACCATAACAAACCAGGCTATTATTGACACTCATAACCACGCTTACACTGGCATCAATTTTACTGATCTCTTCCATGGCCAGAACATAACTGATCGTGTCCATGCCAGCGCCGCCGTATTCCGGTTTCACCATCATACCCAAAAAACCTAATTCTCCCAGTTTTTTAATTTGCTCCAGCGGAAATTTCTGTTGCTCATCCCGTTCAATTACACCCGGTAAACACTCTGTTTTGGCAAAATCCCTTGCGGCCTTTTGAATCATCAGTTGTTCTTCGTTCAGTTCAAACATCATGAGGCTTAGAATTGAGGTAACAAAGATAAGGGCAAAGCCCCCTCTGATATAAACGGTAAT
>CAZGGQ010000061.1:0-23693 GCA_964525285.1 uncultured Chitinophaga sp.
TAGCCGAAACACTTACTCCCAGCAAAAACCTGTCGAGCTTATTATTCAGCAGTAATCCTTTTTTCTCAGCAGTCTGTTTCCGGGCCAGTATCAAACTGAAAATACCCAATGCCAGGAATACTGCAAAAGTGAGCCAGCCCATGATCGTAAAAACCAACCGGTGCTCCACGATCCAATCCATCGCTGTTAATGCAAGTCGCAAATAGGTCATCTCTATCAATACAATACCCAAAGCATATTTCCATGCATTTTTAAAACCTTCCTGCACGGCTAACTGTGTCGCAGTAAGGTTCATGTTTCCAAAAGGTAACTGCCCCAAAAAACTTATCAATAATGCTGAAAAAAAAACCTGTATCATTTGGCTGGTTGAAATATCAGATAAAGTGAGGCTATTAAATTTTTATTGCAAAATCAAATCAGTGATTGATCTATTTCCTGCATCCTCTTAAAATTCTTTTTGGCTTTTTGCATAAACCGGTAACCCTTCATAAAACTCCAGTAAGGCACGCCATTTTTATGATTGATCTTCCCGATCCGGTACAAATGCCGCCAGTGCTTCACAATTTCCTTCAAAGCAGCTCCATAACTCATATTGCGGTCAAAGACATGCGTGATAGCAGCCCCTGCCCCGTTATATTCCAATATTTTAATATTTTTTCCCGCTTTTAGATCTTCCAGCGAAGTGCATTTCAGATCGTAGCGGCCGAAATAAAACTGGCCGGCTTCATTACTGATCCTGTCAAATACATCACAAAGCTGCTGATCAATTTCATGGTTCAGGTTGATGAATTTAGCTCCTGAACTGTGATTACCTGCCCTGCTCAGAAAATATTTTTCATTGGCCGGAATGATTTTTTGCCAGCTATCCGCATGCCTCTTTTTCATTTCATCTAATTTGTATTTTGCAGAAGGATGCGATGCCACCAGTTCAGCCAGCGTATTGCTGCCGCTGCCAGTTACATGGAGATAATCTTTTACGATCAGGCCGGTAATGATGCCTTTCGTTTCCCCCGGGTAACGGATATGAAATACACTGAATTCAAGTGATAGATCAATAAATGTCTGCAGGATATAACACTCTCCCACTTGATGATGATATAACTCCAGTTCGTTCTCATTTTTTATAACCCTGAACAGTACACCCCACATACCCGAGTCAGGCTTTACAACCACCGGAAAATTCAATCCTGCCTGTCGCATATCGGCATTAACTTTTGCAATGTTTTCTTCAGGATTCACATATAAACTGGTAGGGGAACACCATGCAGGCAACTGTTCATACATTTCTTTTTTGCTGCCGCCTTCAAAGCCAGCAAATATCAGCGTAGGATTAACAGGAGTAAAATACCAAAATGCCCTGGCCTTTATAGCATACCAAAGCCATACTACATCAATGGGCAAATAAATAACATCATACGACCATTTCTCCCAATCAAACATTTTTTGAAAAAATCTTTTCATAGATAAAAAACAGTCTTTTCGGTTATTCTTTTTTCTTCTTTCCGTCCGAATCCTTTTTGCGTGCCATATTCCATACCTGTAAAATAGCCGTTGCCAGGAATATCCCCCCGATAACCCAGTTAACAATATGCTGATTCCTGTTTATACTTTGAGCAATCAGCAACCCGCCAAAAATAAAAATACAATTACCAATAAATGTACCGATTCCAATGCCCATCATGTAGGCATTGTAATGACTATTCTTTGGCAATAATACTTTCCTGGTGATCAAGACGGTGCTCCAGCCAAGCCAGAATGGTATTTGCCCCGGGCTTACGGCACACATAGCAGCCCCCAGCAGAAACTTCGGTAAAGTGCTGCTGAGCACAACATTTTTTTGTACCCCCGGATGCATGGCTGCGTAGAAACTGGAAGCTGCCAGTGCCAATACAATGAGCAACGTTACATATTCCAGTATCTTAAAAAGTTTTTTTTGTTTTTTTATCCATTGGATCGCCACCAGTGAAAGGCGGACATAAACAATTTCCACGAGTAAAGAGCCCAGTGAAAAAAGCATGGCAGTGCTGATACTCTCTGAAATGGCGATCTGCATCGCCGCTACATTCATGGTTGCCAGGGGAAGTGAACCGAGAAAACTGATCAGCATTCCGGTAAAAAAAATTTTCAGCAAGGGCCGCATGAAACGAAAATACGAAGAAAGAAGTGAGCTGGAGCTCAGTCAAATTTTTCCAGCATTTTAAAATGCTTTTTGGCATCCCGGAGATATTTCCATCCTTTCTTAAAAGACCAGTAAGGTGTTCCATTCCTGTGGTTATAACGGCTGATCTTATATAAAACCTTCCAGTGATGTAATATCACCCCATAGGCTTTCCGGATGCTCATATTACAATCGTAAATGTGGTTGGGTTCAGCCCCGCAGCCGTTAAATTCCAGGATCAGGAAATTTTTCCCTTTTTTTAAATCCTCAATAGATGTGGTTTTAATATCGTAACGGCCATAGTAGAATTTATCGGTGTAATGACTGATATCATCAAACACCCGGACCAGGTCATCATCAATCTCATTGTACAGGTTGGTAAAATGTGCCCCCCGGTTGTGATTGCCGGCATAGGACAGGTAAAATATCTCCCCGTCATGTATAATACGGTCAAACCGGTGACCATGACGATGTTCCATTTCTTCCATCCGGTGTTTGGCGCGGGGATGTTTTTCGATTAGCTGTTTTAAAGAAGACTGCCCATCCCCTTTTACCTGCAGCAGTTCTTTGTGAATGAATCCGCTTACCGTTCCTTTTTGCAGTGTGGGATGACGATAATAAAATACACTTACTTCAACCGGTAACTCGACCAGGTCCTGTACAATGTATTCTACCGGGATCCTCTCGTGGTATTTTATTAATTGATCTTCGTTATCAATTTTCCGGAATAAAATGCCTTTCATCCCCACATCAGGTTTTACAATGAAAGGAAATGTAAAGCCGGCTTCGCTGATCTTCTTTTTTACTTCTTCATAGGGCCAGTCGTGCATAATAAAAATAGTACGGGGAATCAGGTGAAGAGGCAGCTGGTCATACATTTCCTTTTTCCCCTCGCCTTCAAACCCGCCAAAAGTGATAGTTGGGTTAGAGGAACTGAAATACCAGAACGACCAGCTGCGCAGGCAATACCAGAGCCATACAGTGCCGATAGGGAAATACAGAACATAAAAGTTCCAGAGCTCCCAGTTAAAGATTTTCTGAAAGATTTTTTTAATCTTCATGCAGCATTTGGACAAAATTAAGTTTCCTTACAAAATATCTGGTATTTTTATTTCCTGACAATAAAGGCTTTACATGAAAAAAATATTCATTATTACCAGTATCCTTTTTTTCTTTTTTCAACCGGCGCCGGCCATGATCAAGCCATCTATTCCAGGCAATAATTCGCCGGTTCTTACAATTACTCCACAGCTTCAGAGTCTTTCAGCACTAAAAATAAAAGATGCTGAAAAACTTTTAGGGAGGAAAATGAAACTGAAAGAAAAAATTGCTTTCAGGTTGCTTCAGTGGAAACTAAAAAAAGAATTAAAAAGCAAAAAAGGTGAATCCGGGGTTGATCATGGCAAAACATCAATGATACTTGGCATAATCGGAATTGGCTTGCTGCTTATACCTTATCTTGCAATTGCTGCCATTCCCTGTGCGATCCTGGCAATAATTTTTGGAAACAAAGCCCGAAAATCAAATAAAAATGACGGGAAAGCTCTGGCAGGTATTATTTTAGGCTGGGTTACGATCGGTATTTTTATATTAGCCCTTGCCTTGCTTGTTGTCATTCTTTCAACCTGGAGTGGCTGGGGCTGGGGTTGATAAGTAACATGATTTCATTAATATTGTTGCCGAATTAAAATACAAATGAGAGTACCGACTGTATCATAAATGTATCCATCCTAAACGCAAAAATAGAGGTTGGGCTTATTATTTGGCAAAATATTCAATAAGGTCTAATTTGTATATTAAACCTGTTGACATGAGTACCCGCATAATCTGGGGCATCATCTTTTGCAGCCTTTTATCAATTGCAACACCTGTGAATTCCACGACAGCACCCCTTTCAAACCGTAAAATGATCCCGGTTGGGGATATTTACAGAAAGATTGTTAGCCTGAAAGTTAAAGATATTCAGAAATTAATCGGAAGAAAGCTGAGCCTGAAAGAAAATATTTCAATACTTATTCTTAAACAAAAACTAAGATTCAGCACTGACACAAAGGGAAGAACGGCTTTAATTTTTGCATATATTGGAATAGCATCATTGTTAGCCGGCTTTTTTATCCCTTTTGGCATAATAGCGTCTTTTCTTTGTGCCGTGTTAGCAATCATATCGGGATCCGGTGCCAGAAAAAAAGACCCGTCTGACAAAAAAGCAGGCATTGCAAAATTATTAGGATGGTTGACGCTTGGCCTGATTGCATTGCTTTTTGCGATTGCTAAGCCTTTTTAAGCTATGTTAAAATTTTATATTGCGTATCATTGCTTGAAAATTTATTTTTGCAGATGAATATCAAAACAGTTGCAGAGTTATTTGCCAATGGCAAAAGCCCGGAGATATTATTTTGGGTGGGTTGCGCCGGAAGTTTTGACCAACGGGCACAAAAGATCAGCAAAGCTTTTGCAACCATTTTGAATAAGGTCGGGATCAATTATGCCATTTTAGGAAAAGAAGAAATGTGTACCGGCGACCCGGTTCGCCGGGCCGGCAATGAATTCATGTTCCAGATGATGGCTTACCAGAATATTCAGATTTTGAACAATTATTCTATTAAAAAAATTGTTACAGCCTGTCCCCATTGTTTCAATACGTTGAAAAATGAATACCCAGAATTAGGAGGCCATTATGAGGTCATTCATCATACCAGCTTTTTACAGCAACTGATTGATGAAGGAAAGATAAAGCTGAAAGAAGGCGGTGCTTTCAAAGGTAAACGCATTACATATCACGATAGTTGTTATCTCGGCCGTTCTAATAATATATATGAAGCGCCCAGAAAAGTTTTAGAAGCATTGGATGCGGAACTGGTGGAAATGAAACGTTGCCGCAGCAACGGGCTCTGTTGTGGGGCCGGCGGAGCACAAATGTTCAAGGAAGAAGAAAAAGGAATGACCCGTGTGAATTTTGAAAGAACGGACGAAGCTATTGGAACAGGGGCCCATATCATTGCATCTGCCTGTCCATTTTGTAATACGATGCTGACTGACGGAGTAAAAAATGCAGAGAAAGAAGAAAATGTGAAAGTGATGGATGTAGCGGAGTTGATAGCACAATCAATAGAATAAATTATGAGTACAGGTAAAAATGGATTCTGGAAAAGTTTTAACCTGAAAATATTTCTGCTGATAGCAATATATATGTTTATTGCAACCTTAGGAGTGGGGTGTATCTGGAATCTTATTGTAAATGATCCTGTTTCAACCTTATTAACTACTTCAGCATTGCTGCACAGGGTATTTGATGCAATAATCGCGGGGTTTCTTATATACCTCCTGTTCCTCCTGATGAAAAGTAAATACCGGATATAATATTCTTCCCGGAACTGAAAATCCTGTCTCACGATTTTCTGTCGTAATTTAGCCGTATGAATTGGGAATACAGGCATCTTCTTGATAATAACTTTCATCCTGACTCAAGGGTATGGGTTTACCAGGGCAGCCGTTTATTTTCTTTGAAAGAAGCTTTGGAAATCGAAGAACTGATGAAAGAGTTTACCAAGCAATGGCAAAGTCATGGTGAACCGGTAAAAGGTGCCGGGCATTTATTTTTTGGCCAGTTCATTATCCTGATGGCGGATGAAAGCTTAACGGGTGTTGGTGGTTGCAGTACGGACAGTTCTGTAAGACTGATAAAAGATATTGAACAAAGGTTTAAAATAAATATGTTTGAGAGAACCACATTGGCTTTTGTGGTAAAAGATAAAGTGGAATTGCTTCCTCTTGCCCAGCTACAATATGCCGTTGACAATGGATTTATTAATAAGGATAGTTTATATTTTAACAACCTGGTGCAGACTAAAGAAGAATTGGAAAGCAAATGGATAGTTTCTGTAAAGGATAGCTGGCTGGCAAATAAAATTTCTCTAACAAACCCAGTTTCGTAAATTAGAAACTGAAATGCGGCAGTAGCTCAGTTGGTAGAGCATTAGCTTCCCAAGCTAAGGGCCGAGGGTTCGAATCCCTTTTGCCGCTCAGGGGGTAGTCCCACCGTTGGCGTGATCCCAAGCTGTAGGTAGCCCCGATTTGAATCGGGTCTTCCGTTCTGATCTTTACAAACATTTTTGTTTTGCCCCTATGCGGCAAAAGGCAACATTCCGTTTTATTTTCTACCGACCTTATGTCCCTATGGGACGAAACAAATCTGCCATAGTGGAAAGGACTTTACCGCTCTGTGGAAAAAAACGATCAGAGACGTTTTTTTCTCTTGTCCCGCCTGGTGCCTTGCCGTAGATTTATTTTTTGTCCCGGTTTTGCCCCTATGGTGCAATAAGACCATTAATTAAATTTAAAATACTACCGACCTGATGCTCCTACGGAGTAATTATAGCTCATCGGTTAATCTCTGTCCCGTAGGGACAACAGGTCGGTAACAAAAAGCAACAGTAAGAACACTATGCCCCGTAGGGGCATAACGCAGTAACAAAAATGCTTATAAATCTTTGCCCCGTAGGGGCAAAACAAAATTTAATCAAATGTCAAACACCTACACACAAATTCACATTCATTGCATTTTTGCTTTCAAATACAGGCAGGCGATGATAACAAAAGACTGGAAAGAACGTCTGCATCAATACCTCACAGGCATTGTCCAAAATCATGGTCATAAAATGATTGCTATTAACAGCATGCCTGACCACCTGCACATGTTATTTGGTTTCCGACCCAATCAATCCCTATCCGATTTAATGAGGATAGTAAAAGGGGATTCATCTGAATGGATCAATAAGCAAAAGTTCACGCCAAAGGCATTTCGCTGGCAAGAGGGATATGGGGCCTTTAGTTATGAAAAGAAAAAGATCAGTGTAGTAGCGGCTTATATTGGGAATCAGGAATTACATCATCAGAAAAAGACATTTTTGGAAGAATACAGAGAATTCCTTGACAATTTTGAAATTGAATACGATGAACGGTATTTATTTAAAGAACCTGAATGATCTTTTTTTATTTTTTACCGACCTTATGTCCCTTCGGGACAAAGAAGATTTTCAAAAAAGTATCAAATAGTAAAAAGGTTGGCAATTATTTCCCCATTTTCAAAATTGGTTTCTTCGCAGTCTTTGTCAAATTATACCCCAGGCTCAACCTGAAATTCCTCGTCCGGTTGGTATTAAAACTTTCCAGGATAAAGTTGGACCCCTGTGTATAGTTCCTGTTTTCCTGCATGAAAGGATCGATAATATTAAAGGTGAGGGTCAGCTTTTTATCAAAGAATTTCCGCTGTATCCCCATATTCATACTCCAGTTCCATCTTGCATAGCCCTGCGGGTTGGCAAAACGGTTGAAAGTGAAACTACCTGTAAAGTTCCAGGTATCTTTCGGAGTAAAGGTTGAATTAATATTGGAAGTAAAGGAACCACCATTCCGGTAGCGGTTTACCGTTTTGTCAAAATCGCTGTATTGATTGAAAGTATAACTGGCACTGAGATTTGTTTTTAATTTTTTGGTAATCGTCAGACCACCCCAAGTACTTATTTCATATTCTTTTCGACCGCTGATATTTTCCCAGGTGATCTGTGTCTTCTCACCGGGTATCAATGTTCTTACCTGGCTGAAGATATTTTCAACAATATTATAACCCAATCCAAGATTGATGTAGTATAATTGTTTTGTTCGCCCCAGCACAAAATCAAAATTATGAGCTGTAGAGGCCTCCAATTTTTCATTACCGAAACGAACATTATACGGATCACCAAAGTCAATTGTCGGGTTCAATTCATTGATACCCGGACGGCGGATGCTGCGGCGGTACGCCAGTGTAAGGGTCAGTTTATCTTTCCAGCTCCGGTTGATATTGGCATAAGGCAGGAAAGTCCGGTAATTATTTTTTATTTGACGGTTGTCTTTATTTAATTCAAATTCAATAATAGTTTCTTCGGCAGACATTCCGCCTGTTACACTGAAATTTTCGGAAAGGATCTGCTTAACAGATGCCCGGAAGTTGATAATGGTTTGGTGAAACCGGAAATCATTGCTCAGTAGTTCGGATGAAAGAAACACCCCATCCGGCTTTTTCAGGTAACTGGCATCAACGGTGATATGACTGTTACTCCGGTTATAAAATGTGCCAAAAGAAAAAAATGTTTTCTTATTGTTCAACGGCCTGTCATAATTCACCCTGACATTATATCCATTGCTCCTGTTATCCGTTTCTTGCTTTTGTGTGGAGTCAATACCATTGGGCGTATGATCCGGGTTAAAGTATTGTTGATAAAAATCCCTGACTGATTTATTTACTGAAAAATTAGTTCCTGTAATTACCTTAAACGTTTCACCCGGCAACTTGCCCTTTCTTGCATAGGTCAGATTAAAGTTCGGGTTGTAATTATCGCCTTCACTCAATATATTCCTCTCACTAAGCCTGTATATGTTTCCGAAACGGTTAATATTACTGTATTCAGTTATGCCCTGGTTGTTAAAATCGTTTTGATTGTAATGCAACACAAGATTTAATGATTGATTCTTTGTAATATCATAATCCATATTTAACCGGAAGTTGGGTCGCTGGTTTTTATTCAGGTAATTGTTTTTTGCAATGAAAAAATTAGAAGAATCGGTGTAAAAATTGTTTCTTGTTGAATTGCCATCACCTTTCAACCGGTTATATCCTGCCCCTGCATTGATACTCAATGCGAATCCCTGTTTGCGGTAATTGAAGTTGCCACTCATACTTACTTCACCCCTTGTACCCCCGGAAATATTGATGCGCCCGCTTTTTCCCACCTTCCCTTTTTTTGTAACTATATTGATAACACCACCCTGCTCGTTAGCGTATTGCGGCGGCGGGTTGGTCATCACTTCTATTTTTTCAATAGAACTGCCGGGCAATGATTCAAGCAAGTCCTGCAACTGCTGCAGATTTAATTCTACCGGTTTATCATCGATCAGGATCTTTGGTTCCTTTCCCCTTACTGTTATTTTTCCATTCGGGTCTTTGGATACCAGCGGAACATTCTGTAAAAGTTCACTTGCGTTGCTGCCTGCAGCCAATGCTGATTCACCCGCATTGAAAGTGATATTGCCGTCTTTTGATTCGATCAACGGCTTCTCCACATAAATAATTACTTCATCCAGTTGCTCGTTCGCTTTTGATTTTAAAGTCAGGTCGTTCAGGTTAAAATCAAAACGTTCCTGCCTGAAATAAATGCTGTCGAGGGTAAGGTTTTGCATACCCGTATAAGAAAGCCGGAGGCGATGATAACCAAATGGGATATTGCTGAAAGTAAACAAACCGTCCTTATCAGTTGTCGTTGTCCGCCCGTTTATACTGTCTTTCCCCGGCATCAGCATTACCGTTACTCCTTCAAGCGCCTTTTTCCTTTCGTCCATTACATTGCCTGTGATGATGCCCTGCGCTTGCAGGGCAATACCAGTACAGAAAGTAAACAGGAAGAAAAGGATTTTTTTCCCGCAATTCATTCTGCAAAAATAGTCTATCCTGCATCAGCCTGTTAATAAAAATCGGCAGATGATTTTAATCATTTGAAAACGAAGCAGAATTTTATCCCGGGGTGATTACATTCCTGTTTACTGCGTTTACCCATAACAAATCCGCCCGTTTTTCCTAAACTTAAAATCATTTCATTATGCGACTTTTTGCATTCATCAGTTCTGCCATGGTCTTTTCATTAATCTCCTTCAACGGAATAGCACAGGATAATATGACCAGGGCCCGGGATCTATCAGCAGAAGGAAAATTTACAGAAGCTATCCGGATCTATTCTGAAATACTTAGTACTGATGCAAACAATACAGCTGTCAGGCTCGGCAGGGGTTTTACTTATTCCTGGAATCATGATTTTGTCAACGCCAATGCCGATTTCAACACAATTCTGCTGGCTGACCCAAACAACCTGGATGCTCAAAAAGGATTAGCTTATGTAGAATTGTGGAGTGGCAACAGTAAAAAAGCCATTGAGTCATTCAAAAGTTTGATTGCAAAACAGCCGGGCAGCAAAGAGTTTTACATTGCCCTTGGTCAGGCACAAATGAGTGAAGGATTGTTAAAAGAAGCAAGACAATCATTCCTGAAGGCAGCACAATTAAGCCCCGGGGATGATGAGTCAAAACAATTAGTGAATGCTGTAAGAACAAACCCAACTATTTTTGATTTTGACATCCTTGCCGGAATATCAAATGCCGGCGGAAAATCTAAAACCGGCTTGCGCTATGTGCAGGTAAGTTCCCAGGTCTCCAAACAGCTTCAGCTTGCTGCAAAATATGACAATACTCTTTCATTGGACAATCTCAGCCTGATTACGAGCAACAGAACAATACCCTACTATGCAGCATCCCTTTTTTATAAATGGAACAGGAATACAGCCACAAAGATTGAAGCTGGTTTCAGAAATTATACTGATGCAAAAGCGAATGAGGCCTCTTCAGAATCACAAATTTCGTTTGAACAAATTGTCTTCCTGAAAAAGGGAAGGTCTGTGAAAGCAGGCGTCGCATTCTTTTCACCAAATACTGGAAAGGGGGCTTCCTTATTTTTTGCCGGGTACCATCAGCCTGTTGGTAAAAAAATTACTGCTGGTCTCAATTACTTCCATGCTGGCAGAAATGTATCCAAAACAACTGAAAATCGTTTTTTGCTCGATGCAGATTTTCACCTGAATAAGGGCAACTCCCTGAATGCCGGATTTTATTTTGGTAAGTCAACCAGCGATAACAAATCATTTGAAGGCAATACCTATGGCGGATTTTTAAGAGGTTATTTCCCCGTTTCAAACCTGGTGGGGATCCATGCCGGAATTTCCACCGAAAATAATTTTATCCAGAACTTATTTAACATAAATGCCGGTATCCGGATCAGGCTCGAAAAATAATACAGCTATGAGAAATAACTTTATGAATGGGGCAATTTTAGCTGATGACAAGAATGCCAAATTGCTGAGAAGAACTGAAAGGATTACAGTAAGCGGCAACCCCGCGGAAGTACAAAGGCCCAAAGCAACTATGTATGCTTTCATATTTTTAACCTGGATAGCCACCCTTATCTGGTTTGAGCCAAGGTTGGTGCAATTGCTGAACATGGCCACTAATCCACTGCAGTACTTTTCATTGTTTGTTTTTATCGTGTTTATTGATTTCGCATGGCTGTACGGAATATATAACATTGGGATCGTAGCATTTGCTATCCGGTATAAATTGGCAAGAAAAAAAACAGGAGTAGTTACGGCTTCTGTGCTAACTTCTTTTCCGCCGGTTGCCATTCTCTATACTACCTGTAATGATTTTGTGGAAGCAAGCGCCCTATCATGCCTGCAACAGGATTATCCCGACTATAAACTTTACCTGCTGGATGACAGCACAGACGAATCCTGTAAAAAAATGGTTGATCAGTTTGCGGCACGGGATAAAGAAAAAATTGTAGTTGTAAGAAGACCTGACCGCAAGGCATTCAAAGCCGGCAACCTGAACTATACATTAACCAATATCGCAACAAAGGAAAAATATTTTGCTATTGCAGATGCTGATGAAATTTTACCATCAAATTTTTTGCGCAGGCTGGTGCCGATAATGGAAGCTGATCCAAAATGCGGTTTTGTTCAGGCCAATCATGAAGCCAATCCAAATACTGCTACCCGCATACAGCAGGATATGGGTGTTGGCATCAATACTCACTGGAAGTGGCACCAGCCTTTGCGCAACCAATACGGGTTTGTAATGTTTCTTGGACATGGAGCTTTATTAAGATATGATTGCTGGAAAATGATCGGGGGCTTTCCGGATATTGTAAGTGAGGATCTGGGATATGCCATTGCAGTTCGTGAAAAAGGTTACCGCGGACACTTTGAAGAAAATATTACCTGTTATGAAGATTTTCCCGATACTGTCCGCTCCTTCCGCATCCGGCATATGAAGTGGACAAGGGGCACCTGCGAATTTTTGCACAAAAAAATGTGGTGGTTGCTCAAAGCAAAAAATATAAGCTGGGTGGAGAAAGCTGATATACTTTTTCCTACACTTAATCTGCCGCTGACGTTGGTTTTCTTTTTGTTCATGATAAATTCCAACCTGCTGATGCCTTCTTTGTTCGGGCATACCAGGGAAATGACATGGGTTTTTTCGGGAAATGAATGGGCAATTCCCATTACTGAACTTGACAAAGGTTTTTCATTAATTTATTCCTGGGATTTCTTTCTTATCACGATACTGACTTTTTTCTCGCCGGTGTTGTGTTTCATCATCGCCATGCGAAAAACACCTCTTAAATTAATTCGCTTCCTGAGTTTCAGCACAGCCCTTTATGCTGCCTTAAGCATTCTTTCATCAATTGGCGTGATAGCTTATATACTTTCCGGAAAGGCAATATTCCTGGTAACAGGTGAAAAGAAACAACAGGCTGAAAAATATAATGGATTAAGAAAAAATTTCTTTGTGTCCATAAAAGATAAATACCGACAATTAATTAACAAGAGTCATCCCGATTCATACATTGTACAGTTCCTTGAAGTAGGCCTGGGCATCATATTTTTGATAGCTGGCATTAAAACCATGCAGGTATCTTTCTTTGGATTATGCTTTGCGTTCATGCTTTTGCCGGTACTCCACCACTATGGTTGGGATAAAAAGATAAGCCGGGTTCTTGTTCATATACCTTTTCTGCTGATACTCCTTGGTGTAGTTATCAGCAGCCTGAGCATTTTTGGGATACAATCCGTGTTTTTTGGATATGGATTCCATTTTTAGGCCCAACTAATTGATCAAAACAGTTCTGCCATCCTGTCACAAATTCGGGGCTTAGCAGTATATTTGCAGTCCAATTGAACTCTTCATGCTTGACTACGTGACAGATAAGGTGCAGGACGAAGCCCGCCAGGGAGAAGCATTTGTTCCACTTGCCTTCGATCCAAATCAATACAAAAAGCGATTTTATATTGAGAGCTATGGCTGCCAGATGAACTTTGCTGACAGTGAAATTGTGGCTTCCATATTAAATAAGGAAGGTTTTGGAGCCACCCGGAATGTGGAAGACGCCGACCTGATCTTTATTAATACCTGTTCCATCCGGGAAAAGGCAGAACAAACCATCCGCAAAAGGCTTACCGAATTCAAAAAACTGAAACGGGAAAAGAAGGGAATGCTGGTTGGAGTGCTGGGCTGTATGGCTGAACGGTTAAAATCAAAATTTTTAGAAGAAGAAAAATTGGTTGATATAGTTGTCGGACCGGATGCTTACCGGTCATTGCCCGGCCTTGTAGAAGAAGCCGAAGGCGGACAAAAGGCCGTAAATGTGTTATTGAGCCGTGAAGAAACCTATTCCGATATTTCCCCGGTACGGTTAGATAGCAATGGCGTCAGTGCATTTGTCAGCATTATGCGGGGCTGCAACAATATGTGTTCATTCTGTGTTGTTCCATTTACAAGAGGAAGAGAAAGAAGCCGTGATACTGAAAGTATCATCCGGGAATGTAAAGATCTACTGGAGCAGGGGTATAAAGAAGTGACTTTGCTGGGGCAGAATGTGGATAGTTATTACCAAGCCCCCCCACCCCCCGAAGGGGGGGTTTTTGAACCCGCTATCACATTTGCCTTATTATTGGAACAAGTAGCAAAAATTTCTCCTGAGCTAAGAGTTCGTTTCTCTACATCGCATCCAAAAGATATTACCGATGATGTATTACATACGATAGCGAAGTATGAAAACATTTGTAACTATATCCATTTGCCCGTGCAGAGCGGTTCATCAAGGATATTACAACTGATGAACCGAACCTATACAAGGGAATGGTATATGGGAAAAGTGGAAAGGATAAGGGAGATCATCCCGGATTGCGGGATTTCTTCTGACGTTATCGCTGGTTTTTGCACGGAAACCGGGGAAGACCATCAAGACACACTCCGTATCATGGAAAGCAGCCGCTACGATTTCAGCTATATGTTTTTCTACAGTGAAAGACCCGGTACACTGGCAGAAAAAAGATACAAAGACGATGTTCCGGAGGAAATAAAAAAAAGAAGATTAAAAGAAATAGTGGAGTTGCAGAACAGGTTATCACTGGAAAGTAATAAGAAGGACATTGGCAGGAAATTTAACGTGCTGATTGAAGGTGACAGCAAGAAAAATGATAACGAATGGAAGGGAAGAAACAGTCAGAATAAAGTGATTGTATTTCCTAAAGAAACCCATGAACTTAAAAAAGGGGCCTATGTTATGGTGAAAGTAACGGACTGCACACAGGCCACATTACTTGGGCAAATTATTAATTAATAATTCAATAACAAACACATGGATATTCAAAGTATAAAAAACCGTTTTGGCATCATCGGCAACTCCCCTGCCCTTAACTATGCATTGCAGGTGGCGGTACAGGTGGCCCCTACAGACCTCACCGTCCTGATCAATGGTGAAAGCGGCGTTGGTAAAGAAGTTTTTTCCCAGATCATACATACTCTTTCTCCAAGAAAACATAACCCGTTCATTGCAGTAAACTGCGGCGCTATTCCGGAAGGAACGATTGACTCTGAATTATTCGGACATGAAAAAGGTTCTTTCACCGGTGCAGCAGATGCCCGCAAAGGATATTTTGAAACAGTAAACGGCGGGACGATATTTTTAGATGAGATCGGGGAACTGCCCTTAGGCACGCAGGCAAGATTGCTGAGGGTTTTGGAGGCGGGTGAATTCATCCGGGTAGGTTCTTCCAAAGTACAGAAAACGGATGTGAGGGTAATTGCTGCCAGCAATAAAGATCTTCTGCAATTGGTCCAGGCCGGAAGGTTCAGGGAAGACCTTTATTACCGGTTAAGCACAGTTCCTATCCGGGTGCCTGCCTTGCACGACAGACCGGAAGACATTCATTTATTGTTCAGAAAATTTGCTGCGGATTTTGCCAATAAATATAAATCGGCCCCTGTACAACTTGATGAGGAAGCGAAACAACTGTTAATAAACTACCCCTGGCCGGGCAATGTGAGGGAATTGAAGAATATTGCAGAACAGATTTCAGTTCTTTCACAGGATAAACAGATTGCCGCAAGAGAACTGAACAAATTTCTGCAGCCTTACTCCAGCAACAGATTGCCGGTACTGGCCCATATCAATGGTGCACCTACCCATGATTTTTCCAACGAAAGGGAAATGCTTTACAAACTTTTCTTCGATATGAAAAAAGATGTAACAGAATTAAAGAGAATGTTCCTGGATGTATTGCAAAACCCCGAAATGCTGGCAAAGAACCAGTCATTCATCAATGAGCTGAAAGAATCCGATGGATACCGGGTAAAGAGTAATGAAGTGATGCAGCCCATGCTGGTTCAACCGGGTATGCAAACAGCCCAGCCTGTCATCATGAACAATGATATTCATGATCATGTAGAAGTGGAAGAGAGTCTGAACATCATGGATAAAGAAAAAGAACTGATCATTAAAGCATTGAAAAAACACCGCAGCAAAAGAAAAGATGCAGCGCTGGATCTTGGCATCAGCGAAAGAACCCTGTACAGAAAATTAAAAGAATACGACATTGAAGAATAAGATATACATAAGGCAGAGGGCACAAGGCACAAGAGAGAAAGGATTCTCCTTTGTTGTGGCTCTCCTTCTTGTCCCTTGTACCTTGTTCCTTGTACCCTCAATAAGCAGTTGTAGTTTCAAATATGGTTTTAAGGACGTTTCAATACCTGATACAATAAAAACAGTAAAGGTTAATAATATTGACAATAAAGCAAGATATATCAACACGCAATTAAGCCCCCGGCTTACCGATAAACTTCGGCAAAAGATTGTCAGCCAGACAAAGCTCTCACAAACCAACAGCGATAATGCAGACTGGGAGATCAGCGGTTATATTACCGATTACAGTTTCAGTACATCCGCCATATCCGGTCAGCAGGTGGCCAACAACAGGCTCACGGTTAGCCTCCATATTACCCTGAATAACCGCAAAGCAGAAGATATAAAGGACTATGATGTGAGCCGTAATTTCGAATTCAAAGGCAACCAGTCCTTACAACAGGCTGAGGCTTCCCTGCTGGACGAAATGATCAGAACCCTGACCGACGAAATCTTCAACAAGCTTTTTTCCAATTGGTAAGTTTATGCCGCACTACAAATTTTTATACTATTTTACATGCGGTATACTCCTTAACTTGACATCATGAATGTGCAGATCAATCAACTGGTAAAATCGCTTTTGCAAAAGGACTCATTGGACCAATGCAGTGTGCAGGAACTGCAGCAGTTTGCTGACAGGCACCCCTATTTTGGAGCTGCCCAATTATTACTTACAAAAAAACTGCAAACAGAAAATGCGGAACAATATAATGAACAGCTTCAAAAAACATTTCTCTTTTTCCATAACCCCCTTTGGGTAGAACAACTGCTGAATGAAACCGGGAATGCAACCATCACCAAAGCCCAACCCCTGATCGCTGATAAAATAATCATTCCGGAAGTGGTTACTGCAGAAAATAAAGAGCCCAAAGTGATTACTTCTGAAGTTGAAATACCGGTTGATATTCACTATACCAAATCAGAAGAAACAACAACACTAAAAGAATCAGATGAAATTGCAAATGCTGAATTAGTCTTTGAACCCTATTATACGGTTGATTATTTTGCTTCCCAGGGTATAAAATTCAAAGAAGAAGAAAAACCGAAAGACAAATTTGGCCTGCAACTGAAAAGCTTTACAGACTGGCTCAGGACGATGAAACGTTTACCCGCATCAGCAATAACGGTTGCGGTGGAGCCAAAGACGGAACAAAAAGTAGAGCAATTGGCCGAACATTCCCTGCAGGACAGGGAAGTGATAACAGAAGCCATGGCTGAAGTATGGGAAAAACAGGGAAATGCAGCAAAAGCAATTGAGATTTTCAGCAAATTAAGTTTGCTTGATCCCCCCAAAAGCGTTTATTTTGCATCGAAAATTGAGGAATTAAAGAAAAGAACCTAACATGACTATTTTGTTTATCATTTTGATCGTTCTAGCTTCTGTGATACTGGGATTAATCGTATTGGTCCAAAACCCAAAAGGTGGTGGGTTGGCCGGGAATATTGCCGGTTTCAGCAACCAGTTTATGGGTGTAAAACAAACCACTGATGTACTGGAAAAAGGAACCTGGATATTTGCAGGCATTATCGGGGCATTGTGCCTGGTTTCCGTTTTTTTCATTTCGGGAAAAGGGGGTTCAGGTAACAATAAAATAGAGGCAACACCTCCATCTGGTCAAACAACCCAGCCAAATACATCACCATTAATTCCGACTCAGCCGGGTACTACCACTCCAAAATAATAAAGCTTATAACAATATTTGAACCCCGGCTGAATCGTCGGGTTTTTTTTTGGGGTCCGCCGAAGCAATTAATTTGCATAATATAGCTTTATTGCGAAGTAGTATATTGCATAGGTGGATATATAATTTGAGCATTAACTATGAAGAAAAAAATCATCGCAGGCATTATCCTTCTCCTTTTAATAGCAGGCGGTTTCATAGGATGGAAATTTTTTGGCCCGGCCACATCTGTATCCGGCGGAGAATTCTTATATATTAAAACCGGTTCAGCTTATGCCGATGTAAAAAAGGAACTCATCAGTAGAAAATTTATCAATAGCAGTCAATGGTTTGACCTGGCTTCTAAAATTCTCCGGTATAAATCAGTAAAGCCCGGCCGGTATAAAATAACAAAAGGTATGAGCCTTTTTAAACTGGTAAGAATGTTAAGGGCCGGCAACCAGTCGCAGGTAAATTTTATAATTACCAAAATAAGAACCAAAGAAGATTTTGCCCGCAAGGCCGGCAAGCAGTTTGAGTCCGACTCATTGCAAATGATATTTTTTTTGAATAACACAGACACATTGAGTGACTACGGTCTTGATACCAACACCGTGACTGCTGTTATGATGCCCCTTACTTACACCCTTAATTGGAATAGTACCCCTGAAAAGATATTTGAGAAATGCTTTTCAGCCTTTAAAAGATTCTGGACAAAAGAAAGACTGGTTAAAGCCGATAGCCTTCGGCTTACCCGCATTGAGGTTACCACATTGGCATCTATCGTTGAAGAAGAAACACTGAAAAAAACAGACAAACCTATTATGGCCAGTGTTTACCTGAATCGTGTCCGGATCGGCATGCCGTTACAGGCTGACCCAACCATAAAATTTGCCATGAAGGATTTCGCATTGAAAAGAGTAACAGGAGTGCACCTTAAAACTGTATCGCCCTATAACACCTATTTAAACCGGGGTCTTCCTCCCGGTCCGATATGTACCCCATCTGTTGAAACAATTGATGCAGTACTGGATGCCCCCAAAACAGAATACCTGTATTTTGTAGCCAGCAGCAAATTTGACGGCAGCAGCGTTTTCACTACTAATCTCACTGATCATATGAAATATGCAAGGGAATACCAACGGGAACTGACAAGACGAATGGATTCAGCAAAAAAGGTTAATCCAAAATAACAGTATGCCCCTTTTCTCCAAAATAAAACACCGTATTTCTTCCTCTCCGCCGGCCAACTATCTTGTCAGGAAAAGCAAAAGCACTTCGTTGCTGGGCTTTCGTGGCATCCCGTTGTTTGATGTAGTTAATTTCTTTATTGGCCAGGTAAAAACAGTCGGCATCAGGGAAAGGGCTGCATCCATTGCATTCAACCTGGTAATGGCTATCCCTCCTGCCATCATTTTTTTATTTACACTCATTCCTTTTTTCCCGATTTCAAAAGAATTTGAAAACAGTATATATGGCCTGATCAGGGATGTGGTTCCCGGGGAAAAAGATAATTCCGTACTGATCGGTTTTTTACAGGATTTTATCAATCATCCCCGCAACGGCCTTCTTTCCCTCGGTTTTGTTTTATCCATGTTTTTTTCATCGAATGCAGTAATGGGAATTATGCGGTCGTTTGATAAAAATTATATTGGATTCAAGAAAAGAACTGAATTACAGAAAAGAGGTGCTGCGTTAAAGATCACCATGATCTTATTTGTCATGGTACTCGCTTCAACGCTGCTGCTGGTTGGACAGGGCGCCGTATTGGAATGGTTGGGCATAAAAAGTAATTCAGTAAGAAGTATCATTGTTAATACAAGATGGATCATTACCTTTTTTCTTTTTTTTGCCTGCATTTCATACATCTACCGTCATGCTCCCGCTATACATGAAAAATGGAGATTGATAAACCCCGGTTCCATCCTCGCCACCGCCCTCATGCTGCTGCTTACATTAGGGTTTTCCTGGTGGGTAGGCCGGTTTGGAAATTATAACCAACTATATGGTTCCATCGGTACCGTGTTGATACTTATGTTACTTATTTATTTCAATTCAATGATATTATTAATTGGCTTTGAGCTGAATGTGAGCATTACTTCGCTGAAAAAAATAGCAGATGAGCGGAAAGATAATGACGCAGACGGTGAGGATAAGCCGGAATAATTACCGAAATTTGGGTTTCAAAATATTATTACCATGAAAAAAATATTATTTGCCGCTTTACCTGTTGCTGCCTTTGCTGTCATGGCTTTAAACCTGGTTAGTGATCCGCTTCCTATCGGGGCACCTATTCCAAATCCTGAAATAAAAATGAAAGATATTTCCGGCAAAGAAGTTTCTTTTACGGATGCACAAAGAAAGAATGGCCTCCTTGTTATGTTCAGCTGCAATACCTGCCCGGTGGTAAAAAGATACCAGTCCCGGAGTAATGAGGTTTGCAAATACGCTATGGAAAAAGAGATCGGTGTGATCCTTCTGAACCCCAATGAAGCCTACCGGAACAACGGGGATTCTTATGACGATTCGAAAGAATACGGAAAAGCGAATGGTTATTCATGGTATTATGTGATGGATGATAATTCTGCAATGGCAGACGCTTTTGGCGCCAACCGGACACCGGAATGTTTCCTGTTTAACAGTGAGGGAAAACTGGTGTACCATGGAGCCATCGATGATAATTCAAACAGCCCTGAAGAAGTTACCCGTAAACATGCCATTGTTGCCATGGATGAAATGGTAGCCGGCAAGGAAATTACACAAAAAGAAACCCGGTCGGTGGGTTGTACTATCAAGAGAAGAAGCTAATTGGATCAATAATACTTTTTTGAATCCTGTTCCGCCAGCCGGACAGGATTTTTTTTATAAAATCCTTATGGAATGTTATGCAGGTTGCATCAGAGGTTTTGTAACCCCATTCTTTCATCCCCTAAAACCGGCTTATGACATCAAAAACATTCTTTAACCGGCTTATTATTCTGGGCTTTATGGGTTTGGTAGGCTTCTGCCTCGCCAAAGCCATTTCCATCGGAAGTATTATTGGTATTTTACTTGCCCTGGTAAGCCTGGGTGCAGGTATATATTTTCTGTATATACTGGCAAAAGCCAGGGAAGAAATGCAATCAGAAGAAGCTGCTCAATGAATTTCAAGTATAGCCATGATTTCTTTTTTCAGATCCTCATGAGAAAGTTGTTCTTCAAAAAATTTGCGATAGCCCGTCTTATTATTGATAAAAAGACTGGCCGGGATGGCGCCTGACCATTTGGGATCGATCTTTGGGCAGAAATAATCAGCGTTTGTTTCATCAAGCCATTGCACAGGAACTGTAATTTTTCTCTTTACAATTGTATTCCTGATCTGAGCCGGGTAAGCTTCATCCATATCAAGGCTTACCAGCAATAATTTTAAGCTGTCCTTAGCATGTTTCTTCGCTTCTTTCATGAAATAAGGAATCTCTTCGAGGCATGGCATGCACCAGGTGGCCCAAAAGTTAATAATCAAAGGCGATTTACTTTCTGCAATTGTTTTTTCCAGGTCCGTGATCTTCACTCTTTTTATTTCCTGGCCGCAAGCAATCACTGTAACAAAAAAAAACATCAATATTGATACAAACTTTCTCATTCTTTACTCTTTGTCACCCTGAGCTTGCTGAGAGCAAATTTCTCATTTAATATGTCGCCCCTACGATGTTATCCAATCATCTATGATCGTTCTTTTTTCTACGAAGCCATTTCCACATTTACCACATTTTCTCAATCCTTTTTTCTTACTCCTCATTTTCTTTAAATCCCCATTCATTAAACAATTCATTATACCTGAAGTCATCCAAACTCTGCCGGTTGTACTGTCCTGCCTTATTCTTTTGCCGGTAGGCTTCATACAAAGTTACCGCACAGGCAACACTTATGTTCAGGGATTGAATAATACCAACCTGCGGGATGATAAAGTTGCCATCAGCCAATGCTCTTATCTCATCACTTACACCGCTGTGTTCATTCCCGAAAACCAGTGCAATGCTTTTGGTAAAATCAATTTTGTGTAAACTTATAGCATCGCTGCTGAGATGAGTAGTTAAAATTTTTGAATAGCAGTTTCTCAGTGATGAAAAACATTCGGCTGCATTTTCAAACTGGTGAATCGTCAGCCACTTGGCAGCGCTGGAAGAACTTTTGGCTCCCCATTTCTTATGAGGAGGTATCTTAGTATTCAACACATAGATATCCTGCACACCCACTGCATCACAGGTTCTCATCACGGCTGAAATATTATGGGGGTCAAAAACATTTTCCAGCACAATAGTGATATCGCTCTGTCTTTTGTTTAATACAGAAGAAAGCCGTTCTTTTCTTTCCGGGGTCATTGAAGTTGAGGTCTTTAGCTTGCAAACTTCGTCAAATTAAGTATATTTATAGTTGACAAATTTGGGAATAACTTTGAAACACATTTTGAAACACAAAGGCACTAAGACACAAAGGCACGAAGAAAAAAATATTTGATTCTCTCTGTGTCTTTGTGTCTCCGTGTTTCAGAACCCTTTAAAAAAGAAAATTAAAATATGAAATACTCTCCTGTCCAGAATAATATCGGTGGAAAATTTGTGGATGCATCCTCTCTCCGGACATTGGATGTTATTTCACCCTTGGACGGCTCCCTACTCTCCTCAGTACCCATGTCAACCGCCAAAGACCTTGATACGGCCGTGAAAGCTGCGAAAGCCGCTTTTAAAACCTGGAGCAGGACACCCATCAAAGAAAGAGTGCAGGTTTTTTTCCGCTATAAAACGCTTTTAGAAAAAAACCTGAAAGAACTGGCTGAGCTCTGCAGCGAGGAAAACGGGAAGACCTACGGTGAATCGGTAGCAGAGATAGAAAAATGTATTGAACTGACAGAATTTGCGACTTCATTGCCACAATTAGTCACCGGCGAAATCCTGGAAGTAAGCCGGGGTGTTGAATGCAGGACCGAGCATGTGCCGCTGGGAGTTGTTGCCTCGATCGTTCCATTTAATTTTCCATCCATGGTTCCCAACTGGACATTACCCAATGCCATTGCTTTAGGCAATTGTATGATCATGAAACCATCGGAGAAAGTTCCATTGAGTTGTGCCCGTCTGGCACAGTTATTAAAAGAAGCCGGATTACCCGATGGTGTTTTTAATATTGTAAATGGCGACAGTGAAATTGTAGAAGCCATTTGTGACCATCCGGGTATTGAGGCCGTTTCATTTGTTGGTTCTACCAAAGTTGCAAAAATTGTTTATCAAAGAGCTACCAAAACTTTTAAAAGAGCATTGGCATTAGGCGGGGCAAAAAATCATTTGATGGTTCTTCCCGATGCTATTCCCGGAATGACAGCGCAGAATGTAGCGGCCTCGATGAGTGGTTGCGCCGGGCAACGTTGCATGGCTGCATCGGCCATGATTGCTGTAGGCAATGTGGACAGCATCGTTGATAAAATTTGTGAAGAAGCAAGAAAAATTATTCCCGGTAAAAATCTTGGCGCTGTTATCAGTAAAGAAAGCAAAGAAAGAATTGAAAGATATATTGGCGAAGCGGAAAGAGACGGCGCTAAAATTTTAGTGGATGGCCGCAATGCAAAAGTGAAGGGAAAAGAAAACGGTACTTATGTTGGCCCCACGGTGATTGATTATGTAACCCCCGGCATGAGTGTGGCAAGTGAAGAGATCTTCGGGCCGGTTATTTCTATTATGCGTACCAATACCGTTGATGAAGCGCTGGCAATTGAAAACGCCAATCCTTACGGCAATGCTGCTTCTGTATTTACACAGAATGGCGGCATGGCCCGTTATATCATTGACCGTGCCAGCGCCGGCATGATCGGTGTGAATGTGGGTGTGCCCGTACCCAGAGAACCCTTCTCTTTTGGTGGTTGGAATGAAAGCAAGTTTGGTGTGGGTGATATTACAGGAAAGAGTTCAATTGAATTTTGGACAAAGCTGAAGAAAAGTACGACGAAGTGGAATGCGGAAGCGGGGGTGAATTGGATGTCTTAAATTCTTCAAGGTCACAATTTGTGACCTTGAACAGGAAGGCAAATTTTGAGGTTGCAATTTGAAACCTCAAACTGAAAATAAACTCAAGCAAACCATGTCATCACAAATTGTGATCACATCTTAGAAATATAAGGCCGCAAATTGTGACCTTTAAAAACAGGATATGAGAATAATTAAAAGCATACAAAACAGGATTTACGAAATCAGGGGCGAACGGGTTATGCTTGACAGAGACTTAGCGACGCTGTATG
>CAZGGQ010000062.1:0-22944 GCA_964525285.1 uncultured Chitinophaga sp.
ACCCGGAATTATTTTCAATAGCTTTTGATGTCCACTCCGCCGAACATCACGGTTCCTTTCAGCAACAATACTTTTTCGGTTCCATCAGCAGTGGGAGTAACTGATCTTTTATCTTCAATGCCGCCAAAGATGACAGCAGCCTGTGATTTTACGGTCCAATTGGAAGGGATGATCAGTTTGGTTCCGCCGAAAATGGTGGTGGTTTCAATAATGGCAGTGCCATTTATATCGGCCTGCCCCAGGTAAATTTCTGTGCCCCCGAATATGTTGACAATATTTCCGCCTTTGAAATTTTTAGAAAGAATATTTTTTTTGGTGCCACCGAATATAGAAGTGGTATTGATAAAATCTTCTTTTGTATCCTTTGTTTCATCAATAACTTTCGCATCTTCTATTCCCGGGGAACTGTCCTTTTTTTTTTCATATCCACATCCTGAAAAACGGCTGCGGGAACCGGCAATTATAAACAAACCGATAATGATAAATACCATCGGCCAGATATACCGGCGCATCTCCAGGTCAGGCATGATATGACCGGCAAGGAAAGCGCCGCCTACCAGCATAATGACCAACCAGGTAGCTCCGCGGAAACCACATTTTATTCCGGAATAAAGACCAAAAACGATAAGCAGCATAGGCCAGCTGAATATCCAGTCGGGAAACTCCGGGGTGGAGGCTTTTAACAGGGCTGCTATGCCAATCAGTAAAATAAAGACACCAGTCCATACTCCACTGCTCCTGTTATGGTTGCCCGACATCATATAATGACCGTCACGAAACCTGGCTCTCCACTCTTCTTTTCTTTTTCTTCTTTCTTCTCTCCAGTCATCTCTCCGGTTTCTTTGTTCATCACTTTTGTTTTCAAAATCTGACATGATCATTAAATTTTACTCAAAACTATGAGGTGAATAGTGAATGGTCAATAGTGAATGGGTGATAAAGCACCTGAAATCGGTGAATGGCAGGATAGAAGGGGTGAATAGGGACGGATCAAAAACGGGCCTGCCCAGGGTTCAGACGGGTCAGGACAGGGAGCTGCTCCAGATCAACTGGTAAGGATCACTTTTGCCTTTGATACAGGTAAACAGGAAGGCAGTTATAAATGGCATATTGATCCTTTCTTCACCGGATTCAGTATTGGCAGGAAAATCGAGGGCCAGCGTACCGGTTACATAGGTTTCTGTGCCGGAGGTTTCCAGGGCTTTAAACCCAGGGGGCATTGTTTGTTTATCAAAACCCAGCTCATACCGGCGGTAGGCTAACCGTTCTACGAGGTTCTGAACAAATTCAGGCTGGTCGAAGGCTGCAGAGATGTGTAGAGTTTGTTTCATAACAAGGGTTTTTAACTGTTCCGACCCTTTTCTTTCTACACTATGTCAACCCTCACTGGGGGCCTTGTAACCTTAGTTACAATAATGAGATGCAGAAAGTCTTTGTTTGCTTATTAAGAGAATGTGAAAGTTGGGGGATAGGCTTTTTATGACTCACTGAATTTCCTGAATTCTACCAGGTTGATGCATCTGTACAACGTGCCTGTATATTTATTTGTTTTATAACTCCACCCGATTGCTAAAAGGTTGTTGTCATAAGATTCACTGAGGGAAACGAATTCATTATATTCTTCGTCACCATAAATCCTGAACCCTGTTACCTCGAAGTCATTGTTAAGGCGACAGAAGAGAAAATCCTGGTTCCTTGATAAATAAGCTTTTCCCATATAAGTGCATCCCCAATAAAGCTCATTACCCAGTTTGGATACGGATCCCATATAAAGGTTCCGCAGTTCCGGATCGAGTAGGAATGAATCTGTTTGGATAAACTGTGAGTTTTCGAGTTTATAGACCTGGACACTTTTAGAGTGGTATTTGTTTTGAAGTAGAAGAATATTGCCATCCTGGTACGAAATACAGCCAGACTCAGTATTTTGCCGGGTCAGGACTTTACCTTTTTTATTCAGCACATAAAGAAACATTCCTTCGCCCCTGATTTTTTTTTTATTCTTTTTTATAAATCCGTTATAAGAAGATAACAGCAAATGACCTCCTGGTACTGAAATAAAATTGAAGCAATATTTGTTATAATGCTTTTGAGGATCAATTTTTCGTTTCCATTCCAATTTTCCCGTTTTTGAAATACAAAATAGTACCGGGCTGTTTTCATAATTCGACTGTTTAAATAGTCTTATTTTTCTCCGGCCATAGTTTTTTTCTATTTTAATAAAGACGGTTCTTTGTGCTCCTCCCAAGACATAAATATTGTCATTGAAATAAGACAGGCCCTCAGTAACGAGACGAGGTCCTTGTTTATATTCATTTTGCCATAGAATATTACCATCGATGCTTACGCTGGCAACCCAGTTTTTTTCCATATCAATCCTTTCTCCGGCAATAATGAATGATGTGTTATCACAAGGAACTATATGTGTTACCCGTTTATCTTTAAAGATTATTTCCCATTCTTTAGTTAGATCTCTTTTTAGTTTAATAACACTACAGCTGCTTACATGACCCCTTCCCCGAAAAGGCTCTTTATTGGCGAGATATCTTTTAAAATCGGTACTTAAATAAGTAGTATCCAATTCTTCGGGAAAATCGATCGAGAATATTGTAGATATGAGATAACAACTGTCTGTTGTGCGTATCATCCCAGTTGGTTCGTAACTACCAATATAAGGTTTGCCTTGAATCGTATCGGTGTATAAAAAAGTGATCTCTTTTATGATGTCAACACTTTTGCTTGGCTGAGCGCCGGCAATCATTGTTGTTCCAAGCAGACCGAAGTGCAATAGAAGTTTTGGCACGTTGACAGGATGATTTAAATGAAAATATTACACAAATTCAAACCTATCCCCATCAAACAACCCCAGATCACTCAACTTCAAATGTGGAATTACCAGCAAAGCCATAAAAGAAAGTGTCATAAATGGCGAGCCTAATGTTGAACCGGCTTCTTTCACCGCTTTATCGATCAAAGAATATTGTTCGGCTATTTTATATCCGTCTTCATTGCTCATCAGCCCGGCAACGGGTAAGGGCACGATCATTTCAAGCCCATCTTCACAAAAACTGACGCCTCCTTTGTGTTTGATCACCAGGTTAACTGCATTGCAAATACTTTCATCATCCACGCCAACGGCCACAATATTGTGGCTGTCATGTGCGACAGAAGAAGCTAAGGCTCCCTGTTTCAAACCAAAGTTTTTAATAAATGCTTTGGCTACCGGGGCATCCCGGTACCGATTTACCACTACGATTTTTAAAATATCCCTTTCGGTAGCACTGACAATCTTACCATCAGCTACTTTGGGGTCAAATGAAAGTTTATTGGTAATAAGCTGGCCGTCTAATGCTTCGATAACGGCGAGTGGGGGTTGGGGAGTAGCCAGTGGGACATCAAAGTTTGTAATTTCTTTTTTACTGCAAGAAAAGTTATTAATGATTTTGGATTTCGAAGTTTTAATATTAGATATTCCGTTTTCAGCAACTAATTCTCCGTTGATAAATGTGTTTACCACTTCAAATTTTTCAAGATCCTTTACTAAAATAAAATCAGCCGGGTCACCTTCTTTCAATAAACCTACATCCAGTTTATAATGCAGCACAGGATTGACACAAGCCGCTTTCAGTATCTTGAAAATATCAATGCCTTTGGCAACAGCCCTTGCACAAAGCTGGTTGATATGTCCCAGCACAAGACTATCCGGGTGCTTATCATCACTGCAAAACATCATCATGTCGGGATATTCATGAAGCAGATCTATCAGCGCTTCAAAATTCTTTGCAGCACTGCCTTCCCGGATGATGATCTTCATGCCATACTTTAATTTATCAAGAGCTTCTTCAGCAGTAAAACATTCGTGGTCGGTAGAAATTGTCACAAAATCGGGGTCCAAAGTCCCCCCTTGCGGGGGATTTAGGGGGGCTTGTATGTATGCTTTTGCTAGCTCACCTCTCAACCCCGGTGCATGACCATCCACCGGTTTATTTAAACGATGCGCTGCTGCTATCTTCTTCATCACTTCCTCATCTTTAAATAATACCCCCGGAAAATTCATCATCTCACTCAGGTACTTAATCTCATCTCTTTGTAAAAGTTTTTCTACATCAGTTGAATTCAAAACTGCTCCGGCAGTTTCAAAAATAGTGGCCGGCACACAGCTCGGCGCCCCAAAATTGAACTTAAAAGGAACCGTCTTTCCATTTTCGATCATAAACTCGACACCCTCCATTCCACACACATTCGCTATTTCATGGGGATCGCTCACCGTGGCGACAGTACCATGAACTACTGCTAACCTTGCAAACTCAGATGGAACCAGCATGGAACTTTCAATATGGATATGGCTGTCGATGAAACCTGGAAGGATATAGCCGGGAGTCGGGTCCCCATAGCTATCGGGATCGGAGTCGGGAGTTTCCATGATGGATATTATCCTTCCGTTTTCAACCATTATTGTTGCCGGATAGATCCTTTGCTGGTGAACATCAACAAGATTGCCGCTGACAGAAAATGATGACATGGATTTTGATTTGGATAAAGTTACTACTTCGCCCTACTTTAAACCAAAGGCAATATTTATACGCTGATGGCTTCGTCGTACAATGTAAATCACTAACTTCAAAGACCAATTTAACGCACAATGTTATGAGAAAACTAATTCTGCTCCTGATCGCCTTAAGCCCGGTATTTATTTTATCGGGTCAAAAAAACCTGCCTGCCGGCAGGCAGGCAAAACCTGTTGCTCCTGTTGCATCGGAAGATAAGTCTGATCTACTATTTAAAAATCTGAAGTACCGTCTTATCGGCCCGTTCCGGGGTGGCAGAAGCGCAGCAGTTGCCGGCAGCTATAAAAATAAAAATACTTTCTATTTTGGAGCTGTAGGAGGCGGTGTATGGAAAACTGCTGACGGCGGCAGCAACTGGATGAATATCTCGGATAAGTTCTTCGGTGGTTCTATGGGTTCAATAGCTGTGGCTCCTTCCGATGAAACAATCATATATGCCGGGGAAGGTGAACACACAATGCGAGGTAATGTAAGCGAAGGACTGGGTGGTATCTGGCGCAGTGATGACGGGGGCAAGAATTGGAAAAACCTCGGATTAAAAGATGGCCGTCATATTATCCGGATCGTTATCCATCCTAAAAATCCAGATGTAGTTTGGGTGGCAGTGATTGGACACTTGTTTGGCCCCAATGAGGAAAGAGGAGTTTTTAAAACCATGGATGGGGGAAAATCATGGAAGAAGGTTTTATATGCAAATAATCAAACCGGCTGTAGTGAACTGGTCATGGAACCGGGCAACCCGATGGTATTGTATGCCGGCACCTGGAGAGTGATACGGACCCCGCACAGCATGGAAAGCGGCGGAGATGGAAGCGGTCTTTGGAAAAGTACGGATGGCGGAGAAACATGGAAAAATATTACTGCATCCAGGGGTTTGCCAAAAGGAACATGGGGAATAGTGGGTGTGGCTGTTGCTCCTTCCAATTCAGATAAAGTGTATGCATTGATCGAGCATGAAAAAGGAGGATTGTTTGTAAGCAACGATGGAGGAGAGAACTGGACCCTGCAATGCAGCGATAACAATATCCGGCAACGGGCCTGGTATTATACCAAAGTATTTGTTGACCCGAAAAATGAAAACAAAGTGTATTGCCCGAATGTGGGTTTTATGTTCAGTACGGATGGCGGCAAAACATTCAAAAGTATCAGCACTCCTCATGGTGATCATCATGACTTGTGGATAGATCCTGAAGATGGCAACCGGATGATAGTAGCAGATGATGGAGGTGCACAAGTAACTTTTGACGGGGGCGCAAACTGGAGTACTTATCTCAATCAACCAACGGTCCAGGTATACCGGTTAAGTACTGATAATGCATTTCCTTATCGCATATTGGGTGGTCAGCAGGATAACAGTGCATTTCGAATCCGCTCCAGGACATATGGCGCTGCCATCACGGCAAATGATTTTCAATCAACAGCCGGTGGGGAAAGTGGCTATGTGGTGGCTGATCCGGGAAATTCCGATATTACATACGGCGGCAGCTATATGGGTTTCATGTCAAGAGTGGATCATAAAACAAATGAATTCCGGCAGATCAATGTATGGCCTGATGATGGTATTGGCGCAGGTGCGGATGTGCAGAAATACCGGTTCCAATGGAACTATCCTATTTTCTTTTCACCACATAATTTCAAACGATTGTATGCCGCAGGCAATCATTTATTCGTATCGGAGAATGAAGGCCGAAGCTGGGAAATGATCAGCCCTGATCTTACTACCAATGATAAAACAAAACAAGCACCCAGCGGCGGACCCATTACAAAAGACAATACCGGTGTGGAGTATTACTGCACTATTTTTACTGCCACGGAAAGTCAATATGAAAAAGATCTGCTGTGGACCGGCAGTGATGATGGATTGATACATATGAGTAAAGATGGCGGTAAGAACTGGGAAAATGTAACTCCCAAAGATTGCCCGAAATGGATTATGTGGAATTGTGTAGAAGCTGACCCATTTAAAAAAGGAGCTGCCTATTTTGCCGGAACAAGGTATAAGCTGGATGATTTTGCACCTTATATTTATAAAACAGAAGATTATGGTAAGACCTGGAAACGGATTGATGGAGGAATAAACAGGTTGCATTTTTCAAGAGCTATCAGGGCAGACAGGAAAAGACCCGGGCTATTATATGCCGGAACAGAGTATGGCATGTATACCAGTTATGATGATGGAGCCAGTTGGAAACCTTTCCAGTTAAATCTCCCTGTTCTTTCCGTCACCGACCTGGCCATTAAAGAAAATGATCTGATAGTTGGCACACAGGGAAGAAGTATTTATATACTGGATGATCTAAGTGTGGTGCAGCAGGCCAATATGGAGGTCGCCAATAAAAACCTGCATGTATTTACGCCACATCCGGCTTACAGGATGCAGGGCGCCGGTGGTGGTTTTGGTAGCACCCAGCGTAATGTGGGTATGAATCCTCCAAACGGTGTGGTAATCCCATATTATGTAAAAGAGGCGGGTGATTCTGCTAAACTTTCTGTAGTGATAATGGATAAAAGTAAAAAGGAGATCAAAACCTTCAGCAGCAGTTCGAAGGATAACGCACTGCGTCCTGCGGACAAGATTGAAGTGAAAAACGGGCTCAACCAGTTTGTCTGGAATATGAATTATCCCGATGCAGAAAAAATTCCGGAAGGAATGATCGTATGGAATGGAAATGTAAATGGCCCCAAAGCCATACCCGGTGATTATGTTGCCAGGTTCAAAATAGGGAAAGACTCATCGGACGTGATGTTTACCATCAAACCAGATCCAAATTATGCCACTACTCATCCGGAATATGAGGAGCAATTTAATTTCATGATCACAGCCAGGGATAAATTCAGTGAAACGATCAAAGCATTAAAGAATATAAAAGAGATCCGCAGACAAATGAATGAGTACAAAGAAAAATGGGCTGCTGATTCTGTAAAAGAGGTAAATATGATGATGGATAGTATTGGCAAAAAACTGACAGCCGTGGAAGAAGCCCTTCATCAAACTAAAGCAAAAAGCGGCCAGGATGTATTGAACTATCCTATCAGGTTGGATGATAAGCTCAGCGGATTATATGGCAATGCCGAAGCTGGAAACGGCGCATTACCCAAACAGGTGAAAGAGGCTTACCAGGTAATTAGCGGTTTGATAGATGATCAACTCAACAGGCTAAAAAATATTATGGAGACCGATGTGACAAAACTGAACCAGTTGATTCGGGAAAAGAAACTGCCGGTGGTAGGATTGAAAAAAGAATAAAAAGAGTAAATAGCAAAAGGCTTCATCAGAAGCCCTTTGCTTATAGAGTAAGTTTGACCATCCGGAGCTTTAGCTAAGGATGATCTTCTTTGTCCTTTCCTTCATCAATGCTATAGCTTCTTCTTTGCTGGAAAAGGTATTGTCAATATTTACCAGGTGGTCTGCAAGTTTATCATACCGCTTTGTCATCAGCCATACAAAAATATGCAGGTAATGAATGCCATCGAATATCAATGATTTTTTTGCAGCAAATTCATCCTTTAGTTTCAGGAATTCGCCGGGTATTTCCGTGTAATGCATTGCCGGGCGAAGATGGTGAACGGTATGGTAACCATCATTCCAGCACATTTTGTTGTACTTGGTGTTGATGCAATTAATGGCGCTGGTAAAATTATTATCGGGATCTTTTTTGTCAATGAAGGAATGTTGCGCCCAGTTACCAAGCATCATGACCACACGGGCGAAAACAAAGGGGATAATGAAAATAAATAGCGTTGCTTTCAGGTTGACAAAACACATTCCCACACAGAAAAGATAAAAGGCCATTTCGCCGTAAGTAAGACGCAAATATAGCTTTTTCCTTTTCCTGTTAAAGAGATACATAAAAGTATCAACGAAGCCAAGCAGTAAAAAACGGCCAACATATTTCAGAAATCCTCCCAGGCTATCCCGCTTATACGCCAAAGTACTGCTGGCATCATCGGGCATATTATTTTCAACATGATGCATAGCCATGTGATGCACAAAATAGGTTTCAGGCGTGTGGCCGAAGAAAGGACAAACGATCCAGATAATATAGTTATAGACCCAGGTATATCCTTTTTTAAACAATTTACGGTGGCTGATACAGTGCAGCATCAAACCAAAGCGGCCTTTAAAATACATCTGCGAAACATAGAAATAAGGAATATAGGCCAACCACCAATACCAACCATCCAGTACCGGGGTATACAGGAGCACCGCAACCGGTATGACAAGGATATGTATTGCAGTGAGCAGATGAATAAAAGGAAGGTCTCTTTTATCAGTGAGATAATTCAGCCAGAATTTTTCATAGCGGCTGAAATTTTTTGGTTCAACATAAACCGGGTCTGTCAGTGATGTCAGTGCCTTCATTACAATTAAATGAGTCAATAAATATATTCAGGATAATTCAGAGACTATCCTGAAAAAAGTAATCAATTGGTTTCCAGGGAAAATGGTTTATTGTGAGGGGCTAAAATTACGGCATTCCGGCTAATGGGAGCATTTTATATTTTGAATCTTCCTTATGCAGAGAGCTTAAACTTCCGGGTTCTGTTTTTCAATGAAGCGATGGCCTCTTCATCATTAGCATAAATATTATTCAGGTTGACAAGATTTTTTGCCATTTTATCGTAGCGTTTTGTCATCAGCCAGAAAAAAATATGAAGGTAATGTACACCATCAAAAATCGGCGTCTTTTGTTTGGCATAGTTGTCTTTGTTTTTCAGAAATTCACCAGGCAGGTCAGTATAATGAGCTGCAGGCCGGATATGGTGCACCGCATGATAACCATCATTCCAGCATATCTTGTTGTATTTGGTATTTAAGCAATTAATGGAATTGTCCTCCAGGTCGGCGGGATTTACAAAAGCATGTTGGGTCCAGTTGCCCAGCATCATCACTATCCTTGCAAACACAAATGGAATTATAAAAACAAAGAGTGTGACTTTAAAGTTTACAAAACTCATTCCAACACAAAAAAAGTAAAATGATAGTTCGCCTGCTATAAGTCGCATATAAAATTTCTTTCTCTTGTTTCTGAAGAAATACATGAAGGTATCCCTTAGCCCAAGTATAAGAAAACGGCCAAGGTATGCTAAAAATCCCCGCAGGCTGTCCCGCTGATAGGGCAATGTACTGCTGGCGTCATCCAGCATATTATTTGCCACATGGTGCATACCCATGTGATGAACAAAATAAGTTTCAGGCGTATGGCCAAAAAACGGGCAAACAAACCAGATAACCCAGTTGTACAGCCATGTATAACTTTTTTTAAACAACTTCCGGTGAACAATGCAATGCAGCATTAATCCGAACCGTCCCTTAAAGTACATCTGCGATATATAGAAATAAGGGATGTAAAGCAGCCACCAGTACCATCCCTGAAGCAAAGGAGTATATAAAATAACAGCCGCAGGAATAACCAGGATATGAATAGCGGTAAGCAAATGAATAAAGGGCAGATCCCGTTTGTCGTTTATATACCTTAGCCAAAATTTTTCATACCAGTTGAATTTCGGAGGGTCGGCATACATCGGGTCAGTAATTGCAGTCAGGGCCTTCATGTAGAAAATTAAATGGTTATGTAATAATAAACTCTTTCACTATTGTGCCTGTTTCTTTTTTTCATACATCATCTCTTTCACTTTTTCTTTATCTTCTTTTTCATTCTTCAGATCGAACATGGTGCCAAAGACATGATCCCACAATGTGGAACTTACCCCAAAACCCATATGTTCATTTTTGTAATGATGCAGGTGATGATTGCGCCAGTGCGGTTTCATCCATTTGAAAGGAGGGTTCCAGGCATGAATGGCATAGTGTATGCTTCCATACAGCAGGTAGCCCAGCAGAAAGCCCGGAAAAAACATAAAGGCATTTTGCCGCATGATAAGATACATCAAGCCAAAAACTGATCCGGAAATAATTATACTGGGTAATGGCGGCATGAAAAGGCGGGTCGTATCCCTGGGATAATGATGATGATTACCGTGAAAAGTGTAAACGATCTTCTTTCCGGTTTTGTTTTCCGTTTCCCAATGAAAAAGAAAACGGTGTGCCAGGTATTCAAAGAAACTCCAGAAAAAAATTCCACCCAGGAAAACAAGGATAATTTTTTGCACATCAAAATCAAACCTGTCATAGCTGAGGTAAAGCATGTAAACGATAACCGGCAGATACATGCCCCAGATGAGCAATGGGTGTGCTTTGGTCAGCGTTTCAAGAAAATTACTTTTGAACAGGCGGGCCTGGCCTTTATTATGAATTTTTTCAAATTGCATAGGCCGGGAAAATAATGAAATCAATAAAACAACAACCTGATTTTAATCAGGTGTATTGATTATTTCATTTTCAGGTCAGGCTTTATGTTCCTCACTTTGGTCGTGGCACCTCCGTCCAGGGTCATATTAACCGGCTTATTGGTCTTCCATGCGCCAGGGTAAAGTCGGGTATCCTCATTGTTTTTGATTTCCTGGCTACCGTGCTTTCACTCAGGGGGCCAATACTGCTCCACGAAGCTGCATCATAGACATCCTGGTCAACAGGCAGACCATTGCGAAGGCAATCTATCAGTCCGCCAGTCCATGATAAAATCCATACCGCCATGCCCGCCAACATCTTTTGCAATGGCGCCGATATGAATATGTGTGGTAAGTAGAATTCTCCTTTTCACACATTTCCCAATTTTAATAATTACCTTCCTGTAGTTTGCTTACCAATAATTCTTTCTTACTTCTCGAGATATCAACTGTAGAACCATCACTCATGATCAGGTAACCTCCTTCGCCTCTTATATATTTTTCGATCTCTTTAAGATTTACCAGGTAGGAATTATGAACCCTTAGAAAAGAGTGATCCTCCAAAAGTTCTTCTATCTCTTTCAAGGGTCTTGAGATCACCATCTTTTGCTTTTGTTTCAGGTAAAGGGTAGTATAATTTCTGTCTGAAGCACAGCTAATGATATTATCAATAGCTATCAATTGCAAACCTTCCATGGTTGGCAAAGCTATTTTCTGACCTCCGTTTCCGGGGTTGTGAATTTTATGTAACAGCACGTCAAACTGTTGCTTGGTTGGCGTCTCCAGTGAATGAATCGCTTTTTTTATGGCGATTTGTAATTCCTCTCTGTCAATAGGTTTTAGCAGGTAATCTAAGGCGCTAAAACGGATAGCCTTTATGGCATATTGGTCATAGCCTGTTGTAAATATTAATTTGAAGTTGATCATTTGAAGTTTTTCGAGTAGTTCAAAGCCATTCATTTGCGGCATCTCGATATCCAAAAAAACAATATCCGGGTTCATTTCAATAATAGCAGATACTGCGGTTTCACCTGAATAACAGATATCCACCACTTTCACCTGGGGGCAATACTTTTCCAATAAGGTGGCCAATATCTCGCAACAATTTACTTCATCATCAACTATGATCGCTTTAATCATAATACCCTTTTAAGAAGTCACATCTTCTAATAAATTTTTATAGCGTATCCTGATATCTACCTGGGTGCCATCAGTCTCGCCTTTATCATTAACTATATCATTCATTTCGTAATTACTATCTACTTCGGTTCCCTGGTTTATTAATGCCAGGCGGTGATTGGTAATATTCAACCCAAATGATTTTTGCCGCTCTGCAGATTTGCTTTTCAATTCAATGGCTTTCTCTCTTCCCACCCCGTTATCTGTTATGGTGCAGCCTAAAATATTACCCTGTAATCGTAATGCAATATCCAGTTTGCCATGACCTTTTTTATGCATCAGTCCATGCCAGATGGCATTCTCACAAAATGGCTGCAGCAGCAAGGGTGGAATAAATATGGCCGCCGGTTCTATGGTATTCATGAAATTAATATTATAGTCAAAAGCATTATTAAACCGGAGCCTTTCCATGTCGAGGTAAAGCCGGAGCATATCCAGTTCATCTTCCAGTGTGATCAGCGACTTCTGTGAGTTGATCAGTACCATGCGTATCAACCTGGAAAACCGGGTCAGGTAATCAGAGGCTGACTCCGTTTCATTTTTAATAATATACTTATTAATGGAGCTGAGGCAGTTGAAAATAAAATGCGGGTTCATTTGTGCACGAAGCGCCTGCATTTCCAGCTCGGTGGCCTGTTGCTGCAATTCTGCATTTTTTTTATCGCTTTCCAGTTTTTGCAATTTCAGTTCATTCTCCATTCTTGCTCTTCCCAGCTTTTCATTCTTTCTTTTTAAGGAGAGGTTGTGGAAAATAAAGTAGCCTGTCAAAATGAATGCAAATAAACAGGCGAAAAGAAAATATCTGATCATGGTCTCCTGTTTTAATTTTTGTTGTTTGATCCGGTTATCCTTATCCAGTATAGCTATCCTGTCTTCTTTCTGTTCCTTTAAAAAAACTTCCTGTTCCAGTTGTTGCTGCTTTAATTTATTGTCCTTATCTAGTAAGGCGATCTCTGCTTCCTTTTGTTCTTTTAAAAGAACCTGTTCTTTGATCAATTGTCCCTTAAGCAAAATATCTTTTTGGAGTAAGGCGAGATTGGCTGCTTTTTTCTGGTCCTCAGCAGCTTTTTTGTAACGATAAAGTTTTTCATTCAACCGCCATAAGAGCTGCCTGTTTGAAACCGAATCCTTTAATGTAGCGTATTGCATCTGGTAGAAATAGGCGCTGTCATTTTTTCCCAGTTCATGAAAAGTTCTTGATAGTAAACCCAACCTGTCCAGTATCCTATGAGGCTCAATCACGGAAGGCAGCACCTTTTTTGCATAGGTCAGGGCCGAATCGTAATTTCCCTGGCCTTCCCAGGCAAGCCCGGTATTCAGCCTAAGGAGGCTTCGTCCGTAGGAAGTTTGCCACTTTACCTGGTCTTCGCATTCTCTGAACAAATCCATGGCCTTTGAAAATTGCCCGGTCGCTATATAATTTTCGCTCAGCCAAAGCTTTGAATAAAAAAAATTGGGGGCGGAGTCTAAGCCTTTTTTCAGGTAATAAAATGCGGAGTCATGTTCGCCCAGCTTATCAAAGAGCTGACCCATCTCTTCCTCCATCTGCCATCCCATCTGATGTTTTATTCCGTATTGTTGTCCTGCTAATAAATAATCCATGGCTGTTTTGTAATCACCGACTGCTTCATATAGTCTGGATATGGCCAATAGGGATTCCATGTATCTGAAGTCACTCCAGTATAAATTGCGGGTCCCCCTTTTTTTGGAATATAGCAGCGCTTTATCACAATAAGGCAAAGCCATTTCATGATTTTCAGTAATGCGACAATTCTGGCACAAATAGTGGGCCGCCTGCATCTCTCCATCATTATCGCCTGCTTTTTCAAAATACTTAAGAGCTTTTTCCGCTAATGCCGTCGTTTTACTTCTATCGAATTTATAGGCATTAGAAAGGGCATACTTGAAACTTAATTTCAGGTAAGCCCATCCTAATATCTTATCATTATGTAATGATTCGCCGATCGAGATGGCCTTTTGCAAATAGTTTATCGCCAAAGGAGTTAATAGCATTTGGTATCCGATTTCCATGAGTGCAAAGGCGAGGCCGTACTGGTAATTGATTTTCAGCGCCTCTTTTTGCGCCAGCCTGGCATAATAATAAGTGGATCGTTGGTTTTGCGGGGTATTGGAGTATTGATAGGTGTTCAGATTCTGATATTCCCTGCTGATCTCATTCAGGCAATCTACTAATGCTCTTCCCTTCAAACGGGGTAATTTATTTTTAAGATTTTCGATTCTAAGGCTGTCGGGTTTGGGAATCCGGTTTTGCGGATAAGCCGGCAAACAGAGCACCAAAAAAAATAGTATTCCGGAAATAACTTTACACATCATCAATAATTTATTTTATTTATCATTTACTTATTATTTTTTTATTACCATTCTTCAAATCCTAAATTCATGGCTGCGGCATTCAGCGGAATTTTCTCGGCCGGTGACCGGGTCACCAATTTCCCGGAAATGATCATGTCATCTGATGGAACTGATTTATCCACTATATCCAGTTTGAAATCATCAAGCCAGATTGTTCCCCAGCCATATAACCCCACCCCGAATAACATATATTGGCTTTCTTCCGGGACATCCAGGGTGATCCGGCTCAGAGTCCAGTCCATATTTTCTTCCGTTGGTTCAATAAAAAAATTTGCAAAAGTCAAAAGGGAATCAGTGCCAACCACGTTAAAGTGTAAAACCGCCCTTGCAACTTCCTTTGATTTCACATGAACCGTTAATCTCACATTCTTATTTCTGTATGGTTCCGCAGCGATTGCCTGCCGCAGGCCTGATGAGCCATATAAAACTGAATCGGGGCGTTGCAGAAATACACTGGCTTTACCGCTATGTTTTATAATCGTGTCAATGCCTATAACCGTACCGGGTGAAACAGCCTTTGAAGACATCCATCCCCTGGGAACTGAATCGGTTAAGCCGGCTGCCGCGGTTGATGAAGTAATAAAAACCGCCCCCATAAAAAACAGGCTGGTAAGCGATCCAAGATGCAGATTCTTCATGGGCAATTTTGTTTTAAAAATGAACAAAATTGATTCGAATCCATAATTAGCTGAGCGTTCACCGGCTAAAGCTAAGCTCAGTCCCTGCTAAAAAATAACTGCATTGCACCAATTGTTCGTCTGCGGGGATAGTTGGCAGGGATGAATATCCGGCTGGCGAGACAGGGAAATCTTAACTAAAGGTAAAAGAATAAACAGCAAGTATACAACCAGACTTGCAAATTATCCGGTTACAAGGTCAATGATACATTTCCATTAGTAACAGGAAATCTCCGTGAGTAGTTTCATGTTTGTTAATTGCTGCCTGTACAATAATCAAAATAAAACAATCACAAATGAAACATATTCTGAACTTACTGCTGGCTCTTTGTTCGCTCGCCGCTACGGGGCAAAATTTAATAAGCCCCATCACCATTACGCTGCCCAATAATCCGCCGGCCAATACCGCCGAATGGGCAGGTGCCATGCCGCCATTGATGATCACGGCACAAACCAAGCTGGTTAACGGGAAAGTGTTGCCAATGGTGACCGAGGGTAAAATTTATGTTACCATAAAAAAAGGCGGGGCTGTAGTATGTGGTTACACCTCCGCAGAGAATGCGCCCCGGAGTAATTTTAATTCGGCAGTTAAAAACTGGTCCGGCGCAGCAGCTCTTGCCTTATTGGGTAAAACCTGCACATTGACTCCGGGTAATTATGAATTCTGTGTGCAGTTTTACGGGCAAATACCTTCAGCGGTATATCAAACCGGAATACAGGGAGAGGCCTGTAAACCTTTTACCATCCCTGAAAATGCAAAACCCGAAACCCGTGAGCTCATATTATTACAACCTGTTGACGGTACGGTAATAAAGGCTCTCGATGCCAAAAAACCTGTCAACTTTAGTTATACTCTAATTCCAAAACCCGAAGCGCAGGCCAAACTAAGGTATAATTTCAAAATGTGGGAAATACCCAAGGGTGCCAATCCTGCCCAAGTGATACAAAGCGGTACACCTCCGGTTTTGGAGAGAATGGGACCGGCAAGGGATTGGGGCAAGGGGGTGTTTATGTTACCTCCCAACAGCGAGGGCAAAGATTTTGCCTGGACTGTTGTTGAAGTAGAGGAAAATGCATCGGCCGGGCCACCGAAGAAGGGGAAGTTGGTGTTTAATACGTTTAGTGTGGGGATATCAAATACAGAGGAGTCCTTTAGTCCTCCTAAGAATATAACACCGGAAAATGGTAAAATATTTACCATGCAGGAAACAAAACTACCGATCACTTTACGTTGGACACCCGTGGTACCAAATCCCAAAGGGGATGTGATATATAAAGTTATTGTGTGGGAGGTAAAAAATGATTTGTTGGACGGGCAGAAAACAGAGCTTCCAACAAAAACCAGAACACCCTTGTTTGTAAAAGAAGTGATGAATCAAACAGAATTATTGTACAGTCATAGAAATACTCAGAGTGATTGGACAGGATCATGGAAAGTAGAGGCATACATGAATGGAAAATTAATAGGGGTAAGTGAAGCAACAGAGTTTACAGTGAGTAATGTTACTTGTCATTGTGTTCAGCAGAGTGGAAATTCGCTAACTTATTCGAGTATCGAAGGTTCGGGAACAGTAAGTTGTAATACCAGTGTAACCATCCATTCAGGAATAGTCTATTCATTAACCGGGCCTGTTTATGTTTGCAATCCCGCCAGTGCAAATTGTAGCCCGGTTTATAAATGGAAAGTAGATGGCACGCAGCTGGGTACTGGTTCTTCTTTTTCACATGCATTCACAACAGGGTCTCATGTTTTATCTCTTTCAGCATATTGCGGGGAAGACACTTGTCAGCCATGCACATTTAAAATTGAAGTAACACCCAGTAGGAAGGATTCCTGTGATTGCGGCACCTGGAGTAATTTGTCGGTGCAATCCGGAACAGGGGTAAAAAAATATGAATGTGGCAGTACAATCAATTGGAGTTGTAAAGTTCCATTTGATTTTACAACTTTTTATCATTGCGATCCGCTTGATAAAACTTGTAAGACCAATATAACCTGGACGGTAGAAAAACCCGATAATACAATAATTACCGGATCTTCCGGATCTGTAGGCAATACCATTAGCTCTTCATTTGTGCCATCCCAAAATGGTACTTACACATTAATCCTGAATGCAAGTTGCGATGGCAAAAAATGTCACTCATGTGTTTACACAATTGTTGTTGATAACTGCGTGAAGGGTAAATGTCTCTCCGTTCTTCGTGATTCTGTAATTTGTCTGAAGCCACAAGGGCAAGACAAGAAGTATAAGTTTTCGCTGACACTGAATAACCTGACAGGACAAGTTTGCAATATGCTGCAGATTGTACCGCAAATCCCTGGTTCGGGGAATGTTCTTAATGTATCAAGCATTTCATTGCCAACAGGGACCACATTAGTGACGGGAGAGCTGACGGACTTTGTTCCGTCGAACAACCCATTCTGTTTACGGATCATTTGCACCCAGGGAACGAAAAAATGTGAGATTTTATATTGTTTGAAACTTCCTTCCTGTGGTCTTAATTGCGACTGTGGTACCTGGAGTAAGTTATCTGTACAAACCGCTACCCAGGCAGTTAGGTATGAATGCGGCAGTACAATAAACTTGAGTTGTAAAACGCCGTTTAAGTTTTCAAGTTTTTATCAGTGTAATCCGAATGATAAAACTTGCCAGGCCATAACAACCTGGACTTTGGTAAAAGATAGTCAACCTGTTAATTCAGGCACCGGGACAAACCAACTAAGCGATGTTTTTAGTTTGGTGGAAAATGGCACTTACACATTAACCTTGAATGCAAGATGTAATGGCAAAGAATGTCCTCCATGTGTTTATACAATTGTAGTTAAGGATTGCCCAACTGCCTGTGATTGTGGAAAATGGGATAATTCTCTGGTCAACATACAAGCAAATGGCACAATTAATACAAGGCTAAAGTGTGATGGAACGGCAACTCTTTCAAAAGATACTTATAGTATTATTTTCCCCGGTTATACCTGCAATCCTGCCAATAGTTCTTGTTTAGTTACTTATACCTGGTCAGTACAAGGACCTGTATCGGGGAATGGTAACGGGCAAGTAGTTAATTTTAATTTTAGCCAAGCCGGGAACTATACTATTACCCTTGTACCCCTATGTGGAGGTAAGAAATGCCCCCCATGTAAGATCATAATAAATATAAAAGATCCATTGCCCTGCAGTTTAAGTTTTACCGGAATACTAAAAGATAAATACTGTGTGGGTGACCAGGTTACCATTAACTGGACCGGAACGACTTTACCAAACACCGTAAATCTTGTATTAATAGATTATACGAATTGGACAGTATATCAAACCGTAGCATCAGGTATACCTAATTCAGGAACTTATGTTTATACAATACCAGCTAACCTTCCATGTGAGCCAGCAAGACAATGGTGTTTTTATATTAAAGACCCCGGTCAAAATCAACAATGCTGGAAATACAGCGGTGAGTTTTTTATAGAATGCTGTGATAACCGTTGTGCTTGTAATAAATGGGGTATGTTAACTGTACAAACCGCTACCCAGGCAACCAGGTATGAATGCGGCAGTACATTTAAATGGAGTTGTAATACGCCGTTCAATTTCACCACTTCCTATCAGTGTCTTCCTAAAGATTGCCAAACACAAACATCCTGGGAAATTAAAAAGGGTGGTAACGTTATAATTACCGGTAATGGAACAAATGCGCCAGGGTCTTCAGCAAGTACCATAAATGCATCCTTTACTCCAACCGAAAATGGAGTCTATACATTGACATTGGATGCCAGTTGTCCTGGAAAAAGTTGTCTACCATGTGTGTATACTATTGTTGTTGATGATTGCAAGGGGAGGGCATGTGTTTCTATATTGCGTGATTCACTCTGGTGTATTAATGAAAAGACCGGTAGATATGGGTTCAACCTTACAGTACAAAATCTCACTACCAGCAACTGTTACCTTCAAGTAAGTTCAGTTCCGGGAGGTGGAACGGTAAATGGGATTGGCGGTCTGCCGGTTCCATCTCTTCCTCCTGGTGTATCGACTGTATCTGGACACCTCGATGGAGTAGTAGGGGTCAACAATCAGATATGTTTACGTTTTTATTGTGTGCAGAGTAAGGACACATGTTCTATAGACCGTTGTTTCTCGCTGCCACCTTGCAGTAAGGCATGTGATTGTGGTAAATGGGATAATTTATCAGTGCAATCCGGAACAGGGGTAAGAAAATATGAATGTGGCAGTACAATCAATTGGAGTTGTAAAATTCCATTCAAGTTTACAAGTTTTTATCAATGCAATCCAAATGATAAAACTTGCCAGGCCAAAACAACCTGGGCTTTGGTAAAAGGCAGTCAACCTGTTAAATCAGGTACCGGGACAAACCAGCTAAGTGATGATTTTAGCTTATTGGAAAATGGTATTTACACATTAACCTTGAATGCAGTTTGTAACGGGAAAGAATGTACTCCATGTGTTTATACTATTGTTGTTGATGAAAACTGTATTCCCTCTGTTACCATCTGCAACCAGGTGTGGATGCTTAAAAACCTGGATGTAGATACTTACAGAGATGGCACACCGATACCACAGGTTACTGATCAGGCAGTATGGGCCACATTAACAACAGGAGCCTGGTGTTATTATCAGAATAACTCTGCAAATGGAACTGTGTATGGGAAATTATACAACTGGTATGCGGTAAATGACCCTAGAGGCCTGGCCCCTGCAGGATGGCATGTGGCCAGTGACTCTGAATGGACAACACTTTCGAACTGTTTTGGGGGCGACGCAGTATCCGGTGGTCCCTTGAAGGAAGCAGGAACAACACATTGGTGGAGTCCCAATACCGGTGCTACTAATAGCAGCGGTTTCACAGGTTTGCCGGGTGGCTTGCGAGGTTGTTCGGGGGATTTCTACCATAAGGGTGAAATGGGTTGGTGGCATACTTCAACTCCTATTTATTCATCATACGCTTGGTACCGTCATCTTCATAAATTTCATGTCAGCATTTACAGATCCAACTTCTGTCAGCGGAATGGGATGTCTGTTCGTTGCGTCAAGGATTGAATCCCGGAAGTAATTGGATATTAATAATCCCCGGGTTTAAAATTAATGATCATGAAAAAAAATCTCGTAATAATATTGGTCTTAATGAACTTATGTTCATCGGCCCAAAACACTTTCGCTTTATCAAACAAGGATGCCCTGGAACCAGGTGCGAAGACGGGAGCTAAAAGGAGAAAATAAAAAATAACTGGTTTTCGATTCGTTGTTTCATATTGAAAACCGGTAAAAAAGAATGAACGAATAATTACAAAAGTTGAAACGGTAATAGAACAAAAAACAGAATCTGAATATTTAGATCTAAAAAATGAAAAAGATATTTATTTTATTTCTTGCTCTTTGTTCCATAACAGCTAAGGGGCAAAACTTAGTAAGCCGGGTTAACATTACGATGCCCAATAATCTACCGGCCAATACCGCCGACTGGGCTAATGGTGTGCCGCCATTGATGATTTCGGCGCAAGCCCTGCTGATTGGCGGGAATGTGTCTTCTATGTTGAGCGAGGGTAAAATATTTGCTTTCATAAAAGATGCCGGAGGGAATTATGTATGTGGGTATAATACAGCAGCAAATGCGCAAAGTAGTTATTTTAATACGCCCATAAAAAGATGGGACGGTGCGGCTGCACTTGCTTTATTAGGTAATACATGCATATTGAAACCCGGCTCTTATGAATTTTGTGTACAGTTTTACGGGCAAATTCCATCACCAGTATATAAAGAGGGCATACAGGGTGAAGCCTGCAAGCCTTTCACAATTACAGATGAGAAGCAACAAAAGTATAACTCTCCGCAAAACATCATACCTGCTGATGGTAAAATATTAAACGAACTGGAAACAAAACAACCCATCATGTTAAGGTTTACATCTGTAATACCAAAACCCAAAGAACCTATAAATTATATCGTGAAGATTTACCAGGTTAAAGAGGGTCAGCAACCTTTACAGGCAATCAGGGCGAATGATCCGGTTTTTGAAACAAAAGTAAACAGTACACAAGCAATATGGCAGCTGCCTGCTGAATATGCCAATTCGACAAACAAGATAACATTTGTTTGGAATACAGAAGCAGTAGGAACAGTTAGAACACTTGGAGGAGAACCGAGAACTTATGGAACAAGCGAAGCAACAGTGTTTAGTTTAAGTTATAATGCCTGTCATTGCGTTCAATGGAGTGGAAATCCGTTAACCTATACGAGTACCGCTGGTTCGGGATCTGTAACCTGTAATTCCACGGCTAACCTTCAATCAGGAATAACATATACATTTAATAGTCCTGATTATATCTGCAATCCTGCCGGCCCCAATTGCGGCCCGGTTTATAAATGGAGAACAGATGGTATACTACAGGGTACGGGTTCTTCTTTTTCACAAACTTTCACAACGGGGTCTCATTTTTTATCCGTAGCTCCAATTTGCGGAGAAGATACTTGTCAGCCATGTGTATTTAAAGTTAATGTAACACCTTATGTAAAGGATACCTGCGGTTGTGGTACCTGGGATAAATTATCAGTACAATCCGGAACAAGTATAAGAAATTATGAATGTGGCAGCACAATATATTGGAATTGTAAAAACCCCTTCAATTTTTCAAGCTCTTATCATTGCGGACCTAACGATAAAAGTTGTCTGGCACATACTAAGTGGAAAGTTGAAAAGGATGGGCAATCTGTTAAAATAGGAACCGGGACTTTTCAAATAAACGATGGTTTTAGTTTATTGGAAAACGGTACCTATAAATTAACGCTGTATGCAAGTTGTAATGATAAGGAATGCCCCCCATGTGTATATACTATTATTGTTACAGGTGATTGTGTGGGTGGTGCATGTGTCTCTGTTCTTCGGGACTCAGTAATTTGCCTGAAGCAACAGGGGCTAAACAAAAAGTATAGGTTTTGGCTGACGTTGAATAATCCTACCGGGCAAAACTGCGACATACTGCAACTGGTACTACAAAATGCTGTTTCAGGTAACATAACGAATGTGTCGAATAATTCACTGCCAACCGGAATAACAGTGGTTACAGGAGAATTGACAGACTATCCGCCATTGGACAATCCTTTCTGTTTACGGGTTATTTGTTCGCAGAGAGGGAAGAAATGCGAGATTGAATACTGTATTAAAATGCCACCCTGTGATGTACAGTGTGACTGTGGTAAATGGAATCCATTTAATGTTACCTATGGCGAGACAACCAAGACGCTGGAATGTAACGGAACGGTGAACAACATCGCTCTTAACACGATGATCAGTCTCAGCGGCAGCTATATTTCTCCGGTTGGTTGTGCAACTACCTATGACTGGGTTATAACTGGTCCCAATGGAATTGTGACATCTGCCTACGGACAGAACAGTCTCTCTTTTAATTTCACTGCTTCGGTTACGGGCACTTATACTGCTGTTATTACTCCGTATAGTGGGAGAATAAAATGTACACCCTGTACAATAAATTTCAACATCCCGGTATCCGAGACCTGTACGGGAACCTGGAGCGGTTTATCCGCTAAGGTCAACGGTAATGCGGTGTCAGTAGCTTGCGGCGACATTGTAAATATCGCAGCGGGATCAACCATTGTTGTAAACGCAGGAACATTTTCAGGAGCCACTCCGGGCTGCACGGTGACCTATGACTGGGACGTATACGAAGGCACTGTTCTCAATGCAGCATTAAGTGCGACAGACCAGAATGCCTTATCAATCAGCTTTGCAGCAGGTGCTACAGGTAATCATAGTGTAACGATAACACCAAAATGTAATGGAATAAAATGTACACCCTGTACAATAAATTTCAACATCCCGGTATCCGAGACCTG
>CAZGGQ010000063.1:0-22700 GCA_964525285.1 uncultured Chitinophaga sp.
AACCCATCTTTATCCTTGTTTCATGGCCTTTTTGTATGGGCACATTTTCTACCGGAACATCGGTAATTAAAAAACGGTACTCACCCGGGGTAATAGTAAAAATTTTATCATTCTCGGAAACACTGCCCATGTATTTATTATCTGCCGGCTGGTAATAAAGGATCCATCTTTCCACGCCTGCCGGATAATTTATATCCAGCCTGCCAAGAACGCCTTTCATCGTTGAAACGGGTGTGATGACCCATTTTTCATTAGCAAATGAACTAATCTCTGGTTTATCAATGATGGGCTGTTCAACGCAATTTTTGACCGTATCATTTCTATAAAATTCTTTATACTGGGGGTATGGTATTGTGGGCTTAAATTTGACGAGTATGAAAGGCTTGATATTGGCTTTGCTAACTTTACAATTTTGCCCGGGGCTACTCAGTGAGGTGATCACTTTTAAAGTCATTCCAGTGTTAGAAAGCAATATTTTTTCGATTGATACTAAAAATCCACTGGTTATTTTTGAACCAGCACTGTAAAAGACAACCCAGTCTATGGAGAAATCGACTTCAGGTGGAGGGCTGTGTCCAAAGTAATTTATATAAGCATCCATCGTTTTAAAAATGATTCGTGTTTCAGTTTGTCCTTTAGTGCCAATATCATCCTTGAATTCAAAGAAGGGGATTTGTGGGTTGCCGGTAAAAAGAAGTGAATCATCATTGAGCCATGCCCAATCCGCTTTGTCAGGAATCAAAAAAGATTGGCTTTCTATTGGAGTAATCAGATGAATATCCCCCGCAACTGTACTGCAACAAGGATCCAGAGGATTATTTTGGGAATAGACGCTGGTAAACAGCCCGCATGCCAGCAATGAAAGAAGAAAATTTTTCATAAACAATAAATTAAAGAGAAACTTAAAAGGTACATCATTTCTTAAAATGAAGGAATAATATTTTACTTTGTTTTTCTTCCCCCGGTTTCTTAACTTGTACACTCTTCCTTACTACCTTATTATTTTTCTCCGTGCCGGGTTGACTATTTTTTCACTTCTAAAATCTCGATTATGTACATCGTAAGAGATATTTTCCATCTAAAATTTGGTCACTATCGCGATGCCAAAGCCATGATGGATGAAGCCAAAGCAAAAAACATGTTCCCGGAAGCAAGATCTTTCCGGATGCTCAGTGATTTTACCGGTGATTCCTATCGCCTCATTATGGAGGAAGGATATGAGTCACTGGGAGAATATGAAAAAGCAATTACCAGCGGCATGGGACATGCCGACTTCCAGGGTTGGTATGCCCGGTTTAAAGAACACGCCGTAAGCAGCCACCGGGAGATACTGAAAGTGGTTGGGTAGTTTTATTTTTTCACCATAAATATTAAAAACATGAAACAAAAAATCAAGACCAGGTTAATGCTGGCAACGATCATTTCATTTACTCTCTTTGCCTGCAACCAGGAAAAGAAAAAGGATGAACCTGCTAAAACTGATGCAACTAAAACAGAAGCGGCACCTATGGCTGATTTCGACCCCGCTATGGATGCTACCAAAACAGCCGGTTACCCGGCTACGGTCCTTGCTGATACGTTGAATCTGAAAACTTATGAGTTTGTCGCCAATCCGGGAGATACTATCCCTTTGCACGCACATCCTGACCATGTGTTATATGTGCTGGAAGCAGGCACGGCTGAAATAAAAGGTAAGGACGGGAATGCCCAGGTCGTGGAATTTAAAAAAGGAGCATGCATGATTTCCGGCCCGCAATCACATTCTGCAAAAAACACAGGGACCACTCCTATAAAACTACTCATCGTTCATATCTACAGACCAAGAGGTTAAAAGCTTTCATTGCCGGTATCGTCATTTTATTAAATGAGGATACCGGTTTTTTTATTCAGTACGAATAAACTATATCTTTAGTTCAATTCACAAAGTTCATACAGCCACAAAAACCAACTGCATGCCGAATGAACCAACAACCACAATGGCTGCACCCGTCAGCCAGCAGGAAAGAATTATTATTCTTGACAGCCTTCGGGGCATTGCTATTCTTGGAATATTGTTAATGAATATTCCCGGTTTTGCCATGCCCGAGCCTGTTTATGGCGATCCCTCTGTTTTGAATGAATGGGGCAGCATCAATTATAAAACATGGTATTTTATTGATTGGTTCATGGAGGGCAGCCAACGGGCTTTGTTCTCTATATTGTTCGGAGCCGGCATTATTTTATTTATTACCCGGCAGGAGAAAAAAGTGGAGGGCCTATGGCCGGCGGATTATTTTTTACGCCGGCAGTTGTGGTTAATGGTTTTTGGGTTGTTCAATGCCTTTGTGCTTTTATGGTTCTGGGATATTCTATTTCATTATGCCTGTTTGGGTATGATCATGTTTGCATTTCGCCGCTTATCTCCCAAAGCTTTAATAGTGGGAGCCATAGTTTCCCTGTTGTTAATGACGGCAAGGGAAAATGTGGATGCTTACCGGGATAGAAAAATGATATGCAAAGGGGAGTTGATAGCAAAAATGGATACTACCGTAACCAAACTGACCGATCAGCAAAAGGAAGATCTCGGCGCAATGACGGAGTTTAAAGAAAAAGCAAGCCCGGAAGGCAAGAAAAAGAAAATGGGAAAAAGCCTGAAGGCAGTTCGTGGCAGTTATGGAGACTTTTATGAGTACCAGAGTGAAAAAAGTTTTAAAGTTGAGATCAACTATCTCTACTATGGCGGTTGGGATATTTTGGTATTTATGTTTTTAGGAATGGCCTTTTTTAAAAATGGAGTGCTGCTTGGAAAGGCCCGTACTAAAGTGTACTGGGCAATGTTTATTGCAGGTCTTGGTATCGGATTGGCCCTTTCCTATTTCCGGCTTCAGCCGCTGATCGATTATAAGTTCAATTATTTTGACTACACAAAAAATACTTCATTTGAATTTTATGAAATTTCCCGCACGTTTAGGGCCATTGGCATTTTTGGATTGATCATGTTGATGTATAAATCCGGCTGGATTAAATGGTTGTTTGCATTGATGCGTCCTGTAGGGCAAATGGCCTTTACCAATTACCTGATGCAATCGCTCCTGGTGGGATTATTCTTTTATGGCATCGGGTTTGGATATTTCGGAAAACTGCAGCGTTATGAAATGTATTATGTGGTGGCGGGAACCTGGGCACTTCAAATCATCTGGAGCCATATTTGGTTGCGCTACTTCCGCTTTGGCCCGCTGGAATGGTTGTGGCGAAGTTTGACGTACTGGAAAAAGCAACCATTCAGAAAAACAATATCTTAACAGATACAATGGGAAAGGGATAAATATATATTTATCTGTTTATGACTACCTGTAAAAACTGCGGATACCAGGCTGACTCGAAGTTCTGTCCGAACTGCGGGCAGAAAGTTTCAGTAAGGAGGATTGCATTCAAATCTCTGATTAAAGATCTTCCGCATGCTGTCTGGCACATTGATAAAGGATTTTTATTCAATGTAATTCAGTTGTTCAAACGGCCCGGTTATGCCATCAAAGATTACCTGGATGGCAAGCGAAAGAATTTTTATCACCCGCTGTCGTATATGCTGATTGTGCTGGCAACCATGCTGGTAGCAATGAGTTTTTTAAAAGTTCATTACTATGATGCTGTTCAGGATGCGTGGATGTCTGCAGAAAAAACAGCTTTCTGGAAAGAGTATGATGCTACGCAGCAGACATGGATTCATTATTATAAATTCTATATTCCTTTTTACCTGCCGTGGATGTCATTGATTTTCTTTTTGTGGCTGCGGGTGCTGAAACAACAATACAATTACTGGGAGTGTGTTGTCATAAGTTTTTTTGTTTCAGCACAAATGACAGTACCACAGATTTTTGTTTTGGTACTGGCTTACCTGGCGGATAATACAGGGTTTACCCGTACATCAGACATTATTCTGAATAACGGAGTCATTTTCCTTTTATATTTTTTCCAGTTTTACCAGTTGGGAAATGCAGCGATAAAAAAAATCCGGAGAACAGCTTTAGCAATATTAGGAGCAGCAATTTTAGTGGCCTTTGCGTACACAGCTATCTATGGCTTTTTAAAACTGGCAACGCGGGCAGGGATTTGAGAAACGTCAGTAAGAAACAGTCTGGAAAAAAGTAAGCTTCATCATTTACTAAAAAATCCTGGTCCGTATAAAGCCTTTCCGGCTCTTATCCCATTGTGTTTTTCATTGTCTACGGTCAAAACGCCATTCACTATTACATAATGAAACCCTTTTGAATAAGCATGCGGCTTATCGTAGGTGGAAATATCCCGCACTTCTTTTTCATCAAAGATCACAATATCGGCTGCATAACCTTCACGAAGCAGCCCCCGGTCTTTCAGCTGAAATTTTTGAGCAGGTAATGAGGTCATTCTCCGGATAGCCTCTTCCAGTGAAATAGTTTTTTCTTCCCGCACATATTTAGCGAGCACCCTTGCATTGGTGCCATAACCCCTGGGGTGCGGCATACCAAATCCAAACGTTCTTATCGTTGCGTCACTGGCAAACATATTGAAAGGATATTGCATGATTCGTTTTACATCCTCCTCACTCATACCGTGAAATACGGCGCTGGCACCTCCGGTCATCATAATATCAACAACAGTTTCTGCCTCTGATTTTCTTTTATGTTTTCTTCCTTTCATTAAATTGATCTGTTCGATGCTTTTTCCATTATAAGTAGTATCAGGAGAATAATAAGCCACCACCGCATAACTGAAATGTTTAAGTTTTCTTTTCTTTAGTCTTGCCAGCATAGAGTTCATGACATATTTCTTTATTTCCGGTCTTTGCAATCTTGCTTTAATGGAATCTTGTCCGTCAGCCAGTATTTCATCCGGAATCAATGTGCTGATAGAAGTACTGCTGGCGGTGTAGGGATACTGGTCAATGGTAACCTCTATTCCTTCTTTTCGGGCCGCTTCGATCATCGGCACTGTTTCTTTACTTCTTCCCCAGTTATGCTGGCCGCTGAGTTTGAAATGAGATATCTCTACAGGAATCTTTGCTTCTCTTCCGATCGTCAATGCCTCATTGATCGCATACACAACACTGTCGCCTTCGTCCCGCATGTGTGAAGCATAAAGACCGTTGTAACTGGCAGCAATTTTTGCCAACTCCACTATCTCCGGGGTCTTTGTATATGTGCCGGGGATATAAATGAGTCCGGTTGATAAACCGACTGCTCCATCTTTCATCGCTTTGTCAACAATCTCATCCATCTGTTTCATTTCATCCGGCGTGGCATCCCGGTTGACCCGGCCCATTACTGCTTTGCGAACATCATTATGACCGATCAGCGTAGCTACATTGATGGAAAGTTTCAAAGAGTCGATCCATTTTAAATATTTCCCGATATCAATATTGGAAGAACCGCAGTTGCCGGTAACGCAGCTGGTAACTCCGTCCAAAATAAAATTAGTGGCATTAGGATCACTTTTTTCATCACCCTCCAGGTGGGTATGCACATCAATAAAACCGGGAGCAACGATCAATCCATTTGCATCAATTGTTTTTTTAGCAGGGAGTTTCACATCTCTTCCGACCTTAATGATCTTTCCGTCCCTGACAGCGATACTTCCGTAGTACCAACTGTTGCCGGTGCCATCAATGATCTTACCGTTATGTATGATGATGTCGTATTCCTGTTGACTAAAACCGGGAAAAGAAATAAACAAAAGAATGATAAAAAGTAAACGCATACTGCAATTTCGCAGATTTATTGATAAATTTAAGGATGCCGACGGATATTGCTGAAATAAAGCCTCACCTGCCTACTTTTGGCGAGGAACTGTTGCAGGAAATTGCAGCAAATGGAATCATAAAAGAGATACCTGCCGGGGGGGAGATCCTGAAGGAAGGACAGTATGTGAAGATGATACCGATAGTAATGGAAGGATTGGTAAAAGTTTTTACCCGGGCAGAAGAAAAGGAACTGCTCTTGTATTATATAGGGCCGGCACAAAGCTGTATCATGTCTTTTTCTGCCGGTATGTCCAATACTCCCAGCCGGATATTTGCCTTTACTGAAGAACCAACCAAATTATTATTACTGCCAACGGACAAACTGAAATACTGGGTGAAAAAATACCCGCAGGTCAATGATCTTTTTTACCAGCAATACAACCTGCGTTATCTTGAAATGCTGGAAACCATCAATTCGTTGTTGTTTGACCGTATGGACCAACGGCTTTATAATTACCTGAAGGAAAAAAGTAAATTAAAAGGGGAGAAGATACTTTCATTGCGGCATAAACAAATAGCCGCAGAATTGGGAACAGCACGGGAGGTAATTACCCGGGTGTTGAAACGCCTGGAGCAGGAAGGAAAAGTGCGTCAATTACCAGCGGGTTTAGAAATTCTATAAAACGGGTGACCGTAGTCACCGTTTCTGCGTTTGCCGTTATTGTAGCTTTACATCATAAACCGGTGAAATGAAAAATAAATGGCTCAGGCTTGCAGTGGTTTGTATTTTATGCCTGGCAATTGTAACCGGGATTGTATTGGTTGTAAAACTTTTTTAAACACTTTAAACTTAGTAATGATGAAACAGAACATGGGAAATGCCGATCGCATCATCCGGGTTTTACTGGCTGCAGTTATAGCCGTGCTGTATTTTAGCAATGTTATTACCGGCACACTGGCCTATGTATTGCTTGCATTGGGCGGGATATTTTTGCTGACAAGTCTTATCGGGTTTTGCCCGCTGTATGCTCCGTTTGGCATCAACACCTGTGCCCGCAAGAAGTCGACTTGATGATCTTTTTTTAAAGGTAAAAAACAGATGCGGAGTCTGAAAATGACTTCGCCTCTTTTTTATTCCTCTTTACTGCCTTTATCCCCCACAAACCAATGCTCTTTGTTCTTAAACAAAACGTTGAAAGTAGTCAATGAACCATAGCAACGTGTGATGTATTGCTGGATATTCGCTTTCTCTTCATCATTCAATTTCTTGTGGCTGTTGATATTTTGTTCCAGTACCCTTAACCTGTCACGCAGCATGACCACTTTATGAAAAAAATCAGCAATAGGAATTTCTTTTGGCTTCAGCGATTTGTCGGCAGGTTGCAGCAGCATCATGCCGCCATGCCATTTATCGCCCAGCGGTACATTTTCTGTTAATCCTCCCCAAAGCCGTAATATCTTAAGTAATGATTTTTCAACATCACTATGTGTTTCTATTTCCTCCGAAATATTTTCCGGAATGATCTCATCCAGCTTATCATCCGTCTTATCAATTTCTTTAACGCCATGATTGATAAATGAAATAAGATAAGTGGCATACTTAATGCCAACAATAACCCCGGGCCCGAAATGAGTGTGCTGGAGCCGGGTGCCGATGCCGAGTGTTGTTTGTTCCATATATAAATTTATTTCAGGTGATAATGCTTTTGAATTAAAGCAATAACATTAGTAGCCTTGCCCGATAGTTCCTTCAGGTATACAATATATGTTTCGATCTGGTCCTTTAGCAGCTTGACTCCGTTGGCAAATTCAAATAATTGTACCGGGCTGAATGGCTGTGGAGAACTAATACGATCAGTATTGAGAGGCAGCAAATATTGGTAATCGAGCATCTTGCCCGATAGGTCAGTAAGAATTTCATTCGCCCTTAAGTAACCCTGTCCCTGGTCAACCAGCAGTCTTTTTCGCTCTTCATACACGAGTATGCTATCCGATATCAACTGGACCCGGATCAGTCGCATGCCCCCGGCATTATTGAGTTGCGTAATAGTTCTGTTTGACAGCCTTGCCTGCAGGATCCACGAAGCATATTGGTCGAACATCCGGTAAAGTTCCCGGTTGTTGCCTGGTTGATATTTTTTAACCAGCGTAAAAAGGGAATCCAGGCCAGTAACTAATACATTATTCCTGTCAATATACTTCCTGAGCTGGAGGGTATCGCTTTTCATATCAGCCAGCATAGAGGTCATATACTGCTTTTCTCTTTTATGTTCCACCATATGTTCCCGTTGATTCTCTACAAAGAAACCGGCGGTGACAGCCAGGAATAACATAAAAAATTCCCAGAAGTAATGTGTCCATTTTTTCTTGCCCCGATGATGATCGGAATCTGCTGTATGAGTGTGGGCATGTACTTCCATTGTTCCATGTTATTTTTTCAGAATAAATTCTTCAAAATTATTTTTATGAATCACTTTAAATGCAGCAGCGGGATAATTTTCTTTCCAGGCTTTTGGCGCATGCAATTTACGGTAGGGTTCGGTAAATTTGAATTCGTAGCCAAATAACTTTCCGCTTCTTTCTTCCACCCAGTCTATTTCCTGCATATCATGTGTTCGCCAGAAATAATTATTTACTGGGATTGAATTATACGCTTGGAATTTCAACCGTTCGGCAGCGAGATAGTTTTCCCAGAGCATGCCCTTGTCATCCCGCATGTTCAATGATTGAAAATTGGCTATAACGGCATTGCGGATCCCATTATCATAAAAATACCACCGCTTGGTTTTTACAATTTCTTTGCGCAGGTTGCGGCTAAATCCCTGTACTTTGAAAAGCACAAATACTTTGGTGAGTAAATCCAAATACCGATCCACCGTGTTCTTGCTCATCTGCAGGTTGCGTCCCAGTTCTTCCAGCGATACTTCTTTTCCTATTTGCCAGGCTATCAGTTTCAGCAGGTCAATGATCTTATCAGGGCTGCGCAGGTTCTCCATTACTAAAATGTCTTTGTATAAATAGGAACTAACAATTTCCTGCAGGTACTCTTGCTTTTGCCGGTTTGTTTTCAGGTGCAATAGTTCCGGGTAGCAGCCGTAAATCAGTTTATCGTCCAGGTGCTGGTACATCTGTATTTTATTTTCTACCTGGTTGTACTCTGATTGGGCCAGGGGGAAAAGCATAAAATCTTTTTTGCGACCGGTAAGCGGTTCGCCTAATTTATTCTTCAGATCAAATACGGATGAACCGGTTACAATGAACCGAACACCTTTAATTTCATCCACCATCAGTTTTAATATCAACGCTATCTCAGGCACTTTCTGCGCTTCATCAATGATGATGTATTTGTACCCGGCGGTGAGTGATTTGTAATGGGCGATACTGTGGGTACGCAGTTGCTGCTGTACAATAATATCTTCGCCATTCAGCAACAGGCATTTATTTTTATTCCATTTGGAAATAAGCTGCCGGATGAAAAATGTTTTACCTGTACGCCTTGCTCCCACCAACAGCATTACTTTTCCCGGAACAGCGGCGGCAAATTTTTTGAAAAGAAACCGTTGTAGTTCCATATCCGTATTATGATACAACTAAGATAGAATAATTCCGTCAATAAACTGACGGAATTCTGGTCATTTCCGTCAACGGACAAGCAAGACCCGGCGTCGTATTAAAAGTTCCCGGAATGAAGGGGTCTTGTTTGCCGACAGGCAGGCATTTTTTCATGGAGTAATGGAGTTTAAGTGTGGGCATGTACGTCCGTAAATTATCTATTTCAGGCGGTATTTCTTCTTTAAATAACTGATCAGGCTGATAGCAGCCTCTTTTTGCCTTCGGGCATAAACCTGTGAATACACATTTGCCGAAATAAGGTAATGGGCTCTTGTTATAAAGTCGTTGATCAGGGCTTTGTCGGAAGTTATCAGGGCCGGGTTACCTTCAGGTTCTTTAAATTCAAAATTGTTTAAACCAAGCATATTCTGAAACACGGTTCCGTCAAATATCCTTCCTTCAAATTCTACCAGCGCAGACTGCCGTTGCATAATGGTTTCGTTCAGTTGTTCTATGTCCTTTGCACCGAAATAATACCGGGAAATCCTGTCCGCGACAGCCTGCTCCTTTATAAGCCGCAGGTTGCCCGAATTGCGCATCTGGTCATAAGCGCTATAATTTATTTTGTTGGGGCTGCTCAGTTTGATAGACATTCTTACCAGGTAATAAACCCTTTTCCGGCTAAACGAATCTGCCGGCCCTTTTTTCAATAAAAAAATTACAGAATCCAAAGCCTCAATGGAAACCCGCTGGTCGTGTAAATAAGTATTCATCCAGGAGCTATCGGTGGCCAGGTCTTTCACAATGGAGCGGATATATTCTTTTCCCCTTTTGTGTTCTATAACATGCTCCCGCAGGTTTTCAGCCCAAAAACCACAGAATACAGCAAGGAATAACATGACAAATTCCCAGAGATAATCTGATTTTTTTTTACGGGCTGAATGTGAATGACGATGAACTTCCATAAAAATTTTTAAAATATTTAATGTTTCCGACTCCCGACTAACGGCTAACTACTCCCACTCCTGACTCTCCCTGCCCAGGATGATAACTTCTCTCCACATGCTTCATCAATTCTTCTTTGTAAAATAACACATCTTTAAAAATTCCTTTACTATACATAAAACCCTGATCAAAAAAATGTTTTGAATGTTCATCGCCGCTTTGACCACCCGCAAGCAAAGATTTTGCTTTTATTTTCTTTCCGAATTCAACCGCACAGATAAAACTGTTGCCATTTACACCATATCGTTTTTTGGTGCCGGTAAAATAATTACTGCTGTATGACGGCAGCATTCCCCATGTGGAAGATACAAAACCAACCGGTATGCTGGGCTTGCTGTCATCAAACTTATTGTCAATATCAGAAGAGATTCTCTGGTACCGGTTAATCTTTCCCCAGGGGATCTGCCATCTTCCATATGCATCTTCCAAATCTGTAACGGCGGTCAAAAGACACAGTAACAGGTCATTATTTGCTGGTGTAAGCTCAGCAAATCTTTTATATTTCTCTACCTGATCAGAAATGGAATTTACCTGATTATACCTTTTCATCAATATCTGTATTCTTGTTCCCCATTGTATAGCCAGTGTAGTGGCAATAGAATTTTCGTTACAGCGAAAATCCCAGTTTTTTAAAACTGATACCGGACCCACCAACAGCGCATACAAAGAATCGTCGTAGGGCACATTTTTTTCAAATATTTTTACCAATGCTGGCACGAGCACTTCAAATGCGGCCAGCCTCGTGTCATACCCGGCTTTGATTACTTTGTCAATGTTGTATGCGCTTCCTTCCCCAAGCACCCGCACAGCATTGATGCCCCGGAAATTTTCTCCGTCCGGGGCCATGTAAGCGGGATAGTTTGGTTTAATGGGACTGTTTCTTCCGGCCACCGTAAAAGGAGTGGAGTTGCAGTTCTGCAACCAGCCGTTGGCAGGGTTAATGCTTTGAACTATTTCTTTGATTTCATGATAGCCTTTCCATTCAGTGGCGGGTATGCTGCCATCCACCGGCTTGCTCCAGTCGTATTTTGTATCTCTTTCGGGGATGCGGTTGCCATGCCAGTAGGCAATATTTCCTTCGGCATCGGCATACACGGTATTATTGGAAATGTTTCCTTTTAAATCCAGCGTCTTTTTAAAATCTGTAAAGCTGGTTGCTTTGTTGCGGAGCCAGCACTGCATCAATCCGTTTGCAATCCTGTTATCGGCTCTTACGCTCAGGTATTCGCCGTTTCTTTTTGCCATGATGGGACCATGATGCGTGAACAGCGCACTGATGGTTTTGGTTTCAATCTTATCACCCGACTTATACCGGAGTATTATCTTCTTTTCTGTTACATTTTTTTCTTTGCCATCGTATTCATACATCCAGCCATTATTTTTCTTACCCAGTTTTTCAATATACGTATCGGCGGCATCCACAGCGCTGCTGGTATGCATCCACCCGCAATGTTCATTAAAGCCCTGGTACACGAAGAACTGCCCCCATGTAACAGCGCCATACACATTTAAACCCTCCTCACTTACCATATGCACTTCCGGCCGGAAATAAAAAGTGACATGCGGATTGATATAGAGAATAGCGTTGCCCGATTCAGTTATTTTCGGAGAAAAGGCAAATCCATTGGAACCGGTTAATATTTCCTCCTCTTCCTGTCTAATTACAGTGGCAGTTGGCTCGCCGGAATAAAAATTTTTTAATTCGTTCACTGTAATATCTACTGTGCTTATAGCTCCGATGCTTCCGTCCGTCCACAATAAAGGATACCAGGGCTTAAAACTTGTCAATAAAGCGGGTTTTGTGTCCGGGTTTTTATAGAGAAAAAAATTGATACCATCGGCAAAAGCATTCATCAGTTTCTTTAACCAGTCGGGAGATTTTTTGTAATCAGCCACTGCATCAGCGGAATCAATGATCATCCGGATCAGCAGGTCATTGTATAATTCTGTTTCGCCCTTTAACTCTGCCATTCTTCCCAGCTTTTCAATATAGTTCATCTCCATTCTTTTGAAATCATCTTCACACTGTGCATACATCAGGCCGAACACAGCATCAGCATCTGTTTTCCCATAGATATGCGGGATGCCCCAGTTATCTCTTAAGATCGTTACCTGCTGCGCTTGTTTTTCCCAACGGGTTATTTCTTTCTTAGAAAAAGACTGGGAAAACAACTGAAGAGGCAGGATAAGAAAGAAAATGAATTTTTTCATGTAGAAAAGTTAAGAATTATTTTTTCCCGGATGTTTAATTATTTTCTTCGCTGCGGCCAACCGTAACTGTTTATTTTTCTCCACCAGCCTACGCATGGCCCATTTCTGCAGCCGGTGATGCACCGGAACCAATAAAGCTGCAATGCAAACCAATGCCAGTAACATAAGAATGGGATTATGCCGGGTGATTCGTTCTAAAAAAGGATGAAGCAGAAGATTGAGAAATTCAAAAACAACCAAAAGCGCAAGCACACTTAAGAATGTAATTATTTTTACATAAATATTGACCCTGCGAATCAGTAACAGGAAGAAAAGAATGAACAGGATGATACCTAACGCAATTAATGCATACTGCATATTTTGCCTGCGATGCACTTCGGCTTTAGCAGCTTTTGCCTGCTCCTCTATTTCGTTCAGTTGTTGTGTAAGAATGAGGTTTTGAAACTCAGCAATTTTTTTCTGGTTGCTCACAGAATCGGTATAAGCAATCTGCATTTCGGAAAAATAAAATGCACTGTCGCTCATATGCCGGAGGCTGTACAGTTTTTTTAAAATCTCTGCAGTTTTTGCAATAGGTTCGGTATAGCCATATTTTTGGGCTATAGCAAGATTTTCTGCCGCAAGGTTGCTGGCTTCTGCATTTTTACCAAGGCGTAATAAAAAATTGCAATAATTAATAGCTAATCTTGCATGACTGGCCAACAAGTTTTGTTTTTTACAATGAGCCAACGCTTTCGAGTAATATAAGTCAGCCTGATCATAATTCATCATTAATTCATAGGCCCGGGCAAATTGTCGCAGAAAAACTGAATAGAGTGTGGGGTCAGGAGAAACTGGCTTTCCCGCCTCAGCCTTTTGCATATATAACAGGGCGGAATCGGCTTGTCCAATATTGTTGTGGGTGACAGCAAAAAAATATTTTTTTGAAATTCTGTAGATGGAAAACTGCCCAGTGAATCAGATTTTTGCAGATATGTAAAAGCTAACTGATTGTTATCCGTATTTGCATAGGTATACGCAATCAGGTTATATGTCCGGGCTTTCCGCCAGCCGGAGGATTTATATTCTAATGCTTTTAAATAAGCTGCAAGGCCCAGGTTGTAATTGGTTCTGAAAGCATGTTTGTTTCCCAGAACGATACAGGCGTCTACCAAAAGTGAGTCCCTGTTCAGGCTTGTTGCAATAGTAAACATTTCTCTTTGTGAGATATCAGTGCTGTCAAAGAGTGCATTCACCAGATAATAGCGGTTCAAGCTGCGCCAGGCATAAAATTTTTCTTCGGGCGTTTTGGCAAAAAGAGTCTGTTGTCTTGCAGAATCAGGCGACAGTATCTGCAGTGAGTTTTGGGCAAGGTGCTCACCCGGTATAACTATCAAAAGAAGTAAAAAAAAATTTTTCATATACAGTTAATTGGAATGATTCTTTTCCAATTACCCCATCATTTTTCTTTGCTGCTGCCAGCTGTTTATCTCTTCTTTTGAAAGAGATTGGGATAATAACCGGGTGGGCAGAACAAGAAAGAATAAGATTTCTTCATGCAGAAAAGTTAAGAATTATTCATTTCTAATTCTTCAATCTTTTCTCCAATACGGTTAGCCTCAACTTTCATTACAGATAACTCAGCCACCATTTTTCCTTATGGCCGGTCTTATACTTATCATACCATTTGCAAAGGGGATATAAGGCAATGACAACGGCAGCCCATACCCCATACACCACCCAAAGGTTATATCCTTCGCCGGGAGCTACAAATAAGAAGGGAAATTGTTTGCCCACATTGGCGGCATCCTGGAATGAATGTCCCCTTGCAAAAAAGAATATTGCTGCCAGCAGGTGTACCAGGTAAATATGAATGATATAATAAAAAAAAGCTGTTCTTCCATAAACAACCATGATATGGGTAAACCTGGTTTTAATTTTCTCCGCAAAAGCCAGCAATAATAAAGCCGGACCGATGGTGATGCAGTGATATAGTAACGATGGCGGGTATTTATTAACTTTCATAAATGATAAGAAAGTATAAAAGCCATTTTTCTGATCACTCCAATCGACCGGGTCGCCATAGGCATTGGTATAACGCAGGGCAATAAAAAATACGATCAATCCCAGGCCGGTACGGGTCAGCATTTTTCTGCGTTGTTCCGAAGAATATGTTGAGCTGAATAAAATACCGGCACAATAACCCAGCATCATCAGTCCTGTCCAGGCCACAAACGGGTATACCAGCATGGCGTTATGATTATCAAAGACCGGGTACATTGTAAAAAATCCATGATGAAACAGATCCCACCAGAAGCTGGCTCTGAAACCAGGAGCAGCTTCGGGTATATCCAATAAGTTATGACCAAAAACGATGAGCAGCCCCAGTATAAGAATGATCTTATAAGGAAGTCGGATAAGGATCAGCAAACCCAGTATGACCATACTGATGCCGATGGCCCAGATTACCTGTAAGGGGATGATATGGTAATGCGGATTGAAAGTCCATCCAAATGACACGATCACGCACTCTGCAATGATCAGCCAGAGTCCCCGCTTGATCAAAAATGCACTGAGCTCTTTTTTTGTTTTGCGCAGGCTTTGCAGGTAAATGGAGGTGCCGGACAAAAAAACAAAGATGGGCGCACAGAAATGCGTGATCCACCGGGTAGCATATAACGCCGGTGTGGTGCTGGCCAGGTTCAACGGGTCATCTGTATTGCCGGTAATATGAAAATAATCCCGAACATGGTCCAGCGCCATGATCACCATGGCAATGCCGCGGAGGATGTCAATGGATTCAATTCTTTTTTTATCCGGGTTTAACGGTTGCATGAGGTTGGCTTTTGTTGAAAGCATAGCTTTACTAAAGGTGATATTTAATTTTTAGATAATCAATGATCTCCACGGCCTGGCGCTCTAACTTTTCATATTGGATTTTTAAACGGGTGCGGATAATTTTTATACCGGCCGCTTCACTGATAAAATAATCTGCTTTATCCCTGTCCCTGATCTTTACATATACTTCATGGGTAAAAGGCTCATTGAAAGAATAGGCATTTACTATTTCAAAATTGATGGCCTGCATGGAGAGGGGCACCACCCGTTGCGTCAAAACATTGTATTCGCCATCTTCCCGGAGTTTGATCTCCTGTGCAGTTACATCGTATGCATTGAGCCATTTTACAAGATCTTGTTTAAAATAACGGAGCGAACCGGAATTTTTCAATTGATCAAAGGTGGACTGGGTTCTTTCAAAAACCTGGAAACGGACCAGCCAGAATATATGGCGGGACAGGGTGGTATCGTTCCAGTCCCCCGGCGTTTTGTGGAGATCATTGATCAAACTATCAATGTGCTCCATTTTATTTATTGTAAAATCTGCAATAGTATGAAGCGTGGCTGTATCGCTGCAGATATCGTTGTATAAAGATTCTGCAAGGCTGACTGCTCTTTTGTGTTCTACATAATGCTCCCTGAAATTTTCGGCGATAAATCCGCAGAACACAGCGAGAAACAGCATGAGAAACTCCCAGAAATAATGGGTCCATTTTTTCCTGCCCCGATGGCTATCGGAGTCGGCAGCAGTGTGGGTGTGAGCATGTACTTCCATAAATTTCTTTTACGCTATTTAATTTAATTCTCTTTCAAAGCCGCACAACCATCGGGCTCCACACTATAAACGGTACTTACTATTTTCCATCCGTCCGCGGCTTTTAGTAATGTAAATACATCCACACCACAATGGGAAAATTTTCCGCTTAAACTTAATGTATAGGGTGCCCATACAATAGCAATGTTGTTGTGCACTTTTATTTCATAGCTCAACGGTCTTTCTTCAATTACGGATTTCATTGCCACCAGGTTCATCATATCGGCACTAAAACTCCGCATAGCTATTTTTAAAGTATCCTGCTGTGGACGAATTGTCCAGATCTGTGCATTGGGATACACAAGGGTATTATATAAAACGGTGTCTTTTGTTTCCAGTACTTTAAAAAACAAGTTTACTTTATCCGATATTTCTTTTTTTTCTGTTTCTTCATTTTGCTGGGCATTGCCTTGGGCGGAAGTAAATAAGAGAAAAGCCAATAAAATTATTTTCATGTGCTTTGTTTTTAATCGAGATGATATTCTTTTTTCAACAATTTAATTAAACCGGTTGCTTTTGTTTTGACAACTTTGAAATTTTTATTCATACGAACGGCAGCTTCATTATACTCTGAAAGCCGGTTAAACAAATGCTCAAATGTCAATGGATCGCCGGTGATCCAATAATTTTTATGGACAACAATATCTCTGTTTTCAGCCCATGAACTAACACCAGCATCTGCAAACATTTTATTCATGCTCCATACTTTCAGCACTTCTTCAATATACCTGTCCTGTGCCCTGGATAAAGATGTTACTTCAAGATCAATATCTTTAACTTCCCCATCGTAGTTAATGATACCCAATGCGGCATTTTTATTTATTATGAGCCGCATGCCTCCGGAATTTTTTAACTGCTGAATTGTTCTGTCTGATTGATAAAAATCCGGGTAACCGCCTCTGTATGTCAAAATGAATCTCCTTGTCCAGTCTTCTGAATATGTTTTGATGCCTTTGTTAAACTCACGGATAGTGGAGTCAAATCTCGTTTCTATTTCATCAAAACCCGTAATTACTAATGACAGGTTTACTGTATCCGTCTGCAGATCTTCGATCATGGAAATGATGTAATCCTTTTCACGATGTCTTTCCACAATTTTTTCCCGCATATTTTCCGCCAGGAAACCACAGAACACAGCGAGGAACAACATTAAAAACTCCCAGAAATAATGTGTCCATTTTTTCCTGCCCCGATGGCTATCGGGGTCGGCAGCAGTGTGTGTGTGTGCATGTACTTCCATAAAAATTTATTGAAGGTGATATTCTTTTTGTATCAACTGCATCATCTGGGTGCTTAATTCGATATAATATTTTATCTGGTTATGATAATTTATTCTCGTACCTCTCATCGAATAAACCCTGTTAGCATAATTATGAATAAGGGGTATATCATTAGTCATAAACTGAGGTTCTCTTGCAGAGGTTAATATAAAACCTGCACTATGAAACTCTCCCGCATCCCGGAAGTAGGAAGTGTTGAATATTTCGCTGGCAAGATGGTTCGCAAAGTCCATCGCCTCATCTACAGATTTTTTTTGATCATCCATCCCCATCATATAAGTATCAAGCCAATTAAGCGTATCCACTACTATTTGTTTCCGTATCAGTCGCATATTTCCGCCATTCTTTAACTGGGTAAGCGTATTACGGTTAAAATCCAAAGAACGAAAGATATTTAAATATCTCTTGTTTAGATAATAGGCTTTTCTTATATCCATTTTTTCAATCGTTGGCTGATATAATATATCTAACAAGGAATCGATTTTTTCAATCCTAACAGTGTCAGTTTTTAAACAATAATCAGCAATGCTAGTATCGCTTTGCAGATCTTTCAATAAAGACATCATAAATTGTTTTTCCCGTTGGTGCTCTACCATATGCTCTCGTTGATTTTCTGCTAAAAATCCACAGAACACAGCAAGGAACAGCATGAGAAACTCCCAGAAATAATGGGTCCATTTTTTTCTTGGGGTGTGGGTGTGGGCATGTACTTCCATAAAAATTTATTTCAGGTGATATTCTTTTCTTAAGACCTCCATAATATCTATTGCCATTAATTTATGCCTTTCAATTCCTGCTTTATGTTCTTCCAGTTTCCTTCTTAAAATAAAAATAATATTCTGCCATTGGTTCAAAACTTCCTTATCAGGTTTTGTTATGAAAATAGATGCTGATTTAGAAAACGAATTGGGTTTGATTGGATCTAAAAATTTTGCATTGGCCATTTTTATACAAAATGGAGTAACCACAGTATTAATGAAGTCAACATATTCTTGTTTTTGAATTATCAGCCTGTTTTTGCGTGACTCATAGAAAGTCAATTTCTTTACAATTCCCTGACTAAAGTACCTAAGTGCCCCAGAATTTTTAATTTGATCATAATTTCCCATTTGCGGGTCAAAAAAATCAAAAACAAAAAGTCTTCTTGTTCCACTTAATTGTAGTATGGTATCGTTTTGTAAATCGCCTGGTTTGTCCAGTTCAACAAGAACACTGTCAATTGCCAGAAATAGGTTTTTAATATAAATTCTGTTCGTTAGTATCTCCGCAGTATCTGCGTGCAAGTCATCATAAAGGGAAGCAGCAAATCGTTTTGCCCGCTGGTTCTCTATATAATGCTCCCGTTGATTCTCTACAAAGAAGCCTAGTGTAATGGCCAGAAACAACATGAGAAACTCCCAGAAGTAATGTGTCCATTTTTTTCTTGCTGTATGAGAATGTGCATGTACTTCCATATGTTGCTTATAGTTTTGGTGAAAGGGAAGTTTCCAGAAGGAAGGATTGTGGTAAAAGATAATTATTTTTTCCGGGTTGGCGCAGAATGATAGAACGGGTTTAATTAAATACTTCCAATGCCTGGTTTAAAAAGGCGCCGCTGCCGCAGGCAGGATCGCAAATGGTAAGGTGCAGCAGCCAGTGGCGGTAATCATCCAGCAGCTTTACCAGTCTTTCCCTTTTTTTATCTTTCTGTTTGCGGTAGGCAAATATTTCTTCGCTAATGGAGAGTTCCTGTTTTTTTTGTTCGCATAATGCGCCTACGGTATTGGCTACTATGTATTTGGTAATATAGCGGGGTGTATAAAATACGCCGTCTTACTTCCGTTTTGTTTTCGCTTTATCTATTTGGCCGCCTTCGGCTTCGGCCTGCTGTTCTTCTATTTCACTCAGGCTGTGTTCAAAAATATGGCCGAGTATATTTACATCTATCTCTGTCTGAAAATCATAATTGTTCAGGGCAACACAACTGTTATATAAAATGGTATCATCAATTTTTATGCTGTCCAGTATTTCATCGGCTGCAAACAGGCCGCCGTTATAAGCAAATATGGTATGCTGTTTTCCTTCGTAACCGGTATTGAGGTAACCGAAATATTTTTTAAACCGGTCGTAGAGCGGCACTTCGGCATCCAGCTCTTTCAGTTGCTGCCATTGCTTTAAAATTTCCCGAACAGAATTGGGCGGCAGCAGCATCCGGTCTTCGGCAAAGAGTATAAATAAAAAACGGTTGAGCAGTTTCTGTGTTTTCTGAAACAGTTCAATTTTTGAGTACTGCGGATTCAATTCAGCAATATTCTAAAACAGTTTTTTGAGAAAGCCGGAGTAATCAGCATACAATTTTTTAGTAACGGCTTCTTCCTGCGTCAGCGATGCTTTTTTTATAAGCAACGGAATATTTTTAAAAATCGTTTGTTCACTAAGACAGAGGTATAATAAAGCAAAACGATCGGGTGTGAGAGTAAACAGATCAAACTCCTCGTACTCGATGGCTACAAAATCGGGGAAGGCTATAAATATAGAAGCGGAGTTTTTGAAAATTGGAGGTGATGATATAGGTGCAATCAGGATGGTGGTGTTTATAACCGAAGGCCTGCTTTTCTACTTTGTCAAGATCGGTGGCTGCGGTATCTTTTAATTCTATTACGCCAACCACCTTACCGCCCTGTAGTATTGCTCCATCACTTTTAGTGCTATCGGCTTCGGTTTTCTTTTCCAGCACAAAATTATAATCGGGCTGGGGTTGAGTGTGTAGCCGAGTACGGTTACAAACAGATCCCTTACAAAACCTTCCTGGTATTCTTCTTCTTTTGCGTTCAGTATGTTTTGCTGAATGGTGGCGTTATGAAAATGCGCAGTGAAAAGGGCCCAGCGTTGTTGTAGTTGGTCTTTATCAAGGTCATTCAGGTATTTCTTAACAACAGACTGCTGGAAGAGTGGTATCGGTTAGTGGGATTGGTAGTAAAATATAGAAGTTTATGATTTAGCTATCAGCTTATAGCTATTAACTAATAGCCTCTCTCATTCGAGGCGATATTCTTTTTTCAATAACTTCATTATCTCGGTTGCCAGTTTTATCGCCTGTGGATAATATTTTTCCTGCTGGTATTGCCGGGAGATCTTAGTATCTATGAGGGCATTGGCAAATGCATTTATCAAATCAGAAGCATTGTCCTGCACCGGCACATCAGTATTTCTCAATGAATCTATATAAGCATTTTTTCTGCCATATACTATATCATCCATACCGATTGATGAAAGAGCTTGCTGGTATTTAGCAATTAAAATTCGATCCCTGTAAGTAGCAGCCCTGGTTCTCTTAGCATCAATGATCCCGTCAACATTCGTAATTATATTGGCAAGCGTATTATAGTTGCTTATTTGAGTTACCAGTTGTGTATTGGTAAAATAACGGAGATTTCCTGAACTGATCAGCTGATTCAGCGTGGCTTTATTCCAGTCGATAGTGTATGCCCAGCCTGCAAGCCGCATATAATAGTATAATTGACCACCTTTTTGCGAAGGGGTCCTGTTGTTTATAAAATCAACCAGGCTGTCAATCATTGTAATTACTTTGTTTTCATATAATGCGGCTGTCCTGATTTCAGTTGTATCGTTTTGCAAATCTTTTAAAAGACTTTCTGCATATGCCCTTGCACGGCTGTGTTCTACCATATGTTCCCGTTTGTTCTCTGCCAAAAACCCACAGAACACGGCAAGGAATAACATTAAAAATTCCCAGAGATAATGTGTCCATTTTTTCCGTGGGGTGTGGGTCCCGCCTGGGGCGGGAGAACTGTGGTGATGTACTTCCATAAATACTTATTTGAGGTGATATTCTTTTTTAATTAGCTGAATCAAATCAATTGCGGCTGTTTTCATTTCAGTTTCTGCTTTTGCAAGACCCAGTTTTGAATTCCTGATATAAGAAAGCATACCGGCAAGCCGCAATAGCACTTTGGGCTCATAGGTTAATAAGGATGGATTGCCAGCCGGCCTTGCTATGGTATTATCCGGCTTTACCACTTCGCCAAACAATACAGGATGGAATACATCAATCGCCATTTTCCGGTATTCCTCCGCTTCACTCATGGCAATATTTTGTAAATATTCAATAAATACCAGGCGATTGTAATATTCAATAATGGCTCTGGAAATTTTTTCTTTCCTGATAAGCCTGAATCCGCCGGAATTTTTCATTTGCTGAATGGTGAGGTCATGCAGCGCAAGCCGTACACCTCTTGATGCCCTCCGGCCCAGGTAATACAAATCAGAGCCATGCTTGTTGATATCAGGGCTGTTCAATAACACAACCAGCGTATCAATTCTTTTCAGATGCCCGGAACAATCGTTAATGTTTTCATCAAGTATCAATGTGTCTTCCCCCAAATCTTCCATCAGGCTTCGGATATATTGCTTCTCCTTGTCTTTTTCTATCTTATGCTCCAGCTGATACTCGGCCAGAAAACCACAAAAGACAGCAAGAAATAACATTAAAAACTCCCAGAAATAATGTGTCCATTTTTTTCTGGTGGTGTGTGTGTGCATGTACTTCCATAAATAATTTATTTCAGATGATATTCTTTTTGAATCAGTCCTATTAATTTTTTTCCTTTTTGTAATAAATCTGTTTCTACTTCATCTCCCATTTCAAATAATACATTTCTCATTTTCTGGTCGTATACCATAATGCCGTTAGAAATTATACTATTACGAATCAAACGGAGATTGCCGGAGCTTTTTAATTGCTGTATCGTCCCATCATTAGGAAAAACATTCGTAGGAGGTGAAATGCTTCGCCCTAAATAATAAATATCATTTCCTCTTTCATTTACAGAAGGACTGCCTAAAAGGCTTACCAGCGAATCTATCATCATGATCTTTTCCTGGCGCTGTTTGATATTGCGGATGAGCATAACAGTGTCAGATTTCAGGTCTTCCACCATGGATCTCATATACTGTTTCCCCCGGTCTTTTTCAATCTTATGCTCCAGCTGGTATTCTGCCAGAAACCCGCAAAAAACAGCCAGGAACAACATGAGAAACTCCCAAAAGTAATGGGTCCATTTTTTTCTTGGGCTGTGGGTGTGGGCATGAACTTCCATAATTAAAAACTATTTTTTTAACTGGTGATATATAAAAGCACAAAGAAACCCTACGACTAAATAGATGATAAATCTTAACAGCCGGCTTTTCCACGGAAATTTATTTTGTTTTGGTTTCTGTTCTTCCATACTACATGTGGTTAAAAACTTTATCAAAAGTGTTTTTAACACGGACCTGCCTGCCGGCAGCTTATCGTTACCTAGATTTTTTATTCATTATTTCAAAA
>CAZGGQ010000064.1:0-22624 GCA_964525285.1 uncultured Chitinophaga sp.
AACCGGCATCATCCACAAAGCGACCGATTGCATTGTGCATTGCATTATTTCCAGTATCAGGGATGTTACAACGAAAGACATTAAGAAAAGAATTAAGACCGTGATGCTGAGCGGCCGGGCTTTTTATTTTGAAGAGTTGAAATTAAAACTGGAAAAAGAACTGAATAATTTGCTGGGAACGGGTATCAAAGTAAATATGGTTCCCCCGGGACGGGTATTGAATAATAAGAATGTTGCCCTTCATGGTGCGTTCAGCGGGGCGTATAAGATCACTGACTTCACCGGTATTCCTATTGATAAGAAAGAAGGCCTCTCGAAGAACAATGATGTGCTGAATAATAATATGTATCTCTATCGTGGTATTAAAATCGAGCCGGGTAATGACATATTATATAATGCGGCTGTGGTGCGGCGAAATAACCAGGAACTAAAAGCTTTCAAAAACAAAACAGTAGACATTTATTTTACCCGTGATAACATTTACCTCCGGCTGATGGAGAATCAGCGGGTGAAGGATGTGAGGTCGTTGTACAGCATACTGACTTCTGTTGCAGAAACCTGGTCACCCATCCAGGATATGAAGGCGATCTCAATGTTTCCCGGTTATTCCGGTGAACTGGCTTCCATTACTGCCGTGTATAATGATGTGGTGAAAGAGAAAGAATCAATTCCTGAAAAACCAGTGAAGAAAAGACAGGGCATTCTCCAGTTCTTCCATTTTTAATGTTTAACAAAATGACTATGCGTTATAAAATCTATTTTTCTCTTTTGCTGCTGGTCTTCTCAGCCGGCCTTTTTGCCCAGTCTACTGGACCCGGTGGGCAACCGGATACCAAACATATCCGCATTGTGGATACACTAACAGCACAGGAGAAAGTAAACCGCAATCCTGTTATACTGAAAGCAGAACTTGATTCAATGATCAGTCACTACAATGCCAGCCATCCACAGCAGGTGCTGAAGGAACCGGTAAAAGTAACAAGTAATGATTCTAACCCGTATATAATGGCGGGTTTGTTTGCCATCCTGGTATTACTCAGTTTCATCATTTATATATTTTACCGCCAGCAACACAAGATCAACAGGACGATCGCCGGGTTAAATGAAAAACTGAAGCAGCCGGGATCAAATGCTGACAATGGGTTTCATGCAATATCTAAAGAAAAGAAAGGTAAAACAGCGCCACAATCACTGGAAAACAAGATCTATGATTTGAATGCAGAACTGCATAAACTGTCCAAAGAGAATGAAGGACTGAACCGGGTGATAAAAGAATACAATGGCATACAGCATGAATTTGATTCGCTGAAACATGGCATATTGAAAACCTATAAGGTGAAGAATTATCCCGGTTATGATAAAACAAAAGATGAAACATGGGCTATGCAGGGAGTTTTCCAGACAGAAAACCTGGTGGCGAATTATGCGTATGAAAAATTTATGAAACCGATACTGGCCATCACGGATGTAAATAAAAATAGCCCGGCCAAACTCAGCGACGCAGACCGGGAGAAATTATTAGACCTGCTGGTTTCCTTATCGCTGTTATACATTGAGTACCTGTACCTGCGGGTAAATGATTTATCCATCGGTGGCAAGATGGTAGAACGGATACAGGGGTTTAGTAAGGGGAACGGACCTGATATTTCTTTATTAAAAAAATTAAATACAGAATTTGGAAGCAGGGCATTGGTTTTAAAAATGGCATTAAACAGAGCTGAGTTGTATCAACTCTCTTATCCTGTTTTTGATGAAACCAACCTGAATAATCAATAGTCCGTACCATGCTGAAGTTTCTGACAAGCCTTAGTTTCTTATATGCGTTTAGTATAGGTATGCTGCTGCTTTATGGATGGCTATACTATAAGAGTTTTGTAAAAAACGGTTACCAGAAAAAAAGATTCCCTGTTGTATTTCTGCTGGTCAGCATGGCCTGCTTTTCCTTTTTGTATTTCAATATCAATGCGTCGCTGAAATTGAAGACCTTTAGTAATCTTGACCATCATTTTATCAGGCATGATGGTTTCCGTGTGGCCGGGAGTATTGAATTGGGAAGAACAGATACCATAAATTACAAAGCCAATTCATTTAACAGGTTTGTGCTGGATAAACAGAATAACCGGCTTTCTGTATCATCTCCCTGGTCTGAAGAACCATTTTATGCTGCATCAGGCTCTTCCTATAAAATTTTATCGGTTAATTATCCCGCTGGCGGCCATTCGATTTCTTTTCATTGTGATTCGGTGCAGGTAAACATAAAAACAATCGCTGACAGCAGCTTTGAATTACGGATTAATAATAGTGATGTTTTCAAAACAGGGAAAAAAATAAGCAAGGGGTTTGTGAGCTGGAATATTTTTAAGGATGATCTTTCATTTATTAACTCTGCTTATTATACCAATGAAAAATTGGTAGCAGCGCTAAAAACTGTCACCCTGTTGCGGGATGATGTATCCAGGAACGGGGCCGGAGAGCTGAAATATTTTTTATCCGGCCGTTTATTTCAATATGCAGATGGAATAAAATATGATGAAAAAAATATACAGAAAGATAACATGGCTTTTACTGCGGCCATTGCTGATAAAAGCACTATCGCATGGGGAATTGGCTTTCTTGCTAACAACAGGAACCAGTTCCGCATAAATTACCTCGGTGCTGACAGTTTTGCTTTAATGAACCGTTATCCTGTTTCTTACTCATTAACGGAGGAAAAGAGGGAGGATTGGAGCAAACATAGCGTCAATAAATTTTTAGTGTCAGATTCAAAAGACATGCTGAACATGCCCCCTGTGTTTGGCGAGGGGTTTTTGTTTGCGCCATTCAATGGGGACAGTACGATCGACTTTTCGCCGGTATTATTAAATTATCAAAAGAGCAAGGCCAATGATCCGTTACAGTTGCAGGCAAGATTCATGAATGACGCATCGGGACCTGATGCATTAACACCAATCAATAATCAATTAGTACTTCCGGCAAGGTCTTTGAATTTCGCCTGGATTTTTTCTATCCAGAATTCATTTGACTGGAATTTCGGAAAAAGAAATCTTTCAGCGGGTGAATGGCAATTATTGTTGTTTGGCACATTAGTTTTCTTTTTCATCATGATCTTTGCCAGCTCCTGGCTGAAACCGGGCAATAAACTCAGCTGGATATGGCAATTACTGACTTGTGTGACGATGGTATTACTCACTACCCGTTTCTTTTTGTACTGGAGATACAAAAGTTTTCCTCCTTATGAAGGTCTTGATCTTCCATCACAGCAGCAATTGAACAGTTTCTGGAACTTTGGTATTATCATATTTACAGGAATTGTTTTAGCCATCATCTTTGGATTTGGTTTTCTGAAATATTTGTATGTTGGCATTCGTAAACGTTCAGCTTCTTTGTTAAAACGTTCTTACCGGAAAAATCTTGAAGGAGACAATTATTTTAATGAAGAGAGAATGGCCCATGTGATCGCCAGCACTTCGCTGGTTAAGAAAAGGGGTGTACAAATTGTCTTTTTTCTTTCCTGGGTATTGATCCTTTTGACAGGCGGTGGATTGGCAGCTTTCAATCATTTTGATCCCACAACCTGCCGCCACCTTGCTATTGCACTTACCTTGCTTTATTTTATTTTCATTTATATCTCTTATAAAAATTCTCCTTTAGTAACCTCGGCTGAAAAAAGCTGGTGGAGTATCAGTACAGGGAGATCATTTGATATTATTATCAATAACCCCGTGAAAGTATTACTATCGGTCAGTTTGCTGGGTCTTTTCGCTTTTGTGGATATGGGTTTTGCCATTGTGTTCCTGAACTTCCTTTTATTCAATGAAGCTTTTCTCTGTATCAATTATGCGATTGCCGGTTTATCAGCCGGCAGTAAGAGGAATGCATCGCTGTTCGGGTTGCTGGGTTTCATATACCTGCTGTTATTTGCGATAAATCTTATTTATGGTCCTTACATTTTCAGGTGGCTGCTCGAATTACCCCAGCTATCATATATAGCGATGTATATTTTATTCGCAATTATTATATCCATTATCATCGTCCGACTACTCCACCGGTTACCTGCAGGAAGGAAATTACTGATCGGAGTTTTGTCAGCCGGGTTCTTATTTGCAGTTGCCTTTTTATTTTTCCCCAGGGAAAGAATACTGGAGAAGGCAGGCATCACCAAATACCGGATCGATGTGATGGCCATGCCGGTTGACCAAGCTATTAAAACAGCTTATGAAGATGGTAAAACCTATGAACCAGTGATCAGGGCGGCGCAGAACCAGTGGTTCATCAATACTTTTATTTATGAGAAGAATAATCCTGCTGTCAATTCAGCCGGGTTTCATTTGCTGCCGCATGCACCGCAGAATAAGGGGGCCAGGTACAATGCCCAGGCCACGGATCTCGTCGCCAGCCGTTTCCTTATAGCCGAACATGGAAGATGGTCGGTGCTATTGTATGTATTGTTGTTATTATTACCGGCCACTTTACTGGCATCATTTTATAAACTTTATCCTGATTTCACCAACCGGATCAACCATAACTATCCAACTATCACCGCTGGATTCTCCTTACTCAATTATTTATTGATCACTGCCTTGCTGGTGATACTGGCAGCAACAGGCAGGTATATTTTCTTTGGGCAGGACCTGCCGTTTGGAAGTATCCTCAGCAAACAATCAATCCTGTTTCCTTCCATACTGATCGTTGCCATTGTACTGTTATTCAGAAATATCCCGCTGGAACATTATCCCAACCAAAAGAAAATGATCCCCGGCGCCATTGTGTTTACCGGGCTTGCTTTATTGCTGTTCCTGGTGAAGCCGGTGTTTAATAAGAATAAAGAATTCAATGTGGCAGATATTGCAAAGGATATGGATTCTTATATTGAATTGCGTTTGCAACCGCTGTTTGATCATTTTGATTCATCAAAGGCAACAAGGAAACTATCTATCGGCAGAAAGGATCAGTTATTCACAGATTCGGTCCGCAAACTGCTGGCAGGAGGTTTTATGGCGGACGCCGGAAAGTTTTTCGGGAAAGAAATTGAGTTGTACACAAGAAGTGGTTTTTCCAAACACCTTGACCAAAGCAGGATGCTTTACCTTGATCTGTATTCCGGGAAACCGAAATTAGCTGTGAATGATAATTACTTCCGTATTGAACCACCGCCGCACCTGCAGCAATTCTGGACAGGAAATATATTCAGTGACAGCAGCAATTACAATATCACTTTATGGAATGCAAGGGACGGTTCGGTTGTAAACAGGCGGATGAGCAGTTATACAGATGAGCCGGCTGTTTTGCCGGATCATGATCTGCAATTTATTTTCAAAAGATCTTATGGAGAAAACCTGTATGGGCAGCTTTGCCTGATTAACAGGTCACCGGGTCATTTAAACATATACCTGGCTGACGGTGAAAGAACATTGAAAGCCAATGATACCCTGTTGCTCCGTAACCCGGACAGGATCCGCATTGCTGATTCAACAGGCCGGGACAAACTATTGGTAATACAGCCGGATGCTTTTATGAGAAATTACTATGTAAACGGCAGCCGCTTCTATGTGTACCCGATGGGCAGCGATTTTATCTGGGCTAAAAATTTTGCAGAGAGCGTTTCGTCAGCATATACAACAAAGGGAGAAAATAAAAGAAACGCATTTGTATCGCTTGATGCGGAGATGACTGATTCCTTATCATTACGCCTGCAGGCAATGATGAACAATGATACGGCGTATAAAAAAGGAGCAGAGTACGGAATTTGCATTGCTGATGGAAATGGACGGCTGGTTGCCATGACAGATTTCATCAAAAACCTGGACCGGCCCGACCCGAATGATAAAGCCGGGTTCAATAAAATGATCCGGGGTGAGAACGGGTTTATTTCGCAATCATTGTTAAGAAAGGAGATCGGGAATATTAATTTGCTTAGAATGAACCCGGGCCCCGGTTCCACCTTAAAGCCAATTGTTTTTACATCGATCGCCTCTCAATTAAATTTGGACTGGGATGCTTTTGCAGCCGAAGGCTTTTCACAAAAACAACAATTCTTCGGCGGTGAGAAAGTGGCGGAGTATGATTTTGAAAAAAATAACGGTCGGATCGCCAGCGTTGTTGATTACCTGAGATATTCTGATAATTATTATCATTCCAACCTGTTGTTGCTGGGCTCTTATTCCAGGCAAAGCCTGCAATCTTTGCTGGCAAAGTATTTTGCTACAAAAAACCCTGAAGCAGATATGCACTGGCCTTATTTCAGTTATCATGGCAGGCAATACTGGCTCGACGGGTTTGAAAACTGGCCGGGATATATAAACGGCAAGGCCAACTTTGGTTCTGACAGTTCATTTTTATCAACCGGGTTGTTTAATAATTACGGCATCTACACCTATCGGAATGGAAATGGGTTCGAAAAGTTCCCATCATCATACGATTCTTCGCTTTTCCGGGAAGCTTACAGGAAGTCAGGTTTCATTTTACCGGAATATGCATTGTTCGATCAGAAAGGAACCGGCATGGATAAAAGCAAACCCAACGAAGTATTCATGTCTTCTTTCCGGGGCCATGTAAAAGGCAGCAGCCAGGTAATGATACCACCGGTGAAGATGCTGGATGCTTTTGGTAAGCTGACCACACAGAACCGGAATTATTCACTGACATTGAATCCTTATGCAAAAGAAAATGTATTCAGTCCCTTTTATGTTGATAACAGCGTTTCATACAGCGGTTATCTTTCCCTTGTCCGTGAAAAAGTTTTTGAAGGAATGAAACAAGCCCTTTTCAATGGAACGGCTTCCCGCCTAGGAAGCATGCTAAAGGACGGATCGCCTTATTATTATTATGCCAAGACGGGCACCACCGGCGATGATGAGGCAAAAACAAAATCAAAACTGTTTGCTATTATTATTTCCAAAAAAGATATGACTGACCCTGATTTTAATTTCAGGAAGAACAAATTCTATACGATCTATTTTACATCACAGAATGGGCCGCCCAAACAGAATGAAGATTTCCAGGCGAAGGTGATAAAATATGTGCAGCAGTCGCCGGTATTCAAAAAGTATATGAGTGAGAGATAAATTTTAGTTCAAGTAACAAGAAATAGTCATAGTTCAAGAAGGTTAATACTGAAGTAGTGCTTTCATTTCACCTTCTATTATTAAAGTATCTAACTCTTCTGTCGGTTTGCCACTTTTCTGAAAGCCATTTAGTAAATAACGTTCACTTAAATAATTTAAGGTAGTTCTTATTACAGGTCTTTCTATATAATCTAATTTATGTAATATTGCTTTAGCTTGATTTATTTGATTAGAAGCGGCAAAAGCATGAGTAGCTAATAAGCTTTCCACAGGTTTATTAGATTCATTAGGGTTAAAATATTTCAACGCAGCAGTATATTGTTTTTGGAGAATTTTAAGATAAGATGCTAAACTCCTGAAATGGGGTTTATCCTTCAAAAAAGGACTTTTCAAACCAATTTCAATCATTTTTGAAGCTTCATTCCAATCACCTTTTTTTATCAGAAAAGTAGAATAAATATGAAGACTAATGTAGTCATCAAAAGTTTTATAATCTTCTTTAATTAGAATATTATCATAATTTTCTAATTTACCTGTTTCCAATAATAATTTTAATCGACCGTTTTGTGCAAATTTATTTTCAAAGTTTTGCTGTAAAATCATTTCATACTGATCTAAGGCTTCAGATAATTTACCCATATCCCGAAGAGTTTCAGCCTTGCCATTATAAGCAACAACATTGTGACTGAATTTTTTTATCGTTTCATCATATTGTTTAAGGGCTTCAGACAATTTACCCATATCTCGAAGAGTTTCGGCCTTGCCATTATAAGCAACAACATTGTAGCGAAATTTTTTTATCGTTTCATCGTATAGATTAAGGGCTTCAGGTAATTTTCCCATATCTCGGAGAGTTTCAGCCTTGGCATTATAAGCGACAACTTTTTGGCTGAATTTTTTTATCGTTTCATCATATAGATTAAGGGCTTCAGGTAATTTTCCCATATCACGGAGAGTTTCAGCCTTGCCACAATAAGCGACAACATCGTGGCTGAATTTTTTTATCGTTTCATCGTAAAGAGAAAGGGCTTCAGAAAACTTTCCCATATCCCGAAGTGTTTCAGCCTTACCACAATTGGCAAAAATATCGCCGTCGAATTTTTTTATCGTCTTTTCATATTGTTTAAGAGCCTCAGAGTATTTGCCTATATCCCGTAGTGTTTCTGCTTTTCCGTGAAAGGCAACGTAGCTGTCGCCAAATTTTATTATTGTCTCATCGTATTGTTTAAGGGCTTCAGAAAATTTGCCCATATCTCGAAGAGTTTCAGCCTTACCACAATAAGCAAAAACATCATCGCCGATTTTTTTTATCGTTTCATCATATAGTTTAAGTGCTTCTTGAAATTTGCCCATATCTCGAAGGGTTTCAGCCTTTCCACAAAAAGAGATAATATTTTCGCCGAATTTTTTTATCGTTTCATCATACAGCTCGAGTGCTTCTTGAAATCTGCCCATATCTCGAAGTGTTTCAGCTTTTCCACGAAAGACAACATCTTCGTTAAATCTCTTTATCGTTTCATCGTATTGTTGAAGAGCTTCTTGAAACTTGCCGATATCACGGAGAGTTTTAGCCTTGCCACTATAACTGACAACATTGTCGCTAAAATTCTTTAACACCAAATTATATAGCTCCAATGCCTTTGGTAGATCGCCTATACGATTGCTCAATTCGGCTTCCTGGGTATATACAACTATGTCTTCAGGAGTAAGCCTCTTTGCATAGCTTAATAATTTTTTCGATAAGGTAAAACGATTTATTTGAGTAAAGTGGGATGCTAAATCGCAACAAGTTTTGCTTATATGCTCAGGGCGACTTGTTCTTAGTTGGTTTTTTATAACATCTTTAAATTCATGGAGGAAAGCATCATCATTTTTACTTGCATATTTTTTTGACCATTCTTTAAGAATTTCTACTGTGTCTAAATTGTTTTCAGAGTATTTTGTTATTTTTTTTGCCTTCCCCCTTTTGCTTAATTTATTGTCATGCTCACTTTGCTTTTGGGAAAAATGAGCTTCAATCAATTGGATAATTTCATCTTCATCAAACTTTGTAATTGTTTGTTCTTTTCCTTTTGATTGCTGAGATTCTTTAATTGCCTCTGTTAATACTATTTTATAATCTTGCTTGAGCTTACTCTCAATTTCAAAAAAGACACTTGGTGAATGAGAAATATGCAGTTCTTGTAATTTTATTAATGTTAGAACCGCTGCCGAATCATATTTATTTTTAGAACTTTCATAAAGAGCTTCGGAAAATTTAGAATAGTATCCAAGATCGGTCAAAGTTTGGTCAACAAAATCTTGTTTCTCTAATTCGAGATTTAAACCAATTTTTAAAATTGTATAATAAGCTGCAAATGCTTTTGTTTTATCCCGCAGGTTGTTATAAAGATTTGCTGTTTTTTCTGAGTAAGGTAGAACAAAGCTGTAAGCTTGGTCAGGATCAAAGCAATCAGGCGTAGGTGTAGAGAGCAACCTGTTTTTTACATAAACAAAAAATTCTTCTTCCTTATCTAAATTTGTTGCCAGTATTTTCGCAATGCCAGATCTGTACTCACCAGATAGATTTGTATCCATAAGTTCGAGAGCCATTTCCAGCGCTTCCGATTTTTGATATATCTTATTAGTAATTTCTTTTAAATGAGGAATAGAACTATAATCAGAATAGTAATACTCTGATCTTAGAGAACAAATTTGTGACCATTCGTAACCGGTTAAAGGGTAAGAATGGCTATTTGATTCACCTGAAATCACAAAGGCTTCATCTTTTTCGAAAAAGACAGCTTTGTTTAAGTCTCCGATTATATAAGCCTTGTTGCCCTGCATTAGTAATAATCAATTTTTACTTTTTTCTCAAGTTCGTTAAGCCGTAACCTTGCCTTAGCATTTAGCGAGGTTTTTAGTGCAGAGGGTATTTTGATTTTTTCTATAACTGTCGAAACGATCTCACCGTAAACAAAAAGTTCGATAAAAACGTCAGTTTTCCTGTCATTGGTTGAAGTTAATATTAATCTTGCAATTTCTGTACCCGATATGCCCGGTTTTAAGGATTTTGCCAGTTTTGCAGCCGCCAGTTTAAAGTTATCCGGCCAAACTGCCATAAAACCTGCCGGGAGAGGCTGAAAAAGAGCCCACCCATTACTTCTGGCCGAGTCCAAAAACAAATATGAATTGGTTTCCAAAGCGGATGTGCGGGATTCAATGGACTTGGTTTTAAGGATTATCGTAACACCCCCATAAGAATTTAGCCCCGTTTCATCAGTTGAAAGGGCCGCGTAAATAATGTCAATTTCAGATCCAAAAAGCGCAGAGTCTGTAATGACCCTTCTATTGTCATCCTCATACAAAGCTTTAGGCCTGGATCGGTTAATAATCTGCCTCCGATAACTTGTGTAATCCGCTGATTGATTAATTAGCCATTGCCAAAGAAAATCTAAATTGGTATTTATTACTGCTTTTCCATGATTAATAACCTCAGATTCTAAAGCTTTTAATTCTGATCCTAAATTTTGAGTTTGTACAAAAATTGTTGCATCATTATACCTTTTGTCAAGAGCAGTTATTTCTGAAGGAATAGTAGCTCTTCTCATATTAATTGTTCCATCCAAAGGAAGACCACAACTGCCGCAAACAGATTTGGTTATATCATTTAAATGGTGACAGCCATTCTTATTACAAGGAATTTGGTAAATACTCATAAACAGGAGATAAGGCAATGCAATATATAAAAGACTATTGAAATATTATTAAGCGCCTATTTCCCCCATTCCCACAACCCCCATTTCACAGCATCGGGAATTTTTTCACCGGATTGTTTTAATGTGAGTAAAATATTTCCCCGGTGGTGAGATTCATGCGATATGAAATAGCCGAGCAGGGGAATAACTCCTTTTTTGAACCCCTTCACTTTTCCTGCATCATCCCAGCTGAGGGTAAAGAGTTCTTCAATGCCTATTGCTGAATCCTCAAAAGCTTTTCGCAAGGCCTTTCTGTCAAAAGCTGCTTCTTTGTCCAATACTTTATATTTTTTGCAAATGTCATTGGCGCAGACCTCCAGCCATTGCATCCGCACATTATGTACATGCACCAGTTGCAAATAAACCGTTCTCCCGCCACGCCTCCCCGACGGAGTCATTCCGGCGGGTTTGCTTAATGAATTCAACATGCCTGCATCGGTAATATTATCCATCAGTAACAGGTTCATCCTGTTATTTATCTGCCAGGTATCAAGTAACTGATCTTTCATATAAGTTTTTATTACGGAGACGAAACACTCCCTCTTCGTTTACAGAAAGGGCAGGGGTGAGGTTGGGGTGAAGGGTAAAAATAAAAAATCCCCTCACAAAGTGAAGGAATTTTTTTATCCGTTCATTGGCCCGATTACCTGGTTAACCCGGTAATCAAGGGAGCCGTTAGGTATTAGTTTTTAATTGGAGAAATTGTTGGCTTTGATGATGTTGCGTTTTTGTCTGGCGTAGTTACATTCTTCGAAGGTGGAGGAGTATTCCCTTTCTCCTTCACATAAATGTCATAGGCTTCAACAGAAAGTACTTCACCGGTAATATGAACCGACTTAGGGGACTCAATACCGGCAATTTTTATAAACACATCCTTATTAATTGGGGCAACAGCAGCAGAGTTATACAGAACTTTCAGTTTAGCTGTTTTGCCGGGCAGAATAGGTTCTGTGATCTTATCAGGAGTAGTGCAGCCGCAGCTTGCCCAGGTATTTTCAACCACTACAGGGGCATCTGAAATGTTCTTGATCTCAAACTCATACGTAACAGGGATTCCCTGCTTAACTTTTCCGAAATCATGGGTTTCAACATTCATTTTAATAACACTGTCCACTTTCGACTGTGCTTTTACGGCCAGTGTAAATACAAATGCAGTTGCGAGGAATAGAATCTTCTTCATGGTTTACAAATTTTAAAAGGTTTGTTTTTTTAATAGATCAATTGATGTGTTGACAGGTGCGGGGCCATCCGGGGCTTTCCATACGGTGCCTTTTATTATTAATTGTTTGGATTGAGTGCCGTTGTAAGTGATTGTAATGGGCTTTTCAAAATAATTCTCTGCTGCGGCATTATATCCTACTTTGATCTTTGCGGTAGCGCCGGGTGCGATGGGATCTTTGCTCCATTCAGGAGTAGTGCATCCGCAACTGGCCTGAACATTATCCAGTTTCAATTCTGTTTTCCCGGTATTTACGATTTCAAATATGTAATAAACAGGTTTGCCCTGCGGGATCTTGCCAAAATCATGCACCATATCCTTTATTTGAAGCACATCTTCAGGTACAGCCTGGTTTTGTGCACCTGCCACAAAAAAGGCAGTCATCAAAACAAAAAGGGCAGCGATTTTCTTCATATACACCTGTTTGAAAACTCCAAATTTAAGGCAAAGATGGCATATTTTATAGAAGGGTTGCAGGCTTTCTGGCTATTTTTTTCCTCCCATATAATGAAAAGGGGAGTGTACCCAATCTTCCTATTTTTGTGGCATGGAAAATACGAACCCTGAGATACTTACTGAAGCAGGAAAACTTTCCTTCGACCGGTTCAGGGAAGAAGTGCTGAGTGACTTCCGGGTAGCCTGTATCAGCCGGGAGGTCAGTTTCTTAGGTCGCAAGGAAGTATTGAGCGGGAAGGCCAAGTTTGGCATTTTTGGTGATGGAAAAGAAGTGGCCCAGGTGGCGATGGCCAAATTTTTTAAGCCAGGTGATTTTCGGAGCGGTTATTACAGGGATCAGACTTTTATGCTTGCGGCTGGTCTTTCAACTGTAGAGCAGATTTTTGCCCAGTTATATGCTGACCCAAACCCGGAAAGGGAACCCTTCAGCGCAGGCAGGCAAATGAACTGTCACTTTGCCAGCAGGATGGTAAATGAAAATGGCGAATGGCTTGACCTGGCCAATCTTAAAAATGTTTCGAGTGATATTGCTCCTACTGCCGGACAGATGCCACGGGCACTTGGATTAGCCTTCGCATCCAAAGCCTTCCGGAATATTGAGCAGCTTCATTCCTTCAGAAACCTTTCTGATAATGGAAATGAAGTATGTTTTGCTACCGTAGGCGATGCATCTACCAGCGAAGGACATTTTTGGGAAGCCATCAATGCTGCCGGGGTGTTACAGGTTCCGCTGGCCGTTTTTGTATGGGATGATGGCTATGGTATTTCTGTTCCTAAAAAATACCAGACCATTAAGGCTTCCATTTCAGATGCGTTGAGTGGAATGCAAAAAAAAGAGGACAGCAATGGTATCAATATTTATAAAGTAAAAGGATGGGACTATGCCGGTATGTGTGAGGCATTTGAAGAAGGGATAAGACTGGCAAGAGAAACACATACACCGGTATTGTTTCATGTTGATGAAAATACCCAGCCACAGGGCCATTCCACTTCCGGCAGTCATGAAAGATATAAAAGCCCCGAACGGTTAGAGTGGGAAAGAGAATGGGATGGTATAAAGAAAATGAATGAATGGATCATTGCGAATGCGCTGGCTGAGGAGGAGGAATTAAAAAAAATAGCTGAACAGGCAAAGGAATATGTAAGGGAAAGCAGGGTTGCCGCCTGGGAAAAATTTCTTGCACCCATTAAGGAACAGGTGCAAAGTGCAGTTGATCTTATCAATAATATAGCCAGCGGTCTCCCCCAACAAGCTGAGACCTTACAAAAATTATCTGCCGGATTAGCAGCCAACCGGGAGCCATTGCGCCGGGATGTATTGAAAACATTGAATGCAGCTCTGACTATTGCCGGCCATTCGGATACTGCTGACCGGACAAAAGATTATTATAATGATCTGCTTGCAGAAAATAAAAAACTGTATAACACGCATCTTTATAATGAAGGGCCAAAGAGTGCATTGAAAGTAAAAGAGGTGGAAGCTATGTTTGCTGATTCTGCACCGGTTTTGAATGGCTTTGAAGTGTTGAATAAATATTTTGATGAATTATTTACATCCAATCAGAAAGTAGTTGCTTTTGGTGAAGACCTTGGATTTATCGGCGATGTGAACCAGGGTTTCAGCGGTTTGCAGCAAAAACACGGAAATCAAAGAATTTTTGATACCGGTATAAGGGAACTGACCATCATTGGACAGGGCATTGGTTTGGCGTTGCGTGGCTTGCGGCCGATAGCAGAAATCCAATATCTTGATTACCTGTTGTATGGATTACAGCCATTGAGTGATGATGTGGCCACATTGCATTACCGTTCGGCTGGTATACAAAGCTATCCCTTAATTGTGCGCACCCGGGGCCACCGGCTGGAAGGCATCTGGCACAGCGGTTCACCGATGGGCATGATCATAAATGCGCTGCGGGGAATCTATGTTTGCGTACCGAGAAATATGACTCAGGCTGTGGGTATGTATAATACTTTATTAAGAAGCAATGACCCCGGACTTGTAATTGAATGCCTGAATGGTTACCGCCTGAAAGAAAAACTGCCTGCTAATCTTTTGGAATTTACCGTTCAGCTGGGTGTTCCGGAAGTAATAAAAGAAGGAGAGGATGTAACGATAGTTTCCTATGGTTCTACATTGAGAATTGTGCAGGATGCCGTAAATATGCTGGAAACGCAGGGTATTAGTTGCGAGATAGTGGATGTGCAGACCTTACTTCCATTTGATATCCATCATAAGATACTGGGTTCACTTAAAAAAACCAACCGGATCGTTTTTGCGGATGAAGATGTTCCGGGTGGGGCTGCAGCTTATATGTTCAACAAAGTGATGGAAGAACAGGGTGGTTATAAATACCTTGATGTGGCCCCGAGAACCATAACAGGGAAAGCCCACCGTCCTGCCTATGGCAGTGATGGTGACTATTTCAGCAAGCCCAATGCAGAAGAGATTGAAGCGGTTATTAAAGAGATGATGAAGGAATAATGGACAATAGACAATGGACAACAGGCAATAAACAATAGGCAATAAGCAATATGCAATTGACAAAAGGGGTTTAATAATTTATGAAACAATTATTATGGCGGCAATTAGTGTAAAACATACTAAAGTTTTCAAGTTGGCATTTGAATTAGCTATGGACATATTTGAAGTTTCTAAAAAGTTTCCTAAGGAAGAAACCTATTCCTAAACAGACCAGGTTCGGAGATCTTCTAGAAGTAATAGCATTTGCCTGTTGGAAGCCTACCGTAAAAAGAAATATCCTGCACATTTTGTCTCCAAAGTACCAGATAGTGATATGGAAAACTCCGAAACTTCCGGATGGCTTGATTTTGCTTTGGCCTGTAAGTATATTGACGATACTATACACAGCAAGTTTACAACAAAAAATGCAGAAATAGGAAGATTGTTCAATCATATGATCAATAACTCCGCGAAGTATTAGCGATAATGTTTGGAACGGGGGGCTTAAATTTGTCCATTGCCCATTGGTTATTTCTTAAAAAATTGTAGTACCTTTTAGCGTAATTATTAACACTCACTCCAAAACAACTACCATGGCTATTGTAAAAGTTATTGAAGTAATCGCTACTTCAGAAAAAAGTTTTGATGATGCTGTAAAACAGGCAGTAAAGGAAACATCAAAAACCATCCGCAATATTGATTCGGTATGGGTAAAAAGTATGAAAGCACATGTAAAGGATGGAAAGATAAAATCATATGGTGTTGTGTGTAAAGTGTCTTTCCGGGTGGGCAAAGACAAAGAAGAAAAAAAGGGCAAGGATAAGGATGAAAAAAAGGATAAAGTTTAAACTAAAATTTGTCTTCCTGTTCCTTTTGGTTAACCCGTCACTATTCAGCATGGCGGGTTTAAATTTTACGGAATAAAAGCAGAATTATGAAACTGACACTTTACCAGGTTGATGCATTTACAAATAAATTATTCGGCGGTAATCCGGCTGCTGTCATTCCATTGAAGAAATGGCTTTCAACTGAACTGATGCAGCAACTGGCTATGGAGAATAACCTGAGTGAAACCGTATTCTTTGTTACTTCAAAGGACAAAGGGGTCGATTATGATATCAGATGGTTCACCCCCGGGCTGGAAATAAATTTATGCGGTCATGCCACAATGGCTTCCGCCTGGGTGATCTTTGAGATCCTTAAAGAGAAAAGGAAGAAAATTGTTTTTAATTCTAAAAGCGGATTGCTCACAGTTAACAGGAAAAAAGATATCCTGGAAATGAATTTTCCCAGTTGGAAGCCCGAAAGAATGGATGAATACCCCGCTGAATTGCTGGCATCACTTGGTCATCCTGAAATTACAGGAGTATATAAGCACAGGGATTATTTGGTTGAGTTATTAAATGAAGATGCAATAAAGAAATGCCAGCCTGATTTTACGTTGATGAAAAAAACAGGAGAGAAAGTAATAATTACAGCTCCCGGTAAGGAAGTTGATTTTGTTTCCCGGTTTTTTGCACCCACTGCCGGTATTGATGAAGACCCGGTAACCGGCTCGGCACATTCGCAATTGATACCTTTCTGGAGTTATAAATTAGGAATGGAAAAGATGATGGCCAGGCAACTTTCCAAAAGAGGTGGCAATATTTATTGTGAACAAAAAGGGGAAAGGGTGATCATGGGTGGTGATTGTGTATTTTATATGAAGGGGGAGATTGAGATATGAGTCTTTAGTCTTTAGTCATTAGTCGTGAGCCGTGAGTCGTGAGTCGTGAGCAGATAGTCAGCAATATAAATTTTGCTTAAAAGAAATTGAGTTAGCTTTATTCCAAAACAATCCTTATGTCAAAATTTCCTTTCGATTTATTACCGGATGAAACCGTTATTGATACCTGGACATTGCTTTACAGCCCACCCGGTGGAGGAAAGTACAATGGCAAATTGACCATCACCAACAAAAGACTGCTCTATGATGCCAAGTATGATGTGTCAGCAAAAGGCCTGTTATCAGAAGCTATGTTTATTAAATGGGGAAGTGAGGGTTACCTGGAGATCAATAAGGCAGACATAGCCGATGTGCAGGTTGAAAAAAGTTTCTTAGCTAAAAAAGCCATACTCACTTTAACGGATGGTTCAAAGCATGTCTTCAATTACGGGGCGCTGAATATTGACAAGGTAGTTGTAGCTATCAATGCAAGGTGAGTGGTGAGTAGGGAATACCACAGCTGCAATAGGAGAGCCGCTATTGACAATTGACCATTCACCATTCACGAACTAATCAAGAAACCTTTCCCTTAGTTCAGGCCTGGGTACCATGCAGCTTTCTTTTTTGCCAAACCATTTATACCGGTTGCGGGCAATGATATTATAAAAAAAATCACGGATGAATTTGGGGATGATCATCAATCCATAAAATAATTTCCATCCTCCATTTAAGTATTTACATATCCTGATAGCGGCTGATGATTGCGTGTAAGCCCTTCCCTTATCAATTATGATCACTGAACTAAGAGAAGTGGGATTGATATGATGTTGCGGCAGCAGTTGCTTTGCCGTTTCTCCCTGCAGGGTTGTAAATTTTAACTTTTTTTTCCTGTCACGTTTAATAGCAAAATTTACCCAGTAATTGCAGAAATTACAAACACCGTCAAAAAGGATCACCGGGGTTTCTTCCATTATGTACAAAGGTAAACTGGAAAGTATTCGGGATAAATTGTAATTTACTGCTGGAATAAATATTTTTTATGGAAAAAATAATTGGGATAGTATTGTTTTTCCTGTTGCATCTAAAAGCGTCCCCGGAGGGCAAATATGCAGGTACCAAACAGTAATTGATCGGAAAGACTTATGAAGAAGTGCCGAAAATACCGGGTGCTGATCTTCGTTTTAATCATAAACATAAAACCTATGAGAAAGATTTTTTTATTTACGGTTCTCCTGGCCATAGCCAGTACTTCAGTAGTAGCACAAGACCCCGCACCTGATACCGCCTGGGGTAGCTGGTCACAGCAGGAATATTATAATGGAATATTGCAGGCTCCTGTTATTACCGGGCAGTCCTCACCACAAACGATATCACCTACCGGTCAAAAGTTATGTTTTGATAAAAGAATAAAAATAAAATCACTTCTCAATTCAGGTCCCGTGGAACAATGCATGTACCTGAACACCCGGGAAGGATATGCAGGTATTTTAACTCCCTCAGGAACAGGAGCCGATCTGTGCGCCATCAAAACCGATGATGAAAAATTTATCTTCTTTGTAACCGGGTTAAAGGGTAATGCCTACACTTTCAAAAACACTAAAAAGAACGGACGTATAGAACACATTGTATCCACCGGTAATACGCAGGTCCATCAGCTAAGTATGCCTTCCAATATTGTACAGACCATTCACAAAAAAACAGAGCGAAGGGGATATTGCGGCGATAAGATAAAAACATGGGCCTACAAACATGATAACCCTACCAGCCCGGTCTATTTTCTTTTTGGAAAAGTTTTTCCTGCTGAGATCAATGTAAGTACCAGCAAATTTATCGGCAACTCAGGAGTGGGTTACCAGTTTACGGATAAAGGCTTGTTCATTGTCATGGAAATGGAAAGCAGCAGCTTTGGTTGTAAAATAACAGAGCTGGAAGAAGTAAACATTTGTTTTGATCCGGCGCCGTTCAGGATAGCAGAGGATGAATTATATACCAAAACATTGACAAGCCTGCAGCGGGAAAGAGTTAAAATTGCTGCCGATGAAGCCAAAATAGGAAACGAATGTGTTTCGCAAAAAATGGCTGTCATCAACTTCAGGAAAGAACAGTTAAGGGTGCAGGGAGTAAGACTTAATACCAGCCAGTCAGGTAATACCTATCAATACTTACCTGCCCAGCAGGCGATGGGACAAATGATAGACCATGCGGCGGTCACTAAACAAATGATCCTCGAAAACGAAGTAAAAATATGCGAGGCAGAACGAAGGGCTGAACAAACAAGTAATGAAGCAAGTCGCCAGAAATACCAGCTGCGTATTTCCTGTCTGTACAGCCAGAACGGGCAATTGCAGAACCTGGAGATACAATTGAAAGCATTAGATATCCAGTATGCCACAGAACCGGGTAAGGCATTCGCAGAGAAGGCGAAATTGTTTATGCGGAATTTGCCAAGGTCCTGCAATTGATAATTTTCTCACCCCATATTATGAAAAACCTTCTGCACATCTTCATCCTGTTCTAACTTCTCGATCAGCTTGCTTACATCAGCCGCCTGTTCATCATTTACCGGAACAGTAGTGGATGGTATCCATTCCAATTCGGCAGTGATAGGAACAATGCCTTTATCTTCCAATGCTTTTTGCATGTGGCCAAAATCGGTAAAAGCGCAGCGAACCACTAAAATATCTTCTCCATTTTCTCCACTGCCTTCACCTAACTCTTCAAGACCAAAATCAATCAGTTCCAGTTCCATGTCTTCGGCATTCAGCCCTTCGGGTTTTAATTTGAACACTCCCATTTTCTTAAATTGAAATGCAACACTGCCGCTGTTACCCAGCGTGCCGCCACCCTTGTTGAAATGTGATTTCACATTCGCCACTGTTCTTACATGATTATCTGTTGCTGTTTCTACAAGTATGGCTACACCATGCGGGGCATAACCTTCGTACAGGATCTCATCATAGTTTATTAATTCTTTTCCCTGTGCTCTTTTAATAGCTGCCTCCACCCTGTCCTTGGGCATACCAACACTACGGGCATTTTGAAAACAGCGGCGAAGGGCGGGATTTGAATTGGGGTCTGCTCCGCCTGCTTTTACCGCAATGATTATTTCTTTGCCGATACGGGTAAAATTCTTGGCCATTTTATCCCAGCGGGCAAACTTCGAGGCTTTACGTACTTCAAAAATTCTTCCCATAGAAATCAGTCATTAAGTCAAATAGGTTAAAGGGTCAAATAAGTCATATAAGTCAATATGGAAGGCTCTGCTGTTTGCAGGAATCCCTTTGGGATTGCAAATCTAATGCAATGCATGTAAAAGAAAAACCGTCCCGTTGAAGACAGGACGGTTTTTTTTAAGAATTCTTCAATCAGGCTTTATCTTCTTTTCTACCCAATTTACTTGCATACAGGGCTACATGTATTACTGCGAAGGCGATTGAAATATATAATAATGTCCGGTTTGTATTTTCCATCAAGGCGCTTCCATCAGTATTCAGGAGCGGACTTCCATCCGGGCTTAGAGCCGGATGCGTCCATCCAGCAGAAATCTGATGCAGGAAACCTACAATGGCCAGAAGAACTGCCAGTGCAATGCCTGTATAACGGGCCATCTTCATTCCTTTTCGGCTGCTGGTACCATTACCAAGGTGGCTGTTTTTAGCTCCATAAATAAGGTAAATATCAAGACCGATCAGCATCCAAAGCAATAAACGTATCCATGTATCCATGGGCAGGAACACCATCATGAATAAACAGGTGGCAATACCCAGGATCGGGATCAATGGAACCATCGGTGTTTTAAATGATCTTTTCAATTCGGGCATTTTTTTCCTCATGACCCAAACGCCGATACATACCAGGATGAATGCAAACAATGTTCCGATACTTGTCATTTCCCCAACAACTCTTGCCGGAACAAAAGCAGCAAAAGCACTTACAAACAGCATAAACAAGAAATTGTTTTTTGCCGGTGTTTGTGTTTTAGGATTTACAGAAGAGAAAATTTTTGGGATCAAACCATCCTTACTCATGCTATAGAAAACACGGCTTTGTCCCATCAACATCACTAATATAACCGAAGAATATCCAAAAAGGATGGCAACCACAATAGCACGGTTCAACCAGGGAAAATCTGGTTTCAGAGCACCGGTGGCGGCATCAACCGTTCCCATATGATCAATAGCTACAGAAACAGGTGCGATACCATCCTGGCCAACAAAAGTCTTATAACTGGTAACACCTGTCATTACATGGGCAAAGAGTATATATAATATTGTACAAATAAGAAGGGAACCTAAAATGCCGATAGGCATATCCCGTTTTGGGTTTTTCGCTTCCTGTGCTGCCGTACTCACTGCATCAAAACCGATATAAGCAAAAAAGACAATGGCGGCTGCCCGGATTATTCCACTGAATCCGAAATCGCCAAATTTTCCTGTATTATCAGGGATATAAGGATCATAATTCGAATTATTAATATACTGCCATCCAAGAATGATAAAAGTTAGGACTACCGCGATCTTTATTACAACGATTATACTGTTTACAATAGCACTTCCTTTTGTTCCCCTGATCAACAGCAAACTCATCAATACAATAATAAATACGGCCGGAAGATTAATGATTCCCCCATCCCAGGGACCTGCCATGAGGTCAGGAGGAAGGTGAACACCAAAACCTTCTAAAAATCTACCGAGATACCGGCTCCAACTGATTCCCACGGTGGCTGCACCAACCGCATATTCCAGCACAAGATCCCAACCGATGATCCAGGCCATAAATTCACCCATGGTGGCATAACTATAGGTATAAGCACTGCCGGCAACGGGGATCATGGAAGCAAACTCTGCATAACAGAGACCGGCAAACAAACATCCCAGGCCAGCCACTACAAATGAAAGGGTGATAGCCGGGCCTGCATGATTGGCCGCTGCCATGCCCGTTATAGAAAACAAACCGGCACCGATAATAGCGCCGATCCCTAATGCGATCAAACCTTTTGCACCTAATGTTTTTTTCAGGGTATGGGTTCCGGTCTCGGCAGCTTCATTCATCAAAGCAGCCATTGGTTTTCTGACAAATAAACTCATAACGTTGGTTGATTGAAGTTTAGAAAATATTCGGAATTGGAAAAATACTGATTTCTGACTAAAAGCCAGCAAAAGATTTATCAGCGGCAATAAAAATACCGCTAAGGAACCGGTGTGGAAATTATTTGTAACTTTCTGTTCGCCTGTTATTTTTTTGGAGCATGTACAGGAGGATATTCTGCCAGTACAAAAAATAATAATGATGAATAAATAGTATGGCCGGCAATAATCAAATAGTATATCGTTATTTAATTTTTTTATTTCCCGAATTTGATTTTAAAAATGAAAATAATTTTCACTTTTACGCTATTTCTTCTTAGCTGCTTATATGCAAACAGCCAGCAATTAAAGAATGCCGGGTTTGAAAACTGGAAAGATTCTTCTCAACATCTCTTGCCATCATACTGGTCGGTAGACCTGGCTGCGGCCCTTAAATACAGTCCATCCCCCGATGCACAACAGGGAAAATATGCAGTGGTTCTTTCCACCTGGTACAGCTACGTCAGGGGACATTTATTTTACGGGAGCCATAAGGACCCTCATAAGAACTGGACTGAGTATACTGTTCCGTTTACGGGCAAGCCGGTTAAATTAACCGGTTATTACCGCTATACTGATCCGGTCAACTTTACTGATTCAGCCGGAGGACATATCTTACTAAAAGATGTTGCCGGGGACACCCTGGCCTACGGAGCGATCTTACTGGATACGGCAATGAACTGGACAAGGTTTGAGATCCCGCTGACTTATCACTCCAATAAAAAAGCAAGATCAATTGCCATTCACTTTATTTCAAGAGAGAATGGAGGAGGGATGAATGATGATAGTTACCCCAACAGGCTATATCTTGATAATTTTAAATTGCGCTATAAAAAACAGGATTAAATTTTCA
>CAZGGQ010000065.1:0-22445 GCA_964525285.1 uncultured Chitinophaga sp.
CGGCGTCTTCCCCACCACCCCCTTAAACGCCACCTGAAAATTATTGCCTTCCGAGTAGCCGACCATTTCCCCGATGGTCTGGAGTGTATAATTGGTCTGCAGGAGTAACTCTTTTGCCCGATCGATCCGCTGCTGCCGGGAGAACTGAAAAACGCTGATACCATACTGGGCTTTGAAGACTTTTTTTAATTTGAATGGATTGGTTCCGGCTTTTGTAGCGAGTGCGGGCACGGAGTCGTAGGTTGAGAGATCCGCGAGGATGAGAGTGCGGGCTTTTTCAGCAATTTCTTTATCGGTAGGTATATTGAACTCCAAAGGAATCTATTAAAAATTCAAAATTATATACACGGGTGATGGAAGATTGTTTGAAAATGGTATAAGATTCTATGATTTTTGAAACTTCTTCTTCGATATTTAATACCTTAATTTTTTATCGCAATGACTATGCTTTTAGCAAACGCTTAAAAACTATTGACGCGTTGATAGCTCGTTTCAAGAAATTAATGGATCAGCTATCTCATCATTTTCATATTCATGAATTCAATTCCCAACCCGGGACCTCTCCTTACGGGGAAAGGCCGGGAGGGAAAGCTACCCCTTTTCAAAAGAGGCCTCGTCTTCGATAGAATAAACAGCAAATTTTTTTCGAATCAAAAACGATCACTAAAATCCATCGAAATTTTCACCGCAATAATTTTCATTCCTTCCATGTTTATTTTGATGAATAAAAATAGCGGCGCAGACCAGCGATTGGAGTTAAAATATTTTAAGAAATCTTTTTCCCTTTGATGATGCTCAGCATCACTGGGGTAATACCCAGCCAGGATGCCAGGTATTTGGCAGGAACACGCAAAATGAGATCGGGGAAATTAACCAATAACCATTTATATCGTTCAGGCGCTTGCTGCATGCGCAGGCCATAAAGTTGTTTAGCCCAGAAAATGTAATAATTCTGCATCAACTCCCTGCCCGTCCAGTTGAATTCGGGATAGGTCCGGTAAATATGATAGAGGTCCTCGTAACTGATATAATACAAAGCGCAGTCCTCCAGCGCCTGGATGGATTCATAACTGACTGTGCGCAGGAAAAAACTTTCAATGGACACGATCACATCGTTTTCTTTCATAAACCAGGAACATATCTCGCTTTCGCCCTTGAAATAAAAACAGCGTAATAGTCCTTTTTCAATAAAGTAGATATTGCGACAGAGATGACCGGCTTTTAATAAGAATTCCTTTTTGGCAAGTTCTTTCCATTGTACAATTTCGGTCATGTATTCGGCCAGACCTGGCGATATAGGGTGAACAGAATTAAGGAGTTGAAAGAGTTTTTCCATAATAAGCGGGCTAAAATAAAAGTGCCCCTCGGAGCAGAGTTTTTCAAACGGGATTATTGATTTCGCATCTGGGAGAAATTTAGTTTTTTATCCCGGTTGATAAACTTATAATTCTGTTTGCGAAATCTATCCCAATATTAATTTCTCACCTTTATTTCAGTAATGACCAAACGACTGAGATATATCCTGGTAGAGATCATATCAGCGCTTCTGATCCTGTTATTTGTTTATACCGGAATAGATAAACTAGGAAACATTGTGCGATTCAGAAAGACTCTCGCTGCCTCTCCTTTGATCGGATCCATGGCAGGGCCCATTTCACTTTTCCTGCCCTTTGCCGAACTCAGCATTGCATTATTGCTGCTCATACCAGCGCTAAGAAAATGGGGCCTGGTGGCCTCGCTGGTCATAATGAGTCTTTTCACATTTTACATTACTTATATGATCTATTTCACACCGGACCGGCCATGCACCTGTGGCGGAGTATTGCCACAGATGACCTGGAGACAACATCTTATGTTCAATATATTTTTCACCTTCCTTGCCGCAACCGGCCTGGGCCTTCATAAAAGGATTAAATCTTTATCGCGATAAACAGGAGTAGCTGAAAACCTGTAGAAAAGAGTAAGCAAAATATTAACCAACCAAATTTTACATTATGAAAAAGTATTTATTGGGCATTTTTGCGGTCGTATTGGCAATTGGATTTAGCGCTTTCACAACCGGTAAGCCGGTAAAAAAAGCCGGGGAAATGCATTGGTACAGATTTGACCAAAGCACAAATACGCTGACCGAGGCATTGGGATTTATCCAAAGAGAAGATGCAATCGACGTAGTAATATGCCCCGATGCAGGCGCGATTGTATGTTCTAAAGGTTATGACACGGACTATGATGACCTTGTTGATGTTACCGGAGAAGCTCCTGGAGATGAAGGTGATTTTATTCCTAAAACAGAATGATCTCATTTCAGCGAACGGAAAATAGAGGATAAGATTTACTTTTATCCTCTTTTCCTTTAAATTTCTAATTTTCTTCTTGCCCTATCTTTCTGACAACCAAAACATCTACCGGTCTTGGTTCCTCAACCAGATCCAGATTGTATTTGCTAAGTTCCTCCCTTAACTTGCAAAGATTCAGTGAAAAAAGAGTAGCCCAATTGATCTCAATATTTACCAATTCATCCTGGTAACCTGTTTCATTGATCAGAAATGTTTCAAGGCCATTATTATAGAGTAACCTCCTTAGGCTATTAAAAAAAGCGGAAAAAGGTTTATTTTGAAATTGAAGTATTGAATCTTTATAAATATTGTTTTGTAAATTCGATCCGCTCTGATCTTTGTTGATAACAGGAGCATCTTTAATAACTCTGACAAGTACAAGACTTTTTACCAGGCGTTTTTCAAACGATGCAGTCAGATCAAAGAACCTGTTCAAATCCTGCTGCATAGTTTTGAACATTTGATCTTTTTTTGAAGCGGGAAACACCAGGTCATAGTTAAAACAATACTTCTTCTTCCAGTCGTCTATAAGAGCCGCGTTCTTGGGATATATGTACCGGAACGTGTCTGGGACTTCCAAGATCACAGAATTCTTAGTTTCTAAACTATATTTACCTTTTTCACTGTAAGCCGCTTTATAAATATCAACAATGGCTTGGCAGTTACAGGAAATTCTAACCTTGTTTCCCTGCTCTGATGACAGTCTGCTGTTTCCGATGCTGGCACCGCTGACACAATGAGAAATATAAGAGTAATACTCAACCTTATCGGTATACTTTTGGTTGGCCTGGGCAAATGCAGGCAACTTAGAATTATAATCGTTTACAAACTCTAACTGTGATATGCCGGGATCCTTGTCTGCCAGGAAGGCTGATATATTTGCCTCAGTAGCATTATACCCATCGGTAATGTACCGGACGACCCGGTTACTGTCGATCCATACATGCCAGGGGACATAGTTCCGTGGAAAAAGTCCTTTAAGAACTTTATCACCGGTCGCAAATGGAATAGCCGGCATTTTTATCCTGGGATGCCGGGTAAAAAAATTTCTCGTGGAATCAATTGTTTCCCTATTTACAGCGATGATCTGGATCTTTCCTTCAAATTTTTCTTGAAGAGCTTCCATTCTGGGGAAGGCCGTAATGCATGATCCGCAAGCGGGACCCCAAAAGTCCAATATAATAAGCTTTCCATGCAGGTCAGAAAATTTAAAGGCATCCTTTGGATAATTTAAAACATTTGTCAACTCTATATCGTCAATTTTTTGGCCAACTTTTAATGGTTGTGCAATTGCGTTTCCGCAGAATTCGAGAATAAGGATCGATAAGCTGATGATTATTTTCATAGATCTTTTCATTTTGTTTTAATTTGGATTCAAGAACCCCACAACCGGGTCAATCAGTACCCCGGATTTTGAATTAAGAAGGGGTTCCTTTCAATTTGTGCAAACGGGATAGGATATAATGCATCATCGGGTTGCCAGTTGGGAGCCTTTTCAATTCCCAACACTGCATTGGCTCTGTTTGTTCTTTTCAAATCAAGCCAGCGATGGCCCCATTCTGTAAAAAGCTCGGTCTGGCGCTCGTGTTCCACCGCAGATAGCAAAGTCGCTTGATTATTGGCGGCCGTATTTGGCAACCCGGCCCGGGCACGAACTATATTCAGATCTGTTTGAGATCCCGGGATATTAAATTGCTGAGCCCTGGCTTCTGCCCTTATAAGGTACATTTCAGCCAGGCGCACTACAACATTATTCTCGGTTGCACCACCGCCGGTTCTGATCTTATATTTATAAGGATAATAATAGGTTACAGGCGGAGCCGGGGTTGAAATTATGTTGCTTTTTATCCATTTTGTTTTTCGCTGATCACCGGCTTCAAATGCATTGATTAAATAAGTTGTAAGCGCGTACGCTGGCTTTGTTGTTGTAGTTGACGGGTTAAAATTAGCCCCTTCGGAGGTATTATTTAGAGAAGGCACGGGAGGCATTTGCCATATGATCTCATTACTGGTCGCCAAAAACACATTGTCCAGGTTAGCAACCAGGCTATATGACCCTGAATTGATTACCATGGTTGCTTTCGTTTCCGCATTACTCCAATCCCCCCGATAAAGATAAACCCGGGCCAATATGGCTGTAGCGGTCCATTTATTTATCCTGGCTCTTCCGGTTGATGGGTAATTTGATTTTAGAATGAGTTCCGCATCTTTTAAATCGTTGATGATCTGATCATAAATTTGTTGGGAAGGTGAACGCGGCATTATTGAATTTGCCTGGTAATTTGTATGTAGGGTCATAGGCACATCACCAAATAAGTTAACCAGGTAAAACAGGTAAAGGGCTCTGATGACCTTGGTCTCCCCTTCAATACTATATTTAACAGAATCGGATAAGCTGGTGGAATTTGTCAATCCTTCCAAAATTGCATTTGCCGTATAAATTTTGCTGTATGCGGGAGTCCAAAAATTCCCGTTAATAACGGAATTATCGGAACTGATTGAATTAGTTGTTATCGGATCTGTGCTGGCGTTTGTTGATGTATTAGTGATCTCATCTGAGGAAAGTCCTGCATATAGGCTCAGCCCTCCATTTGTCAGATGCAGGGTAGTACGCATCATTTCACTATAGAGTCCCAATAATGTTGATGTAGCAGTTGAATCATCTGCAAAGACTTTCGTGCTTTGGATCTGATTATTGGGAAGGCCGATATCAATGAATTTTTTGCATGAACACAAGATGAACTGAAAGGAGATAATTCCCGCAATTAAATATCTGTTGCAATGCTTTTGCATAACTAAATGTTTAAAAAATAATTTGAATACGCCCCACGATTGTTCGAAGCGGCGGAAGTCTGTATAGGTTCTGATTTTCAGGATCAGCGCCTGTATATTTCGTTATAGTGAATAGATTTTGGCCTTCCAGGGAGAATCTGCAATTTTCAGCATGTATCCTTTTTAACCAGGACCTTTTTAACTGGTAAGAAAAAGAGATATTCTTCATCCGGGTATAGGAAGCGTCGCTATAAACTGCATCAGAGGCACCCAAATTAGTATTCGCGGCAAACGCCGGGTTTCCTGCGGTTGCCACATACCTTTGTACATTAGTGACCTCACCCGGTTTTTGCCAGCGATCTAAAACAAGGACGGGCTGATTAACCGGCCTTCCTGGTAAATTGGCACCAAGTGTGCCATAATAATTTCTTCCAATTTGCTTTTTATACTCTAAAAGAAAACTCAATTCAAAGTTTCGGAACTTGAAAGTGTTAATTAAACCTCCATAGAACTTTGCCCCGGAATACCCTGAGATTATTCTATCCTTACTGTTCAATAGCCCATTACTGTCCAGGTCCTGAAATTTGTACACCCCCGTGACAGGATCAACACCCAAAAAATGATAGGCATTTATGAGATTCAGTGGTTCACCAACCACATATCGGCTTGAATAACTTGATATGGCTAGTCCGGGAAAAGAAATTAGCTTATTCCTGGGAATACTAAAATTCATTGATGTTGTCCATTCAAGAACTTTGGATGCGATATTTTTAGTGGAGACAGAAACTTCAACACCTGTATTTTGTACGATGCCGGGAAAATTTTGCAAAATTGAATTAAAACCTGTTTGTATGGGTAAAGTGTATTGAATTAATTGATTCCCTGATCGGTTCCGGAACCAGGATGTGGAAATAAGAATACGATCCTTGATAAATCCCAATTCAAGAGCAGCCTCAAATTTTCGGTTGATTTCCCAGGCATAATCAGAATTATACAATCTGGTCGGAAGGAGTCCTGGTACATTTTGATAGGTCTGACTGGTCGGACTCCATGTATCCAAATACATATAATTGCCTATCTGGTCATTTCCTGTCGAACCGTAACTTAACCTTACTTTTCCAAAGCTCATAAATGGCAAAGACTTTTTGAAAACCCTTTCATTAGAAATTATCCAGGCAAACCCGGCAGCTCCAAAATTGGCGAACTGCTTACCCTGTCCGAAGCGACTGGAACCATCTCGTCTTCCGGAAAGATTTAGAATGTATTTATCCATCCAAGCGAAATTAAATCGCCCGAAAATCGCACCATACCTGTACTGGCTGCTGTTATTATCTGCACTGATGGATCCCGCGCCACTCAATGAACCCAGCAACAGATCATTTCGATAGTTTGTTGCAGATATGACACTGCTGTTATTACTTATGTTCTGGTAACTGGCTCCTGCCAATAGGTCTAACTTTCCTTTACCTAATTGTTTAATATATTCTATCTGCGGTTCAATGATCCAGCTTTTCAGGAAACTATTACCAAACTCTGAAGATGCCAGCGTAGTGGATTGTGGTGCTATAGAGGTTTTCGGGTAGATTGAAATTTCGTCATTATGAAGCGTATTGTAACCAAGACTGGCCCTTATGTTCAGGTCTGCTAATATCTTATAGCTTAATTGCAGGCTGCTTATTAAACTCTCAGTTTGTGTAGTGTATTTTCTAAATAAATCTGCCAACGGATTTCTGTATGCATTGTCATAGAACACCCAATTAAGCTTTCCGTTGGAATCATATAAATTGGGGAAATTTGCCGGATAGGCTATGAATGTTGTAAGATCGGTTCTTATTAATTGGTTTTTATCAGAAGAATAATTAATTAAAAGCAGGCTGTGAAATTTCTTATCGGAAGAACTCTGCGTTAAATGTAGATGCATGGATCCTCTTTTATCAGAGAGATCACCGGGGAAAACAGTAGTTTCCTGGCGATATCCGCTGCCAATTAAAAATTGGGTATTTGTATTCCCACCGGATAGGGAGACCTGTACATCAGTAGTATGCGCCGTTCCTCCGATTAACAATTTTTTAAAATCGGTAAACCGGGTTGTGTCCCAAACTAATAGATCTGCAGCATTTGAAGAAGTAGGAATAGCCCCATCATTAGCAAAGGCTTCTTTACGCATTTGTATATACTGCTGGGTATTAAGCAAATCCATTGTTCGGCTCACCTTACTTAATCCTGTGTAGAAATTAATGCTCGCTTTGGTCCGGCCCGGTCTTCCCTTTTTTGTTGTAATAAGAATAACCCCGTTGGCGCCGCGGCTCCCATAAATGGCTGTTGCATCAGCGTCTTTTAATACTTCAATACTTTCAATGTCAGCCGTGTTAATGCTGTTAAAAGGATTTAATCCGCCTTCCGAGATTTGTCTGGGGTTATTAGCAGCTGATGTTACCTGGCTAATGATATTATTTCCGGCTGCAAATGGAACTCCATCAATAATAAATAAAGGATCTGATCCCTGAATCAATGAATTTTGTCCGCGGATTTGCACTTTGAATGTGGAACCGGGAATGCCGCTGCTCTGAACAATTTCTAATCCCGGCACCCGTCCGTACAAGGCAGCAAGGGGATTGGATACCGGCTGTTTGCTGATTTCCTCAGCAGTCACTTTGCTGATACTACCCGTATTTAGTCTTTTAGTTGTCTGACCGTAGGCCATCATGACAACCTGGTCAAGCTCCCCTACCCTGGCTTTAACCTGGATAGTGATAAAACGCCTGTCATTGATTCTTATTTCCTGTGTTTCCAGTTCAGCTCCGCTGACTATCAATGTAGCGGCCGGCTCTATCCCATTTAATATAAACTCCCCTTCTTTATTTGTTGTAGTTCCGGTATTAGTTCCCTTAATTCTTATACTAACGCCAGCTACCGGTTCCCCGTTTTCATTCACCACCTTTCCTTTAACATCAAGAAAAGGTGCTATGATTTTCTTTTTTTCCTCTGTGATCTTTACGATAATGAATTTTTCCTCCATGCTGTAAGAAAGTGGCTGGCCCTCAAAACAAAGTTTCAGCAGGTTGTCAATGCTTTCATTCTTTACGTCCAGTGTAACTGGCTTGGAAAGAGCCATTGCTTCCTCGCTGTATACGAACCGGTAATTTGTTTGCTGTTCGACGGCTTTGAATACTTTTTCCAGCGGGGAGTTTTTGACCGAAATGGTAATGCCCTGGGAATACCCCCTTGCGGCCATTTGAAGGCAGGCAAAGGTCAAAAGAAAGACCAGCATTTTCATAGCCAGAATTGTTTTAAGGTTTAGTGGTTGCCGCCAAAGGCGGACTTTGCAATACGCAACCTGTTGCATAACTTTGTTTTGTTTGGGTTAAACAATGATTTGAGTCTCTCCGACTATATTGATTGGGTTAACCCGGACTTTTGGCCGGGCTTCGCTACAACGAATCCCGGTTTTTGTTTGGGTCAATTTTTGAAAATTTACTTCATCACGATTATTTTTTTCCCTTCAACTTTAAAATGCACCTGTTCTGTCTCTTCCAGGATATGCAGCAACTTCGATACGGGAACATCCCGCTCGATCGTTGCATTCAGGTGTATATTAACATTATCCTGATATACGACTTCAGCATCGTACCATCTTTCCAGTTGCCGCATGATTGCGTCAATAGGAGTATTGGTGAACTTAAACTGGTTATTCTTCCACGCCATCACATCATGTACATCCGTATTCACAATCCTGAAATCCTCATGGGTCAATTGTGCTTGCTGACCCGGTTTCAGGATATTTTCAGTTTTACCTTTTGATAAAAGAACAGATCCTTCTACCAGTGTTGCTGTCAAAAAGGGCTCATTGGGGTAGGCATTAATATTGAATTGGGTTCCGACTGCCTCGACCGTCATAACTCCTGCCACAACACGGAATGGCTTACTTTTATCTTTTGCTACTTCAAAAAAAGTTTCACCCGTTACAAAAACCCTTCTTTCATTACCAGTAAACGCTGTCGGATACCTGATGGAAGATTCAGCATTCAACCATACCTTGCTACCGTCTGGAAGTGTCAGTCTGTATTGGCCTTTTCGCGGGATAGTCAGCTCATGATATACTGGTTCGTTTCCGGTCAAATCGCTATTATACACAATCTCGCCATCGTTTCGTAATATCTTTATTCGGGTATTGATCAGGGTGTCATTCCCGGGTTCCAGGACAATGACTTTACCATTTTCAAGTGTGAGGGTCGCTTTATCTGATCCGGGAGACATGTCTGTTTTTTGTTCATTCACAATTTCTTTGTCCTTGACCTTGCCGGAAAACTGGTATATATATAATAGTATACCGGCGGCGATAATAAATGAAGCGGCAATTCCATACTGCCAGAAACGAATAGTTTTGCGTGGACGGGTGAATCTTAATTTTTTCTTTGTTGCACTTAATCCTTCTTCCACCTCCATTTTTTCAAAGGCCTTCAGCGATTGGTCAATGTTTTTTTCGTCCGTCAGATTGCCAAACAGGCGCATGTTTTCTTCGCTGGCGATGATCCAATCATCCAACTCTTCCTGCTCTTCCTCGGTTAGTGTTTGCTTGATAAACCCCGCTACCAGGTAGGCCGTCCTGTAAGCCTGTTTCAGGTCCTTTTTATCTTGTTCATTCCCTTTTTCCATACTGTTAAGGTAACTAATCACCCGCTTATTCTAAGACACAGAGTTAGCATAAAATGCGCATCCCCCGCATTAAAATATTTAAAGAAAAAATAATAGGACAGGTAATAGTAAGCCCAGCTTTTCCCGTAACAGGGTTAAGGCCCTGGCTCTTTGCTTGCGGACAGTTGCAGGGCTGGTTTGAAGATCACCCGCGATCTCATTGCAGTTTTTCCCTTCTAAATAGTACTTCCGGAAAACCTCCTGCATACGGGGAGGCAGGGAATGAATATGCGCATATATCTCCCGGATCATTTCTGCCTGAATAACCTGGTCAAGCCAGTTTTCATCAGCTATTCCCGCATCCTGCTGAATCTCCGCTTCCCGGCGATCTGCTCCTTTTTTGTCACGCAGGAAATTAAGAGAGGCATTGTGTACCGTAGTATAGAGAAAAGATTTGATTGCCGAAGGTTTCTTCAGAGTGGCTTGTCCGCTCCAAAGCTTCACAAAACAATCCTGGACCACGTCCTTTGCATCACTTTCATTTTTTAAGATCTTATTTGCAAAAAAACTGAGAGCGCTAAAGTATTGCCGGAAGAAGAAATCATATCCCTTTTCTTCACCATTCTGGAAAGCCTGAACCCAGTCTTCCGTATGGTTCAGCCCGTTAAAGGACATAGCCCTGCGGGTTTGAAGTAAAAAATAGGTAAAGGCAATAGCAAATATGCACGGGGCCCTTCTCTTCATTACTGAGGCTTGAGAAACTGCCACCAATATTGAGAGGAGCACCCGTGCAAAACACGTAAATTAGTTGTTGCTCTTGTCTCATTAACTTGTTTGAGTTTCTCAGGCTCCCAGTAATGAGACATAAACAATTAATATCTTAATAATGCTAAGGTAAGGAAAATTATGCATGTAGGCGAATTCGACCATATCATTTTTCAAAAATACGGACACCTTCCATTCTCTGAATGGATGCTAAAAAGAAAAAAGAAGTCAGGAAGCTTTTTGGTGCTTATCTAAAAAAGCGACGGGAGGATTATCTTAAAATAGATAGCGTCCGGCAATTATCTTTTATTTCAAATCTAGACCAAAGTAAACTAAGCAAGATTGAGAAAGGTCAAATTGACTTACGTTTTGATACTCTAATGGAAATTGCGCTTACTTATAAATTAAAACCAAACCAATTATTTGATTTTCCTATCAGCTTCTGGAAAGAAGATGACGACTAAGGGTCAATTATCTTTCAGAATCAGCTTTTATCTTTATTCTCTTTAAATAACTGAAGCAATTTCCGCTGTAATAATTTTTTATCTGGCAATTTAGTGGTGTACTCTGCTACTAGGGCAGGGGAAAGATTGCGGCTTAAAGCATATTCTACTACCTCTTTATCTTTATCCTTGCACAACAGCACCCCGATACTCGGGTTCTCATTTGATTTTTTAACGTCCCTGTCCAGCGCCTCTAGGTAAAAATTCAATTGGCCAATATGCCCGGGTTTGAATTTTTCAGTTTTTAGTTCAAAAGCAATCAGGCATTGCAGCCCGCGATGAAAAAAGAGAAGATCTACTTCAAAATCGGTATAACCTACCTGCAATCTGTATTCCTCACACACAAATAAAGAATCCCTGCCCAATTCAAGGATGAAATTTTTCATTTGAGTTATGAGTGCTTTCTGTAAGTCATTTTCCGTATGGCTTTCCGGCAAATTGAGAAATTCAAACACATAACTGTCTTTAAATGCCACTGAATCAATTTGCATTAATTCTCTCACCGCTGGTGAGAGTTTTTGCCCCGCAATCATTACCCGTTCAAATACGCCACTTGCCAATTGCCTTTCCAGTTCCCGTTTTGTATAATTTTCCCGCATACAGAGGTGCAAATAAAATTCTTTTTCCTCAAAGGTTTTGGCCGTGCTAAAAATGAGCAGGTTATTCGTCCAGCTAATTTCTCTCACCAATGCTGAGAGTTTTGGAGAATCTATATAAGTTTCATAAAACTGCTTCATCCTCCAAAGGTTTTTGTCGGAAAACCCTTTTAAATCCGGTTCCTCCCGCTCAATATGCCGCGCCAGTTTTTGAACTACCGACTTCCCCCATTCTTCTGCTTCAACTCTTTTGTGGATATATTCGCCGATCTGCCAGTAAAGATTGATCAGTTGGATAACTCATAGACAATAGAAGCGTAGCCATCAGTAGGAGAACTAATAGGAATATCTTACATTTGAATTTGCAAAATATCATTACTATCATTTAAACCTCCATGAAATGAAAAAAGTTATTTTAATTGCTTTCATTAGTACTCTTGCCATCGGCACAAAAGCACAAACAACCCAAGAGGAATACAACTATGTAACGAAGGGATATAAAGTGCAAGTTGAATCTGGCCTTGATATGAAGAAAGGATATGAACTTAAAGACATTGACCATGTTCAACAAGCCGGCTCAGGGGGTTCAATCGCAAGGGAAGCATGGCTTAAAATCCTCAATCGAAAATCTACCAGTACAATTGCGTCTTACATGATTATTTACCAACGACCTGGAAAAGAAAAAGAATATTTCTGTGTTCCGTCACCCAATTCATCACAAGTACTAAGGGATGCTTTCTTTGCCTCATTAACAGCAGCGGATACCTTTGGAAGTACAGATAAACTACAACTGCTTACATTTTTGCTTTCACGGTCATTGACTTGGTAGCCAAAGGATAGTACTGTTGTGGATAAGTAGATTTGTCCAAAGGGGTATAGAGTTACTGTTTTTATTTGTAGTGCCTTCATTTTAATAATGGGTTATGCCAGCGCTTCAATAGAAGCTATTTTTTCTTTACATATCTTTTCTACGGTTTGCTGCATTTTTTTAACTCTTTCAATCAATGCTTTAAGTTCTTCTTCAGTAATGGAATATTCGGGTTTATAGCGGGCATCTATATAGCCACGTTTCAAAAGATCAAAAAGATGGTTCTCATATTTATCAGTTTCAACTGGAAAGGCCAGGAATAATTCTTCAGATAAATCTTTGGCATGTTTCCGTAATTTCCAGAGGTTATGTGTTTTTGGTTTGTACCCTGTAAATACTAATAATGTTGCATAATACAAACTTTCGGTAGCTTGATGAAGATAAAATGCACCAATCTTATAGCTTTTTCGATTTATTGCATTGCTAGCATCAATTAAAAATTCATTTCCTTGTGGAAACCAAATATCAAAATAACGCTGAGCCTTTTCTTTTTCTTCCTCTGGCGTTAGTTGCCGGGGTTCTGCAAAATGGACATTTTCTGTATCGAAAAGTAAGATGCCTTCATTTATTATATCGGTGAAGAAGTATTGCCCGAATTCAAGGCCTTCATTAATATAGTCTATCTCGTGTATCTGTAAATTTATGGACGGTTCAAACCGGGCAGTGCGGTTATTGATAATATCCTCCAGCTCATATTCCTTTATTGTGTTGTTTTTAGTTACCACCAGGAAATCATAATCGCTGATATACTCATAACGGATTCCGTCTTTACCTGTATAGCGATGTTCTACCTGCTTGCCTTTGGCATGACTTCCATAAAGTATAATCTTTTCCGGTGCAGCTACTTCTTTAATGATCTTTACTATTTGAAGAATCTGCTGCTGTTTAGCTACGGGCAAATGGTCTAAGGAGCTCTTCATTGTTATAATCTATTGGGAGCAAATTTATTGCAATTCTTTTTGGACTATTAAAATACTTATAAAAGGTACAATAAAGTCACGGAAAATGAGGGAAATAAAGCAACTTTTTCGGGCAAAATATTTAGAAGGTCTGATGCTAAAATCCCCGCCTAAACGGGGATTCCTTTTCTAATCAAAAGCCATTAACCATTAAACCTTATCCTATGAAAATTCAGGACTAAAATAATCTTTTTGATCATTTTTACAAAGCTTGATAAGAGTTTTTGCAATTCCCCAAATGCATCAATAGGAAGTTGGTTAATTGTTAAAAACCTAACCAGGATTATTATATAGTAATGTTTTTCAATTCTGCGCCACCGTCCTGCACCATGCGTTTACCATGGCTACGCTATGAAGTGTGTAACACGGGGCGTAGCTCAGGCGTCGGATGTTTTGCGTTGCATATTTGTATGAGCCTGGGTCATGTGTCAGCAAAACATAGCATCAGTTCTGTGTTCAGCGACGGTAAACGCCAGCAGGTGGCGCCCCCACCACAAGGCAGCGGAAAAGTATAAGCTACGCTTAGTGATAAGCATACTTTTTTGATTGCCGCCAGTGGTGGGGAGATAATGTGGAGTGCGGAAGCTGTATGGCTTATGAGTGAAGCGAATAGGCCATACAGATTGAGAGCACGGACGAAGGCGACTGACCGCAGCCAAAAACCATGACAGCGGTTTGCAAATAGGCTCTTTCCCAGGTGAAGCCGAGGGAAGGCCTATGCAGCAAAAAGCGTAGCTCTATGAAATAGTGCTACGCTTTAGCTGGCGTGTGTTTTTGTTGGCAAGGTCAGGAGACCGAGACCTTACAACCTAACTATTCAACATTTTTTATTATTGAACACTTTGGACAATTGAATATCTCAATCATCGGCTGAACAGGGTAGCTAAGAAAGTTAGAGGAGACTCTTGGCAGAAAAAGCAGGCTTATGTTTCCTAGATAATACTTAAATAACAAGATGCCTCAATATACCATCTAAATATCTCCTTTCAATTTTGTTCAACTTATCTACAGGAATAAAATTACCGGCCAGTTTTTTAAATGCATCTAAATAAGCCTTATTTTTTTCATTTTCTTGGTCAAATACAAAAATGTCTTTATTAGCTACTAAAACTGGTATTATAATTCCAGTTCTGTCTTTGAATTCAAAGTTGACTAAAAATAAGCCGATACACAGTGAATCGTTCCCAGAGAAATTATCAATGTCAATCTTTTTTAAATCTTTTTTGTTAATCCCAAGTTTTTCTATCGTTAGGCTAATGGCTTGCCGATTAACACACTTTTTATTCCCAGTAACCCGATATACATTACAAGAAAAAATAAAAACTGTGATAAAAAGAAACACTATTAATTTATTTGACATTATACGTAAAATTTAATTTTTCTTTTTGGCCTTTAGTTTTTTATCAAATTCCGCTTCAATCTTAAAGGAGTAAATTGTTGTTTGCTGTTTTTCATAGGGAAGCTTCTTAACTACTGCCTCATCATAAACAATCATGGAATTTGCATTTGTAAACAATACGTCCCCAAATTCATTCGCAAGCGTATTATCTTTAGCTCCCCCGAGTAAAGTGATTGTATAACCCAACTGTGACATATTTGCGTCAGTATAATTCTTTCGATATTCTTCGCCACTTTGATTTTTACTGATGTTGTCAGATATAAATAGATTTGTAATACCTCCTGTCTCCGTATTCCCCTCAACCATTCTTTCTGTAGAAGCATAAACAAAAACATCAGCATTTTCTCCGTTTTTATCGACAAGGGTATTCACTTTATCAAATAGTTCCGAATCAACGTCCTTAATTAAATCAATCGCAGCCTGTGCAGTATTAAATAAAGTTTGTGTTTCATTTAACTGCCTGTTCGCCTGCCTTGCTTCTTTATTTAAAGTTTTCATTTCCGCCTTAGATGCACCATTGGCTTTGCCATCGTCTGCTTTTTTATTGGCTTCCGCAGCCTTACTTTTTGCTGCATCTAAATCTGCCTGGTGACCATTCTTGACCTCCTTCCCATTAGGATCAATAAACGTAATTGGGTTATTCAGAGCATAGGTGTATGGTGAGAGAGAGTAATATTTCTCTGCTAATGGGTCTATGTTATGCCATCTGCCTATTTGTGGGTCGTAGTTCCTTGCACCAAAATCATACATCTCTAATCCACTTCCATTAGCAAACTCTTTTTCTTGTTTTTCTTTCCCTCCAAACTCATACAAATTATCAGGGGTTCCAAAGTTTAAAGCTTGTGAGGATATACCTGCAAGTCGCCCACCGAACGGATAATAATGATTTTCCTCCACCAACGGCCCCCGTATATGGGTCACCTGTAAATTGTCAAAGAACACATCAATATTAGGAGTTTCATTGCTAACATAAACAAAAACATATCCACTCTTACTTAGTGCTACATCAGAAATTGAATGAGTTGTATAGGTCTGTTGCTGATCATTGACTTGTTCATATCCACTGTTAGAGGATACATAATTGAATCGCTCGTCAAAAGCTATCCAATTCACAAAAGCTTTGGGTGTGCTGCTATTATAGCTTTGACCGTTCAAAAAACTGGAAACTGAACTATTTAATTCAGTACTATATTGCAAATCATTGGGGTCAAAATGACCTTGTTGAATCGCTGTACTTCCGCTTATCGCAGCCAGAATCTGATTTAGACCAAGTGGGTTAGATGAAGCATCTGGCGAGTTCCTATTATACCACCAGCTATTTACCTGTACATTAACGGTATCACCAGCCATTACTTTCAGCAATATTCCCGGGCCTATTTCCATATGAGTGGGGCCGATAGGTAGATTTCCCCTCAGCCTTGCCACCTTGGCGTTTCCGGAGGGAGTATTGGCTGGATAGCCTGATGGAGGGTCATCCCTTGTCTCCGCAACCCCGAAATAGTAGGTTTCCTCAATCGTGGCATTTGCGGTCTCCATTGTCGCTGCAGGGTAGGCGTCCGTTCTCGTTTCCTCTGTTAGCAGCGTCCGTACATTGGCCAAATGATCTTTTATCATATAGTCATACACCACAGCGCTGCTATCATCCTTTATTCTCGCTCTGCCTTCCTCGGTACCTATAAATTGCAGCGTATCATTTACATAATTTCCAATCAGATACAGCGTAGTAGTTACCGTGGAGCCTTCGGTTGTTATTTTTTTCAGTTTACTCCCTGCTGCATCGTATATATATTTTATACCGCCCTTACCCGTTACATGTATGCTGTCGGCCAAGTTCAGGTGGTTATAAATGATCGTATCTATTTTTTTATTCGCATCCTTTGTCAGGTTGCCGTTTCCATCATAGGCATAATCCTGGCTGGTATTGTTTGTATATTCCCTAAAATCGCCCAATTTTGTTGTAGTGTCATTAGTTCGGTCATTTACATAGTTCAGTTTGTTACTGTTGGCGTTATATCCATATAGCAAACTGTCAATCGTCACACTACCCCCTAGTTTCCAGCCCTTCTGATTCATATTCAGGATATTTCCATTGGCATCATAACTCATACTACTAACACTAAAATTAATACCGGCGGCTTTACTAAAACTGCTACTGTTTAGTTGGTTGAAGTCTGCGCTTAAGAAACGATTGGCTGCATCATAAGTAAAATCATATTTTCTCAAATAGTCATCGCCTGTGCTTCTCCATAACATACCGTTGATGTTTCCATTATACTGTGCAGCGGTGTAGCTATGTGATGTTCCGTTCACAGTCACAGAAGTCTTATCGTAACCCAAGTCATAACCGAACCAATTTGCTGTACTGGTAGTATCCTTCACATAGTTTCGGTTCATTCCCAATATCCAGCCCCTGATATTGTATTCATAGTTCAGTGTTTCGAGTGGAGCTGTACCAAGTTTCTTTGTCTTCAGTTGCCCCAGGGCATTGTACTCGGGTTCATTCATTGTGGTCCAGCTTCCAGGCATACTGCCGCTGCTCACTTTCGTCGTGCTTATTTTCTTTTCTGTTTTTGTTACTCGTCCAAGGTCATCAAAAGTAGATTTGGTCAACGCTATGGCTGTTTGTGCATTAGTACCGGCTTTTTCATGTTTAGCTGTTGTCAATACTGGTTGCCCTGTCCAGGTATACTGTGTCGTGTTTATATCAGTGCCGGTTGTCTGGTTAGTACCTTGCATCTGTACCAGCCTTCCGTTATCGTCATAAAAATTTACTGTGTACAGGTAAGTTGATGATGTTCCCAGCACTTTTGACTTCGTACCGGTTACCATTCCATTTATCTGGTTACTCTGCACTGTTGCATCTTGCGGGTAGGGCCATGTACTATTTGATGGAGTCAACAAATAGCTGTCGTAACTGGTACTTCTTGAGGCTGATAACGGATTTCCTTCCCAGCCTCTCCATACATAGCTATCATAGAATTTTTTGGTCAGAAGTTCATCTGTATAACTGCCGGGGTTTGGATAGGCTGTACTGCTTTCAGCCTGTCCTCTGTGATAAGCCGCATTATTGTAATAAGTGTTATCTGTTATCAGCCCCGTTGTGGTGTCCCGGTTCTGTGCATCGTACAGCGTGTACATCCATTTATGAGCGGCCCTGAGTGTGCTGTCCTGGGTCATCACCAGCCTATCCCTTGCATCATAGATCATATAAACCGTACCGGCACCAGGTACTCTCTTTAATATCATTCTACCCCTGCCATCATACTCATACCGGAAACATTGCTCGGTCACGATAACACCACTTGAGTAAGACATATCCCATCCATTAGCTGCCAGCAGTTCAACACCCTTTGGTTGCACTACTGCCCTTAATTGGTTCAGTTCATCATAAATATAATAAGTGCACAGCCAGCCTGTATGGTTTTTCCCAGTTCCTGTATCCGCATCTGCTGTTAATTGAACTTTCTTAAGGATCACTTTGTCATCTTTGTCTTTAAATTCAATTACCTGTTTGTTATGTTCATCCTGTGTTACATTTTTGTACAACAATCCCTTTCCATAAATACTGCTGGTAGCATAGGTTCCAAAACTGTTGCTCGCATTCGTTGCACTCCATATCCTTACACTATCTGCCACGTTATTTACCCAATACTTTGTTTTAATTCCATGACGATTAGCTTCGCTACTTTGAGAAGCTGAACCTACCCAATTATTACCGGGTGCATAATTTTCCAGTACCCGGTTTGATGGTGATGTTTCAAATACGGTCTTACTATAGTAGTAAGTCTCATCACTGAACATTCCCTTATTAAAAGTCGAGTCTTGCTGAAAGGGGTTTAATTTAAAAAGGCCGTCACTGATCGAGCTATTACCACCTGTACTGTTAGCAGCAAAAGGGAGGTACTTATATACTTCTCTTCCAAATTCGTCATACACAACAGGTGACACAAAATCAATTGGACTATCTCCGGTAACCAGAGAACCTTTTTTAATAACTGTTTGCAAAGGTCTTCCAAGTCCATCAAAATATTGTGTGCTTTGCCGCACTTCCTGCAGGGTTCTGCTGGATGATATAACATCCGCATCATCAGTATAAGGTTTCACTGGATCCCATACCCGCACATAATTTATCTTAATGCCGCTGCTATAAACTGCTGGCATTGTCACCTGCGCATTAATACCATTCATTAATGCTGTCAGTGCGATTATCGAAAACAAAGCTCTTTTCATCTTATATTTTTAAGTATATGTATTGTATTTCTATGAGCTATAAACTGTTTTAGTCCTGGTACGTCCCGAGGTATTTATAATCAACCCGTTTTAATATTTTCCCATCCTCATCCCTTACGATCTTTAACCGGTTAAAACTGTCATATTCGTAATTAATAATTTTGTTGGTTGCATCACACTGGCTTGTCATACCCACCATGGGAGAAAAAGTGTAGGTGGTCATTTGCGCTCCTTTCGGATACAGCCTCAATTCATCAATATAATTACTGCCAGAAACCGTAATAGAAGTTCCTGTCACTTCATGCTCGTAGTATGTCCAGCTGCCAATGACTTTACCTGTCCTGGTTGGCCCTGCACTGTTCACATTCACACTACCATTATAGCCCCAATAGGAAACGATATAAGTTGTATTAGCTAATCCTGATTTAGTGATATCTCCACCACCTACGCTATAACTATTGCTTCCGGTCATCCCTAAACTTGGGTAAACAGTACCGCTATATGTCCAGCCACCTTTACTGTCTGCTTCAAAAGAAGTATAAGCAATAGAACTACTATCGGCATTACTTACTTGTGCGATGGGTAAGGTATAGTTATGATCCCACAGATAATTAAGCCGCATATCATTTACTTTCTGCTGTTCCAGCAGGTTTCCTTTTGCATCATAACTGTTAAATAATATCCGGGTTTCATAATCACCGTTTTTAACAACAGATCCGTTTGATACTGTAGAAACAAAATATGAGGTGAGAGGCGTTGTTATCGGCAAAGCATACAGCCTGTAAGGAACTGGCATATCCTGCCGGTAACTGGTAAATACCGAGGATATCTGCCGGGTATTACTGCTGTCACTGTTTTTCAAGAATACCATCTGTTCGATTGGGCTAAAAATATGCTTATTGATTAAATTCTTTATCCCTGCTGAAAGGGTATCGTTTTCAGTAATACCGGGGTATTCAACAGAATATTTAAACGTTTCCACCCGGATATTTCCCTTGCTGTCATTTGTATATGTACTTACTGGTGCTAATACGCTTTCTACATTATATTGATACCTTTTAGATGTCAGTAAAGTATCATTACTATAAAATATGGTAGTATCAGATTTCACCATGACCGGCGATGATACCAACCGAAGGGCAACCTGGAAATATCTGGCTGGATAACATATAGATGCACCCCATGCTGATCCGCAATCTAGATTGGTGGTTTCAAACTGGTCTCTCCCTTTATCGAAATCAAGTCCCCAGGATCTTTTCTCTCTTGTATTGGTGGGATCTGAAAACATAGTGCCGCTTTCTGCCAGAACGATATACGCTTTCTTTTCCTTGGTTATAAGCTCATAGCTGCTTCCGTTTTTTTTATAAGTGTTTTTTTCGATAAGAAATTCATCCTGGCCAATCTGTCCCGTCTGTAAAATCAAGTACGGGTAAGCGTATTTGTATTCAATTTTTCCGTTGGTACCACTGGAACCATAGTATTCGGTAACTGATATATACCGCTGTGTATTGTCACCGTAGTAACTTCCTGACAAAGTCGAGAGAGGATCTGAATATGTAGCGGTATAGAGACAGAGTATTTCATCTTTAGGTTGAGAGTCGCTATGGCATACATACTGATATTCGTTTATATCTTTTGAAAAAGCGTAAGAATTGTCACCAACTACATATGTTGAACCATATTCATATTCCCTTAGATTTACTGTGCTGGCATCCAGGGAATCTTTAATGCTTTTGATTCGTAATCCACCGTAGTTTTTTAATTCATACTCAAGCAGAGTATATCCTCCGGTAGGATATCTCACTTTTTCTAAAACACATGCCTTTGTATGCGTCAATGAATAGTTCCTAGTGCCTCCATAGTAAGGAACAAGATTGCTATTACCAGTTTGTCCGTTATAAAACCCTGATGAATCCTGCGCCGGCGATATTCTGCTTGGTAAACTATCAGGGTTATATTCAAAATGATATTTGGCATTTACTGTTCCGGTTGCGTTAAGCTCCCCCAGAGAATCCAACCTCAACCGCAGTTCCCTTGGATTTGAACCAGAACCAAAATAACTAGTGTTTAGTGCATATGATTTAATAAAGGAAGTAGCTGTTGAAGATCTTGAATACAAGGCGACGGTATCGAGTTTGCTTGCCCCTATAAGGTCACTGCGGCTGCTGTACTTGAAAATAATAACCTGTCCGTTTGTTGTTGCAATTGAATCAAGACGGGCATCACAAACTTCATGTTGCCCTTCTTTATGACTTGGTACAAAAAAGCCATCTCCTGAATTAGTACATTCATTATTCCCTGACGCATAATCACGATATTCATCCTGGTCGGGCAAACGGTATTGATAGCACTCAGTACTGTAATACAGATTTATCTTTTCACCAAATACATTCTCAATCTGGGTCAATGCAAATACCGGGTTATAACTGGAATAAATAGTTGGGTAGGCCCAAGAGGTATCCAAGGCACCAACAGTAGAGTAATAATTAGTGGCACTGCCTCCCTTGGCTTCAAATGTATATTTGGTTCCCGTTTCATCGATAACCATCCATGAACCGGGATAATTGTTATTATTGGTATAAGCACCCTGTGTGTGTATAATTGAAATATCTTTTGATGGGAGACAATATCCGGTATCTTTTTTCAAAAAAAACTTTGCATTCAGGCTCCCTGCATTGAGGTAAAAAATATCAGGTATGTAGTTCATCTGAAATTTGGTGTCCTCATTTGCCTTTTGGGCGTCAATATATACAGCGATTGCAATATCGCTGCCATAGGTACATGGAGCCTGAAATGCGGGATCGTTAATTGGCCAGACATTTAATGTACGCCTATATGCTGTATCATTTCCAGTGTTTTCCAGAAAAACATCACAACGCTGATATATTTTTGCGGAAATCATCCCGCCTGCATTCAGGGCCCATCCCAACCCCGCAGTTCCTGCTAATTCACTTACCTTAATTCCACCCGTGTGATAACCGATGCCAATATTCCAGTCTACATTTTTAATTCCTACTTTAAAGAAAGGAATACTGATGTCAACGGCTCCTGTATTTGCATTTACAGGAACATCACCATATTTTTGGAATTGACTTGCCTGGGGGGTGCTTTTTTTAATATACTCTACCACTTGATTATTAAGGTCAACCTTCTGGCTGATTCCTTGATGGCCAATGCCCAATACAAAAAGACTTAAAACAATCTTTTTTTTCATAACTCTATTTTTTAAAAATTATATCCGATCCTGAACACAAAGGGCTGCGTTCGCGGTCTCTGTTCATAGGACAAAAAGTCCCACAACAATTGCAGCTTGGTTTTCTTAAAGAATTTTGATTTTATCGGCACGCTCTTACTTATCCCAAGCAACCCACTTTGTTGCCAG
>CAZGGQ010000066.1:0-22202 GCA_964525285.1 uncultured Chitinophaga sp.
GCAGCAGGTAACAGCAATACTAACAGCAACTACCGCTATATACATACTACCCCTGTAACCGGCATCAACTATTACCGCATCTTACAAAATGATATTAATAACCGGAACAGCTACAGTGATATAAGAACACTGAAGTTTACTGCAGACGATGAACCTTTTATCATCCTGGGCAACCCGGTAACCAATGATGTGTTAACCGTACAGGTAAATATGGCTACCGGTCTTGCTTTCTACACTGCCGATGGCAAACTGCTTTGGCAGGAGGCCGTAAGTGCCGGAACAAGATATATTGATGTAAGCCGGTATGTAAAAGGGGTTTATTTTTTAAAAGCAAATTTGGCCTCACAAAAAGTAATGATACAATAAAACAACTGTTTATAATAAACAAGAAACATACACTTAAAATATTCATACGATGAAACAAGTTCAATTATTATTATTTGTCTTCCTGTTAGCCACAGTAAGCGCCCCGGGACAGGCCGGCATAGGCACTCTTACGCCAGATCCTTCATCACAACTGGAGATAAAATCCACTGCCAGGGGCTTATTGGTACCCCGTATGACTGATGTACAACGCATAGCCATTGCTTCTCCTGCCGAAGGTTTGCTGGTTTACCAGACCGATGCCAACTCCGGGTTCTATGTATTTAAGGGAGGGATATGGAAAATACTATTAAGCGATGAAAGCGGATGGACAACAACCGGCAATACCGGCACCGTGGATGGCACACATTTTATAGGTACAACGGATAACGTGCCCTTTAACATCAGGGTAAATAATCAGAAAGCGGGCAGAATAGACCCAACTTTATACAACTCATTTTATGGTTTACTGGCTGGTAATTCCAACTTCAACGGAAATCAAAATACCGCTATCGGGTATAATGCACTTTTTAGCAACGTTGCAGGGAATAATAACACGGCGAATGGATATAATGCATTACAAAACAATCAATCAGCTTCCAGTAATACCGCTATCGGTGCAAATAGTTTACAAGGCAATACGTATGCTCAGCAAAATGTGGCCATTGGAAATGATGCTCTATACACTCAAAGTTTTACGAATGGAAACGCTACATGGAATAGCAACAATGTTGCTGTGGGTTTTCAGTCCCTTTACAGTAATCAGCCTTCTACATTTGCAAACGGGATAAATAATACAGCCATTGGAACGCAAGCTTTATATTCCAACGATATTGGAAATTATAATACAGCGGTAGGATATCAGACGCTTTTTTCCAACTCTTCGTCCGTCGGAAATGGGAATACAGCTATAGGTTTCCAGGCTTTGTATTCGAATACTACCAATCTCAATACTGCAGTAGGAGGTTTGGCGCTTCGAAATAACACAACCGGATTATTAAATACAGCAGTAGGAAATTATGCGCTTTATTCGAATATAACCGGGCAACATAATGTTGCAGTTGGTGTTTTCGCTTTACTACAAAATACGGGGGAATACAACACAGCTGTAGGAGCGGATGCTCTGAATAAAAATACTACAGGTAATAAGAACACTGCAATTGGGAATCATGCACTTGTTTTGAATACAACCGGGAGCGGAAATGTTGCTTTAGGAGATAGTGCCGGTTTTACTAATACTACTTCATCTTATAATGTATTCTTAGGACAGAAATCAGGTTTTTTTGAAACCGGATCAAACAAACTTTATATATCCAACAGCAATACAACCACACCTTTAATTGGCGGTGACTTTTCAACAAGCACTGTAACTATTAATTCAGTACTTACCCTGGCGCCAACAACCGAGCCAGCCATCCCGGTTAAAGGAATGATCTATTTTGACAGTGGAACCAATAAACTCAGGTGTTATGATGGATCGGCTTGGATTGATTTGTGGTAATTGGCTGCAAAAGAAAATATAAGTACTGTGCCAAACAAATAGCCTTCTGCTATTCTGGCCGAAGAATATATCCTCTTCCTTTTATCGCTATCGACTCAGCAGATAGCTCTGAATGTTGCTTAAATACTTGACTATATTTCCTCCAATAAAAAGTGAAAAATCATCAATCCATCATCCCCTGCACATTATTTGCAGTTACGCTTCCACTTCCCCGTTCATCCCTGATTATTGGGACAGAACTTGCCTGAAGGAGACGAATGCCTATTTTTGCATCTTAAATAGCTGAAACTGAGGAGATTTAAAAAAATATTGAAATGGTTCTTCCTGTCGTTGCTTATCCTCTTTGCGGCGCTATATATTTTTATTCAGACCCCTTTTGGTCAAAACTGGATAGCCCGGCAGGTTACCAAACGACTTTCCCGTGACCTGCACACAAAAGTTACCGTTGATCATGTTGATTTTTCTCTTTTCAATAAAATGCACCTGCATGCTTTGCTGATAGAAGACCGCAAAGGCGATACCTTATTATATGCCGGCGATGCAAGAGTAAGGATAACTGACTGGTTCTTTTTTAAAAAACAGGTTGAACTGAAATACATCGGGCTGGAAGATGCCATTGTAAAATTTCAACGCACCGATTCGGTATGGAGCCAGCAATTCCTGTTCGACTATTTTTCTTCGCCTTCGTCTGCTTCCCCAAAAAAGAAGGGAGGCATGCAGCTCAACCTGAAAAAACTGGAACTGAAAAACGTGACGTTTATAAAAAAAGATGCGTGGATGGGGCAGGATATGACTGTGCAGGTGGGCACTCTTAACCTGGATGCCGACAAACTGAGTTTATCGGGCAACAAATACCTGATCAACTCGCTCCTCATCAATGACCCGGTAGTGGCCATGTATAATTATACCCGGCTAAAACCCCGTGACTCAACTTCAACCGCTGATGATAAAATCACTGCCTCTGCGTGGAATAAAGCACAAACCGTATTTCAGATTGGCGATCTAAAGATCATCAATGGCACTTTCAAAACAGATAAACAAAGCAGCCGTGAACCTTTTGCCTGGTTCGACGGGCAGCATATTTTATTTACTGAAATAAATGCTGAGCTGAGCAATTCAAATTTATCCGGCGACAGCATTTTTTCAAAACTGAAACTGGCAGCCAAAGAAAGAAGCGGACTGGAAGTGAAAGATCTTACAGCCGATGCTACGATGACACCACAGGGGATGGCATTCAGTAATATGAACCTTGCCACCAACAGAAGCAGTCTCCGGAATTTTTTCTCCATGTCGTATGATGACATGAGTGATCTCGGCAATTTTATTCATAAAGTAAAAATGGCCGCTGTCTTTGATGATTCCTATGTTGACAGCGATGATATTGCCTTCTTTGCCCCTTCACTGAAAAGCTGGAAGAAGAAAATTACGTTGAAAGGAAAAGCAAGAGGCACCGTAGATGCCCTTACCGGCAGGGAAATGATCGTACAGGCCGGAAACAATACTTTATTGAACGGCGACATCAGCCTAACCGGTTTGCCGGATATTTATGAAACCTTTATTGATTTCAAAGCAAATGAATTCAGAACTACATATGGCGATGCTGTCAGTATTATTCCTGCCATGCGCCGGGTTACAAGTCCTGACCTTAAAAAAATTCAGTATGTAAAATTCAGGGGAAGTTTCACGGGTTTCATCCGTGACTTTGTAACCTTTGGCACAGTGGAAACAAACCTCGGTACGGTAAAAACAGATCTGAATATGAAACTGCCCCGTGGCCAGCAACCTGTTTATTCCGGCAATATTGCTACTGACAATTTCCGGCTGGGTGAATTTTTAGGCGATAAGAATATTGGCTCTGTTTCGATGACTGCGACAGTAAAAGGAAGCGGCTTCAATGCTAAAACAAGGAATACACTGATAGATGGAACTATTCTCTTTGTTGATTATAAGAATTACCGTTATGAAAACATCGCCGTAAAAGGAAGATTAGATAAAGAATTATTTGAAGGACTGGCTTCCATCCATGATGATGATGCTGACCTTGAACTGAACGGCATCATTGATTTTAATAATATAACCCCATCGTTTAACCTGAAAGCAGATGTAAGCAAAGCCAACCTGAAAAACCTGAACCTCACAAAAGGTGATTTTAAATTCAGGGGCAAATTAGATGTGAACTTTAATGGCAATACGATTGACAATTTCCTGGGCAATGCAAAAATTACCGATGCCGAAATAACCAAAGACGGCCGCCGGCTTCCGTTTGACTCGCTTGTTCTTTCATCAACATATGTTGATAATGAAAAAAAATTAACTGCTGTCTCCAATGAATTTTCTGCAATGATCAGTGGCGATTTCAGCCTGAAAGAATTACCATCAGCCTTTACATTTTTACTGAATAAATATTACCCGGCTTACATAAGAGCCCCGGCGAAACTTCCCCGCAACCAGAATATCACATTTGATATTGCTGCATTTTATGCAGATGAATACCTGCAACTGATAGACTCCGGTATTTCCGGCTTCAACAACAGCCATTTTAAAGGCAACCTGAACCTGGGAAAAAATGAACTGAACTTTACAGCAGATGTACCGCAATTCAAATTCCGTCAATACAATTTTGATGCTGTACATGTAAAGGCAAATGGTAACAACGATAGTTTGATTGTAACCGGCGATGCGAGGAATATCAGGATTAATGACAGTTTGAACATTGCAAATGCTATCTTAAAAATAAATGCCCGTAATGATTCATCGAAAGTTACTATTAACACCGGAACCACCCAGGCAGTGGAGAAAGCCAGCATTAATGCATTGGTGCTGACGTATCATGATGGCGTGAAAATTGAATTTGATCCTTCCAATTTTACGATTAACGGTAAAACATGGTCCATCGATGAAAATGGAGAACTGGAGTTTCGCAGCAGCATCCCTGCCAAAGGACAGTTGGTGCTGCAGGAAGCTGACCAAAAAATTATGCTGAAAACCCAGCCTTCAACCAAAGGAACCTGGAATGACCTGAAAATAGAATTGACCAAAGTGAACATTGGTGACTTCTCCCCTTACTTTTTGCCACAAAACCGGCTGGAAGGATTAGTGTCGGGTACCATACTGGCCGAGAACCCAACTAATAATCTGAAAATAACTTCCGAAGATATTCAGACAAAATTTCTCCGGATAGACAATGATTCACTGGGTGAAATAAAGACCACGCTAAGCTATGATAACAATACCCGGGAACTTATCATAAAAGGTAATACGCTGAACCCGGAAAATTATCTTGGTTTTGACGGTCACATTTTTATTGGCGATCCTTTGAAAGCAAAGAATAACCTGATCGCACTGAAGGCGAAAAATTTTCAAATCAAAATACTGGAACGTTTTCTCGGCTCCCTTTTCTCAGATATACAGGGATATCTTACCGGCGATGTGGACCTGGAAGGAGATTTTAAAAACCTGGGGGTAAGCGGCAAAGGGAGATTGAGAGATGCAGGCCTGAAAGTCAATTTTACGCAGGTTTTTTATAAAATAAAAGATACTGTTGTGGAACTGACAGCCCAGGAGATCAAATTGGATGGACTGGTTTTAACTGACACGGTAACACATCATCCTCTTTATATTAAAGGCAGTATCGAACATGAATCGTTCAAAAACATGTTCTATGACATCTATATTTCCACCCGCCAACCCAAAACCAAAGGTGAAAACAACAACCTGCCGGTACAATTATTAAATACATCCTATAAAGACAACAAACAGTTTTATGGAAATGTAAAAGGAACCGGATCGTTATCGCTTGCAGGGCCGCAATCGGAAATGTTTATGAAAATTGACGCTTTTGCCTCCTCCAGAGACAGCGGCAATATAACCATCCCCTCATCCACCAGCCGGGAGACAGGCCTGGCAGATTTCCTGGTGGAAAGAAAATTCGGCCGTGAAATGAGTGAAATTGGTTTCAATGATAACAAAACCAATATTATTTATGATGTGGATGTAACTGCCAATCCCCTATTAAATGTAAAAGTGGTACTCGATGAACTTACCGGTGATGAAATAAAAGGGAAAGGGACCGGAACATTAAAAATACAATCCGGAACTTCAGAACCATTGTCGCTCCGCGGACGTTTTGATATTGATGAAGGAAATTATCTTTTCACTTTTCAGTCCTTTTTTAAAAAACCATTTGTACTGAAAAAAGGAGCAGATAATTTTATTGAATGGAACGGAGATCCTTATGATGCAAGGATTAACCTGACGGCTACATATACAGCCAGCAATGTAAGCTATACCCCCCTGACCAAACATTGGACAAATATTGACCAGAAAATTTCCAATGCCAGGAGCGATGTGTATGTGGTGGCAAAACTGACAGATAAATTATTCAGTCCACAGATCAATTTCAGTCTTGAATTTCCCCCATCAAGTGTAGCAAATGATGACCCGGCACTTGCTTTCAGCCTGCAGCAACTACAAAAAAACATTACCGAGATGAATAAGCAGGCCACTTATCTCGTTGTTTTTGGTGTTTTTGCCCCGATTGAAAATTCAGGTGGCAGTAATACTTTCCAGGAAATAGCTACTACCAGTTTGTCGGGCATCTTCTTTAATGTAATCAATGAGCAGGTAAAAAAGATTGTTTCAGATATTTTTAAAACGCAGAAATACATCTTCAACTTCAGCAGTTCAGTATATAACCGGAATGTGATAGACCCGGGGGGTAGCAAGTTTAGTCTTGGAAGTAATGTAAACGCTTCTCTCGGCAGGTCATTTTTTGATAATAAAGTGATTATATCCGTTGGTGGAACGGTAGAGGGGCTTTTTCAAAGCGGAACCATTCAGCAGGATATCCAGAGGTTGTGGAATGCCAACATCGAGATATTACTGAACCCATCAGGAACTTTCAGGGCTACACTTTTTTACCGTCAAAATATTGATTACCTGACGACCAGCAGTTCAGGTGTGGGAACAATGAACCGGGCCGGTGTTGGTCTTTCATACCGCAAAGAAGCTGATACGCTCTGGGAATTGTTTTTTAAGAAAAAGAAAAAAACTGATCCCATACAACCATCAAAGAATCCCGAAGTAAAAAAAGAAGGAAGCCGGGAGTAAGAAAATAAATTATTCATAAAGGATCTATTCACTATTCACTATTCACTATTCACTATTCACTATTCATCCCCCAATATCTCATGTCCCAATTTGTCTCTTTTGGTTTGGAGATATTTTTTATTGTGCCGGGTGGAATGAATCTCAATCGGAATATTCTCCACAATTTCAAGACCATAACCAATCAATCCCACTCTTTTTTTTGGATTATTGGTCATCAGCCTTAATTTGGTTATACCAAGATGACGCAGCATTTGTGCACCAATGCCATAATCCCTTTGATCCATCTGGAAACCCAGGTGCAGGTTTGCTTCCACCGTATCCATACCCTGTTCCTGCAGGCGATATGCTTTTAATTTGTTCAGCAGGCCGATGCCCCGGCCTTCCTGGTTCATATATAATATAGCACCCCTTCCTTCAGCTTCTACCATTTCCATGGCTTTGTGTAACTGATCACCGCAATCGCAGCGAAGAGAACCAAGAATATCTCCTGTAAAACAGGATGAGTGAACCCTGACCAGCACCGGCTCATCTTTTTCCCATTTTCCCTTCAGTAAAGCAAGATGTTCATTGGTTGTCCGATAGGACTCCTTCGGAGAATTTTTTTCTACGAAAGCTACCAGTTGAAAATTCCCAAATACAGTCGGCATATCCACCCTTACCACTTCTTCAATTAACGAATCAGTCTTTATCCGGTACTCAATCAGGTCTTTTATTGAAATGATTTTGAAATCAAACTTTTTAGCCACTTCCACCAATTGAGGCAGCCTTGCCATGGAACCGTCCTCATTCAATATTTCAACTAGAACTCCGGCAAACGGCGGATTGAAACCCGCCAGCCGGGCCAGGTCAACTGCAGCTTCCGTGTGGCCGGCCCTCCTGAGTACACCGCCCTTTTTTGCCCTAAGGGGGAAAATATGACCGGGCCTGCCCAGGTCGGCCGCTGTCGTAAAAGGATCAATTAATGCCTGTATCGTTTTAGCCCTGTCGTGGGCAGAAATGCCGGTAGTGCATCCCCCGCCAAGTAAATCAACGGAAACGGTAAAGGCCGTTTCGTGCAGGGCAGTATTATTATTCACCATCAGCTCAAGGCCCAGTTCAGCGCATCGTTCTTCCGGCAAAGCAGCACAGATAAGACCCCGGCCGTATTTACTCATAAAATTGATCAGCTCCGGGGTAATGTTGCCGGCGGCGGTTACAAAATCTCCCTCGTTTTCCCGATCCTCGTCATCGGCCACCACCACCAATTTCCCCCGTTTTATATCCTCAATGGCACTCTCAATAGAATCAAACATTTGTGTCCTTTTTTTTGCAAAAATAGAATAAAGTAAGGCCTCCGCATCTTTGTAAAAGGCCGGGCAGCGAAACAAAACTAAAAGATGTCATCATAAGGCATTACTTTCAGGCTTGTTTTGTTAATATTTGCCTATATTTAATTTGGAAATTTTCCTTTTCTTTGCAACCGAAAACCAAAAATTATGCTTAAGAGAATACTCTTCTTGTTTGCTTTGGCCTTCATGGCCAGTCCGTTGTTATTTGCCCAGATAACTACTTCATCCATTGATGGTACGGTAAAAGGCGGTTCCGATGAACCATTAGTTGGAGCAACAATTGTTGCCACCCACCTGCCAACGGGAACCAGGTATGCTACTACCAGCCGGGGCGGTGGTGCATTCAATATTCAGAATATGAAGCCAGGGGGCCCATACCTTATTGAAATAACTTTTGTAGGGCATGAGCCCGGGAAATTTGAAAATATTTTCCTGCAGCTGGCAGAGTCATTTTCTTTAACAAGTAATTTAAAGAAAACTGATGCTGCGCTTGAAAATGTGGTGGTAACCACCGGCCGGAGAAATGTATTTAATCCTAACAGGACAGGCTCAATTACTAATATTGGTTTACGGCAGATTACTCAGCTACCTACAATCACCAGAAGTATCAATGATTTTACCCGTGCAACACCCCAGGCCAATGGTGCTGCCATTGGAGGGGGTAATTATCGTCAGAATAACTTCACGGTAGATGGTGCTGATTTTAATAATAGTTTTGGTATCGGCACCAACCTTCCTGCCAATGGGTCGCCTATTTCTGTTGATGCCATTGAAGAAATATCGGTAACATTAAATCCTTATGATATCCGGCAATCCGGATTTATCGGAAGTGCTGTCAACGCAGTTACCCGTTCAGGAACAAATACCTTTTCAGGTTCTGTTTATAAATATTTCAGGAATGAAAGACACCGTGGCCGCAAAGTTGAAAAAACATTTTTCACCCGGCCTCCGGAAGAATATGACATGTTCGGTATCCGGTTCGGTGGTCCGCTTATTAAGAATAAATTGTTTTTCTTTTTAAATTATGAAACAGAAACACAACCGAAAACAATACAGACAAATTATGCCGCCACTGCCGGGGCGCCTTACGGAAGTTCTTCTAACATTACAAGGCCCACGGTAGATTCACTGAAATATATCAGTCAGTATCTTTTTAACAACTATGGCTATGTCACCGGCCCGTTTGATAATTACACACCTGATATTACCAGGAAAAAAGTTTTGGCCCGCCTTGACTGGAACATAAGCAGGAGCCAGCGATTTAGTATCCGGTTCAGCCAGGTTGAAGGTGGCGAACCCAATCCACCGAGTACCTCTGTAGGTGGTGCAGGAACTGTAGCCGGAAATACAGCATCAAGACAAGCCATCACTGCCCTTTGGTTTAAGAATTCCAATTATTTCCAGGGAGCCAATTTTTATTCTTTTGCAGCTGAGCTGAATTCTAATTTTAAAAGATTTTCAAATGTTCTTCGCGGCTCTTACACAGATCAAAACGATTCCCGGACTTCAGAAAGTCAGATATTCCCTCTTGTAGATATTATGAGTACCAGCGGTGGAGTAACCCCACAGGCAGGTTCCGGTGTTGGAGCAGTTTATACAACATTCGGATATGAGCCTTTCAGCTTTGGTAACCTTCGCAGGGTAAAAATGTATTCAATTGTAGATAATATCAGCTGGACAACCAACAAACACCATTGGACTTTGGGAGCCCAGGTCGATTTCAGCAAAACCATCAACGGATTTCAACGTTTCGGCACCAGTTATTATCGTTTTGCCACCTGGAATGATTTTGCCAGCGCCCTGGACCCAAATCCCCTCAATCGGAAGCTGCCTACTGATTTTACAATAACTTATTCACTATCCAAAAACTTTGCCCCCGCTTTTTCTTCTTTTAGGTTTAATCAATATTCGGTGTATGGACAGGATGAGATTTCCATCAATAAAAATTTCCGACTAACCATTGGTTTGCGTCTTGATCAGGCCACTTATCCAAGTGTTCCTCAAATCCTTACACATCCATTGGTATTAGCTCAAAATTTTGCTTTCGGGGAAAAAGTCAATACAGGTAATTTACCTAAGAAAACAATTATGTTTTCTCCCAGGATCGGATTTAACTGGGATATTTATGGTGACCGCTCACTTCAAATCAGGGGTGGTACCGGATTATTTACCGGTAAGATTCCCTTTGTATGGATAGTGAGCCAATCTGGTGATAATGGAATGATCCAGATCACACAGGCATTTAACATGTATACTTCCACAGGTGCATTGTCTGGTGCTCCTCCTCCGGGACCATTTAGTCCAAACCCGGTGGCTTATCGTCCTGCAACTGTGCCTGTTGCAGGTACAATCGTACCCAGCTCAGTTACGGCAATGGATGGCAATTTCAAAAATCCACAAACATGGAAATCGGGATTAGCCATGGATACTAAACTGCCGTGGGGCATAGTTGCTACATTGGAAGCTATTTTTAACAAGGATGTTAATACTGCCTTTTTCAGAAGCCCGAACTATTTAGCCTCGCAAAATCTGAATGTGGTGGGTTATCCTGATAACAGACCTATTTATGGATCTACTGTTCCAACAAGGTTTATCAATACCATTAACTCAGCAGGTGTGTTTGTACCAAACGGAACAACTGCCTTTACACCCGTTATTATTGATAATGGATCCAGGGGTTATTATATGGCTTTCACCGCCAAATTTGAAAAGCCCTTCAGTAAAGGTTTCTTTGCCTCTGTAGCTTATACCAAATCTTTATCAGCCAACCTGTTTGACGGAAACGGAGACCAGGCATTGGGAACATACCAATTCACACAACAAGTAAAAGGACTGAACACCCCTAACCTGGCTGCCTCACAATATGTATTACCTGACCGTGTTATTGCCATGGTATCATACAGGAAAGAATATTTAAAACACCTGGCCACCAGTTTGTCATTAATTTACCAGGGTTCTATTGATTACAGGTTTAATTATGTATATAACGGCGACTTTAACAGGGATGGTGTAAGCGGAAACGATTTGATTTATATACCGACTGCCGCAGATGTTGCACAAATGCAATTCACGAGTCAAACCGTTAATGGTATTGTATATGACCAGACAGCACAACGTAATTTATTTGAAGCCTATGTGCTGCAGGATAATTACATGAGAAAACACAGGGGTCAATACGCTGAACGCAATGGTGCCAAGGCACCCTGGCGTAACCAGGTGGATGCAAAATTTATGCAGGACATCTTTGTGAAAGCAGGCAAAAGCCGCAACACCCTGCAATTCACCATCGACGTATTTAATTTTGGAAATATGCTGAACCCAAGTTGGGGTAAATTGAAATCAACAAATGCTGCCTCAATCCTGATTCCACAAAACCAAAACTCACTGATACCAGGAGGAACAGTAGTGCCCACATTCAGGCTGGCAACCAGCCAGGGCCAGATCGTTACAAGAACATTCAGGGATAATTTAAGCACTGCTTCCACTTATTCTGTTCAATTTGGTATTCGTTACCTGTTCAATTAAGAATAAAAACTCTTATAATAAAAAACCTTCCGTTAACAGCGGAAGGTTTTTTTATGCTTTCATATTTATGACCTGCTTGCCGGCAGGCAGGTTTCTTATTTCTCATTTTTTACTCCCCTCCGAAGAAGTCCTTGCGGACCATCCCCATTTTAAAAATTCAGGCATCGCCTTTCCCCAGGTAAAAACATCATGGTGCCCATCCGGCATTTCGAGGTAATGAATATCTTTTCCCTTTCTATAACCCTTCTTCTCTAATTCCTTTACCAGGTCACGGGTGTCATCAATAGAATCAATGATGCCATTATGGTTACGGTCTTTTGTTTCATCTTTGTTTCCACACTGTAAAAAGAATTTTAGCCAGGGCGAATAAACGCCATTCCTGATTTGCTGGTGAATGATCCTGTGTTTATCATCGTCATATTCTTTTGCATGCTGGTCAATATTTCTCCACCATAATGAACCCGAGAAAACACCCACTTTGCTGAATTCAGCAGGATGTTTCCAGACAATGTCAAGCGCCGTCAGCCCGCCCAAAGAAAAACCTGTAAAAGCTTTTTCTCTGAAAGATAGAACAGCATACTTCCTTCTCAGAAAAGGTAAAAGCTCTTTAAAAATGAACGAGCTGTATAAACCAGCTTTTGCACCAAAACCCTTATAATCCGGCATACCGGCAACACCGTATTCCATTTTTCGTTCAGGGCCGCAGTGAATAGCTACACAAAGAAGCGGCTCTATAGCGTCTTCAGCTGAAAATAATTTTTCAAGAATGGAAACAAGACCCAGTTTTTGCATATCCTGCCCGTCGTTGATCAGCAACAGGCTCATTTGTGAAGGATCATCCACATTGCGGGGAAGATAAAAGTCCACCTTGACATGCCGTTTTAAAAAAGTGGATTCGATGGATGTATTTTCAACCAGGATTCTGGATACGTTCGTGCCTTGCATGATTTCAAAAATAAGGATTTATTAATAATGGTCAGGGGACCCCGATAACGGTCTGATGGTCTCCGTCTGACCATTATCCAAAGCGTTGCTAACTGCAGGATCAGACCGAGACCCCGAAGTATCGGGGCAAGCTGTCAGACCCTGCGGTTAATTTGTTTATTTGATGGGTACAGGATAAATTTGACGAAAACCGCTTCAATAAGGCATCTAACTTTTATAAATCAAAAATTGTTTATGAAGAAAATCGGAGTCCTCCACGGAAAAGAACGTTCATTTCCCGAAGCATTTGTCGCCCGCGTCAACAGCAAAAATATTCCCGGCATCCTGGCCGAATCCGTACGCATTGATAAAGCCATGCAGGGCATTGGAAGCGGCTATGCAGTTATCATTGACCGTATTTCGCAGGATGTGCCTTTTTACCGCACCTGGTTAAAGAATGAAGCAGTTACTGGAACAGCTGTTATCAATAATCCTTTCTGGTGGAGTGCTGATGATAAGTATTTCAACAACTGTCTCATGACCAAACTGGACGTGCCTGTTCCTAAAACAGCGATTATTCCATCCAGGGATCTGCCGGATGATACTTCCAACGACTCATTCAGTAACCTCGCTTTCCCACTTGACTGGGAATCTATTTTTAAATATGTTGGTTTCCCTGCTTATATGAAACCTTATGCCGGAGGAGGATGGAAAAGTGTTTACAGGCTGGAAAGCTCTGAAGATTTTTTTACCAAACACAGCGAAACCGGTCAGCTCGTCATGCTGCTGCAGGAAGAAATTGTTTTCACCGAATATTATCGCTGCTATTGCATTGGCGGCAGGTATGTCCGCATCATGTCATACGAACCACGCAACCCGCATCATCTGCGTTACGTTGCAGATTTCAAACCAACAGCAGAAAGATTGAAACAGATGACAGATATCGTTCTCCGTATCAATAAATATCTCGGCTATGATTTCAACACGGTTGAATTAGCGGTCAGAGATAATGTTCCTTATGCCATTGATTTCTGCAATCCTGCCCCCGATGCAGAACGATCCAGTGTTGGAGATGAAAATTTTGAATGGGTGGTGGAAACAGCAGCTACGTATGCGATTGAAAAAGCTTTGGAAAATAAAGAAGGCCAGGATAATCTTACCTGGGGAGAATATGTAAGAAGAAGTAGTAATAAAAGTCCTTTAGTTTAAAATAGTCTGCTGTTTGTAATTTTGAAAGCCAGAGCACAAACAATAAACTTTCAATTTCTTTTATAATGGGTAAAATGACGATTTATAATATTGATGATGACAGCTTCAGTAAAGTGGAGGAGCCGGATCCTTCTGCAAATTATACCTATGCGGATTATCTTAAATGGAAGTTTGAAGAACAAATGGAGCTTATCAGAGGCAAGATTTTTAAAATGAGTCCTGCACCGACTCCTCTTCACCAGGAAATATGTAGTAATCTCGGTACTGCGATTAATATTTACCTGAAAAAGAAAAAATGTAAAGTATATCCAGCCCCATTCGATGTAAGATTACCTGAAAAAAATAACACGGCTGATAAAGAAATAACAACTGTTGTACAGCCTGATTTATGTGTTATTTGTGATTTATCCAAAATAGATGCAAGGGGCTGCATAGGTGCACCTGATCTTATAGTCGAAGTGCTTTCGCCAGGTAATTCACAAAAAGAAATCAGGCTCAAATTCGACTTGTATGAAGAAGCAGGTGTTAAAGAATATTGGATAGTTTATCCTGGTGAGCAAAGTGTAGCTGTTTTCTTGTTAAATGATAACGGGAAATACAAGGGAGCTACTTTATATGCAGGGAAAGATAAAATACATTGCGAAGCAGTTCCGGGTTTGGTTATAAAATTAAAAGAAATTTTTAGTAAAAGATAATTATGAACCTCAACTATAAAAGCTTTACCCTTGGCGTAGAAGAAGAGTACATGGTGCTTGACCCCAAAACATTTGAGTTAAAGAGCCATGAACAAAAGATCGTACAGGAAGGTCAGAAAGTGATAAAGGATAAAGTAAAAGCAGAAATGCACCAGGCGGTGGTGGAAGTGGGCACGGATATTTGTGCGGATATAGATGAAGCATACACAGATGTATCAATGCTTCGCAAAACAATTAGTGGCATTGCTGATAGCCTCGGTTTTGCCATGGGTGCATCGGGCACACATCCGTTCAGCCATTGGGAAAGTCAGTTGATCACCGACCATATACGCTACAATGAAATAGTAAATGAACTGCAGGAAGCGGCAAGAAGTAATTTAATTTTTGGCCTGCATGTGCATGTGGGCATGGAGAACCGGGAAATGGCCAACCATATTGCCAACAGCACCCGTTATTTTTTGCCGCATGTATTTGCACTCAGCACCAACTCCCCTTTCTGGGAAGGAAGGATGACTGGCTACAAATCTTTCCGCACCAAAGTATTTGATAAATTTCCCCGCACCGGGATACCTGATTCATTTGACAGCATAGAAGCTTATGACAACTATGTGAAGCTATTGATCAAAACCAATTGCATTGACAATGCCAAAAAGATATGGTGGGACCTGCGGGTGCATCCATTCTTTAATACGGTGGAGTTCCGCATTTGTGATGTACCGATGACGGTGGATGAAACAATAACGATTGCGGCCCTCTTCCAGGCTATTTGTGCAAGGATCTATATGCTTCGTTCCAAAAATCTCAATTACATACAATACTCAAGAGCATTGCTGAATGAAAATAAATGGCGGGCCAGCCGTTATGGTGTGGATGGCCAGCTGATCGACTTTGGCAAAGAAGAAGAAGTGAACACAAGGGCATTGATCTATGAACTCCTCGACTTTCTTGATCCCGTACTCGACCACCTGGGCAGCCGACATCGAGTTGTCTATGTAAATAAAATGCTGGAAAGCGGCACCGGCGCCGACAGGCAGTTAGCGGTTTTTGAAAAAACGAAGAACCTGGTGGAGGTGGCGAAATATATTAATAGCCAGTATTTGATGGGGGTGTGAAAAGTGTTGGTATAGTTTCAGTTTATAATGAATTAAGTGTTGTGCCGATTGTGTGTCGATATAAGTGTTGCACGCCATATTCCCGAAATCCCATAACGTTACTAAATTTTTTGGCATTTGTGAACAAAGACTTTTATATTTGTATAAACAGGCCTTTCTATGGAGATAAGAACAGATTTATTTCTCGGTGACAGCAAGCAAATGCTTAAAAAACTTCCCGCCAATTGCGTTGACCTCATTGTTACATCTCCCCCGTATGCCGACCAACGAAAAGGAACTTACGGCGGCATTCATCACGACAAATATGTTGAATGGTTTCTGCCGATAACCAAAGAACTCTTGCGAGTTTTAAAACCAAAGGGAACTTTCATTTTAAATATTAAAGAGAAAGTTGTTGAAGGCGAACGTAGCACTTATGTTATGGAGTTAATATTGGAAATGCGAAAGCAAGGATGGTTATGGACAGAGGAATTTATTTGGCATAAAAAAAACTGCTACCCTGGTAAATGGCCCAATCGCTTTCGTGACGCATGGGAAAGGCTTCTCCAATTTAACAAAGACAAAAAATTTCACATGTATCAAGACGAGGTAATGGTACCTATGGGCGACTGGGCAAAAGCTAGACTTAAAAACCTTAGCGATACTGATAAAATACGAGACAACTCAAAAGTTGGTAGCGGCTTTGGCAAAAATATTTCAAATTGGTTGATACGGGACAAGGCCTATCCAACAAACGTTTTGCATTTGGCGACTGAATGCAGTAATAAAAATCATAGTGCGGCATTTCCCGAAGAACTTCCTGAATGGTTCATGAAATTGTTTACAAAAGAAAAAGATACTGTTCTCGATCCCTTTATGGGTTCAGGAACAACAGTACTAGTCGCAAACAGAATGAAACGACATTCAATCGGAATTGATATTGTTCCTGAGTATTATGAAATGGTAAAAGAACAAGTTGAGCCGATGAAATTATATTTATTAGAGCCGGAAATAAAGTATGAAACAACTAAACCTAAAAGACGTTACGCAGTACGTTGAAGAAAACATCGGGTCTTTTCACCAAAAAAGAATTGCTGGACTGACTGATTTGAAGCTAAAGAAAGTTCTTGGCAAAAAGAATCCATATCTATTCAAAGCAAAATACATATTAACAGCTCAGGACATTATTAAGAGCTTGACCGATGCGTTTATTTCATCTCAAGAAGAAACGATTTTTGGAGATTGGCTTGAAGGTCTTGCAATCTTTATCAACAGAAAAGTTTATACTGGTCGCAAATCGGGCATCCCCGGTATTGACTTGGAATTTGACAAAAATGGCATTCGCAATATTATAACTATCAAGTCCGGCCCAAATTGGGGGAACAGTTCACAAATTTCTAAAATGGTGGCCGACTTTAAAAAAGCAAAGAAAACACTTCGTACAAGTAACTCTAAACTCAATATTACAGCCGTAAATGGTTGCTGCTACGGCAGAGACAATAATCCCGATAAAGGCGAATACTTTAAATATTGTGGTCAGAGATTTTGGGAGTTCGTTTCTGGCGACGCAGCCCTTTATACAAAAATCATCGAACCCTTAGGTCATCAAGCGAAAGATAGGAATGATGATTTTATTAAATCGTATTCACAAATGATAAACAAATTCACAAAAGAATTTGCTGACTCATTTTGTATGAAAAATGGTTCAATTGATTGGGACAAGTTAGTACGCTTTAATTCAGCAACTACACTACCGACAAAATAAAACGGCGTGCAGAAGTTGGATTCACTCCCTCAATCCTCCATCATCACAAAAGCCCCCCAGTAGAAAGGTTCTTTGTATTTCGTCATCAGTTGCAATTGCGCCTGCTTAAATGCTTTTTGTTTATCGCCGTTCTTTATCCAGTTGGCATAAAAATTATTCATCAGTTGCTGCGTGGCGGCATCATCCACTTTCCATAAGCTCATGATCAATGCATCGGCACCGGCTACTAAGAATGCCCGTTGCAAACCATACACACCTTCACCGGCTTTTACTTCACCAAGACCGGTCTCGCAGGCGCTGAGCACTACCAGCTTGGTTCCTTTCAGGTCAAGGTTCATGGCTTCATAAGAGGTCATCACACCGTTGCTCACACTGTCCATGGTCGGGTTCATCTTGTCTGTCTCCATCACACCCGTCAATACCAAGCCGGAACGGAGCAACACATTGTCCTTTGCATTATCGGCGCTAACGCCGATGGGCCAGCTTGCTTTTTCTATATCAGGAAAAAAGAAACCATGCGTGGCAATATGCAGGATGGACAGATCTTTTGACAACTTCAGATTATTCTCCGTAGCATCCTTTTGTGTGTACTCCGCCACCTGGTAACCGGAAGATTTCAGCACCGTGTTAATACCATCCACTTCTGTTTTGGTGGCAGGCAGCGGCGTTAAACTTTTATCTCCTCCATAATCAGGGTCGCCGATAAGTGTCGCTTTCTTGCCCGGAGCATTGCCTTTGTTGCTGCTCGAAACAATATCTCTTGCATTGCCGATCAAAATAATATCATATTGGTTGATGAGAAAATCGCTGCCGGCTTTTTTCAGGGTATATAAATTGATCTGGTTGTACACTCCATCCAGCGAAACATAGATCTTCTTTTTCCCTTTTACTTCCGCTTCCAATGGTCCCCAGAAATAATTATACGATTGTTCATCATTGACCTTATTCTGCATGGATTTGCGGTAAGTCTTGAAATATTTTTTCTCCATATCAAACCCGTTTTCCAGCACAACGACTTTTGGCTGCGGATTAGTTTTTGTAACAACCAGGGCCAGGTAACGGGAACTGTCCGTAAAAGTCTGGTCGAAATTTCTCAGCCGGATGATCTCCACGAGGGCATCATCTGATTTTAGCTTACCCTGCACTTCAGCATATTTTATTTTATTCGTAAAATAAAATTGTGAAAAATCTTTTGAGTTTTCAGATAATTTCTTCTCCATAGCATTTACAACTCCTTCCAGCGAGTCAAGATTGATGCCTTGTTCCTGCAGGTCTTCTTTGGAGAATACATAGAGTTTGGTCATTTCTTCCTTCGCATCTATCCATTCAGCATAGTCATTTACCAGTTGTGGATTGCCGCTGGCAAGAATACTCTGGCTTATTTTCCGGGTTGAGCTCAGCAACAATCCCTTTGTAGCCACCCTGTATTCGAAGAGGTCGAAAATGATCTCTTTGTTACCGGCACCGGCTTCCACCGCAAAATTGTAAAACCGCTGGAACCTTGGCGAAAGCAGGTCCCAGTACCTTGTTTTTTCTGATTCACTCATCGGCGGAAAATACCGGTTAATGAAATCCAATGATCTTTCCATCACATCATGATACAAGGACCAGGCTTTGTCATAGTTTTTTGTTTTCCAGTAAAAAATAGCCATGTCTTCCTGTGACTGTGAAAACAGCGGATGATCTTTGCCCAGGCTCTGCTCCCTGATCTCCAGCGCACTTGCCAATAAAGGTTCGGCATCAGCATAACGGCCTTTATACCTGTAAAAATTTCCCAGGTCACTCATCACTTTTGCATAGGCGGGCGAATTTTCGCCAAAACTCTTTTTATAAATTTCACCGGATTTTTGGAGCATCTCTTCCACCCTGTCCTGTTTGTTCATCACCATGTACAGTATGGCAACGTTATTCAGGATATTGGCAAACTCGGGAGTGCTGCGATCAATAACTTTCTTCTGCATCTGCAGGTAAATGTTCTCGGCCTCCGTATACTTTCCCATTTGCTGGTACAGCAGCGCAAGGTTGGAGAAGAACCGCAAACGGTTTCCCGATTTTGCATTGTTTCCCAGCTTTTCACCTATCTCTATTATCCTCAGCATGTTTTTTTCAGCGGTTTCATATCTTCCTAGGGCCTGGAACAACATAGCCTGGTTATTAAGCACAATAGCATAAGGCTGTGAAACCTGTAGTTTATTGGTTTCGATAACAGAAAGGGCTTTGGCAAAATCTTTTTCTGATTCGTTGTATTGACCGAGGTTGTAATGCAGGACGGCATAATTATTCAGCGAGGCCGCCACACCCATATCTATCGGTCCCATTATTGTTTGCCGCAAGTCCAGCGCCTTCGATGTAAATTTTTCAGCCTGCGAATAACGACCCATCGTGGCATAGAGCAGCCCGGTGTTGGATATGGTCTTCATGTAGCCGGGATCACGGAGCAGGTAAGCTTTTTCAAAATAACCGGCTGCGGCTATAAATTTTTTCTCCGCAAACATATACCGGCCCATCGCAAATGCCGATTGGCCCATGTGCAGGTTCATCTTCGCATTGTCTTCATCACTGATATCAAAATCCCTGCGGTACAGCGAGGTGCCGACATTTTTCAGCGTCATAAATTTTCCTCCAAACTCCCTTTTGTCCTTTACATTAAAGAGGCCGGAGTTATCGCTGAGCAAGATGGCATAATCAAAATCAGTGGAGTCAAATTCAGCACGTACCTGGTCTAATTGTTTGTGAGCAGCATTCCTTGCTTCGGATTTTGCTTTGTCAATTGTGTTTGCCTTTGCTTTATTGACCGCCCTGTCTTTAATATTCTTTAATATCTGGGCCGGTGATTGGATGGACAGAAAAATAAAAAAAAGTCCACATAGAATTTTCATATTCCCGTTTTTTGGATGAAAGGATGTTAGATTATTTGTCAAGTTACTACGATAATTTTAAATTTCCCTGCCGGGTTGTTTTTTTGTGCATATTATCACTTCTCATACCGGTATTGGTCCCCTTCCATGATCGGGTGTCTGCCGGTTAATTCATTCTTACCAACCCGGAGTGTAAACCCATCGAGGAATACTTCCATTATCCAGGGTTCAAAACGAAAAGTAAAATCATTGTGTGTTATATCTTTCATGGCAATTGTTGAAAATCTTTCCGGGCAAAACTCAAACAGCAATGAAATGTTCTTTTTTTCCTGCCCGGGAAATTTTATTTCGCCGTCTTTATTGGCCGGTACCCAGGAATCCTGTGCTCCTTTTTGCAAACTTCCATATACATAGCGCAGCAGATTGTGATTGTTATCCTTTATCCTGATACTGATGAAATTACCGGCAGTTTTTTTGCTTTCCACCAAAGCAAAATCATGCAATGGCCGGGCGGCACTGTTAAAAATTACATGGTCGTTTTTTATGGCCCATCTGCCAGAGCCATACCGGTCTGATGCGCCATAAGAAAAAAAGAATTTAAAATTGTCATCGGGCTTCAGCAAAAACCCGGAAGCCGTTTCCCTGACTCCCTGCAGGTAGTATTCACCCGCTAATGATTTTGTATCCATACCGGAAGTTACTTTATTCTGCCAGTTCTTCCTTATATCTTTGCTCCCGTCAAACCATCCCCGTAATTTCTCACTGATAACAATACTTTATTTTGCGAGGTTTTGTTAGGTAGGTTCGCAGCACTAAAAACACTATATTGTAAAAGACGATTATTTGCCTCTTACCAGTTGCATCTACCTTCATTTCATTTGACAGTCTGAATCAAAAAAATCAACCGAAATTTGTTTCAAAATCTACATGATGAGAAAACATATCATTGCCCTTTTTTTATTGATGGCATCAACAAGCAGCTTTTCACAAACCTGTGAGGAGAGAGAAAGCAAACTGCTGGAAGTTGTTGGTGGCTTTTCAGCCGGGATGCTTTATAATACTTACGGCCTTATCGGGAGCATCAGTGATGGATTTACACACGACGCCTATGATGCTGTAACCATCAGTGAACTGATGGATGCACAAAAAAAACTTGCCGATAATCTTGTAAAAATGCTGGAGGAGTTGAAGAACGGCGGTTATTTTAAAGATAAAAAAGCCCAGGATTTTGCCGGTTCTGTTATAATTATCCTGAAAGGACTGAAAAAACAGGCACAACTATTAGAAGATTATGCTGATAATAAAAGCCGGCAAAAACAGGAAGCATACGAAGACCAACGAAAGCAAAACTGGTCAGCTCTCAGCAAACTGATGGGGATTGAAGAATAAAGATCAGTTGCAGCCGAATATCTCACAAAGCTTGGCTTCTAAAGCCGGGCCCCGGAGATTTTTAGCAACAATCTTACCTTCCGGATCAACTAAAATATTCTGAGGAATACCCTGGATATGATAAAGTTTAGCAGCGGAATTGTTCCAGAATTGCAGATCGCTTACATGTGTCCAGTTAAGATTGTCTTCATGAATAGCACCCACCCATCTGTCTTTTTGACCCGGCCTGTCCAAAGAAACGCCGAGGATTGTAAAATTTTTTGCCTTGAATTTATTATAGTTCTCCACCACATTCGGATTTTCATTGCGGCAGGGGCCGCACCAACTGGCCCAAAAATCAACCAGGACATATTTACCCCGGAAAGAAGAAAGCGATACCGGACTTCCCGTGGTATCCGGCTGAGTAAAATCCAGTGCTTCGGTACCAACGGCTCCAACTTTTTTT
>CAZGGQ010000067.1:0-3012 GCA_964525285.1 uncultured Chitinophaga sp.
AATTCTTTGCTTTTATCAAGAAAATGATCAGCGCCTGCATCCCGGCATAGCTTGCGATAACTTTCATTGGAATGATTGGTGACCATGATTACTTTACAATCCCAGCCTTCCTCTTTTATATAACGCAATACTTCAATGCCGCTTTTGCCGGGCATATTCATGTCCAGCAAAACAATGCCGGGCTTTTCTTTTGCTATTAATTCAACAGCTTTGTTATAATTGCCGGCCGATATTATACGGTTTGTATTTCCTGCTTCGTTCAGCAGGTCAACGATACGGTCAATATAATTTTTATTATCATCTACTATCAGTACCATGGGTTTTAACCGTGTCATTTTCAATTTTACCAAAATAAGAAAGAGAGGAGATCAAAAACAATAGTATTATCAGTAATTCGGCTGTACTGAATTTCAAATATGATGTAGAAATGTAACGACAGGGCAATCCATGTAAACACTGAGTGAGTGACCATCTTCAGCCAAGCTTTTTCTCAAGAGCATACCTGATAATATCCGCATTTGATTTCATTCCCATTTTCTCCATTATGCGGGAACGGTACGTGCTTACGGTTGTGATGCTGATAGACAGTTGCTCAGCAATTGATGAAGCTGATTTACCGGATGCCAGTAATATAAAGACTTCATATTCCCGGTTTGAAAGATATTCATGTGATTGCTTTTTATTTTCTTCATTAAATGAGTTGGCCATTTTTTCGGCGATGGCTGGGGTAATGAATTTTTTCCCGCTCAAAACCTTTTTTACGGCATTTATCAGGTTAAAATGCACAGTTTCTTTGGCCAGGTAACCGGAAGCTCCTGCTTTAAAGGCCCGTATTGCATACTGGTCTTCCGGGTACATACTCATGATGAGTACAGGCAGACCCGGGGCATCCTTTTTAATCTGCTGAAGAGCATCAATGCCGCTACGCCCCGGCATACTAATGTCGCAGATCACAACATCCCATTTATTAAGAATAACTTTTTGTATCAGTTCTTCTGCATCGGCCGCCTCTTCTATAATTGCAAAGGGATACTCCTCCAGCAAAAGTTGTTTTAATCCCCTGCGGACAATGGCATGATCATCGGCAATTAATATGTGCATACTCATAATTACTTTTTTGTAAGCTGTGATTCATGCAAAGGAACCGTTACAAGTATAGTTGTGCCTTTACCTGGTTTACCAGAGATAAAATATTCCCCACCTATTCCTGCTGCCCGTTCTTTCATACCCAAAACTCCCAGTGTTCTTTTTGCCCCAGCCTTCTGTTCATCAAAACCAACTCCATTATCTTCTATCATCAAAACTATTTTGTTTTTTTTCTTTTCAAATTTTACGGTCACTGTTTTAGCGCCGGAATGCCTGGCTACATTGGTAAGCGATTCCTGGAAGATCCTGAATAAAGCATTTTTTACGGGAACAGCCAGTTGCGGTTCTGTTTTAGGCCCTGATAGCCGGGTATGTATGCCTGCTCTTTTTTCAAATTCTTTCAGGTGCAATTCCATGGCGGCTACCAGGCCCAGGTCATCCAGTATGCTGGGGCGCAGTTCGGTTGAAATCCTGCGGACCGTTTTTACGGTATGCTCAAGCAATTCGAGAAGGTCATTAATTTTTTTCCTGGCTACATCGTTCCCAGCGCCGATCTTTTTACTTAGCCAGGACACATCCATCATCATCACGGTAAGTTGCTGTCCCAATTCATCATGTATTTCACGGGCAATATGGGTTCGTTCTTCCTCTCTTACATTCTGCAGATGTTCCGTGAGTCTGCGTACCGACCGGTAAGACTCTTCCAGTTCCAGCTCTGCCTTTTTGCGTTCGGTAATATCACGGAGGGAAGCCGTAATAAGAGTACCTCCGGCAAGCTGAAAAGTCGCCAAACTTATTTCAACTGGTATTACATGGCCGCCTTTTCTAACCGCAAACAAATCTCTTCCTGTTCCCATTGGTCTTGTATGCGGATCACTCATATATTGACTGCGATAGCCTCTATGCCTGCGTTGCTGTGATTTGGGAATCAGCATTTCTACAGACATGCCCGTCAATTCGGCTTTGGTATAACCCAACAGCCTTACCGCCTGTTGGTTGGCAATCTGGATGATGCCTTTTTCATTAACAATCACCGTAGCATCAGGAGCTGTATCAACCAGTAACCTGAACCTACTTTCCTGTTCCCGTATCTGTTCTTCCGCTTTTTTTCGTTCAGTAACATTTTTTAAAAATGCCTGTGACCCAATAATTTTCCCTTTGCTGATCAGGGGAACTGTTTGCCCTTCAAGAAATATTACTTCTTCCTTTTTTGTAATAAACCCACAGGAAAGATTATCCACTATTTTCCCTTTCATTATTTTGGGAAATACTTTGGCAAGCTCAGTCTTTGTTGCTTTATCAAGAAAATCAATTAACTTTTTACCAATTACCTCATCATCCAGTACACCCATATTTTTTTTCCATGATTTATTCACCCAAAGTATTTCTCCCTTTTTTGAAAGCTGATGAATCATTTCATCAGATGTGTCAACAATTGTTCTGTACTTGGTTTCACTTTCTTTTAATGCTTCTTCCGCTTTTTTACGTTCGGTAATATCTCTTACCACTCCGAGGTATTTTCCATCAGGCAATTTTTTAGAATGTACCTCAACTTCAACAGGAGTGCCGTTTTTTCTCTTAAAAATCCTTTGTCGTATCACGGCTTCGCCGGCAGCTAAAAGGTCGAGACGGATAGGATTAGCAGCAAGATCATTCTTAAAAACAATATCAAAAACAGACAAGTTCAGGATTTCTTTTCTTGTATAGCCCAGCAGTCTGGAAGAAACCCTGTTCACATCCAGGAAATGACCGGTTTCATCGAAAATAAAAATAGCATCGGCTGACTGGTCAAAGAAGGAGCGGTATTTTTCTTCTGAAAGGCGGATTTGTTCCTGCGCTTTTTTACGTTCACTTACATCCCGGTTTATAGACAACACTTTTCCCTCCCCGATCAGTTTTGAACTAAGCTCTATATCAAACAGGTTT
>CAZGGQ010000067.1:3022-19940 GCA_964525285.1 uncultured Chitinophaga sp.
ATCAAACAGGGTTCCGTCTTTATGCTTAGCCCTTCTTTCCATCAATAGCGAACGACCCTTTTGAAGCAGATCAAAACGTATAGGCTTCAGCGCCATGTCTTTGGCTTCCAGGAAAAAGGCAATATTTTTTTGCATTGCTTCTTCCCTTGTGTACCCAAACATGGTACAAAGAGCTGAATTAACTTCTATGATATTTCCATGGAGATCTACCACAAGGATACCATCGGATGCCTGCTCAACAAGGGAACGATAGCGGCTTTCACTTTCTGCCAGTGCCTGCTCTGCTTTTTTTCGTTCGGAGATATCACGCCAGATAGTATAAAAGGATTGTTTGCCTTTTAAAATGATCGGGGTCAGCATCACTTCAACAGGGAATTCAGTTCCATCCATTTTTGTGTGTATCCATTCAAACCGGTTATATCCCTGTCGCAATGCTTTGGCGATCATCGCTGCTGCTTTTTCGGTTGAAAGCCTGCCATCCGGTTGTTTTTCAGGTGAAATTTCCCAGGGCTGCTTAATGAGAACTTCCTGCGGGGAGGAATATCCTAAAATAGAAGCTGCTGCCTGGTTACACTCGGTAAAGCCTGTATCATCAAGTAGCAAAATTGAATCGGCCGATTCAGTGAACAACCGCCGGAATGTCTCTTCACTTTCTGTAAGTGCCTGCTCTGCTTTTTTGCGCTTTGTTATGTCTATCAGCACTCCTTCAATAATCTCTTCACCTGGCACAGAACCTTTAAGCAAAGAACAACTCTCAACAATATACACCGGGCTGCCATCCCTGTGCCTGAGTGTTATTTCCTTGTTAACCAGTTCACCCTTTTTTTGAAGCCGGGTGATAAATTCAGTGCGGTAAGCTTTGGAGAAATATAATATACTTGCATCCTGTTGAATCAAAAATTCAGGTGTATAGCCAAGCATTTGGGCAAATGCAGTATTACAGGTCAGGATTTTTCCTTTGGTTGTGGTTTGGTAAATACCGGCCAGGTTTCTTTCAACGATGTTCCGGTATTTTTGTTCGCTTTCCCTGAGTTGTTCTTCTGCTTTTATCCTTTTCGTCAGGTCTCTTGCTACGCCAAGAAAACGTCCATCTGAAAGTTTTTTGACATGTAGCTCAGCTTCTACCCCCGTTCCGTCTTTTCTTTTCAACTTTCTTCTTGTTATCGTAGGCTCTCCTTTATTTAACAGGTCAAAGCGGAAAGGATTTTTTTTAAGATCCCCTTCAAAGACAAAATCCTTAAGTATCAATTTCTTATATTCTTCGCCGCTGTAACCAAGCAGTTGTAAGGCGCTTTCGTTTACATCAAGAAGTTGCCCGCTGCCATCGAATAATACAATGGAGTCGCCGGCCTGCTGCATCAGGTTGCGGTATTTCTCTTCGCTTTCTTTTATTTTTTCTTCTGCCAGTTTTCGTTCGGTAATATCATTTACAATTGACAATTTAGTTTCTATGTTACCCTGTTCATCTGTAAGTATTGTATTATACCATTGACAATACAGTATTCTGCCATCCCGGGATATGTTCCTGTTTTCGGATGAAGCATCTTTTGCAGCTCCCTGTACCAACTTTTCCAAAGATATATTTACCAGTTCTATATCATCCTTATAAACCAATTCTTTTTTCATCGGTTTTCCGATGACTTCCCTGGCTGTCCATCCGAAAAGTTCCTCAGCCCGTTTGTTCCATTGAATTACGTTATCATCCTTATCCCATTCTATAACTGCCAGTGGTGTATTATTGATATGATAGTTGATTTGTTCATGAGCTCTCTTTAATTTGAATTCAGCCAGTTTTCGCTCGGTAATATCTTTTTCCAGAGATTGTGTTCCAACAATTTCTCCCTTTTCAATTATAGTTGAAACCCTGCATTCAATCCATAATTTCCTGCCATCTTTTCGCAAACCTTTGTATTCAAATTCTTCGGGCACCCCGATCCCTTTCATACGTTTATTATGTCTCGTTTTAATCTCCTCATAAAATTCCGGGGCAGTATAATCTTTCAATGACAGGGTTTTGAATTCATCATCAGTGTACCCAAACATTTTGCCGAACTCCCTGTTGGCATAAACGAGATGACCTTCCGTGTCTTTGATAATTAATGATTCATGAATATTTTCAATCAGGGTTCTAAATTTAATTTCACTGGCCCGTAATTTTTCTTCTGCCAGTTTTCGTTCAGTAACATCCTGCACCAGGGACATGATGGTAATTACTTTCCCTTCTTTATCTTTTAATACCGAATTGAACCATTCACACCAGATCACTCTTCCATCCTTTGTATAATTCCTGTGTATGACACGATTTCTCTCTACAGCCCCTTCCATCAATTGCCGGGCAATACTGCTCAACCTGGGAACATCTTCTTTATAAACCAGGCTAAACCCGTTTTTTTGTTTACCGGTTAATTCATTTTGGGTCCACCCGAAAATTTTTTCCGCTTTTTTTGACCATGATTTCACGAATAGCTGGTTATCCCATTCAACATAGCCCAATGGAGCATTTTCGACATGAAATAAAAGTTGTTTGTGAGCTGTTTTTAATTCTTCTACTGCTACTTTGCGTTCGGTAATATCCTGCACGGTGCCAAGTGAACGCAGCGCCATTCCTTTTTCATCATAAAAGGTTTTGCACTGCTCATGTACAAATTTTATCCGACCATCGGGAAATAGCAGCCGGTGTTCAATATCATAAGCCGTCCTGTTTTTTACTGATTGTGTATAGGCCTCATTTACCATTTCCCGGTCTTCGGGATGAATCGTATCCAGGAAAGCTTCATAAGAGGCCCCAAATTTTTTCGGATCTATTTCAAATATCCGGTAAATCTCATCAGACCAATGCAGGGTGTTTCTAATGAGGTCCAGGTCCCAGCTGCCGATATGTGCAATTTGCTGGGCCTCTTTCAGGTCAATCTCACTCTTCTGCACGGCCTCTTCTGCCTCTTTGGTTTCTGTAATATCAATAATGCTCCCATTCCGCAAAACGGTACCATCTTCCTGTAACACAGGGATGGAGTCATTGCGTACCCATATATATATTCCCTCTTTTGTAAGAGTCCTGTATGAAATGGTAAGCGGAGTCAGGTTTTTGCTGGATATGGTGAAAGAAGATTTGAGCCTGCTCATATCATCAGGATGAACTTTTGAAAAGAGTATGCTGCTGTCTTTATAAATATCCTCTACCTTCTCATCCAGGTATTTATTGATGCCATCACTCAAAAAATTAAACAGGATCTTGCCATCAGTATCTATTACAGTTTGGTAAACAACACCCGGAAGAGATGCCGTAATTTCTCTTAGCTTGGCTTCACTTTCCCTGAGTTGCTGCTCTGTTTTTTTCCGGACCGTAATATCCAAAATGACAGCCAGGAAAACCGAGTGCCCGACCTGTGTTACTAATTGCAGGTGTATTTCCACCGGGTACAGGCTACTATCGGCTCTTTTATGTAAAGTTTCAAAAACTATCTTCTCTTTTTCATGATTAATCAATGGCGCTATTAATTTCCGGAATTTCGCCATCGTATATTCTGGTTTGATGTCAAGCGGTGTCATGGTTGACATTTCTTCCATGGAATAGCCGATGTTTCGGAGGGCTCCATTATTTACATACTCAAACTTCAAAGTGTCAGGGTTGAACATGTAAATCTCATTCAGGCTTTTTTGTAAGACACTCAGCAGTTTTTCTTTTTCGGCTTCCGCTTTTTTGCGTTCGGTTATATCCCTTATAAAAGCACAGAAAAATATACCGGCATCCTGTTTTACCGGAACTATTGTCAATTCAACCGGAAATTCTTTGCCTCTCTGATCAATCGCAGTAATCTCTATTAACTTGCCAAGCACCTTAGCTTCTCCTGTTTTTAAATAATTTGCAAGCCCTTTTTTATGTTGCTCCCGGGAGGTAGCGGGAATGATCGTTTCTGCCACAGATTTTCCCATTACTTCTTCCTCCTTCCATCCGAATATTTTTTCAGCCTGCGGTGTCCATACAGTAATGATACCGTTAGTATTCATACCGATAATAGCATCCATGGCCGAGTTCATAATCAATCTTTTTGTTTCTTCACTGATCCGGAGAGCTTCATCCGCCTTTTTACGTTCCGTAATATCCATTACAAATAAGGTGACTCCTTCAATATCCCGGCCATTTTGAATGGGGTAAAGAAATACTTCAACGTATTTTGCCCGGCCAGCAATTTCATAGGAACGTTCAAATTTCACTGTATTGCCTGCTAATGCTTCATCAATTTTTGATTTCCATACAGCTTGTCCTTCAGGGTTAAAAGCTTTGTAATGAATAATGCCGGGTTCGGGAGATGACCCTGTAAAAAATTTATACTCCTCATTAAGTGCCTTATTAAAAACAATCAGCCGGTGTTCCCTGTCTATTGACGCTATCATCCAGGTGGAATTATCCATCACCTGCTTCAGGTTCTTTTCACTTCCTTCCAGCTTTTGCCTGGATAGGACGATCTCCGTAATATTATTATGCACCACCACGGCCATGGGTTGCCCGTTTTCAAACAGCATCACCCGCAGCAGGAACCATCTTTGCTTCTCCGGTGAATGGCAGGGATACTGCAGCTCAAAGACCCTGGTTTCCTTATTCAATACAGACTGAATCCCTTTTACTGCCTCTGCCGCAATATCATCTCCAGCTGCTGCGGCTTTGTTGCAAACAGTAAAATAATTGACGCCTTTGGCAACTCTTTCCAGTGTGGTTACTCCATTTTCTTTGGCAAAATCTTCCCAGGCTTTGTTGACGGCTATGATCGTTCCGCTTTCATCAATGACTGCAACACAGGAGCTGAGTGAAGCAAGAATCCCCCTGCTGAATGCATCGCTTTCCTCTTTCATCTTATACAGCCTCCTGGCTTCATTTTCCGCTGCATTGAGATTTAGAATACCTGCTGTAGTGGTAAAAAAGAAAATAACAGCAAAGACAATGATTATAATAGATAAACCGAACTGCATATCATAAAGCCTGGCTTCATAGCCCTTCAGGCACAGCCATCCGATGGCAAGCAGAACGACGATAAGAAATAGTATTTGCCGGGTACCCAGCCTGGCAGCCCTGGTCTTTTCATTAAAGACAGCCATAAGCCCTGTATCGGGTCTTGAAAAAAGTATGGCCAATGAAATGAAAAGCAAAACCAGCATTGAATAAACTGAAACATAGTTAAAGTAAGCAATCGTATAAAGACGGGTCGCATCGTAGAGATAACCAATAAAGGCAAGAAATGTAAAAGCGAGAATAATTATGACAAAAACATCAGTTACCCATTTTATTTTTTTTTGCTGAAAGAAAAACAGGGAAATGCCAAAAATAACAAGCCCAACCGCCGTTAACGGTGCCATGCGTCCGGCATCCATCTGGTCTGCTGTTTTAGCGTCGCGAAAGAATAATTCATCAATATGTGCATCCCAATTGAAAAGATATTCACTTAAAGTAACTGCCCCGAGAAGGAAAGTAAATGCAGCCAGTAATTCTGCCAACCCCTTTTTTTTACCAGTGGTAAACAACAAAAGCGAACAAACTGCACATAAGGTTCCAATCGCAGAATTTGCTTTCATACTGACCCATTCATGACGAATACCTGTCAGTATTTCGGCATGGAATAGCCAACCAGCCAGAACCATTAAACTGATGGCAGCCGCACCCATTACAAATAAAACAGTAATGCGGGTTGTTTTAAAATAAGTATTTCTCCTGAATGACATAGGGGGGGGCTATTTTTTATTTATTTGTTTATACCAGTATTTTTTGTTGGTAATATACAGTTCTGACACGGGAAAAAATATGATTTTACTCCTGTCCCGGATTTAAATTCAAAGGGAACCTGTTGGCATCTTCCGGGGATAAAAATGAGAAGCAAAACAGGCAGTTCTTTCAGGTCGTATTGGAATTGACAATGCGTATAATGACGGCTAAGCGGGCAGCTTATTTTTTCAGGATAGCATAATGGCCACCCCATTGTTTGTAAATCTGCTCCAGATAAACCTGCAACCTTTCCGGCACATATCTATCCTGATAAAATTTGCGGAAATCCGGGATAAAAATTGTAGTGAGATTAGTTTTATAAATGTAGAAAAAGACCTACAGCTTTGGGTTAAAAGAGAATGGCAACAGGCTGGTTGGTTCTTTTATAAAAGCTGTGTAAGACGTTCTTCCGAACCCTAAAACTGACGTGACAGCAATAGACTATATATACATCAATAATGGCCAGCAAAAAGAACGGGAAGAAAGCTCAGTGTAGTCATTATCTATCTCTGTAAACAGCGATGGAAGAAGTCTTATCATTCCAGTTAGATAAAATAAAACCACTTTTGGAAGCAGTAATGGTATAACTTCTACCGGCAAAATTTTCAAACTCATAAATCACTACCCTGTAACCCGCCGGCACCGTCAATGAGCTGAGGGCATTATCAGGAAAACCTGCCTGCCCCATGGTGCTGTATGTTCCGGGAAGAAGAGAGGAAGATTGTCCCTGGTAATTATTATTTGTAAAAATCACTACTCTTTCATATGAATTAGCCGGGTATTGGTTATTGTTATTGCCATAAGTTTCTTCAATTAATATTGAGCCGATCCTGTTATTCAGTGTGCTGTTCATGCAACTGATGTTTTCACTGAGTGTGTAGTAGGAGCCGTTCAGGTATTCATTGTTAATATAAACTCTTGCTTTCAGGCCGGAGGGAATTTCAATCGCTGAGATATTATATTTAAACAAGCCCAGGTTAATTCCCGGGTAGTTACCGGGAGCCAGACGCAGGCTATTGCCCCTGTAACTGCAATCGGTATATACTGTAACATATTCCCCGCTTGCACCGGTTGGATAAGTTGGTTGCGAGGGCCTGTATTCGATCACCAGCGAACCTATTTTATCATTTTCAGAACTGCCCAGGCAATTTTCACTGGCATCATGTGTGAAGGAGTAACCAGAGAGGCCCTCATTATTAATATATGTTCTTACTCTCAGGTTGCCATAGATGCTGAATGAAGAAATATTATATTTAAGCGTGCCCAACTCATTACCCCTGTATCTACCCGGCCGCAGACTCAGGGAATAACCTTTGGAATAACAATCATTGTAAAAAACAACGTAATCATTTTGACCATAACCAGGCCTTATATTTTGATTTTCCACCACAATGGAAGAAGCCATATCATTCCATTCTCCTTCCAGGCAGGATATGTTGTTATAATAAGTTTTTGACCGGCCTTTAAAATTATCATCCTGGTAAATGGTGGCCTTCATGCCCGAAGGTATATGCAGGCTTGAAAGTTTGTCATTTTCCATCTTCATCTGGTACATGCTATAGGTACCGGCTTCAAGGAATTTGCTTTTGCCGGAATAATTGCAGTCCTCGTAAAGTGTGACATAATTATTCTGTGCAGAGGTAACAGCGTAAGCAAATAAGAATATTGCGGGGAAGAATACTTTCTTGCTCATAAGTTTAAGTTTGATGGTTGCTGAACGACACCACTTTGTCCTGTTACAAACGGGGCTACATTGTATACAGTCAGAAAGTTAAGAAACTTTTCTTACTTACTTTCAAAACTCACACACTCATTCAGTTCTTTTTCTGTATAAGCCAGTTTATATTGCTTCAGCACATCGTCCGGAACACCGTTCCATTGGGTGATTGTATTACCGGCATAGCCGATGTCTTTCACCCCGATCTCCGAGGTGTAAAAACCCGTTGCAGTTAAATTCCTCAGCAGGCTGAAAAAAGCGGATCCCTGTTTCATCCCGGGTTTTGCTTTATCGGGATAAGCGATCATATCCACCAGTTCGATCTGCTTGTCATGGCTGCAATCTTTAAAAGATTTTTCATAACGTTTCAGGCATTGCATGTCCAGCCAGCGTAAACCTCCCCGCATGGGAATTTGATGTGACGGCATGTCTTTTACGATAAATTCAATGAATTCGGGCACTTTGGCATCAGAGGCGCTGCCGCTTATTTCATCTTTGGGAATAATGATGTCGGCAAGAATAGTAATTGTTGCCATTTCATGGTCTGTAAAGAATTTTTCCTTTGACAGGATCTCTTTTTCATATTTCAGTTCATCAGGATTACGGTCAAGATTGAACATTGGTTCATCTTTGGCAACAGTTGTTTTCTTATCATCGGTCTTGCAACCAGCGATGACAGCAGGTACTGCAACAGCTCCTGTTACGATTAGTTTTAAAGATTTTCTTCTATCCATATAAAATAGTTTATGGTTTGTAGTTTTTGGTTCATAGTTGTTCCCCAAAATCCTTTCATATCTGTTTAATCGTGGTTCTACAAATTCTGTTTCTTCATTTCATCAACAATGTATTCGCTGGCTCTCATGCTTAACGCAAGGATCGTCCAGGTAATATTCTTATCCGCCTGCGAAACGAACTGTCCGCCATCTACACAGAATAAATTTTTACAATCATGTGCCTGGCTCCATTTGTTGAGCGCAGATCTTTTTGCATCATTGCCCATTCTTACTGTGCCGCCTTCATGTATGATCTCACCCGGCTTTGCCAATCCCCATTGATTTTTTTCATCATCATCTCCGCCCCAGGTAATAATGGCCCCCATATTGTGCATCACTTCCTTAAAAGTTTCTTTCATGTGCTTCGCTTGTTTTATTTCATGTTCACTCCATTTTACATTAAACCTTAAAACAGGGATGCCGAATTTATCAACCATATTTGGATCAATTTCACAATAATTACTTTCCAGTGGTATTGCTTCGCCACGACCGGCCATGCCCACGCCGCAGCCAAAAAAATAACGATAATCTTCTTTTAATGAAGCGCCATAGCCTCCGCCATCTTTTTTCTTTTCCTTCACTACATATTTTCCATTCAATCCTTCAATGCCCCAGCTAAATCCATAGGAAGGCTGGCTCATGCCGCCCCAGTATTCAATATGATAACCCCTGGGGAAATCAAGTTTTTTATTATCTAACCACCAGGGAGAATAAATATGCATGCCACCCACTCCATCTTCGTTGTATCTTTTTCTGTCAAACAATTGAGGAAGTATGCCTCCCAAGGCAGCGCCGGTGGAATCATGCAGATATTTTCCAACCACATTACTGTTGTTGGCTAATCCGTTGGGATGACGTTGCGATTTGGAATTAAGTAATAACCTTGCGCTTTCACAGGCGCTGGCAGCTATTATCACTACTTTGCCTTCTACCTGGTATTCCTGCATATCTTCTTTGCTGATATAAGAGACCCCGGTAGCTAATCCATCATTGTTGGTCAACACTTCCCTTGCCATAGCATTGGCAACAATATCAACATTACCAGTCTTAAGGGAAGGATATATTAAAACATTAGTTGATGAAAAGTCTGCTTTTGCCATACTGCAGTTGCGGTTGCATTGCCCGCAGAAAAAACAGGCGCCTCTTTCCGTGGTACTTTCTATTTTTTTGGTGAGAATAGAAAGTCTTGAAGGGATCACTTTCACCCCAGCCTGCCCCGCAGCATTTTTAATAAACAATTCATGCAATCTTGGTTTCGGAGGTGGAAGAAAAAAACCATCGGGATCGTTTTCCAAACCTTCGTTGCTGCCAAATACACCGATCAGCTGATCCACTTTGTCGTAATAAGGTTTTATATCTTCATAACCGATGGGCCAGTCATCCCCAAGGCCGTCAATGCTTCTTCGTTTAAAATCTTTGGGCCCGAAACGTAATGAAATTCTTCCCCAGTGATTAGTGCGGCCTCCCAGCATCCTTGCCCGCCACCATGCCCAATCAGTACCTTCTTCTTTGGTGAATGGTTCACCTTCCAGCGACCATCCCCCGTAACAGGCATCGAAGTCACCGAATGGACGGATTTTGGTGCTGGCTCCACGTCTCGGGCTATCCCAGGGATTTTTTAACTGTGTAATATTCTTTTGCGGGTCATACATATAACCGGCTTCGATGATGCAGACTTTTAATCCGGCTCTGGACAATATGTAAGTTGCCATACCGCCGCCGGCACCTGAACCCACAATAACGACATCGTATTGCTTTGCTTGCTTTTTGATTTGCAAATTTCCCATATAGCTGGAAATGGTTTAAAATATTGAAGCAACAATTTACAGGATTGCTTTTTTATTGATTGAATTTTTGGCGGGAAGTTCTGCACACTTATCTGCCTCACGCAAAGGCGCAAAGGGAACGCAAACCTGCCTGCCGGCAGGCAGGGAATACAATAAGACTTTGCGCCTTGTTCCCAGGTCTTAGTGTCTTTACATGAAATCAACAGATTTTGCGTTTCTGTATCTTTAACCCGAAAATATTTTATTACATGAAGAAAAGAATTATGCTGCTCGGTTTTCTTGTCCAGTTATTTTCAGGAAAAGCTCAAAAAGATGAGTTCAGTAAATATCCTGAATACAATTGGACCGATCTTGGGTTAACCTATTCGCCCAGGGGTTCGGAATTTCGTATTTGGGCACCAACCGCTAATGAGGCTGAAATCATATTCTATAAAGAAGGAGCAGGTGGAACTAACCTTTTTAAGCGGCCCATGGGATATGGGGAGAACGGGGAAAGGTTTATTTTGATTCGAGAAGATGTAAAAGGATTGTTCTATACATTCAGGGTAAAGGTAAACGACAAATGGTCTGATGAGGTTCCTGACCCTTATGCAATAGCTGTTGGAGTAAATGGCAAAAGAGCTATGGTGATTGACTTAAAAGAAACTAATCCCCCCGGATGGCAAAATGATAAAAGCCCCCGGTTTAAAAATGCAACCACTGCTGTCATCTATGAACTGCATGTAAGAGATGCAAGCATTGATAAAAACTCCGGCATTAAAAACAAAGGGAAGTTTTTGGGATTGACAGAGAAAGGAACAAAAAATGCCGAAGGTTTATCAACCGGTCTTGATCATTTAAAAGAATTAGGAGTTACGCATGTCCATTTGCTTCCTTCGTACGATTACAATTCTGTAGATGAAACAAACCCCGATGTAAAATATAACTGGGGATACGATCCGTTGAATTATAATGTACCCGAAGGTTCTTATTCCACTAACCCTTATGATGGGATCACCCGTATCAAAGAATTTAAACAACTCATAAAAACATTTCATGAAAATGGTTTGAGGGTGGTAATGGATGTAGTGTATAATCATACGGCATTGACAGAGAATTCCAATTTCAATCAATTAGTTCCCGGTTATTATTACCGGCATACAAAAGACGGTAAATTTTCCAATGCCACTGCCTGCGGCAATGAAACAGCCAGCGAAAGACCGATGTTCAGAAAGTTTATGCTGGAGTCAATGATGTATTGGGTGAAAGAATATCATGTGGATGGCTTCCGGGTGGACCTGATGGGAGTGCATGATATAGAAACAATGAACCTTATTTCAGGAGAATTGCACAAGATCAGGCCTGACATATTAATATATGGAGAAGGATGGACAGCCGGCGCTTCGCCTTTGCCGGATTCTTTGAGTGCCATAAAAGCAAATGCTTATAAATTAGACCGCATTGCAGTGTTCAGCGACGATATAAGAGACGGAATCAAGGGAAGTGTATTTGAACATAAAGACAAAGGCTTTGCAAGCGGTAAGCCTGGTATGGAAGAAAGTATAAAATTCGGGATAGTGGCTTCCTGTAATCATCCACAGGTGGATTACCGGAAAGTGAATTATTCAAAAAAGCCTTATGCAGCACAGCCACATCATACAATTACTTATTGTGAATGCCACGATAACCATGTGCTATGGGATAAATTAGCTATCTCGGCAAAGGATGCCACCGAAGAAGAAAGAGAGGAAATGCAGAAATTGGCCTTGTCGATGGTATTGACTTCGCAGGGAATTAGTTTTCTGCATGCCGGTTCAGAGTTTTTGCGTAGTAAGAAAGGAGAGGAGAACTCCTACAAATCACCTGACAGTATCAATGCTATTGACTGGAGCCTGAAAACAAAGAATAGGTATGTGTTTGAGTATATAAAAGCCTTGATTAAAATGAGAAAGGATCATCCGGCTTTCCGGATGACCACTGCAAAACAAATTGCAGAAAATATAAATTTTATGGAGGGAATGCCGCCAGGGTTGATCGTTTACACTATCAACGGAGCTAAAATCGGGGACAAATGGAAAAAAATATTTATTGCCTTTAACGGTACGGATAAAGATATATCTATTGCGGCGCAGCCCGGCAATTACAAAGTCTTTGTAGCTGGCAATATGGTTTCGGAAACGATTGGCGGGTATGAAGGCTATTGGAGGTTAAACCCTTATTCCTGCAGCATTCTTTACGAATGATAGCCATCAATTAGTTTTCTGACTATCGATTCGGCGGCCAATTATATAACCTGCAGCACTGCCTGCGATAAGTCCCACTGCTAACCACAACACAGCGCCCGATGAAGCAAAATAACTGACAGCAAAACCGAGTACTGCACCGGCAATGCCAAATACCCAGGTAGCAGAGGATTTGCTTTTGGGAGTATCAGCAACGGTTTCCTGGCTGTGTTTAAACTGCTGCAGGTGTTGCTTATGTTTTTTCCGATGGTGGGATCTGGCCATTTTTTTTGTTGATAAGATAAGAAGAATTTGAATAAAAAGCAATTTCAGTTGACGGGACATCAAATTTTAAGGATCAGGGTCGCAGCTATCTCTCTCTGGAGGCTTTCTGTAAACCTTCTGATTGTATCGGACCCGTTTAAAACAGGTTTATGAATGAACAGCATTTGTGACTGAAACAACGGCTAAAATAAATCCGAAATTCTGCAAATTTTTGCCTACCTTCGCTGGCATAATTTGAGGTTAATAGCTAGTAAGCGAACAATTTTACTTTTCCCTGTATTCTTCCTTTACACCTGCATTTTTCTCAAGTAATCATTAATCTTTATCCCATTGGAAACGAAGCTATTTATCAAGCCAGGGTTTTAATTTTTTTAAAAAAATATAGTATGACAACGGAAATGATTGAAAAATTTGTACAGAACAAAGGCCGGAAAGAGACAGCCGTAAATATCCATTTTAAGGAACGCAGTACCGTAAAAGGACTTTTTATACAGGGAGCAGACTATGATGAACTGAAATCAAAAAATTTCTGGCGTATTGTCAGCAGCACCAGTCTTGATGAATGGAAACAGACGGGGAATTTCAACCTGACCCGGGTTTTCAATGGCGTTTCATTTACCCGCCTTTCAGATTCAGATGGAGGATAAGATCCCGGCAGAAATTTCCGGATGATCAAATAAAAATTTAAATCAATGCAATATGTTTAGCCAGGTTTGGAAAAAATATCTTCCGGTTATTGTGATACTGATGAAACGATCTGTTAACGGCGATCAATCCCTGAGTATGAATCCTTCAGATTTCCAAAGGGCTGCAGGGGGCAGAAAGATAAAATACAGTTTTACCAACCTGCAATTGATCAACGGGCGCATCAATAATATGGTTAAGCATCAGCCACTGGCCAGGGAATTTGCGGTTACCCTGCAGGAAGATGAAATTATTCGTAAAATGCTGCAACAAAAGCATTTTGAATTTTCCATGAATAACAGTTTTCAACTAAGTATTAAAAACAATACGCCCCCGGCTGAACCGGTAGCCGGAGAGAACGATGAAACAGTAAATACGGATGATGCAGTTTCATTAACAGCGACTGATGTTTCATGATCCCGGTTTCAGAAGCTGAGATCATTCGTACTTCACATGAACATTCGTTTGTATAAAAGATCAGCAGTAAAAACTAATGAAAATCATCAGGTTTATTTAATGTATCTCTTATCTTTAGCGGGAAAGAACTTAAATAAAATTCAGCTTAGTGTATGTTTCGTTCAGTTATTACAGGTACAGGCTCGTACATTCCACCTTTTATACAGTCGAACGGGGAGTTCACAAAACAATTTTTTTATTCAGAAAATCAGCAGCCCCTGAGCACTCCCCCGGAGGAAGTGGTAGAGAAATTTAAACAGATCACAGGGATTGAGGAGCGGCGCTATACAACCGATCAGTTGAATGCATCGGATATCGGCAGCCTTGCGGCTAAAAATGCGATTGATGACAGCGCTGTTGATCCGGAAGAAATTGACCTGTTGATTGTTGCTCATAATTTCGGTAATGTGATCAAGCATACTATTCAAACCGATGCTGTGCCTTCCCTGGCCAGTCATATCAAGCATTCACTCGGCATCCGGAATCCCAACTGTGTGGCTTACGATATTTTGTTTGGATGTCCCGGCTGGGTACAGGGATTGATACAGGCAGATGCTTTTTTCAAGGCGGGCATTGCCCGGAAAGCTTTGATCGTTGGCACAGAGACGCTGTCAAGGGTAATTGATATGTACGACCGGGACAGCATGATATTCAGTGATGGTGCAGGTGCTGCTGTACTTGAGTATAAGGAAGTGGATATAACAGGGCCGGGTGTGCTGGCCTCCTGTTCGCAAACACATGCTATTGACGAAGTGCATTATATTGATATGGGGAAGTCTTATTATCCCGGTAGCGACCCGCATATCCGGTTCATAAAAATGAAAGGACGTAAGGTGTATGAATTTGCCATGAAATATGTGCCTGCTGCCATGAAAGAATGTCTTGAAAAAAGCAGCGTGGATATTCATGAACTGAAAAAAATTTTCATACACCAGGCCAATGAAAAAATGGATGATGGTATTATTAAAAGATTGTACCAGTTGTATGGGATCAAAATACCGCCCGAATATATCATGCCGATGAGTATTCAATGGCTGGGAAACAGTTCCGTGGCAACAATTCCAACGCTATACGATCTTGTACTCAAAAAAAAGGTAGGAACCCATCATTTATCTCCCGGCGATACACTTCTCTTTGCTTCTGTTGGGGCTGGTATGAACATTAATGCAGTTTGTTATCGCTATTAGTTTCTTACTCTTTTTTGAGGTAAAAAAGGCAAAGATCAGTCCGGGATGAATTTAAGACCCAGTTTATCTTTCAGGCTTTGCGGCAGGGCTTGTTTATTCAGCATCATGGTAACGGTATTTAATTTAAAATAATTTTCTTCCATGAAAATAAAACCCTTGTACCTGCTGAACCAGGTGCCCCATGAGTTTTTCAGGTAATACCACTTCTTGTGATGATCATCCCGGCCAATGCCCACCAGGTGGAGCATATGATCTCTTTCTGTGGATTCATTTGTAAAATTCAGCAGTCTTTCCTCTGCATATTGATGCAGTGAATCGCTTATGCTGGCATATCCACCCCAAAAATCAAAACCCGGATCGGTCACATCGCCTTCCCAGCCCACTGACCAGCCTTTTGCCAACGCTGTATCCACCAGCATCTGCATATCATCCAATGTAATATTGTATAAACTATCACCGGACCAGTTAAATTTATCTGCCAGCAGGCATTTTTGATTAAAAGGAAGATTGGCAAAAGACATTACTTCAATATAATCATCTCCTGTTAGCCCCAGGTCCAGTGCAAAAGTTTTGGGGCTGTATTGCTTAAGGTCGTACCAAAAAGTTTCAGGCAATTTGCCGAGATAGCGGTCAAGTGTATCATTCATCTGCTGCAGGTCAGCGGGACTTATTTCTGTCTTGCCCTGTACTAATAATTCATTTGCAAAATTTTTCATCGCTGTATCCAGCCTTGCATGGTTATGATTATATTCTCCGTTTGGTCTGCCATTATATGCTTCTTCGGGCACCATGCCATATTTATTAATGATACGAATGACATCATGAAACTGTCCGCCTCCTTCATAATATGTTTTTCCTTTACTGGCCAGCCATGTTATTGCTTTATCAATATAGGCATAGCGGGCAACGAACATTTCTGATAAATTAAGCCGGATGTTTTTCTTTTTTAACAGGTCGCTTTCAAACAATGAATTGCTGCCAAATACCCAGCAGGTTGGACTCTGGCTCTGGTCCTTTACCTCTGTGCAAAAAACAGAATCTGTTACATGAATTGCCGGCAGATGGGCCTCTGAAGCAGGCTGCGCATTCAGCAGGGGAACTGTGATAATAAAAAGAAGAAAAGACCCGGACCGTTTCATTGATGAATAAATTTCACACCTGAAAAATATGAAAGAAGCTGATGCAGGGGAATACCGGGGAAATGGTATTAACAATTAAATAGGGAAGGGCAGACCATCAGCGGGAACGGCATACAATAAGAAGCTTCAAATGTGAGATTGAATTTGAAAGCAAAATATCAGTACCTGTTTCGATCCCTGTTGCCGGAATTATATCCGCCCCTGTTATTTCCACCACGGAAACCACCGCTGCCACCACCACTTTGACGATCTTCGGCCTGCTTCACTACAAGAGGCTTTTTACCCAGCGAAATATCATTCAGACCATCAATGGCTTCTTTTGCTTCGGAGTCATTCGGCATTTCTACAAATCCAAAACCACGGCTTTTCCCGGTTTCTTTGTCCATGGCAACTTTTGCAGACTTAACTACTCCGAATTTTTCAAATATTTCTTCCAGTTCGGCATCATCAAGGTCATAAGGAAGCCCGGCTACAAAAAGGTTCATAAAGGCATTTTTGTAAAAATAATCAACTTATGGCATTATCTGGAAACTAACTATTATGGAGTAGTGGATTCTTTTCCAATTTAGCCCACAGCGCATCGCAGAAAAGCTGAGAAGCAAAGCCCATATCAGGCTCTCTCTGCGGCCCTCCTAACCTCTGCAGCCGATGAGTTATTTCAAACTGAACCTTATCTGTCATGAGCAGTTTTTTAAAATTCCGGGCTCCTTGTAGTTACAATTTCTTCCCCGGCTTTTACCCAGTACTGTAATTAAATTTTCAGCTAATAAAAAATCAAAATATGAAAAACAAAATCATCATTGCCGCATTGGGCATAATTTCCCTCACTGCCTGTACAAAATCCGCCATTAATGATAACAGTAATCCTTCCGGGACCGGTAACGTCAGTTTGTCTAAAAACCTTCGTTGTACTTCAAATATAAATCAATTGGAA
>CAZGGQ010000068.1:0-19000 GCA_964525285.1 uncultured Chitinophaga sp.
CTTACAAAATCCTTATCCTAAATTTGGGTAAGGATAAGCTACCGGCAGGCAGGCATCCTGCCAACCGCCGAAGGGGTCGAATGTGAGTAACACCGTATCGTATGCGGTGGAACACCTGTAATAAGAGAAATATGCTATGCAGTAGTGATAGTATAACTAACCCCGAAGGCCTGCCCGACTAGTCATTCAGGCGGGGGTTGAATATGACCTGTCGGCTTTTGCAAGGCTGGTGCTAAGTAGCATACTCAGCAAACTGACTCAATTTTTTTTATTTTATTGAACACTCCTGATAAATGGGATGAGAGTTCTACTTTAATTTAGAATATTATCACCCTTCGACAAGCTCAACATGACATTAAACCATCTTCTCCACATTCTCCCAAAATTTGTGGAAAACCCTGAAAGTCAACGGCAGACATGCCACATATTACCGTAAATTCGCCCCACATTAAATAAGAAACAGTGAGATTAAAGAGCTTAGAAATCAAGGGCTTTAAGAGTTTTGCCGATAGGACGGTACTGAGTTTTGACGAGAACATCACCGGTATCGTGGGACCCAACGGTTGCGGTAAATCCAATATTGTGGATAGTATCCGATGGGTCATAGGCGAACAGAAGATAAGTCACCTGCGCAGTGAGAACCTTGACAGCCTTGTATTCAATGGCTCAAAGACCCGCTCTGCCAGCGGTCTTGCGGAAGTAAGCCTGACCTTTGAAAATACAAGAAACCTGCTTCCCACCGAGTTCAATGAGGTTACTATCACCAGGAAATTTTACAAAAGCGGCGAAAGCGAATACCGTCTTAATGACGTTCAGTGCCGGCTGAAAGATATACAGAACCTTTTTCTTGATACGGGTATCAGTACCGACAGTTATGCCATTATTGAACTGGCGATGGTGGATGACCTGATCAAGGATAAGGAAGGCGCCCGCCGCCGGATGCTGGAGCAGGCTGCCGGTATTTCCATTTATAAAACCCGCAAGAAAGAGGCAAAACTGAAACTGGATGCCACGGAGCAGGACCTTGCCCGTATCGAAGACCTGCTTTTTGAGATCAATAACCAGTTGAAATCATTGGAGAGCCAGGCCAGGAAGGCAGAGAAATACCATGAGATAAAAAAAGATTATCGTGCAGTTAGCATTGAATTAGCCAAAGCTTCTCTGGAAGGTTTTAATCTTACTTACAAAGAGCTCAATGAGCAACAGGAAATAGAAACCGATAAGAGAATAAAGTTAGAGGCCGAAATAGCCAATGATGAAGCAGCATTGGAACAGGAGAAACTTGCTTTTATTGAAAAAGAAAAAGCACTGCAGAACATGCAGCATGCTTTCAATGATATGCTGCAGGCCGTTCGCAGCAAAGAGAATGATAAAAATCTTTCTGCACAACGATTAGAACACCTGAAAGAAAAAGAAACGGCCCTGAAAGACTTTTTACAAAAAGCAGAAGGGCAACTGAAGGGCATTGAAGAAAGCATAGGCTTCACCAACCTGCAGGTGACTGAGGAAGAAAAAGCATTGACTGGATTGAGTGAGCAATTAGAACAACATCGCCATGAAGTGGATGCGAAGAGAAATGTGCTCGATGAAAAAAGAAGGGCACTGGATTCACTCCGCAATGATCATCAGCAGATACAGCGCAACCAGTTTGATGCGGAGAAGAAAGTGGCGGTGGCGGATACATCTGTTCAAAATCTGCAACGGGTAATTGTACAGACAGAAGAGGAGAGAAGACTGAGGGATCAGCAGCGGCAGCACCTTGACCAGGACAGGATACTGCGGGAAAAAGAACTGGCGATAAAGAAAGTGGACCTGGAACAATTGCAAAAGCACCAGGAAAATACCAGGGACCAGATATTACAAACCCAGGCTTTGCTGGATGGCCTTCGCAATAACCTGGCAGAAGAAAACAGGAAGCTTGATTCCAAAAAGAATGAACATGAATTACTGAAGAGCATGATCGATTCGATGGAAGGTTATCCGGAATCTGTAAAGTTTTTACACAACAATACTAACTGGAATTATACTTCACCGATCCTTTCTGATATTTTGTATGTAAATGAAGAATACAGAACGGCATTGGAAAATGTACTGGAACCTTATCTGAGTTATTATGTGGTGAATGACCTGCAGGAAGGTTTGCAGGCGGTTCATTTGCTGGATGCGAATAAGAAAGGGAAGGCAAATTTCTTCCTGCTGGATAAATTGAATGATGCGGGGGTAGAGACGCAAAATATTGCGTCTGTGCTCCCGCATGATCAGTCGTCTGTACCCCCGCAAAATATTGCGTCTGTGCTACCGCAAGATCATGCGTCCGTACAAGGTGCCATTCCTGCATTGAATGTTGTTGAAGTAGATGAAAAATACAGGAAACTGGCAGAATATCTTTTGGGTAATGTATTTATTGCCGATAGTGAAGATGCCTTGCAGAACAGTAATGGTTTTGTAGTAATTGAAAAGAACGGCAAGTATGTCAAAGGAAAATATTCACTCACCGGCGGCAGTGTAGGATTGATAGAAGGAAAGAAGATCGGCCGGGCGAAGAACCTGGAAAAACTGCAGGAAGAAATTGTGTCACAGGCTGCGGTGGTGGAGTTGCTCCGTGCTGATATTCAGGAAAGACATAATGAAGTGATCGCATTCAACGAAGACCTGCGGGAAACAACTATCCGTGATACGGAAAAAGAGATACAGCAACTGACCAACGAAGTATTCTCGCTGCACAATAAATTGGAAAATCTTCATTCGATGCAGACCAATAGCCTGCACCGCCTGGAAGAATTGAACCTGCAGATGCAGCAAACACATAGCTCTGTAGAAGGAGTGAGGAATCAATTGACGGAATACAACCAGCAGTTGCAGGTGAATGCAGCGCGTTTGTCTGAAGCGGATGAAGCGTACCGGGCAACAGAAGCCACTTATAATGAAGCCACCCGCCAGTACAACGAGTTTAACCTGAATGTCACGAAGCAGCAGAGCAAGATCAATGCACTGAAGCAGGAATTGGAATTCAAGAACAATCAACTAAACGACCTGAAGCAGCAGATCGAAACGAATACTGAACAGTTAGGTGAAACAGTAAATAATATCGGGCAATCTGCGCAATCACTAAAAGATATTGAGGATGGTTTGTTGCAACTGATGAAAGACAAAGAAGAAGAGGAGCGAAGACTGAATGAAGCAGACCAGGCTTATTATAATTTCCGTAACCAGCTGAGTGAAAAGGAGAGCGAGATCCGTCATAAAGCAAAAGACAAAGAACAGGTAGACCATATGCTGGCGGCTATCAAAGACAGACAGAATGAACTGAAGCTGCAATTAGCCGGCATGAAGGAAAGGCTCGACGTTGAATTCAGGATTGACATTGAAACCATACTCGGCCAGGCCAGGGATGGTGAAGTGCCGGTGCAAGAATTGCAGGAAAAAGTGGACCGGATGAAAAAGCGGTTAGAGAATCTTGGTGATGTGAACCCGACTGCAATTGAAGCTTTCACAGAGATGAAGAAGCGTTATGACTTTATCGTTGAGCAAAAGACCGACCTGGTTAATGCTAAGGTTAGCTTACTAAAAACGATTGAAGAAGTTGAGTTGACGGCCAACCAGAAATTTTTGGAAACTTTCAATTTGGTGAGAGAGAATTTCCAGAAAGTGTTTCAAACATTATTTACAGCTGATGACCAGTGTGATCTGATATTGGAGAACCCGGAGAATCTTGCTGAAAGTGGCATTGATGTAATTGCAAAACCTAAAGGAAAACGTCCGACCTCTTTAACGCAATTGAGTGGCGGTGAAAGAACATTGACGGCAACTGCTTTGTTATTTGCCATCTATCTTATCAAACCCGCACCATTTTGTATTTTAGATGAAGTAGATGCGCCGCTTGATGATGCCAATGTAGGTAAGTTCACCAATATGATCCGGCAGTTCAGTGAGAACTCACAGTTCATCATTGTTACCCACAATAAAATGACGATGAGTACTGTGGATGTGATCTATGGTGTAACGATGCAGGAACCGGGAGTGAGCAGGTTGGTGCCGGTAGATTTTCGCAGTTTGGAGAATTAATCTAAGTACTCAGTACTGAGTACTTAGAATTGAGACAAAACATCGAATATAGTTAGGTTAAGTCTGCTTTATGATCACCAAAAGATTTGACTAATACTCCTCCGTCAAAGATTTTTGTTGCTCCTTCTGCTTTTGCCTGCGGCTGAATTCAGATTTTACTTTATGCACAAAGGCCTGTAAAGAGTAATAAATTCCTCCACACATCAAAAACCCTGCAATGATTGCCCAGAAATACCAGTCACTGTCTTTATGGAGTTCAAAAATTGCGTAGAAGATGAGGACGATGCTGGCGATAATGGATGAAAATCCGATTAAAAGTTTTACAAAGTAGCTTTCTTTGTGACTGGATCGCATAATAGTTAAGTTTAATAAGGCCAATGAATATTCAAATGTATGTAAAAAACAATATTCTGTTAATGGTCATTCGCATGACCATTCAAATTCCCTGCAGGGTTTAATTTTACAGTATTAAATCGACAAAATGAAGAAATTGATTTCCTCTGTATGTTTGTTTCTTGTTTTTTTTATCGCCCCTGCACAGGAAGCGCCGGAGGGCTTGTTTATTTCTTCAAAAGCGCCGGACTTCAGGGCCAAAGATCAGCATGGAAAAGATATCCGTTTAAAAGATCTTTTGAAAGAAGGGAAAGTGGTACTGGTATTTTACCGCGGTGAATGGTGTCCCTATTGTAATAAAGAATTGTCAAGATTGCAGGATTCGCTTCAACTGATAAAGGACAAAGGAGCAACCCTGGTTGCGGTGGGCCCGGAAAAACCTGAAAATGTTTTGAAAACAGTGGAAAAAACAAAAGCGGAATACTCCATATTATATGATGAAGGATTGAAGATCATGAAGGCCTATGATGTGGAATTTGAAGTGCCCGAAAACACATTAACCCGCTATCGCAATGCCGGCCTGGATATTGAAAAAAATAACGGCGGGAAATTCCTGCCGGTACCTGCCGTATTCATCATTGATAAAGAATCAACAATTATTTACCGGTTCTTTGAATTGGATTATAAGAAAAGGCCAAGTGTGAAGGAGTTGCTGGACAATCTGTAGTTAATGGTCAATGGTGAATAGACAATTGTCCTCTAAGTCAAACAGATCATATTGGTTATATGTATCGCCCCGATTTGACTAATTTGACCTTTATGACCTATGTGACTATTCCACTTTCTCATTTCTTATTTCCATACGATCTTCCCGATCTTACCATTATTCCCTGCCAAAAAAATGGATGTGCCGAGTTTTGCGATACGGCATACATTAAAACCCTCTTTGCTGATCCATTGCCAGGTATTGCCTCCGTTCAATGAATAATCAACGCCATTCAGGCCACAGGTAAGCAAATCAGTCTTTGATAAATATTCCACGCAGCTTCGGTAGCCATGCGGCGGTATTGAAGGCGCATTCCATGTTTTACCGCCATCAGTTGTAAAGAAACAATTCTTTTGTGATGATGAATCAGCCTGGAAATCGCCGCCCACGACAACCATTCTTTTACTTCCTTTCATTTTTCCTTCGTCATAAACTGCAATGGAATTGGCGCCGGCAGTCTCTTTTCCCTGGATGACAGGAAGGGCAAAAACATTATCACTGGTTATCAGTCTTGACTTTGTTCCGCCACTAACCATATAAAATTGTCTGTTTTTAAATAACCGGATATTAGTTCCACTGGCGGCAAAAAATGCTTCACCGGAATCAGCTACAGGCAGTTTATCACTCCATTCTTTCCAGGTTTCTCCACCATCAACTGTCTCCGCAAGGAATATTTTGTTGCCGATCGGGTCTCCAATTACCAAACCCTGTTGACTGTTTACAAAATCCATAGCATCAAGAAACATTCCCTTTGTTTTATTTTCAAATACCACTTTCCATGTTTCGCCGCCATCTACTGTTTTCAACATATAAGCAGGATCTGCAATACCCATGATGATGGCTGTATTGGAATCAAAAGCTTCTATATCCCTGAATTCGGTTTTTTCAAAGCCTTTTACCGTCATCCACTTCCAGTTCTTCCCGGCATTGTTTGATTTACCCACCATTCCATTACTGCCGCTTACCCAAAGCACATTATCATTCACAACGCTCAGGCCGCGGATACTTGTTTTGGTGCCTGAGGTAAGGATTTCTACCGTTGCTGTTTGTGCGATTGTAAAAACGGATGAAAGCAGAAGGGATAATAATAAACTGAGCGTTTTCATAGTGTGAAAATAGGGGAAGTGAGTCATATAGGTCAAGGAAGTCAAATAAGTCAAATGAGTCAAATAATGCTAATGGGGTTAGATAAGTCAAATGGGTCATAGAAGTCATATCGTTCCTGTTTGATCTATATGACCCATTTGACCTTTATGACCATTTTGACTTATATGACCTATTTGACCTTACTCATATTTCATCATAGTTCTTTTTACTGTGCCATCGTGAAAAAATTCCATCATAGCATAAGCCGGGGCAAATTCCTGGAAGGAGCCCTTCCACCAGTTGCCTGATACAGCTCCGTTGCAATAATATTTTATCCCCAGGTACTCCAGTTCGTCCTGTAAGTGAATATGCCCGCTGATGCAGACTTTGATATTAGGAAATTTGATAAATATCTTTTTCAGCGCCAGGAAATCGGTGTGCATCAGGTTGCGTTTGATCAGCAGGTCACCATTGGCTTCTGTTTTATCAAAGAATAACCCGGAACAAATAGACAGAACAGGGATATGAGATACTATACAAATGAATTTATCAGCAGGAACTTCAGATAGTTCCTTTTGCAGCCAGTCAAACTGTTCCGCATCTAATTTGCCGATATAACCCCCGGCTGGGTTAAGCTGGGTACTGTCCAACACTATAAAATGCCAATTGCCTTTTGTAAAACTGTAATATCTGTTTTTAAGTTCGAACATTTCAACAGCCCAGATTTTTCCGTAAAGTTTGTCATTCTCAGGCCTGTTGGTTTTAATAAACCATCCCCAGACATCATGATTGCCGATAACATGATAAACAGGCAGGCTGTTTTCTTTCCGCAGAATATTTTTAAAAAGATCCCACTGGATCTGTGTTTTTTCTTTGTCTGCTTCCAGTGCATCCATGATGGAATCGCCGCCATTGATGATAAAATCAACTTTGGATCTCAGTTGCTGCACATGCTGAAATGCTTTAGCCATTCCGGTTTCCGGGATGATACCCGGCTTTACATGTATGTCTGTGAGATGTGCAAAACGGATCGGCCTTTTCTTTATGTCCTCAGCGAAAGATAAAGAGGGGAGAAGGCTGCCGCCGATAACAGCAGCGGATGTTTGTAAAAATGCTTTCCTTTTCATTGCAAAAAGGTAAACATAATTTGGGAGTAATTAATAGCGGGTCAGTTTCACAATTCACCCCCTGAGAACCCACAAGGCGAATATTCATATTAGCCAAAAAAAATGGAAATGCCTGATGTGACCAATTTGACTTATTTGACTATTATGACTTGTAGTAAACTCCAGTGGCCTCTGCTTGAAATCTCTTACTGCAACTGCGCCAATAATTCTTCCTTGCTAACCATTCCCTGTTTCCGCCACACTTCTTTTCCTTCCTTGTAAACGATAAAGACCGGGATGGGTTCAATATTCAGTGTCTTTTGTATATCTGTGTGTAAGCCTGCATCAATTTTTACAAGCAAAAAATTCAGATCTTTAGTACTTTCCAACTCATCGATCATCGGGGCCATTTTTACACAGGGTGGGCACCACTTCGCCCCAAAATCAACCAGGGTGGTTTTATCTTTCGGGATATTTGCCCAGTATTGTTCAATGGTCATCTGCGCTTCATTGCTCATTCCTTCCACCGGTTTTCTTTCCTTTTTCCATTCATTAAAACCTCCATTTAATTCCAATACATTGGCAAACCCGTTTTGCCGCATCCAATTGGCTGCGGCAGTACTCCGGCCCCCTACCTGGCAATAGATATAGACAGGTTTATTTTTATCCACATATTGTATACGGTCATTAAACTGTTCCCTGTTTGTCCAGTCAGCGAGCAGGGAATTTTTGATATGCCCGTTATTATATTCCCCGGGGGTTCTTACATCCAGGATCTGGATATCGGGCTTTGCGATCCCTTTTTCAAATTTATCCGGCCCGATTTTCCGGCTTGAATCTTGCTGACCATGGCAGGATGTAGCGCTGAATAATAAAAGACTGAACCAAACGTTTTTCATGTATTCAAATTTATTTTCCTGCAAATTAACTCATCGTCTCAAGATTGCGACTGAAAGAAATCATCATTTCGCAGGGTCTTTACGGTGATTGGCAAAATAGTCTTATTTTTAAGGGTTAAATAATTCTCCTTTTATGAAAAAACATTTGATCTATTGGCTGGCTGCATTTGCAATTGTGATGGTTGGCTGCCAGAAGGAATTGAGCTTTGAAGGAAGCAATAGCCCGGCAAAAGGAAGCCTGCAGGCTGATGTTACGGGAGATTGTCTCCCCAAAACAGTCAATGGTACTTATTTGGCTGGCTCCCCGCTTGTTCCCGCCACTAATACAATTTCCGTTCAGGTAAATATTACCAAAACCGGAACCTATGTAGTAGCAACAGATACAATAAACGGATATTATTTCCGGGCCACCGGCACTTTTACCACATTGGGCGCAACCAATGTTATATTAAGGGGTAATGGAACTCCATTTGCCACCGGGGTGAATAATTTTGTAGTAAATTTTGATACCAGCTTTTGTGATATACAGGTAACGGTGATTTCACCAGGTATTGGCACTTTGTCGGGTTCGCCAACTGCCTGTGCGCCTATTTTTGTAAACGGCGGCTACAGCCCAGGCGTAGCGCTTACAACAGGGAATAATGCTGTTGTAGAAGTTAATGTTACGACCCCAGGAATATTTAATATCAGAACTGATACACTACTGGGAGGGAGCTTATGGTTTTCTTTTTCTGGTTCCCTTGGAACAACAGGGCTACAGTCTGTAACGCTACAGGCACAGGGAAGCATACCAGCTGCTACCGCCACCGGACCTCAAACATTTACAGTTAAATTGGGAGCAAGTCAGTGCACGTTTGTTGTTCAGGTGTTAGGGCCGGCGGTATTTACAATTGATTGTCCTAATGTAATGGTAAATGGAACTTACCAGGTTGGCATATCTTTAAATCCCCTTGTTCACACAATTGATATACCGGTAACAGTAGGTACAGCCGGGGCATATAATATTTCTGTATCAGTCAATGGGATGACGTTTTCCGGTTCTGGAACTTTGGCAGTTGGCCCGGCAACTATTACCCTCGCCGGAAGCAGTAGCAGTGCACCTGCCGGACCTGCTGGAACCTATAATTTGTCTGTTGGAACTCCGGCTTGCTCAATTCCAATTCCCGTTGCTACTGCACCGGTAATTAATTGGAGTTTTAGGATAGGAACGACTACTTACCAGGGAAGTACATTTTATGATACTTTATATGTTCCGGCAGCTCCGTTTACATTTTTTGAATACGAGGGCGATAATGCAGCACTGGACGATATTATTTTTGATTTTATTGATTTATCCGGTGGAGTAACAACTGAATCCTATGATACAAGATCCCAGGGGTTAACTAATATGGCCGATTTTTATTTCACAGATGGCGCCGGCACTTTAGACCTTTCAGCTGATCCTTTTGATACATCTGTAGGAATTATTTTCACAGTGCAATCGCATAGCACTGCAACGAGGACCATTACCGGAATTTTCTCAGGTACCGCATTTGATTCTGTTTCAGGCACAATAAAAACAATTACTACGGGAACTTTTTCAGTTGTTTATCCTCCATAAGTAATCTGATCATCTTTCTTCAAAAAACAAAAAAATCATCTGGATTTTTTTAACTCAAATGGTCTGTTTAGAGTTTACAGGAAGACCCTTTTTAAATGGAGATGTGCCCTTCACAGACGCTTTATAATAAAAAAGGCTGCCCTTTTCGGAGCAGCCCTGTTCATTTTGAAGAAGTTGTCATTCATCATCATCCTCTTCATAGTAAGCATCCTGGTTTGCTTTATATTGTTCTTCCCATGCCCTCACGGACTCATCGCTCAGGCATTCAATAATGTCATGAATGGCGTCTTTTTTCAGCTTCCATTCTGTTTCTGTGGGGTCATCAAAGCGCTGAATGAACAGGCAATGGTCTGACTCCACAGACACTTTGATCAAAGTGATCGGCGAATCTTCTTTTTCTTTAACCAGGTAAAAACAACCGGTTTCCAGCAGGTCATAGGTATACATATCAGTTTCCTTTTAATAGTTCTTATTTCCGGCCTGCCTGCCGGTAGGCAGGTTAGTAAGTCAGCATTTAATGGGTACTCAAAGCAGTTGAAAATGGAAGGAATCTGAATGGACTAGAAGTATGAACCAAAATTAGGGGTTTGGCCGGTTTGGAAAATGTAAAATCCTGATATTAATAATAAACTACCTGAATTCACAGCATCTGATACTCTGAATTTCAGCGGGTTAAAAATTTTTCTAAAATTCTATAGGCAGACCAAAAAAGGGTATTTTAAAGCGAAAATTTCAGTGTTTCAGTGCCTCGGTGGAAAATTTTAAATGCCACTGAAAAACAGAAACACTGAAACTGATAGACTATCGTATTTCAGGCATTTATTACCTGTTTCAGGCCGGCATTTTTATTCCGGAGATCAAGACCGCCTTCAAGGATCGATTTCAGGTTGCTCATATAAAATGTCCAACCCTTGCCACACTCAATAAAAAAATGTTGCTGTTCCTTTTCATCTTCCATTGGCATATCCTGCTTCAGTTCACAAATAGTTTCTCCCTCTTCCTGTTTAATGGAAACAGTAACGATGCAACCACCGGAAAACCCAAACTGCAGTTGATCCCAGCCATTGGCAGCAAGAATTGTTTGTTCTTCTGCAACGCTATCGTCATAACCAAACCATAGCCATTTATAGTTATCTCCCTTTTCTATATGACCGTTTTTTGACCGCAATGTTCCATCGGTTTTGCTGAATTGAGCCAGCCGGAGAAACCAGCTTTCCAAACCCTGCTGTGTTGCCCATGCATCATAAATAGCTTTTGGCTGAGCTTTAATGGGAATACGCTTGACGAATTGTTTCCAATTGTAAGATGACATTTAGTATTTAGATATTTAGTATATAGACTTTTAGTATTTAGTATTTAGACTTTCGGAACAATCTCTATAGTTTGGTGATCTTCATTTCCACTCTCCGGTTCTTTGCCCGGTTTGCCTCGTTATCATTGGGGGCTATGGGCATATCCGGTCCAAAACCTTTGATCGTGATCCGTCCATCATCAATTCCCTTTGAGGCCAGGTAATCTTTGCAGCTTCTTACCCGCTTTAATGAAAGTTCCCTGTTCAGCGATGCTGATCCCTCTGAAGAAGTATGCCCGGATAAAAGGATTTCAATAGAGATTGTTTGTTTCATAAACGTTGCCAGTTTATCCAGCTCGGCTTTTCCCGCAGACAGGAGAACTGCACTGTTCACTTCAAACTGGATATTATTCATCACCAGGTTGTCGCCTTCCTGTAAAATTTTATTATTAAAAGTAACTTTACCAGAACGATTCAGTTCGAGTTCCACCGGATCCGTTGTTTCTTCTGCAATCACATCCACCTGTTTTTCTTCCGACGAATAACCCACTGCGCTTCCCTTTATTATATTAAGACCGGCAGGAATATTTTCCAGCATAAAATTTCCCTCTGCATCAGCGATCACCATTCCATAATCTTCAATGGCAGCCGTTGCATTGGCTATGGGTTCCCGGGTTGTTGCATCTATAATTGTACCCTGTACTTTGCCCTTATAAATAATTTTTGGATTGATAAGAAGCTTTACAAAATCAACAGCATATCCGTCTCCCTGTTTGGTTACGGGGTCATCAATAGCTATTATTAATGAATCAGCATTCAGTTTTTGTAAAAATTCTGTTGTAAGCCTGACAGTTATCAGTTTTCCAATCGGCCCTGACTGGTTGACCCGGTTAATTATTTTTTCTGCTTCGGTAAAACGAAGCCCGTTGATCCGTACCTGGAACCTTGATTTCAAGTAAGGTGACTGGAAATCATCAATAAAAAGCTGAAGGGATGCTGAATCCACTTTCACTCCTTTCAGATCTGCAAGCGGGATGGAAATAGTATAAGGATTATTACCCGGACGTTTCGTGGAACTGGTATATCCATCCTGATTTACACTGCTGCCATATTTATAACTGGTTGGAACCATGATCCGGTCAGTCCCGTTTGCATTTTCCTTTTTAATTTCCCAGGGAAAATCATGTGACCAGGTTGACCTTCCGGAGAAGGGGTTAAAGTCATCGGCAAAACCAAAGCCCAGGTTGTCAATATCACCTACCCGAATCATCAGGTCGGCTTCGGTGGTATTTTGTATTACTAAATATTGCTGGCTCCAGTCGCCATCGGTTTTGGTGGCTCGTTGTGCAAAAGAAACAAAACAGGAGAAAGTAACGAATAAAACAGAGAGTAGTACTTTCATATTGTCGGCTTGAATTAACGATACTAAAGTAACGATTTTTTTACTGTTTTGGTTGCAAAGGCTGAAACCATTATACCCTTTCTTTCTTATTACGAGTGTGTGCTAAAAAAAATGTGAAGCTTTTGCCTCATATTATATTAAACCGGCAGGTATGATTTATTGCTTAATGAGCTTCTGATTATGTGAAACTCCGTCTTGTGTATATGTATTAAGAAGATAAGTGCCCGGCTTCAGCGAACTGATATTAAGTGATGTCTCACCTGTCTGCAATACTTTATCGAACTGAAGCTTCCCTGCAAGATCAAAGATCCGGACTTTCATCGTGCTGTAATTGTCTGTAGCTATATTGACTGTACCGGAAGCAGGATTTGGCCAGATAGTTATTGAAGCACCGGGCAATTTCAGCATCAGCATCTTTACTTGTGAATACTTATCTTTTCCTGATTCATCCCGGGTCTTTATCCGGTAATAATTTTTCCCTGAGGCAGGATTTTTATGGCTATAGAAATATTTCCCGGCTTCCACGTTATTGTTTTCAGATTCTAAAAATGAAAGTTCTTTCCAGTTTATCCCATCTGTGCTGTGCTGTACATAAAATCCGGAATTATTTTTTTCAGTAAACTGCCAGCTCAGCTCTACCTCATCGCTTTTTACCAGGGATGCAGTAAAACTTATCCAGGTAACAGGCAACACACCCAATGGAAATGCGCAGGAGGTTAAATCATTCCCCAGATCGCTTACCGTAAATGTTCCCTTGTAAGTGAGAGATAGGTTATTTTGAAGCTGGTATAACCTGTTATCGTTTTTGGTTGACATAAATATCTGTCCGGAAGGATTGAAGGCAATACCGGCAATCATATTCCCTGTTGGCGTAGCGGTAGATGGGTTTACGACCATTGTTACAGTATCACCCGCTACGGCTGTCAAAGGCAAGGGTGCCGGTAACATGTAAACGCCATAGTTGCTACTGCTTGAAGTCACTATCCACAGGTTACCGTTTCCATCAAATGCAATATCTCCAGCATTCTGGCTTTTAATTACATTTGAAACATTATTACCGTATTGATCAGTAAAGGATGAAGTGATTTTTGTCCATTTGTTATTGACAATATCATAACAATTAAGGTTGGCATCTATGTCAATGGTAAAATAATAAAGTCCGTTTGCACTGATACAGCCGGTATGGATCTCATCGTTGCAGGTGCTGCTGTTCAGTATGGTTACTGTTCCTAATCCCGGATCGTAAACAACGAACTCCTCCGGTGAAGTGCCGACATTTCTTTTAAAATAGTAAAATTTACCATTCGTGCTATTGTAAGCGAGGCCATTGGCCCTGTTAACGTTGTTACCTGAATAGGATGAATTTTTAATAACGGTTCCTGCCGAGGCATTGCTTACTGTTATCGGGTAAATTTCCCCGTTTGCTGTGAGCCCGTAAATGACAGTAGCTGGACTGGCACATATCTGGCCAAACGTACTGGGTGCATTGAACAGGAAAACCATCGCCAGCAGAATTGTGGAAAAACGAATTCGGGTAAGGAGTAAAATCTGTGTCATCATTCCGGATTTTGGTTAATTGAATAAAACATGATTTTTCCTGGATATGCTGGATTAAAAATGGATGCAGCATTGCTCACTGCATTTCTTTGGTCATAGTATTTATCCGTGAAATGATGAAAAGTAACCAGTAGGGTTTTATCCTTGACAGGCAGGTAATATCATCATAAGGTTTGGATTAAATACGTATCAAAAATACTATCAAGTACTGCTATTTTGCAATAGATAATCTACGTTGTTTGCCTTTTTTTTAGAAATTCTTTTTCAGGTTGCTGAATAGCAACAGGTTGGAGCAGTAATAATTTTTCCGGCGGATCCCTATTCTTCCAAAGTATCTGGTTTTAGCAGGATATTTTTTTCTACCAGGCTTTGAGCCATCAGCAGTCCGTAGGTATGTGCCAGTGTTGATTTTGTTGCAATATCAAAGGACCGGCTGCGTGCTGAGTAGATCAAGCGACGGGTATTGAGGTCATAAAAATTATTCTCCCAGATATATTTTGTTTCTTCGCCGAAATACCCGGGTGTGTAAATCTGTTCTGCCACCGTATTATAATACCGGTTAAAACGACTGTTCCTGTCGTAATAAGCATAATCAGTTATCCGGCCGGGCACAAAATAGGGTTCCTTCATTTTATCGAGCAGCACAATAGTAAGAATAGCATCAAATCCTTTTCCACCAATAGCAGCAGCGGCACGGGCCGTGTCAGCTTTTACAAAAGTTCCGGCCGGGAATACTTTATTGGCTGCAACAGCGAGATAGCCCATTTCCCGCAGGTCATCCGCCAGGTGGTTCTCTATTTTGGATTGTAATTCAATATCATTATCAGTCAGCACACCCAGCACCAGTATTTTTTTATATTTCGTTGGCCTGGCATCTTTGGCCGCCCATGATTGGGTGATCTTGCTGGGCTGGCAGGAAATGAGATAGGCAAGCAACGGTATGAAGAATAGCTTTTTCATATAAGTGCTTTAGATTACAAAGCTACTTCTGTTGATATGGGGGTAAGGGTGAGAGGGGTCAGGGAACAGAAAGAGTTTTATCATTAACAATCTACAACTTGTATTTATCATTCTTTTCCCCACCTGTTGATAACTCCAAATCTTAAGTGCAGGGGTGATTTGGTTATATTTGCCTGCCCCGCCCAATGCCTCCCTGTTGGGAGGTTTTTTGTGGGGGGCTAGTATCAAAAATGTTGATTTTAAGACCTCACCACAACATGAACCCGAATATTGTAAACTCCGGTTTCCCCTCTCCAATTGGAGAAGGGAGTGCGGAGATTCCGATAGTAAAGAATTATGCTGGGGTGAGGTCTGATGATACTTCGACAAGCTCAGTAGCGAACCGAACGTACAAGAGTGCGACGCAAGTGACGATGCTCAGGGAACTGAAGTTGGGAAACAAAAAAAAATCTAATAACCTGTAAATATTTGAGGAGTTTGCTTCGGCTACGCCTCGCAAGAAGATGGCAAAAGAAAAGGAAACCACTGACCTGTTTAAATATGATGAGGACAGTATAAAGTCCCTCGACTGGAAAGAGCATATCCGCCTGCGGCCGGGTATGTATATTGGTAAATTGGGTGACGGTTCATCTCCCGATGATGGTATCTATGTGCTGGTAAAAGAAGTGATGGATAACTGCATTGATGAATATGCGATGGGTCATGGTAAAACGGTAGAACTTACTATTGAAGGAAAAGAAGTGACAGTGAGGGATTATGGCCGCGGCATCCCTTTGGGCAAAGTGGTGGATGTGGTGAGTAAAGTGAATACCGGCGCTAAATTCGACAGTAAGGTGTTTCAGAAATCTGTTGGTTTGAATGGCGTGGGTACAAAAGCCGTGAATGCATTGAGTCATCATTTTAAAGTGACTGCGATAAGAGATGGAAAAGAGAAGACTGCCATATTTGAAAGGGGTTTTTTAATAAAAGAACATAAAGAAGCGAAGACGGCTGAGCAAAATGGTACGCTGGTTACTTTTATTCCCGATGAAACAGTGTTCAGGAATTTTAAATTCCACCCGGAGTTCCTGGAAAACCAGATATGGAACTATTGTTTTTTGAATGCGGGTCTTCGGATAGTTTTTAATGGAAAAAGTTTTGTGAGCAAAAATGGTCTGCTGGATCTGCTGCAACGTAAAACCAATGAAGATGAGATCCGTTACCCTATCATTCACCTGACAGGCAATGATATTGAAGTTGCCCTTTCCCATACCAATGAATACGGGGAAGATATTTACAGTTTTGTAAATGGCCAGCACACTACTCAGGGAGGCACGCACCAGCAGGCATTCCGGGAGGCCTATGTAAAAACGATCCGGGATTTCTTCAAGAAAGATTATGATGCTTCGGATATAAGAACGGGAATTGTGGCGGCAGTTTCGGTAAGGGTGGTGGAGCCGGTATTTGAGTCGCAGACAAAAACCAAACTGGGTTCGGTGAATGTTGACTTTGAAGGACCCAGTATGCGGCAATTTGTGGGAGATTTCCTGGCGAAAGAACTGGATAATTTTCTGCATAAGAATCCTTCTACTGCTGATGGACTGAAAAAAAGAATTGAGCAAAGCGAAAAGGAACGAAAGGAACTATCCGGCATTCGCAAGCTGGCGAATGACAGAGCTAAGAAAGCCAACCTTCATAATAAAAAATTGCGTGACTGCCGGTTCCATTTCAATGATGATGTGCCTGCAAAAGGGAAAGAAGAGTTTGTAGCGAAACAAAAGGAGACCACGATATTTATTACGGAAGGCGACAGCGCCAGCGGCTCTATTACCAAAGCAAGAAATGTGGAGACACAGGCGGTATTCAGCCTCCGGGGTAAACCGCTGAACTGTTTTGGCCTGACAAAAAAAGTGGTGTATGAGAATGAAGAATTCAACCTGTTGCAACATGCCCTGAATATTGAAGAAGGCCTGGAAGGGCTTCGCTTTAATAATGTGGTGATCGCTACCGATGCCGATGTGGATGGCATGCATATCCGTTTATTATTAATGACGTTCTTCCTTCAATTCTTTCCTGACCTGGTGAAGCATGAAAAAGTGTATGTGCTGGAGACGCCGCTGTTCCGGGTAAGGAATAAACAGGAAACGATCTATTGTTTCAGCGAACAGGAGAAACAGTCGGCCATGAAAAAGCTGGGAACTAAACCTGAAGTGACAAGATTTAAAGGTCTCGGGGAAATAAGTCCTGATGAATTTGGACAGTTTATTGGTGTAGGAATACGGAAACAACTGATGCGCCTGGAAACCGGTGATCATATCCAGCAATTGCTGGAATATTATATGGGAAAAAATACACCCGACAGGCAGGAGTTTATTATTGATAACCTGAAAGTAGAATTGGATGCTCCGGTAATTAATAATTAAAAATGAATAATAAATAATTAATAATTCGTTGAAACAGGAGAATTTGATATTAGATAAGACGTACAAGTTTAGCTTGGGTATTGTGAAACTATATCTTCATTTGAAGAAAAAGAAAATTGATAACGGATTGTACTCCCAAATCCTGAGAAGCGGGACATATTTTGGAGCAAATACAGAAGAGGCTGTTGGAGGTTCATCCAGGAAAGTTTTTATTAGCAAGATGCAGGTTTCATATAAAGAGGCGAGAGAAACCAGCTATTGGCTGAGATTGTTAATGGAATGTGAACTCCATGAAAAGAAATTGGCAAATCCTTTTATTACGGATTGTGAAGAAATTCTGAAAATCCTTACAACAATTTTGAAGTCCTCAAAAGGAGGCGCTGTATAATTTTTAATCAGTAATTATTAATTAATTATCATGATCCATATAGTTTTTAATCAAAGCGAATTAGCCCTGATGAAACAGGTGATTGAATTGGATGAAACATTGTCCGGGGAAGTGATACAGATAAAAGATGATTTTGCAGTGGGCCCGCTGAAAAGTATTGAAACAGATGAAGGTTGGCAGGCAAGGATAGCATGGTGGAAAGATATCTTGCATGGTTCACCTTATGGAGAAAACCTTGCAGGATCTTTTGATGACCGGGAAACAGTGAAACAACTGAAAGAAAGACTGAATGACAACCCGGATGAAGTTTTATGGATATGGATGGGACAAAATCAGCATGACGTGACGGGATATTTCTGGTTTTTACCCCAGTTCAGGGAATACCAGGGAAGGCTGATGATACTTTACCTGAACAATCTCCCTTTTATCAATGAGAAAGGACAACTGTTTTATCCTTCCTGGTTGAATGAAATACAACCGAAAGAATTTTTGAAGGCCAAAAAACTGGCAAGACCCATTACATTAAGTGAATTTGAAATCGACCCGGATGAATGGAGGAAAATAGCGGAAGAAAATGCTATGGTGAGAATATTGGAAGGAGGGAAAAAGATCATTGGTAAGGAAGAAAATTTTTATGACAACGATATCCTGAAAAACCTGACAACAGAGTGGCAAAAAGCAACAAGGGTTTTGAGCAATACATTACACCGGATGAAAATAAAGACGGGTGATGTGTTCATCATGTGGCGGATGAAGCATCTTGTCAATGAGGAGCGGATAGAAGTAACAGGTGATGTAAGTAAGAGCTGGAAAGAGTTTGATGTGAAATTGCCGGGAGCAAAGCAGGAAGAGACAACAGAATCCGAAGAAGCAACTAATCAGGCATGAAAAATATTATAAAACTGGAAGAAATGGCAATGTTTGGGTTGAGTGTATATGCTCTCTCCCTTTTTCATGTTGATTGGTGGTGGTATTTGGTATTACTGTTCGGCCCTGATATAAGTATGTTAGGATATTTTGCCGGGAACAAATTTGGTGCAGCCACTTATAATCTGGTTCATCATAAAGGGATTGCCGTTTCATTATTTTCAATAGGATTACTGATGCCCAATGAATGGTTGCAGGTGATTGGCATTGTTTTATTC
>CAZGGQ010000069.1:0-18836 GCA_964525285.1 uncultured Chitinophaga sp.
AAATTCAAACAACAACTTATGCCACCAATGAATTCCAGGCTCATTATAAACAGCAGCAATTGATTTTAACTTAGGATAAACAGCCAGGAAATCAGGTTGTGTGGAAGCAGCAGCAACCAGCGGCAGCATAATAAGCAGCATCAGCAGGTAGGGCCCCCAGTTCATATTCTTTGTCTTTATGCCATAGAATGGCTGCTGCCTGTCAAAAATTTTCCAGACGATGAATAGAATGATGCCGGTTATGATGACCAGTAATGGCCAGTAAAAAATATGATTCCAGTACTTGTTCCAGTGTATATTTTCAGAAAAATGAAGAGGAATATCAAGAGCAACTTTCAGTGAGAAGATGGCCGGGGCCAGCAATACCAGGAAAATAAATTTTGGCTCATTCGTGTATTCCCTTTTTTTCAGCATTCTGTATAAAAAATAGGGCAGGGTAAAGGCAAGCAGGAAAATCGCATAGCGGGAAATAAAGCTGTAAAAAAATGAATACTCGCTACTGATCGCTTCAACGGGTTTGTAGGTATAGTTTATATATATCAGTAACCCGGTAAAAACCGATACCCATGTCAGAATTCTTTTATCAACCTCCTTAAAATATTCCCTTATATAGCTAAAGATTGTCTTCATCCGGACGGGAAAATAAAATATTTTGACCGTCTTTAAACTTTCTTGCTCTGCAGAGTTCCAATGTTTCGTTAATAATTTAAAAACCCTAAAAGTATAACCATGAAAACTTTATCAATTAACCGGATCACTATCGCTGCGTTTGCAGTGTTTTTCGCCAGCATCCTTTATTCCTGTCAGAAAGAAAACAGCTTAACCACCCCTGCTTCCACTGAAACGGAAGAAGAAGCCAAAGTGTATTCTGATGAAAGTGCACAGGCTGAAGCCAGTTTCGATGATGTGGAAGATGTAAGTATGATCGCCGCAGAAGAAGAAGGCGATGCAAGCATGTACGGACGTTCGGGTGATGTGAGTGGCCGCCTCCTGCCCAGTTTTGAAGAATTGCGTTTACGTCTCGGACCCTGTGCTACCATTACTGTAACTCCAAACGACAGCACTTATCCAAAAACCATTACGATTGATTTTGGTCCTGTTGGTTGTTTGTGTGCCGATGGAAAATACCGGAGAGGTGCGATTGTTATTCATTTGACAGCGCCTATCCGCCGCCCCGGCGCTGTAATGACCATTACATTGGTTGACTTCTACCTGAACCGTGCCCATATCGAAGGTACAAAGGTGGTGAGTAACCTGAGTGAAAATGGTAATATCAAATTCACCGTTCAGGTAGTTGGTGGTAAAGTAACCTTCCCGAACGGAAGAGGTTACCAGTACCAGAGCCTGAAATATGTACAACAGATTGAAGGTGGCAATACCCGTCCTATCCGGGATGATGTGTACAGCATCCAGGGAAGATCTAAGACTGAATTCAACAATGGCCTTACCATCACGCTTGATACAGAGACTCCGTTGATCAAAAAAGTAGTTTGTCCCTGGATAAGCAATGGTGTTTTGAAAATTAAGATCAACGCCAGGGTATTGTTCCTTGATTACGGAGCACCCCACAATGGTGACTGTGATAACCTGGCCCTGCTGACCTGGAATAATGGCAATAACCATTTACTGATAACCTTACCTTAGATTTAAACAGCATAGCAAAGCAGATTCCCCGCCCCGGCGTTAACCGTCGGGGCTTTTCAATTTTCCTTTTATAAAATTCTTTTTGTTCCAAACAACGGCTTTCTTCACATAATATTCTTCACCGTTTTCAAGATCCTTCACCCGTATTTTTTCTTCCAGTGCGCCGGCATTCCAGAGTCCTTCCACAAGGTCAAAACCACCCTTTTTGAATGGCTTCTCCAGTTCATTTAATACAGGTGTTCTTGCACCATAAATGATCTCATTTCCCGGAACAAATTTTTATGGGCGCTTTTGCTTCCGGGGTTGCTTTTGTTTTAAGGATATTTTATATCCCTTTTAATTGCGTTAACATATTAATTTGAAATTGCATTCCTTATCGTATGCTTGAGGCACAATCTTTCAGCCCTTTCTTTTAGCTGGTTTTGATGGGTAAAAGAAGTATTGAAGTTGGAGCCGTACAATGAAGCTGCATCATTCATATGGATTCACCGGATAATCGTCAGGGAACCAGGAATCTCACTTCTTGTGGTTGTTAAAATCAGGCTTTACCTGCTTTGATGGAGCAGTAGATAAAGTTAATAAAACGGGTTTGTTAAAAGGCTGTGCAGGCTTATTCGATATGATATTTAACCAGGGTTGATACCTGTTGCAATTTTATAACCCGCTGGCCAATCGGAGCTTTTTCCATGATGTATTTTACTACGCCAATCCCCGGTTTGAAATACACCTGGTCCTTCCGGTAGTTGCGGGCATTTTTTTCAAAATAGAAACAATCATTAAAAGTACCGCCAATTGTTTCTAAAGGAGTTTCAAATTTTAACGACCGGCCCAGCGCAGCTGCATCTTCAAAACTGGTCTGGTATCTTAAGGAATCACCGGAGAAAAGGCCAAATTCTTTTTTCACATCCTTGATGCCAGGGGTAAACAACCTGTCGGCTAATTCAAAAAAGGAAGAATCATTAGCATACAGGATATCGGGCAGACCCACCGAAATATTGCCCTCCCACCAAACCAGTCCATCAGCAAGCGATTTTTTAGTTGTCAGGTAACGCAATGTGTCAAATTGCACTTTTATAAACAACCCGTCCAAAAAAATGGAGTCTTCGTATATCCAGTAATTTTTGCTGCTGAGGGGTAAAATGCCACAATGCTTTTGGGTGCAGGTAAATGCCACAACAGAATCTGCATCATACGACCGTCCTGTGGGGTTGGCTGTTTGAAGCTCGCAGGGCTCAGTTTCTGTTTTTAGCTGCAAAAAATCACTTTTTCTGCAAGCAATAGAGAACAGGCTTCCAATAAGAAGGGATACAATAGTTTTTTTCAAAAGAGTCCGTTTTACGTCCGAATGGGAGGACAAAATAGAAACTACTTCTTACAATTCATAACTTTTACTAAGATAATTTACGTTTTTCCTGTACCGTAATTTGTGCAGAAACCTGGTGTATAGTACTATTACTAAACTTGTTTAATAAAAAAGCCCCTGAAAAAGCTCAAACAGCATTTCCGGAGGCTTTCTAACCGGTTTTGCGGGTTTATTGAAATATTTTATTGAAAAAATCCTTCATTTCATTCCATGATGCAGTATCAGCGGCAGCATTGTAGGCAATAGGCAGGTTAAACTTTTGTCCCATTGCTGTTGCATTGGGGTTGGTAAAAGCATGGGTAACCCCTTCATAGGCTTTGAATGTATATTTTGCGCCTATTGAATCCATTTGCTTTTTAAACTTATCTACTTCTTCCTGCGGTACAATTGGATCGGCAGCGCCATGGCAAACAAGTATATCTGCTTTCAGCAAATTTTTATCCGGGGTGGTTACTACCAGGTTACCATGAAAACTTACCGCTCCTTTCAGGTCTTCGCCCATGCGGGCAAGATTTAATACCTGGGCGCCCCCAAAACAATATCCGATAGCCGCTATTTTGGTTACATCTGTTTGGGTATATGCTTTAAGTTTGGTTAAGGCAGCATCAAAAATTGGTTTTGCCATATGTGGGTTTTGATAAAATGGAGTAGCCAGTTTGCCGGCATCATCAGGATTATCTGCCCTCCGGCCATTGCCATACATATCAATAGCCATGGCGATGTAACCAAGTTTAGCCAATTCCCTTGCCCTCATTTTGGCGTAATCGTTCAATCCCCACCACTCATGAATAACAACGACAGCGGGGCGTTTGCCTTCTAGATTTTCATCATACACTACATAGCCATCCAATACCAGGCTGTCTTCAATATCGAAAGTGTAAGTGATATTTTCTTCTTTTAGTTTTGGTTCTTTCATTTCAGCCTCCTTTTTTTTATCGTTATTGTTACAGGAAAATAAAAAAACAAGCAGGGCAGCAGCAGTTGCGAAAAATATTTTTTGTTTCATAGCTGTGATTTTTTGCTTCACACTAAAGGTCAGAAAAAAATAATTCACGGCAAACTATTGTGGCGATTTAGCATCCAGCACTTCGATCTCAAAAACAAGAATGCTGTTGGGCGGAATTTTTGCTGATCTTGTCCGTATAGAATAACCAAGGTCGGATGGGATGACCAATTTTATTTTGCCGCCTACTTTGCAAAGCGGTACACCGATCTGCCAGCCTCTGATTAATCTCTTCAATGAAAAAGTATCCGGTTTGGCTTTTACATCACTAACCAGTGAACCGTCGTTTAAAAGAGTAAGTTTATAAAAAGCTATGACAGTATCATTGACTTTAACCTGTCTGCCGGTTCCTTCCTTCATCATCTTATAATAAACGCCTTCCGCATTATCCTTTGCATCTGTTTTACCGGAAGTAATGGCATCATTAATGATCTTCATATCGATCTGTCTTTGCTGAACACTGTCGACATGACCGAATAAGTTAATAGTTGGATTGGGTAGATTATCATTTTTCTCCGATGGAGTCCTGACGGACATATTTTTCCAGGAGCCATTGCTTCGTTGTATCCAAACTGGGCCGGTGCTGACTACCATTTCTTCCTTTCCCCGGTTGTAATAATAAAATGCAGGTTGCTGAATAGTGTTCCACCTCTTTTCTAGTTTAGCTGTTCCGATCCATTTCCATTTGTTTTCCCGGGGCAGGAAGATATACCCGCTGTATAATGAAAAATTACCAGCCGAATCAGTGGCCTGCGAGATAAGTAATTTATATGTTTCATTGATCCTCCAGTCATAATCGAATGACATTTCAAAGGCATGCAGGTCAAATGAAACATTTGCACCCCGCATCAGGTTATTTAAAGATCCCGGTGAATAGAAATAAAACCCCCTTCTTCCTTTGTAGTTGCGGCTTCTTAGCGTAAGAGTTGCAGCATCTGTTCTAATACCCGTTACACAATATTTTTTTTCATTAAACGACTGTACAGTGATCTCCGCCATAAACTGAACAGCTTTTATACTATCGGGAAGATTGTAGTTGACAGTAGAATCCTTATCCGTTGCTTTTGCTGACAGGAATGAAAAAAAGACCAAAACCAGGGTCAGATAATTTTTCATACAATGGTTTGTTTGTATAAATCTACAATTAATGTTTAAATGCTTATCCATGTCATAAAGCGATGATAAAATTATCAATCTTAAAAATAAATTGCTGTGATGTGGTTAATAAGAGCTACCTTACGGTTCAACATCTTAATATTTTATTACCCCCCCGCTCTTTTAATGCTAATAATACTTGTGTTCTTTTTGTGTCACTGGTACCTGGCGATCTTTTCTCAAACTTTTCTCCAACACCGTTACGCATCTCATGCTGCCTTCAGCATGAGCAAATTTTGGGAACGTTTTTTTTACCTGCTGGCCTATATCGGCCAGGGATCCTCGTATGTAAGTCCAAGAGTATATGCCATCATGCACCGCATGCATCATGCTTATACCGATACGGAAAAAGACCCCCATTCACCCCTGTTTGACAACAATGTATTTGCCATGATGTGGCGGAGCCGGATCTTTACATCCGGTGTGTTCAATAATAAAATAGAGATCGAGGACCGGTTTCTGAAAAACCTTCCTGATTGGCCTGCATTGGACAGGATTGCCCACAACTGGATGTCCAGGGTAGGATGGATCGCATTTTATGTTACGTTCTACATCCTTTTTGCTCCTTCGGCATGGTGGTATTTATTGATACCCGTTCATATCGTGATGTTGCCATTGCATGGTGCCGTCATTAACTGGTATGCCCATAAATATGGCAGGACCAATTTTAAATTGAAAAATACGTCCCGCAATTTATACCCGATGGATATCTTCCTGCTGGGAGAAGCATATCATAATAATCATCATAAAACACCATCGGCCACAAATTTCGGTAAACGCTGGTATGAAGTAGACCCGGTTTATCCCGTCTTGCTTTTTCTGAACTGGACGCATGTTATCAGGATCAATAAGATAAATAAGAATAGTAATGTGGAATTGGAATTTTAAGCTATAGTTTTTATAACTTCAAAAAAATGTCGTTATGAAATCAATGGCTATTATACCGATATTGCTCATTTGCTTGCTGTTTTCCCGCTATGCTTTTTCCCAACGGATACAGAAAGACGGACTTCCTCCTGATTATAATTGTACGGGATGCATATTGGTTATCTTAAAAAAAGAGCCAGATAAAAATATTCACAAAATTAATGAGATGATTGAAAATAAACTGATCAGGAATTATAATGGGAAAAGTGTTTTTATAACGGCCACAGATCTCGGTACAGATAGTCTTTACAAAGATGAAAACGTATATCGGTTTGTTTTAAACGCTGACCTTTATACTTTTGGAGGATCGAGTCCCAGAGTAGATGGCCGTCCGGGATCATTCAACTATACACAAACAGGTCTTAACCTCCATTTATATGACCGTCTTACAAAAAATGGCTATCCGCAGCTCTCTAACTGGCCATCATGGGCCAAAAACATGGAGAAGGTAGCAGAGGCACTTAATAAACTGATAAAAAATAGGTAAGGGCAATTCAAGACGAAATAGATGCGCGGAAAAGGAAATGATCAACGGACGCCATAGGGAAATAATAATTTTCAAACAAAGACATAACCGGATTTCAGGATGACAAAGAGTTTCCATCCCTATAACTATCGGGACAACTAATGGCACTAAGTAAAATATTTGCCGGCTCTGTCATGGCAGAATAATTATATACTTTACTGCAAAACTGGCTTGCGCAATCCCAATATGATCCATAACACCACAAAACTCAGCAGGGCCGCAAAAAAGCACCAGATGGAGATGACAAAACCGTTATATAGAATGACGGCAAACAGGTAGGATGCAAGAAAAGCAAATCCAAGCCATTTCATTTTCTTGATACTGGATATAAATGGAGTAATGATGGTCGCCATTATATAAAGGACAGTGAAAGCTCCTATTAGACCTATTGGAACAGGTGGCAGAGTAAATTTGTAATGAAGATGCTGATTTAAAGATGGCGTTGAAGAGAACGGGCAGCTTAGACAGACGGGCGTCATCACCTGGACTGGATACAAGGAAAGAACCAAGGCAACAATAATAGCAACAATTGCACCTATCGCCACCAGTACATTCATTGTTTTTTTACGTCTAGCATCTTTCTCCAGCAACCGGATAGTAAGCGGTACCCACAACGGCCATACAGCCATAGCAAATACAAGGTATATATAAGTAAGTAAGGGTTGCCATGATGCCATGGCCGTATCTTTTAACGAAAGCCAGAGAAGCCCTTCTGTCAATTGTTGTACGGCGAAGATCAGGGGGATCGTTGCAAACTGTCTTTGAGGATTCGTTTTAGCTTTTGCTACAGCAATGATGCCGATAGTTCCCAGCACGGCGCTGGCTCCAAAACTTGCTGTGGCGGAAAAACACATTGACTGAATTCTACTTGTTCCCTGTAAGATAGCTTTTGTTTCGTGCAAGAAATATTTAATTACCAAAACCACCTTTTTGAAGAGAGTACCGATTCAAGAATTCAGGGTAAATTTTCCCGGGACTTTCTTATTTTCAGATAATACTTGTTGATGCAGGAAATTTCCCGGCAAAATGATGACCGTAACCGAAGAGCCAAACTATCATCATGAAGAAACTAAATATATGGGCAGCTTCTTTCCTGGCAGTGCTGATCGTATATCACACCTGTTACGGGCTACAAACCTTACTGCCTTCCAATGTAAGCTGGTTGATGACCATAAAACATGATTGGGGCGGACATTACCTGGGCTGGTTATTTTATAAAAATGAAGGATGGCATTTCCCGATCGGATCTGTTCACAATTATTTCTACCCGGTCGGGACCAATGTTGGCTTCACCGATTCGATACCCCTGCTGGCTATTTTCTTCAAGTTATTCTCTTTTGCATTACTTGCAGATTTTCAATATTTCGGGATATGGCTTTTTGCATGTCACCTGCTGGCTGCTTATTTCACGATATTGCTTTTCAGGCTTTTTAAAGTAAACGACCTTGTTACTTTTATCGGGGTCATTTTTATTGCTGCGAATCCTATACTTATCTACCGCGGCCTTCACCCTGCACTCTGTGCTCATTGGCTTTTGATCGCTTCCCTATATGTTTACTTTTTAGATCCATCAGTTGTCCGTCCTGCCAGGATTCTCAGGTACCAGTTTATTTTATTGATCATTGCATCGCTGGTGAATCCATATCTCTGTTTCATGGTGCTCGGTTTCAGCATCTTTACGGTGATCAAACTTTGTTTTGCCGAGAAAGTAATGCTGAAAAAGCATTTGATCATTTATATAACAGGCTCTGTAATCTCATTAGTGCTTTGCTGGTATGTGACCGGGATCATGAATTTCAGCAAGAAAGAAGATGTGGGGGTGGAAGGAGGATATGGTTTATATGGTTTAAATCTTCACTCGCTGTATAATTCTTTCGGGTTTTCAAAGTTCTTCAGGGGATTAAAACAGGTAAGTCCGCATCAATACGAAGGTTATATGTACCTGGGCGCCGGCATGTTTTTTATCCTGCTTGTGTTATTAGTGTATCGCATTGTACAACTCTTTAAAAGAATAAAGAAAAAGGGCAATTTCAACCTGAAATTATCTTTTGGCAATAAACGCCTCGTTCCTTTGTCTGTTCTGATCATTCTTTTTACTTTATTCTCCGTAAGCCATGTTGTTACTTTAAATGAAAGAGTTTTATTTAAGATCCCGGTGCCCAAAACTATTATTCAATTAGGTGATATCTTTCGTGCAAGCGCCAGGTTTTTCTGGTCAGCCTATTATTTGATCCTCATTTTTGCCATCATTGCGATCGCTAGAAGCAGGATGATGAATACGGTAAAATTAGCCATACTCGGCATGGCTGTTATTCTCCAGCTATATGACACGCAACGGATTTTTACTTACCGCAAACTTAGCTATGGTTCCTATGAACCACCCATTGATACAAAGAGTTGGAAAACGCTGATAAGCCGGTTTGACGAGATCGTTATCTATCCTCCTTTTGCTACTACTAACCTGGATCACATGGATTACCAATACTTCTGTTACCTAGCTGGTAAAACATCGAAACCAATTACCACTGGCTATGTGGCAAGGGTCAATAATAAGGGAGTACGCGAATACAATGACAGTTTAATAAATATCCTCGAAGAAGGCAGGTTGTCACCTGGTAGTTTATATATAGTAACTCCTGCTAATCTTCATCACTTTTCTTTCTCCCTTCAGGCAGATTCAGGCAGGTTAAATTATCTTGACGGTTACTATTATATTTTTTCTAAACGGAAAAATGACAGCATTGTTCTCTCTTTGAGTGAGCAGCTCAATAACCGGCATAAGGATAAGATCGACTCTGTAACAAAAGCGTTGGGGCAACGGACTGAATTTAAAAAGATATATGACCTGTATTCGGTAAAAGCAGGAAATATCCGTTTTAATATTGAACGGTTTAAAGAAAAGGATGGCTTTCTGTCCCTTGCAGGCTGGGGTTTTAAAGACAGTACCCGGAATAGCCGGAACGATTCTGTTTTTTTTATATTAAAAGGGGAAAAGGATCTTTATGCAGCCCCGGCCCTCGTACAGTCCCGGCCGGATGTGACAATTCATTTCAACGGGCAATACCTGGATAATGCAGGGTTTACGGCCATCATTTTCAATAAGCAGGTTGAAAAGGGAATATATACACTGTCAATAGCCATTAAAGACAAGAATGGCATTTTGACATACATGTCAACTGAAAAGATCATTAAAGTGCATATTGCTGAATATGCTGCCTTAAAAAAAACAGATAACTGGCCACCCATGGCTGATATTGCTTTTAATGCGGAGACTATTCGAACGGATGACAAAATGATCCTGGTCCAGGGATGGGCTTTTTTTAAAGAGCAGGATGCCGGTGAAAGCAGGATCGGGATCGTAATTAAAAAGGAAGAGAATCTTTATTTGTCGTTTGCCGACCCCATGCTTCGTCCCGATGTAACCAGTCATTTTAATAACAGGTATGATCTTGATCATTCAGGGTTCAGTATTAAAATATTAAAAAGTGCATTACCCAAAGGCAGCTACCAGTTGGGTATTTTCATAGAAGACCATGTGAAGAAAAAAAGAGGAATGATTTTTACGGGTAAGGAGATTGATTTTTGACAGGGAATGAAAAGATTAATAAATGGCGTAGTATCCGGTTTTAATCTTATCACAACATAGGGACAGAGAAACATAGGCTTTCACAACTTGTCCCGCCAAAGGCGTGGATAGCCCTATGTGTGTATTTACAATTGTGCCCTATTGTGTGGTTCAAAACTAGAAACAGAACACTGCCTAAATGGGAATGATTTTTTTCATCCTGTAAATCATATTAATTTCAATAAAAAATTAAACACATGAAAACATCTTTTGTCAGCCGATTTATCTTCGTATTGTTCATGTCAGCCGGGAGTATGATCGCTATGGCCCAGGCAACCCGCTCATGGGTTTCAGGTGTAGGTGATGATGCCAATCCCTGCAGCCGTACTGCACCCTGTAAAACATTGGCAGGCGCCATCAGTAAAACTGCCACCGGTGGTGAGATAAATATTCTTGACCCCGGAGGATTTGGAGCTGTTACCATTACCAAATCAATAACCATTGATGGCGGCGGAGTTATTGGATCAATACTGTCAAGTGCAACGAATGGGATTATCGTTAATGCACCAAATGCTTTGGTGACGATCCGCAATTTCTCCATTAATGGAGCCGGCACAACATTGGGAATAAACGGTATCCGGGTGATCAACGTTAAAAAGCTACTTGTTGAAAACTGTATACTGTCTAATTTCTCGGCCAATGGAATTGATTTCAACAATACAACTACGGCGGCTGATATAGCGATCAGTAATGTGATCATTCATAATGCGAGTGGCGGGATCAGCATTGTCGGTCCGGGAAGTTCTACAGGCCCTTCAGGGTTTACGGTGATAAATGGATGTCATATCCAAGGGATCCAGAATACAGGTATCAGTATTAGCAGCGGAACAGCTACGGTCGGAAATTCTGTTATTTCAGGTTGCGGTACAGGGCTGGAGTCGAAAACAGGAGCAACGGCTCATCTATCAGGAAATATCATAACGAATAACGCTACGGCTTTGAAGGGACCCGGTACGATCACTTCATCTGCTAATAATTCGGTGACAGGGAATGTTGCGCCGGGAGTTACTCCGACGGTAGTAAGCCTGAAGTGAGATTTTGATGAATGTAAATTTCCTTAGTTGAACCTGTCCCGCAGAATTGCGGGAAACTCAATACAAATGAGACTGCCGGCAATTCTATTTTTTGCTTAAAAGAAAATATAGATTCATCAGGCCTTTACTTTTAATTTCAGTCTGTCCCCGGTACCGGCATTCATAATCATTTTTTATATGCTCATAGAATTGTTGTGAAATTTGAATTTTCCCTGCTTCACCCGACGATTCCATGCGGCTGGCCGTATTAACAGCATCACCCCAGATATCGTATGAAAATTTTTTTGACCCGATCACTCCTGCAATAACGGGACCTACATGAATCCCGATCCGTACCTCGCATTTTGTCTGTCCATCAAGGCTGAATTTTTGTACATCAGCTGCCATGCACAAAGCAAGATCTGCCATATTTCTTATATGATCATGTTTCAATGCTGTTAAACCGGAAGCGACCAAGTAAGAGTCGCCGATCGTTTTTATTTTTTCCAAACCATATTCTTCTACCAGGTTGTCAAAATGAGAGAAGATCTTATTAAGTCTTTCAACCAGCACAGATGGCGTAATATGTTCAGAGGTTTTTGTGAACCCAACTATATCTGCAAACAGGATGGCAGATTCATTATGTTCATTGGCAATTACGCTTTCTCCTTCTTTTAAGCGCTTTGCCACAGAAGCCGGCAGAATGTTCAGCAAAAGTTTCTCCGATTTTTCCCTTTCGGCAGCCAGCAGTTCCTGTTCCTGTTTCAGTTGTTGCTTGACCAGCTCATTTTGATTAACAAAATACCGCAATACAAAAAATGTTAGAAAAGTTACTGCTGATATATTCAGTACAAACAGGATGGTTACCAGGTTGTCGGGCAACCTTGTTTCGGCAAGAAATAATCTTTTTTCGAGAATAAATACAGCGATCACCATAATAAGGAACAAAAGGAACCAATACGTGGCGGCCCTTGTATTAAGAAACGCAAGAGCGCCTAACGGACAAAGTGTGGCCCAGATGATCACAGCGCTGGAAGAAACAAAATTGCCGAGACTTAAATGAAGCAAACAGGGAAGGAGTAAGATCAGGATCAGTTGTGTGGCACGGAAAATACCAAAATTTTTATGCCAGCGAAAAATGGCAAGAGATGAACAGGATACTACCGAATAAGTACCCGGAATAAAAGCAGAAGTTCTGGCGCCATAATAATAATATAGAAAGGCCCATAGCAGGCCTGCCGCAGCAAACAGCGGCACCATCAGCAGGAAAGTTTTTTCTTTGATGAGCCTGTCCTGGTCAGCAAATGTTTCCATGACTATAAAGCTACTGTAAATGACGGGTTTTATTATTGTCTCGTTTGAAACTGCAAAACAAAAAAAATTATGTGTCGTATGATCTCCGGTTAACATTTGCTTTGCCTTAATGCGCAAAAACATGAACGCTGGATTACGGTGGATTTCCGGATAAATTTGCCATTTGTTCATTAGTTCATATTTTTGTGAACTAATGAACAATTAAACTATGGCAGACAATTCCATTTACAAACTTCACGCTGCTGTTTGCAAAGCACTAGGCAATCCTCTCCGTATTCAAATCATTGACCTCTTGCAGGATAATGATCTTTGCTTCTCCGAGATTCTTGGAAAAACAGGTGGGCTGAAATCCTCTTTGTCGCAGCACCTTTCGGTAATGGTGAGCAAAGGCATTCTGGATCAACGTAAGGAAGGACAGAATGTTTATTTCAAACTCTCCTCACACAAAGTGGCAAAAGCCTGTGCCCTGATGCGTGAGGTGCTGATGGACTATCTCAAAAAGCACAGAACAATTCTGGAAAAAATGTAATCTGTTTTAATATGAGCAAAACCATTTTAATATTGGGAGGCGGATGGGGTGGATTAACGGCTGCTCATGCCTTACTTGGGCAAGTTCCAAAAGATTACCGGATATCAGTAATTGAAAAAAGGCAATCCTTTGTTTTCTATCCTTCATTCCTCCGGGTTATTATAGGGGAAAAACCTGATTTGAATAATGTTGAAAGCCCGATGAAAAATCTTTTGCGGAAGGATATAGAAATCATAAATGAGGAAGTAAACCGCATCAATCCCGAAACCCGGACTGTTTATACCAATGCCCAAACCCTACAAGCCGACTATTTAATAATCGCAATGGGTTCTGAGCTGTATCCCGATAACATTTCCGGTTTTACCGGGTCATCCCTCAATCTTTATGACACTAAAGGGGTTTTTGATATTTTCGAGAAACTGAAAAACTTCAGAAAAGGCAAGATTGCATTTTTGATTACCCGTACTCCGTTCCGCTGTCCTCCCGCACCTTATGAAGGAGCCATGCTAACGGAATGGTTTATGAGACAAAGAGGAGTGCGGCAGGATATTGAGATTGCAATTTACACACCTGAGAAACAACCCATGCCCGTTGCCGGACCTCAGATAGGTGAAAAGTTTTGCCAGATATTGAAGGACCGCAACATCAATTATTATCCCGAGCATAGTGTTACAAAGATTGACGGTAAATCCAATAAAATTTTCTTTTCAAACAATGCAGAGGCAGATTACGATTTACTGATTGCTGTTCCGCCTCATGGTGCACCCAAATCAATCGCGGATTCGGGATTAACGGATTCTACAGGATATATTCCTGTTCATCCCCAAACTATGCAACTATTGGAAAATGTGGATGAACTCACAACCCGTTATCCGCAGGTATATGCCATCGGCGATAATGCTGCTATCCGCCTTTTGAACGGAATGATGCTTCCCAAAGCAGGAGTTTTTGCAGAAGACCAGGCGCATATTGTTGCCAGAAACATTGTAGCACAAATCAAGGGAGATAAACAGTCAGCGTTATTTAACGGCAGGGGGATTTGTTATGTGGATGTGGGCGATGGAATGGCTGTCGAAGGTTCAGGAGATTTCTATGCGTATCCGGCACCCTGGATAAACCTGGAAACGCCATCCCCTGAAGTCCGGAAAGCCAAGCATGAATTTGAACGTGTTTTTGAATTATGGTTTAGTAAATAAAACAAAAAAGCTCTTCATAATATTAAAACAAAAATCGTTTTCATTGCTCTCTTTACGACAACCTGAGTTACAAAATACTGGTTCTTTAAATACTTCTAAAAAATATAAGAGATGAAAATCTTAGTAATCATTAATGATGCACCTTATGGCTCAGAGAAAGCATACAACGCTTTGCGGATAGCCAATCAGCTTAACAAAGAACACCCTGATGCGGAAGTCAGAATATTTTTGATGGCAGATGCAGCCAATTGTGCGCTTGCCGGTCAAACCACTCCAAACGGTTATTACAACATTGAAAGAATGTTGAAACTCTCACTGAATAAAGGGGCAAAAGTAAAAATCTGCGGAAGCTGTGCCGAAGCAAGAGGATTGAAAAACGTAACATTAATTGAAGGGGCAGAAATCAGCAATCTTGCAGAACTCACAAACTGGGTGGTTGACAGTGACAAGGTGCTCACTTTCTAACAAATTTTTTTGAATATGACTAAACAGGTTCAACTTGGATTGAAAGAAAACTGGAAGCAATTCACTTTACTTGTTATCATCAATGGGTTTGTGGGGGGCATGGTCGGACTGGAACGTTCTATTCTCCCCCGGATTGCAGAAAAGGAATTTGCCATCGCCGCCAAAACAGCCATCCTTTCATTTATTATCGTATTCGGCATTGTAAAAGCTGTTACCAATTACTACACCGGCACACTGGCCAACAAATTCGGCAGAAAAAATTTACTGGTTGCAGGCTGGATCATTGGAATACCAATTCCCTTCATGCTGATGTTTGCTCCCTCATGGAGCTGGATAATCGCTGCAAATGTCCTGTTAGGTATCAATCAGGGATTAACATGGAGCAGTACAGTGGTTATGAAAATTGACCTTGTTGGCGAAAAGCAAAGAGGCTTTGCAATGGGATTGAATGAATTTGCAGGATACATTTCAGTCGCCATCGTTGCATTTTTAACCGGTTGGATTGCCAGCGAATATGGTATAAGGCCTTATCCGTTTTATCTGGGAATCGGATTGGTTTTTTTGGGGCTATTGGGAAGTATATTTTTCATAAAAGATACCAAACATCATGTCGCAAAAGAAACAGTTACGAACACTATTCCTAAGCTAAAGAATATATTTTGGGATACTACCTGGAAAAACAAAAACTTAGGTTCGGTAACTCAGGCCGGGTTAATTAATAACCTGAATGATGGCATGGCATGGGGTATTTTCCCCATCTTACTTGCAACAAAAGGATTCACTATTGGAGAAATCGGCATTGTGACTGCCATATATCCTGCCGTTTGGGGCATCGGCCAATTATTCACCGGCAGCATGGCCGATAGGCTATGTAAGAAAGATATGCTTTACGTTGGAATGTTTTTACAGGCCATTGCCCTGGTTGTTTTGGTATGGGCCAATACCATGTTTCATTTTATTGTTCTTTCATCTGTTTTGGGATGGGGCACAGCCATGGTATATCCGACATTCCTTGCCACCGTAGCAGAAAATACAAATCCGCAGGACAGGGCCAAAAGCATTGGTATTTTCCGTTTGTGGAGAGACCTTGGATATGCCATAGGTGCGATACTCACAGGAATAATAGCAGATTTAATCAGCATCAATGCAGCTATCCTCTTCATTGGATTGTTGACATTAGCATCTGCATTCATCATCAAATACAGAATGAGATGCAAAACAGGAGGTTCTCTGAAAATATGGGACTGGATAAGGAATAAACATAAACATGATGCAGGAACAGAAAATACAAGAGTGCTTTGCACTGGCAGATCTTCAACGGTTGCTGAAGCAATCACCTGATCAGCTTACCATCATTGACGTAAGGAGTCCGGAAGAATTTGCGGAGATTCATATTCCCGGTGCGATCAATATTCCTCTGAATGAATTAGAAAGCCGTTCAAATGAATTATCAAAACAGGCAATTATTATTACTGCCTGCGGTAAAGGTGGTGGCAGGTCAGCACAGGGTGCAGCATTGCTGAAGCAATTGGGGTTCACTAATGCAGCCTATTTGTGTAGGGGTACTTTTGGCTGGTATGAAACAATATAAGATTCAAAGCGCCGGCGCTTATGAAACCAGGTCATTTTTCAGGGTCATCCTTGTTTTGCGCCGGGTATACTCTGCACACGGGCCGGGATGTGTAACTGGCTGGGAAGTAGAGATTGAATTGTTATTCTGCAAACACTAATACTTCGCTTCTGCCTGCGATTTGGGAAGGCGGATTTTTTCTTCTTTCAAACCTTCAATATGAAACTGAATAGCTCCGAAAATATTTTTTTCAACAAAGGGGTTTGTTTTGCCGGTAGCTAATACGCCGGGTATATCCGGTACATAGGCTGAATAGCCTGTTTTTGTTTTTTCATAAACTACAAGATATTTTATGATTTCTTTTTTATTTGATGGTTATGTTACACCAAAATTTTTTTATTTCGACTGTTTGTTGAGCGGTTTTTTGCTTTAGTTTTTTGAACTGGCATTTTTCGTCCTGTGGCTTTGTAGTAAGCGATTATTTCGCTGATTCTTTTTCTGTCTGCCGCTGTGAGAGGTTTTGGGTCAACAAAGAAGTCAACTCCAACTGGTTCTTTTATGTAGCCCATAGTATTTAAGTTGGAAAATATTTTTTTCACACAGTAAGTTACAAAATATTATTGTTCATAGTCGTGCCTCACTGCGATGGTATGTGTTAGGGGTGAAGTCTCCGGGCTATGGAGTTGTTTTAATTATTTGCCGGATACCTGCCTACAGGCAGGCACTCTGCATACAGGGCTGGTCTGCGAGACCCGGCTGAGAAAAAAGGGTTAGCTGTACTCCGGTTTGATAAAAAGAAGTAAATTTGACTAAACCTTTTATATGCCTATTGATAAATTAAAAAAGGAGCTTACTAAACTCATTGATGAAACAAATAATGAGGAGTTGTTGTCAATGTTAAAGGAAGACATGGTATTCTATAAAACTACTAAAGATGCAGATGTTACAGGCAGCCTTTCTGCTAAACAGATAAAAGAATTGGAGGAACTTGCTGCCGAACCTGACGAAAAAGATACCATGACTTTGAATGAGTTTAACAAGGCAACGGATAAATGGCGTACCAGATAATTCTCAAGAAACGCTTTGCCAACAAGCTGGTGAAAGTGCTGGCTTATCTTGAACAGGAATGGTCACACAAGGTAGCTGCTGCCTTTCTTAAAAAAGTTGACCATCGTATTCAACAATTATCCGGGCAACCATTTACCGGTGTTCCTTCTTCCACAATAAAAGATATAAGGGCTGTATTAATTACCCGCCACAACAGGCTTTACTATAAAGTGAAAGGAAGGAAAGTGATTGTGCTGAATATGTATGATACGAGGATGGGGCCGAAGAGGAAAAAATATTAAGCAGGTTTATTCATTGGCGGGTCTCACTGTGATGGTATGTGTTAAGGGTGGACCGCCCCCGATTAAAGGGTTTCCTATAGTTCGGTTGCTGCTGTAGTGAGCCCCGATTTTCATCGGGGTAAACTTTGTCGAACTATGCTCTGCTGCTATGCCAGCACTCAACACACAGCAACGGCGTGATGCTTTTGGGAAGACCTGTTGCGGAGGAAGGTTAAAATATTTCTAAGAACCCATAGTCTGCTGACTGATACAATGCATCAATATCGGCTTTATGTTTTATCAGCAATTCCTCTATATAACTGTTGCTCTGATTGCCGGTTCTCAATAAAACTACTTTGGGTGGAAAGCCATTGACATTAGCGAGATTCAGAAAATCATCATCGTTGGTAACAATAATCAGATCGTTTGACAAAGCATGATTCCATATCTCCGCATCTTTTACCGGAACAGTTAAGCCAAGATGGTCAACATGAAAACAATCGTTGAAATGAGTTTGCAGTTTGGCTACTAACCGCCATGAGATATTGGCATCAAGCAGCAGTTTCATGATTTAAGCAGCTATGATCTTGATAATAGATTCCCGGTTGGCAGCAAATGCCAGGGCAGCCAGGATATGCTCTTCTTTCAGTGAAGGATAGTCCTCCAGTATCTCGGCATGAGACATGCCAGATGCCAACCATTGCAAAATATCGGCAACTGTAATTCTTGTTCCCTTAATGCAAGGTTTACCAAACCGTATTTCAGGATCGATGGAAATATAGGATGAAAATTCTTTCATGACTTAAAGTTAAGTCTTTTTTTGGGTGGGGCAAATTGTTGCTTAATAAAGCAAAGCCATGGTTTTTGTTCATAGGCGGATCTCACTGCGATGGTATGTGTTAGGGGTGGACCGCCCCCGATTAAAGGGTTTCCTATAGTTCGGTTGCTGCTGTAGTGAGCCTGCCGAACTATGCTCTGCTGCAATGCCAACACTCAACCCCGAAATAATCGGGACCACCGCTAATATGCGGGGCAGGCAGGCACACAGCAACGGCGTGATGCTTTCTTTGGGAAGACAAACAGCGGCTTGAAAAACGAAGTAAATGTTTTCAGTCATGAGTTGCAAACTATTACTGTCCGGTAAAAGTAATTTTTAAATAGGAAAAAGGAGGTAAAAT
>CAZGGQ010000070.1:0-17804 GCA_964525285.1 uncultured Chitinophaga sp.
GCCAATTACAGCCTGGAAGAGTACGATAAAGCAACTGATTTTTATACACAAGCGATGAATTACACAAGTGATAATTCAAATCTTGCCAGGTTGTACAAAGGACGTGGCGACTGCAAACACGAACAATTCAAAGAGGAAGAGGCGATTAAGGATTACACAAAAGCAACAGAGTATGATTCCAATTACAGTGATGCTTACCGGGCAAGAGGTTTATCCCGGGTTCTGAACTTTCAAAATGATCTGGCTGGAGCAGACTATACATCCGTAATCAATATTCTGGAAAAGGAAAACAAAAAGGAAAATGAGACCGACCTTGCTGTTTTATACAGTGACCGGGGCGAAATACATTGGCTCCGGTCCAGAAATGATGAAGCCCTGGCTGATTTTAAAATATCATTAAGCCTGAATCCCATTAGCGGCTTTGCCAACCGGAAAATGGGAGATGTGCTTTATAGTTTAAAGGACTATAAAGCGGCCTCCAAATATTACCTGCAGGCATTATCGCTGTTTACAAAAGATTTAGACAAGGAAATTGTTTACAAAGATCTGTCAGAGTGCAGCCGGAATATGCTTGATTATGCCCAGGCCGTTATTTATATCAGCGAGGCTATTAAACTCTACCCTGGGTATGGAAGTTATTATTCGGCGAGGGGTCAAATTTATTATGCCAAAAGAGATTATAAAACTTCCCTTGATGATTATAATAAAGCTTTTGCATATTACGAGGATCATAAAGATTTTATTATAAAAATATACGGAGATAATATGTATAAAAATACACGAATGCTTTTATACATAAACCGGGCAATGGTTAAAAAAAGGTTGCAAGACAATACCGGGGCTCTCGCAGATTTTAAAAAAGCGACTGAGGAAGATTCAACCAGCGCTAATGCATGGTATCACCTGGGCCGTTTTTACAAACAGGTATTAAAACAAAATGGCCCGGCATTGGCCAGTCTGCAAAAGGCCATTGACCTGTCTTCCGCTAAAGATACCACGTCCGACTATATCTATGCAAGAGTTATCAAAGGTGACAAACAGGAAGCTTTTAATGTTGCGGCAAGGTTAATAAAAAAAGAAGCAGATAATAAGGACAGGTTAATACGGGACATCTATAATGCGGCCTGTATATATGCATTAGCAGGGGATCCGGTCAAAGCGCTGCAATACCTTGATAAAGCATTTGCCGCGGGCTTTGATAATTTCGATCATATTTACAACGATGAAGATTGGGATTCGTTGCGGTCTTTGCCTGCTTTTAAAGCGGTTCTAACCAAATACAAAGTACCTCAACCTAAATTGTAGGGGGTATAACAGATTAACCGTTATATTTGCATTTGCTAAAAAAGTTTGATTGCTATACGATCAAACTTTTTTTATGGAGATCCCCTTCGTTCGTTTAACAATGAACTATGTGATCAAAAGGGGCAAAACACTAATTTATGAAGCATGCATTTATATTTCCGGGGCAGGGTTCGCAATTTCCGGGAATGGGAAAAGATCATTACGAGAACAGCGCTTTCGCCAAAAGGTTTTTTGAACAGGCTAATGAAATCCTGGGTTTCCGGATTTCCGAGATAATGTTCAATGGGACAGAAGAGGATCTCAAACGGACCGATGTAACGCAACCTGCTGTTTTTTTACATTCTGTCATTGCCTATAAAAGTATAGAAAGTGCATCTCCTGATATGGTGGCCGGTCATTCTTTGGGAGAGTTCACAGCATTGGTGGCTAATGGAACATTAAGTTTTGAAAATGCCCTTGAATTGGTTTTTATCCGGGCAAGGGCCATGCAGAGGGCCTGTGAAATCAATCCATCAACCATGGCTGCCGTTTTAAATCTTGCCGATGAGAAAGTTGAAGTTATTTGCGCTGAAGTGTGGAAAGAAACCGGTGAAGTAGTGGTGGCGGCTAATTATAATTGTCCCGGGCAATTAGTAATAAGTGGCACTAAAAAAGGAATTGACATTGCCTGCGAAAGAATGAAAGCTGCAGGAGCTAAAAGAGCATTAGTATTGCCGGTTGGCGGGGCGTTTCACTCACCATTGATGGAGCCTGCCAAAGAAGAACTGTCTGCGGCCATTGAGGCCATAAAATTTCATAATCCTACCTGTGCTGTTTATCAGAATGTGGTGGCCAAAGCAGTAATGGATAAAGAAGAAATCAAGCAAAATCTTATTGATCAGCTTACGAGTGCTGTCCGCTGGACGCAAACTGTGAAAGCGATGATTGCTGATGGTGCTTCAAAATTTACCGAAGCAGGACCGGGAAAAGTTTTGCAGGGGCTGGTTTTGAAGACAGATAAAGCTATGGAAGTATCAGGCGTAAATTAGTGAAGGTCTTTATGCGCATCTGGTCTTTACATCCCAAATATTTAGATGCAAAAAGAATCGTGGCTCTCTGGAGAGAAACACTGCTGGCCAAACATGTGCTGCAGGGAAAAACAAAAGGTTACAAAAATCATCCTCAACTTAACCGGTTTAAAAAACTGAAAAACTCGGTGAATGCAATTGATCAATATCTTGATTCAATTTTAAATGAAGCAACACTGCGGGGATACAATTTTGATGTTGATAAAATTTCCCGGCCTTTTAAAAAAATAAAAATAAAAGTAACTGACGGGCAAATGAAATATGAAGCAGGACATCTGCTGAAAAAATTGAAAAAAAGAGATACTCTTCGTTTTAAAGAATTCAAATCCTTCAGACAAATAGAACCGCATCCCATGTTCAGGATTGTAAAAGGTGAAATTGAAGAGTGGGAAATCGTTTAAACATAGATCAGGCAGTTCAGCCATTCGCCGTCAAACTCTGCATTGTATTTTTTATAAAAATTAATTGCCGGTTCATTCCACTCCAGCACCTGCCAGATGATGCGGTTGAATTTCTTTTCCTTTGCTTCTTCAATCAACCTGTCCATTAATAATTTGCCAATACCCCTTCCTCTTGCAGATTCGGTAACAATAATGTCTTCAAGATACATAGCTTGCCCTTTCCAGGTAGAATAACGGATATAATACAACGCAAAACCAAGAACCACTCCGTTTTCTTCGGCCACAAAAGTCCACCAAACCGGGTTTTTTCCAAATCCACTTTCTGTAAAATGTTCTAACGTAACAGTTACATCATCCGGAGCCTTTTCATAAATGGCCAGTTCTTTTATTAATTCCAATAGTCTTGGGCAATCTTCTTTGACTGCTCTGCGAATTGTAATTTCCATTTGTTATTAATTGCTCAATGAATTAATTGATTGTTTAAATTATAATGACTGTTATAAAGCCCCCTTTAGGGGGTTTGGGGGTATCCCGGTCCCTTCACAAATCTTCCCGGCTTCTTTCCTGTATGTTCGCCATCCTTCAACACCTGCACTCCATTCACAAAAACATGTATCATGCCTTCTGCATACTGATGAGGTTTATCAAAAGTGGCATTGTCTTTTATTTTTGCAGGGTCAAAAATGACAATGTCAGCATAATTACCTGCTTTCAACTCGCCTCTTTTTTGGATTTTTAAATTGGTGGCCGGCAATTTGGAAAGTTTGCGAATGGCTTCCTGTAAGGAAATTATTTTTTCTTCCCTTACATACTTGCCCAATAGCCTTGAAAAATTTCCATAGGCTCTTGGGTGCGGGTTAGATTTTAAAAAAACACCGGCGGGTTCATAAGAGCCTTCATCAGAACCGAAACTCAACCAAGGAATGGCAATTTGTTTTTTTACATTGTTTTCATCCATCAGGAAAAAAATGCATTCCACTCTTGTACTATCCTGTACTATTAAATCCATAGCTGTTTCTTCTGCTGACTTTCCACGGATCTTTGCAAGAGCTGCTAAAGATTTACCAATATATTTTTTTAAACTGTCCTGTTTGAAACCAACCACTAAAATATTTTCAGGAGTGCCAACGGCATAAAAGAAATTTTCCCAGGCATCCGTTTTTGAATTCATGTCTTTGATCGTTTGCTGGCGAATAACAGGATCCTGTAATCTTTCTCTCAGCTTTCCAAAACCACCATCCTGCAAAGTGGGAGGCATGGTAGCGGTAAGTCCGGTACCACCTGCAATATAAGTGTACATGTCAGCAGTAACATTCAATCCCTCTGCTCTTGCCCTTTCCACTCTTCGTATCACACTGTCCATTTTTCCCCAGTTATCTTTCCCGGCAGCTTTCAAATGGTAAATCTCTGCATGAATATTTGCTTCCCTTGCAATAGTAATAAGTTCTTCCACTGCTTCATGCAATTTATTTCCTTCGCTTCTCATGTGGCTGATGTAGGAGCCGCCATATTGCGATGCTACTTTACTCAATTCAACCAGTTCATTTGTTTTGGCAAAAAAAGCTGGCGGATAAATCAATGAAGTTCCCACACCCATAGCGCCTTCCTCCATTGCTTGCTTCACTAAAAATTTCATACTGTCCATTTCGGCAGGGCTGGGGTCACGGTTATCTTCACCGATTATATTCATCCGCACCGTGGTGGCACCAACAAAGGAAGCCACATTACAACTGACACCTTTTTTTTCCAGGTAAGAAAGGTATTGGCCTAATGTATTCCATTCAATTTTATATTTTATGTCGGTCTGGCTTTCCTGCTGTTGTTTTTTTAATGTTGAATTCAACGGCCCCATGCTCCAGCCTTCTCCCATTACTTCCAGTGTTATTCCCTGCCGGATATCACCCTGCGATTTTCCATCTTGTATCAATGATTCAGTGGCCCAGCTCAGCATATTAATAAAACCCGGAGCAACGGCCATTCCTTTTGCATCCACACTTATTTGTGCAGATACACCTGAAAGGTCACCGATAAATGCAATGCTGTCATCTTTTATTCCTATATCAGCTTTATAAGGTTCGCCACCATTGCCGTCATAGATCATTCCGTTGCGGATGATCTTATCGTATTCCAGGTGATGGAACTTGCAGGAAATGAAAAAAAGAACCGGAATAACAACAAATATCTTCCGCATAATTATTTCTTTTTGGGTGCTTTAAATGTTCCATTGGGTTGTATAAAATTAATGGCCGTTGATTCTCCTTTTTCATTCAGGTCAAATTTCACACTGAATCCTTTCATGATTTTCAGATCAAATTCATCTTTTTTGACAGGCACCAGTTCATAATCCGGTTGCCCGGGTACCAATACCATCAATGTGTTTTTGTCGTTGATATAAACTTTTACGGTTGTCCCCATCATGTCATATTCACCCGTATATTTTTCAAGATCAGCTTTTGATACATCCAATTTATTTGTTTCCATTTCAAATTCAATATCCTTCACGCCAGCTTCAAACGGGATACTGAGTTTGCTGATGTTTCCTTTATCATCAGTATGAAAACTTACTTTAAAAGCATCTGATTCGTCGAATGTCGGATCCTGCGGATAAGCTTTGAACTGGTCGTAATGAAAATGTTCAAATTTAATATCAATGCTGTTGAATTTTGAAAAAAGACTTCCGTCTTTCAGTATTATTTCAATGTTACCATAACCTCTGTTTACGTATGTTCCGGCATACTCAGCCAGTTCATGTGATGGGTTTGTATTGAACTTTCTCCCCAGGCTGTCATTTTTAACAACGGCCTTCGCTGCATCTTTTGCTTTTTTGTCCGCATCAAGCAAATATTTATGCCAGTTGCGGTAAGGAAGTTTAAGCATACGGTCGGCAATAAAATTTCTGATACTGGCGGAAACGCCTCCCTGGTTGGAAGAAACAAAAATCCCGATACTATCACTTGGAAAAAATCCGGTGGTTGTGATGAATCCATCAATTCCTCCGCCATGCTCCACCCGGTAATGTCCACGATAACTTGCCATGCCCCATGCTAAACCATAACCAGAAAAATGGATATCAGGATTTTCCGCTCCCGGTACTCCACCATCTGTTGCCATTTGTACCATCATTGCTTCATTTACATAAGAAGCCGGAATTATTTCTTTACCATTATACTTGCCGCCATTGATCCATGTGATGAGCCATTTGGACATATCTTTTGCACAACTGTTTACAGATCCAGCAGGACCCATCGCATCAATATTTCTATACGGAATCGATTTGATGATTGAATCTTTTGTAGCATAGGCCAATGAATGATCCGGAGATTTTTCCATGTCTTTTGTAGAAAGGTTGGTATTGTCCATGCCGAGCGGCTTCAATATTTTTTCCTTCATATTTTCTTCCCAGCTTTTGCCGGTCAGTTTTTCAATCACTGCACCCTGTGCCAGGAACATGAAATTATTGTATTGCCATTTTTCTCTTAGCCCTGCAGTTGGTTCAAAATATTGTATTCGTTCCAGGAATTCGCTGCGTGTTGACCATGATGCATACCAGGACATGTCATGACGGGGCAAGCCGGTGCGATGGCACATCATATCCCGGAGCGTTGCATGACTATTGGTGTATTCATTCTGAAATTTTAACTCAGGCAAATAGTTTCTAACAGGTTTATCCAAATCTACTTTTCCATCTTTTTGCAACATGCCAAGTATAGAAGCAGTAAATGCCTTGGTGCAGGAGCCGATGGCAAACTGTGTGTTTTCAGTTACCGGTAATTTTTTATCCTGGTCACGGTAACCAAAGCCGCCGGTATACACCACTTTTCCTTTTTCCACCACCGCAATAGTAACACCGGCAGCATGCCAGTCTTTTAAAACTTTTGTGGCAAATGTATCAAGGCCTTTCAACCTTGCATCGGTTGGGGGCTGAGATAATACATTTATCGAAATAAGAAACAATAATGCAAACAATAGCTTTTTCATTTGTTGTTATTTTGAATTGTTTAAATGAGTATTAACAAATAGGGTTCCAAAGTCCTCCGCCAACCGGCGGAGACCTGCCTGCCGTCAGGCTGGTTTAAAGTGCTAATGCCTGTTCCAGATCATTTATAATATCCTGGATATTTTCTATCCCCACATGCATACGTATCAATCCATCTGTAATGCCATATTTTTCTTTTTCTTCTTTGGGTACACTGTGATGTGTCATGGAGGCAGGATGAGATAGTAAAGTATCGCAGGTGCCCAGGGAAACAGTTCTTACACACATTTTCAGCTTATTCATAAATTCAATGCCGCCCGGCAACCCTGATTTCAATTCAAAACTAAGCATCGCTCCCGGATGACGCATTTGTTTCATAGCTGTTGTGTGATCAGGATGAGAAGCAAGCCCGGTATAATTTACTTTGGCAACGGCATCATGTGATTCTAAAAACCCGGCCACTTCCATTGCATTGTGACAATGCCGCTCCATTCTCACCTCCAGTGTTTTTATTCCCTGGATTAATAAGAAAGCATCAAAAGGATTGGAATTGCCACCCAGCAAACGATGCACTTTCGTCATTTTTGTTTTCATCAGTTCAATATCCCTGCCCAGCAGAACACCACCAATAGCTGTACCATGACCATTTAAAAATTTGGTGGTAGAGTGAACTATGAAATCAACATCATACCGGAAGGGTTGCTGCAAATAGGGTGTGGCAAAAGTATTGTCACAGGCCACAATAAGTCCATGTTGTTTTGCCAGCCTGCTCAGTTCATCTAAATCCACACATTGAATCGTTGGATTGGCTGGTGTTTCCAGGTACATCATCCTGATTGCCTTGTCCGATTTTAGAATTTCACCGGCTTTATTCAAATCCCTCAGGTCAGCAATGATAGCAGTGATGCCGAATGACGGAAGTATTTTTGTTACCAGTTCATCGGTGCCACCGTACAAAGAAAAATGAGTGATGATTTTATCTCCCGGTTTTAAAGTTGCTAACATCAGTGTAGAAATAGCGGCCATGCCTGAAGCATGCAGAATTCCCTTTACTTCTATTCCCAATCCAAAGGTTTCCAGTGCGGCAATTTTTTGTTCCGCTTCAAAAATGGTCGGGTTGCCCCAACGGCTGTAGATAAAACCTTCTTCTTCGCCACTAAAACGACGCATTCCCTGCTCTGCTGTATCATATACATAAGTGCTGCTGGCATAGATAGGAACCTGGTGAGCATAATTAGGGTCTCTTGTATGTCCGCCATGAATAGCAACCGAACTCCACCCGGAAAGTGTCTGCCCGTCCCGATTTTCATCGGGAGTAATCGGACGGGGATAACTTTTATCCATATTCCATATTTAAAGTTGAAATTTTGCCCATGTTTGTTTTGAAAACCAAAAGTAGAAGATTTCAGGTTGACGCCAATAAAACTAGATACCCGGCTGAATTAAATGGCATGAAAGAAATACTGCTTCAATTTGCGGCTTATAATATCTGGGCTAACCAGAAAATAATGGAACCGATACTGGCATTGCCTGAAGAAAAACAAATAGCTGAAGTACCCAGCAGTTTCAATAGTCTCTTCAGGACCGTGCTGCACATGTGGGATGCCGAAAGCGCCTGGTGGCAAAGGATGAAATTACAGGAACGTCTTATCATTCCCAGTGAAAATTTTAACGGCAGCATGAAAGATATTATCAATGGGTTGATGCAGCAATCCGGTCAATGGCTTGATTGGATAAGCAGCGCTTCGGATATTGCATTGGATCATGTTTTTCAATACCAGAATTCAAAGAAAGAACAATTCAAGCAACCGATATACCAGATGGTGCTTCATTTATTCAATCATGGCACTTATCACCGGGGGCAATTGATCAATATGCTTCGTCAGTTAGGGGTAGAGAAAATTCCACAGACTGATTTTATTGTGTGGAGCAGGAAGAAGTAGAAGTGTCTGACGTCTCGCAGAGCGTCTGACGCTTGTTAAATTTAGTTCCGACTAACCCGATAAAGTAGTGAAAAACACCGGGAGAATTTGTTTTTTTCTTTCATCATCCAATTCAATTTATGATAGTTTTATATTTAAAGTAGCTGGATTCCTTTTTAAGTATCAGACGCTCTGCGAGACGTCAGACACTATAAGCCCACTTCACCAATGTTGCTCCCCATGTAAACCCCCCACCAAAAGCAGAAAGAACAAGATTATCTCCCTTCTTCAATTGTTTTTCCCAATCCCAAAGACAGAGTGGAAGGGTACCGGCAGTTGTATTGCCATATCTTTGAATATTCAACATTACTTTTTCAGGATTTAGTCTCATGCGGCTGGCTGTTGCATCAATGATTCTTTTATTGGCCTGGTGTGGTACCAGCCAGGCAATATCATCACTGGTAAGATTATTTCTTTCTATTAACTCTGCACTTACATCGGCCATGCCTTTTACGGCAAATTTGAAAACCGGCTGTCCTTCCTGGTACACATAATGTTCTTTGGCCATTACTGTTTCTATACTGGCCGGTTTTTTTGAACCACCTGCTTTCATGTGCAGATACTGGCTACCACTGCCATCGCTTCTGAGAATACTATCCAGCACACCATAACCATCTTCATTAGGTTCCAAAAGAACAGCCCCGGCGCCATCGCCAAATATGATACAGGTAGCCCGGTCGTTATAATCAATTATGGAACTCATCTTATCTGCTCCGCAAACAACCACTTTTTTATAACGCCCGCTTTCAATTAATGCTGCACCCAACGTAAGAGGATATAAAAAACCTGAGCAGGCAGCGCTGACATCAAAGCTCCATGCATTTTTCGCCCCCAATTTATCACAGGCAATATTGGCGGTGGCAGGAAAAACCATGTCGGGGGTAACAGTACCAACAATCAGGCAATCTATTTCTTCAGCGCTGATTCCTCTTTTTTCACAGAGTTGTTTTACGGCCGGCACTACCAGGTCAGAAGTGGCTTTCCCTTCGCCTTTTAAAATTCTTCTTTCTTCAATGCCGGTTCGGCTCCGGATCCATTCATCATTGGTATCCACCATTTTTTCCAGGTCAAAATTGGTCAGTTTGTCTTCGGGAACAAACCCGCCAACAGCAGTGATGGCAGCCGATATTTTTTTACTCATGCAGAATTAGTATTAAAGTAAAAGTGGCCAAAGTTAGGTGTTAGTCTTGAGTCTTTAGTCGTGAGTCTTTAGCCCTTAGTCAGCAAGAGTGATTCAATTAAAGAGGCAGCATTTGTATAAATAAAGAAGATTTCTGGCTCAAGAATAATGACTAAAGACTCACGACTAACGACTCTTCCCCGATTTCCTTATTTTCGCAGCGTATGATAGCTTACCTGAAAGGAGATTTTGTACACAAGAGTCCGGCGTTGGTGCAGGTAGATGTAAATGGTGTTGGGTATGAAGTTCAAATAAGCTTGAACACCTGGGCCAAGATCCAGAAAATGGATAAAGGGATGCTGTACACAAGCCTGCTGATCCGGGAAGATGCTCATATTTTGTATGGATTTTTTGACCTTGCAGAAAAGGAAATGTTCCTTTACCTGATCAGCGTTTCGGGTATTGGTGCATCTACCGCAAGGGTAATGTTGTCCTGCATGAAACCTGACGAATTGGCCCGGGCCATTATTCAGGCGGATACACGGACTTTAGAGGGGATAAAAGGTATCGGTAAAAAAACAGCAGAAAGAATGGTGCTGGAACTCAGGGACAAGCTGGCAAAACATCCTTTAGAATCAAATATTTCACCATTGAAAAACAATACTTTGCAGCATGATGCGTTAAATGCGTTGATGGCTTTAGGCATTAACCGCCAGGCTGCCAGCCAGGCCCTTGAAAAAATTATGGCAGCAGAATCCAATCTATCTGTTGAGGAGCTCATTAAAAAAACGCTTCGTACCCTGTAATCCACTATTTTAATGTGTAAATTATTGTTTTTGAAATTTGCCACATAGAATTCGCCAGAAAAAATATTCATTAAAATGATAAGTAAAATGAATATTTTTTCTGGCTCATTTCAGGAAACTAATTGATAGAGAAAAGACCTTGAACCTTAAAACTGCTCATATCCTCCGTACGTTGGTTGCTTCCACCATGGTTATTGCCTGTTTTGTACAGGCCAATGCCCGTGATTATATTACTACAACCAATAAAGACAATGGTTTTCGTACAGATACCACCCGGTATCCAATAAACGACCGCCGTGGTGATCCCTATTCATATCCCAACTATAATACATTTGATCTCAGAGATACTTCTTTCATCAAACGGACCATTGAATACGATCCAAAAACAAAGCAGTATTATATCGTTGAAAAAATAGGCACTCATTACTACCGGACTCCGACTTCCTTTACCATGGAGGAATTTATCCGGCTGCAGGGTAAAAAAGATGAACAGGATTATTTCAGGAAAAGGGCAGCGTTACTGTCGAATATGAACCGGCGGATTTATAAACCCAAGTTCAGGATCACGGATGATTTATTTAACCGGATCATCGGAACCGGCAAAGTCGAAATCCGTCCATCGGGTTATGTTGATTTACTGGCAGGTTACCAGGGACAAAATATCAAGAATCCAACACTACCTGAACGAGCAAGGAAGAATGGGGGTTTTGATTTCAATATGAATTCTCAATTGCAGGTGGATGCCAATATTGGCGATAAACTGAAATTGCCGATCAATTACAACACGTTAGCCAATTTTAATTTTGAGAACCAGTTGAAACTGGATTATCATGGAAAGGATGATGAGATCATAAAACAATTCCAGTTAGGCAACACCAATTTCCCTTCAAAAGGCACACTGATACCCGGCGCACAATCTTTGTTTGGTATTAAAACGCAGCTTCAATTTGGCAAACTTTACATTACCACCGTGCTGGCTAACCAGCAATCGCAACGCCAGTCACTCGGCTTGCAGGGGGGGAGTTCATCACAAAATTTTATCGTGAAAGCGGATGAGTATGATGAGAACAGGCATTTTCTTTTTGCCCACTATTTCCGGAATAATTATAATAAGGCCATGAAGGATTTGCCGGTTGTAAATTCTCCCGTACAAATATTAAAAGTGGAAGTGTGGGTTACCAATCGTAATGGAGCCACTACGGATACAAGAGATGTTGTAGGGTTGATGGATTTAGGGGAAACCACACCCTTTGGTCCCTGGGCAAATGGAACAACTGATCCAAAACCAGACAATAAAAGTAATAGCTTATACTCAACAATCCTTGCCAATCCCAATACCCGTAACTCATCCTTAGTGCAAAATCTGCTGACTGGTATGGGTCTTGCACCGGTTCAGGATTTTGAAAAAACATTTGCCAGGAAACTAAGCCCTTCCGACTATTATTATAATGACAGAATCGGGTTTATTTCATTGAATCAGCCACTCCAGCCAGATGAAGTGCTTGGAGTAGCTTTTCAATATACTTATAACGGCAGGGTGTACCAGGTCGGTGAGTTTTCGCAGGATGTACCGCCCGATACTACCGGTAACACACAACGGGTTTTATTCCTGAAATTATTAAAGGCCACCTCTCAGCGTACCAATCTTCCTATCTGGGACCTGATGATGAAGAATGTATATTCAGTTGGTTTTGGCCAATTGGAACGGCAGGATTTTAAAATGGATATTACATACGAGGAACCAAGCCTTGGTGATAAAAGATATTTGCCTGCTGACAGTGTGATCGCAGTTTATAAAGGACAGCCGATCATTTCATTGGTAAACCTGGACCGCCTGAATAATCAGAATGACCCGCAGCCTGATGGTATATTTGATTTTATAGAAGGCTTTACGATCATTTCTTCTCAAAGCCGTGTGGTATTCCCGGTGCTGGAGCCTTTTGGACATGACCTGGATTATGTATATGCCGACCAGGGGAAAAGAAACAGGTATTTATATTATCCCTTGTATGATACCATTAAAGCCATTGCCCAGACTTATGCCAATCTGAACCGGTATAAAATAGTTGGGAAGTCAAAATCATCAGGCAATGTTGCAGGTGGTGGATTTGGCAACACTGGTTTTGGAAGTGGTAGTGGCAGCGGAAACAGTAGCGGTGGTGAATACCAGTTGGGTTATAATATTCCCCGCGGCTCAGTAAGAGTGACAGCCGGTGGACAAATACTTCAGGAAAATGTTGATTACGAAATCAACTATGATCTGGGAACACTTCGTGTAACCAATCAGTCTATACTCAGTTCAGGTGTGCCGGTCGACATCCAGTATGAAAGCAACCAGGCATTTGGTTTTCAGCAAAAGAATTTTCTGGGACTCCGGCTAGATTATTTAGCCAGTAAAAAATTGACACTCGGAGGAACCATCGTCCGTTTGGGTGAAAGACCTTTCTTCGTCAAAGAATCGTATGGAGAGGATCCAATCAAAAATACCATGTATGGTATCGATGTGGATTACCGCAACAACCTGCCCCGGCTTACAAAATGGCTGGATAAACTGCCTTTTTATTCTACAAGGGCTATGTCCTCCATTACCGCTTATGCAGAAGCTGCATTATTACAACCAGGACATCCCAAACAAATTAATGCCAGCAGGAGTGATAAAAGCGGCCAGGTGTATATTGATGATTTTGAAGGCACCCGTTCCAATATTGATCTGCGGTTTCCCCTGATCAGCTGGACACTGGCATCTATTCCACAAAACAATGGACTGTTTTCAGAATCTGCCTTGAATAATGACCTGCGTAGCGGATACAACAGGGCTAAACTGGCCTGGTATAATGTTGAACCGGTATTGCAGGAAAAAGGAAGTTCAAACAACCCGTTGCGTAATGATCTGGCAGAATTATCCAAACCCGAAACAAGGCAGGTACTGCAAAAAGAAATATTTCCTAAACGCAGCACACAATTCGGCGAAGGGCTATTGACAACATTTGATGTTGCTTTTTATCCAAAGGACAAAGGCCCTTACAATTTTGAATACAGGAATACAAGAGTAAATGCAAATGGGAAATTGATCAATCCTCAACAAGCATGGGGTGGGTTGATGAGAAACATAGATCAAACAGATTTTGAAACAGCCAATATTGAATTCATCGAGTTCTGGCTGCAGGATCCTTTTATTAAGAATACCGCCAACCCAACCGGCGGAAAATTATTTTTTAATATTGGAAATATTTCTGAAGATATTTTGAGGGATGGAAAAAGATTATATGAAAATGGATTGCCAACACCTACTATTCATTCTCCGGTTGACACGAATACGGTTTGGGGCCAGGTTCCATCCAATCCCTTACAGGTTACCAACGCTTTCAGTAATGAACCCACCGACAGGGAATACCAGGACGTTGGTTTTGATGGCCTGCGGGACGTTGAAGAAAAAACAAAGTTTGCCGCCTATCTTACCAACCTGCAAACCATTTTTGGTACCGGGTCACCCATCTATCAAAAAGCACTGAATGACCCATCTGCTGATAATTTTATTCCTTACCGGGATGGATCGTTTGATGCTGCACCTGTGACGGGTATCCTGCAACGTTATAAGAACATTAATAACCCGAACGGGAATTCTCCTGCGGCCAATAATAACACACAATTCATAAATGCGTTCACTCAATACCCCGATGCTGAAGAGTTGAACCGGGACAACACGATGAATGAAGTGGAAGAATATTTCCAGTACGAAGTCAGGATTGAACCCTTTATGTCTGCCGGTAACAATTATATTACTGATGTAAGAACCCCAACAGTGACACTGGCTGACGGAACCACCCGTACGGAGACCTGGTATCTTTTCAGAATACCCATTGATGCCTACACACAAAAGATCGGGAATATCCCGGATTTTAAATCCATTCGTTTTATCCGCATGTTCGTTACCGGTTTTGCAGATTCCGTGGTCATGCGTTTTGGAAAACTGGAACTGGTCCGCAATCAATGGAGAAAATTCAGGAACTGGATCGATACCACCGGTCAGTTTGTAAACCTGCCGAATCCTGATCCCACCCAGGTGAATACACTGGCAGTAAACATTGAAGAGAACGACCAGCGTCAGCCGATACCTTATCGCATTCCCCCGGGTATTGAAAGACAGCAGCAGTTAAGTAATAACAATGTCTCGCTGTTCCTGAATGAACAGGCCTTAAGCGTGCAGGTATGCGGACTACCTAAAAACGAGGCAAGGGCTGTGTTTAAAACACTGAATCTTGATTTGGTGAAATATAAGAGGCTTTCCATGTTTATTCATGCTGAATCAGTGACGGGAGCCCAAACCATCCAGGATGGCGACATGATAGGAGTTATCCGCCTGGGCAATGATTTTTCGGGTAATTATTATGAAATAAAGATTCCTCTGAAAATAACTTTGCCCAATGAAACGGATAGCCTGAAAATATGGCCTGAGATAAATAACCTGGATTTTGCACTGGATGATCTTATAAAAGTGAAAGAAAGAAGAAACAAGTTTAGTAATAACTCCCTGTATTATAAAGAAACATTACCCAATGGACGTTCTTATGCAATTTTTGGAAATCCCAACCTGGGTGAAGTGAAGGGAATAATGTTGGGAGTAGAAAATTTAAAATTAGAATCTTTGTGTACCGAAGTTTGGTTTAATGAACTTCGTCTTTCAGGCCTGGATGAAAAAGGAGGTTGGGCAGCATTGGCTCGTGTGGACGTGCGCCTGGCCGACCTGGGAACATTTACTCTTTCAGGAACGGCTACCACCCGTGGATTTGGCACACTGGAACAAAGGGTGAATGAAAGAAGCCGGGAAGACCGTTACACATTTGATGCATCTACCTCCATCGAAGCGGGAAAATTATTACCCAAAAAACTGGGTCTGCAGATACCCGTGTATGCAGGCATCAGCCGCAGCATAAGTACACCGGAATACGATCCTTATGATCTTGATATCAAACTGAAAGATAAAATACGAAATGCTGCAGGCAAACCGGATTCAATCCGTAACGATGCCCAGGATGTCACTACCATCAAAACAATCAACCTGACCAATGTAAGAAAAATAAAAACTGACGGGAAGCGGCCAAAATTCTGGAGTGTCACCAATTTTGATTTCAATTATTCTTATATCCAGACACTGAGCCACAACCCGCTGATTGAAAAAGATGAATTGCGGCGTACCCGCGGAGCAATTGGTTATACTTATTCCCCTCAATCAAAACCATTTGAGCCATTTAAAAAACTGATCAAATCAAAATCACCCTGGCTGGCGATGATCAAAGATATTAACCTTAATTACCTGCCATCCCAGGTCTCATTCAAGGCTGATGTATTCAGGCAGTTTGGCGCCACGCTTGTTCGTAATGTTGGAGGAGGACCTTACAAGATACCCGAGACATTCAATAAGTATTTTACTTTCGACCGCTATTACATTGTACAATGGAACCTGACAAGGTCGATCTTCATTGACTTTATGGCTACCAACAATGCCCGTGTGGATGAACCTTTTGGACGTATCGATACCAGGGAAGAAAAAGATTCTGTCCGCAATAATTTATTTAAAGGCGGAAGAAATACCAATTATCACCAGGAAGCGACAATAAGATATAATGTACCAACCCAAAAAATACCATTCCTGAACTGGACCACGCTTACGGCCAGTTACAATACAAAATACAACTGGCTCACAGCTTCCTTACTGGCCAGGAGTTTAGGAAATACCTTGTCCAATACACAAACCAGGACGATAAACGGTGAGCTGAAATTTGAAGAGCTCTATAATAAGTCGAGATTCCTCAGGGCCGTCAATACCAATACTCCTTATACACCTAAAACACCGGGTGGCGAAAAAGACCAAAAAGCAGACAAAAAAGATAATAAGAACAAAAAAATAGATGGAAAGAGCGGAGATGGTAGTATGAATAATCCGCAGGATCAGCCACAGCAGATAGCCCCTGGTCAATTGATACAGAACCAGCAAAACAAGGCCGATACAACCAAAAAAGGGAAGAAGAAAAAGGTCAAAGTGAAAAAAGTAAAAGAAAAGAAAGACCCGAATCAATTACCTGAAGTTGGCGGCGCTACTAAATTCTTCTTCCGGTTGCTGACCTCCTTGAAGAGAGTAGGTATCCAGTACACGGAAGACTTTGGAACTACTTTACCCGGCTATATGGATAGTACTAAATTGATCGGGTATAATCCAAAAAGCAGGCAGCCGGGCTTTGGTTATATTTTCGGCTATCAGCCCGACACAAGCTGGATCAACCGCTTTGGCGCCAAAGGATTGCTGTCCCGTGATTCTCTGGTAAGCGAAATGATCCGCCAGCGTTATAATGAGCGGCTGAACATCACCGCACAGGTAAGTCCTTTCAGGGATTTCAATATTGATATCAATCTTGACAAGTCATTTGACAAACAATATTCTGAATTATTTAAGGATACTTTAGGTTTCCAAAATCCGGCCAGCACCGGATTAAGAAGACTGAACCCTTATGCACTGGGTAGCTTTAGTGTAAGCTATATTGCTTTCCAGACCCTGTTCAAAAAATTTGATCCGAATGTTCTTTCCCAGACATTCTTGCAATTTGAGAGTAACCGCTCCGTGTTATCGAAAAAATTATCAGGGTTAAATAATTACCAGGGAGGAGTTGTTGATCCCAATGATCCGGATTATTTCAAAGGCTATGGCCGCTATGCACAGGATGTGATCATACCCGCTTTTATTGCTGCCTATACTAACAAGGATCCGAATAGTGTGAAACTGGTAAAGAACAGTAACCCCAATATCCGGTCCAATCCGTTCTCTGGCATCATACCCAAACCCAACTGGACGGTTACTTACAATGGCCTTTCGAGGATACCCGGACTGGAAAAAATATTTACCAACTTCACGCTGCGTCACGGTTATCACAGCACATTCAGCATGAACAGTTTTAATACAGCCTTATTATTCCAGGATCCGCTGCGGGTAGGATATCCATATTTCCGGGATACCCTGACCGGCAATTATATCCCTTATTTCCTGGTGCCGAATATTTCCATCCAGGAAGCTTTTGACCCGCTGATCGGTATTGAAATAACTTTCACCAATCAACTGAGTACAAGATTTGAATTCAAAAAAAGCCGCCAGCTT
>CAZGGQ010000071.1:0-7396 GCA_964525285.1 uncultured Chitinophaga sp.
CAACACTGCCTCCATTGCCACTGCCAGCAACTGCATAAGTAATTGCAACGATCGGCGTGTTGATACAAACAGTTTGATCATCCGTTCCAACACCTGAGGTTAAAGTAAGAGTGCCATCATCTGTAACTGTTATTGTGCCCGTAGCGGTGGGTGCCACACAAGGACCGGTAGTTGTTACCGTATAATTATATGTTCCGCTTACCGTTGGAGTACCGGTTATTGTTATCACTCCTCCGGCAAATGTTCCGGTAATTCCGGCGGGTAATCCGCTTACACTGCCACCTGTGCCAGTGCCGCCAACTGCATATGTAATATCAACTATTGGCGTATTGATACAAACTGTTTGGTTATTTGTTCCGGGTGCTGAGGTCAATGTTAAAGTACCATCATCGGTAACTGTTATCCTTCCGGAAGCTGTAGGTATAATACATGGACCCGTGGTATTTACCGTGTAATTAAATGTTCCGCTTACAGAAGGACTTCCACTAATAGTTATTACACCACCTGCAAAAATTCCGTTAACTCCGGCTGGTAAACCACTAACACTCCCTCCTGTGCCACTGCCGCCAACAGCATAAGTTATAGCAACGATCGGCGTGTTGATACAAACCGTTTGATCATCCGTTCCAACACCTGAGGTTAAAGTTATTGTCCCATCATCTGTAACTGTTATTGTTCCCGCAGCAGAAGGCGCCACGCATGGGCCCGTAGTTGTTACCGTATAATTAAATGTTCCGCTTACTGTTGGCGTACCTGTTATGGTGACCACGCCTCCGGCAAAAATTCCGGTAACCCCGGCGGGCAGTCCGCTCACACTGGCACTTGTACCACTGCCACCCAAAGCATATGTAATTGTAGTTATCGGGTTATTGATACAAACCGTTTGATTATCGGTACCGGGTGCAGAAGTTAATATCAATGTACCATCATCTGTTACAGTTATTCTTCCCGATGCTGTGGGATTAATACATGGACCCGTGGTATTAACAGTGTAATTAAACGTACCACTAACGGAAGGGTTGCCTGTTATTATTATTACGCCCCCGGCAAATGTTCCGGTGACTCCGGCTGGTAATCCGCTTACACTGCCTCCGGTGCCACTACCGCCAACTGCATAAGTTATAGCAACGATCGGCGTGTTGATACAAACCGTTTGATCATCCGTTCCAACACCTGAGGTTAAAGTAAGAGTGCCATCATCTGTAACTGTTATTGTTCCGGTAGCAGAAGGCGCTACACATGGACCCGTAGTTGTTACCGTATAATTATATGTTCCGCTTACTGTTGGCGTACCTGTTATGGTGACTACGCCTCCGGCAAAAATTCCGGTAACCCCGGCGGGCAGTCCGCTCACACTGGCACTTGTACCACTGCCACCCAAAGCATATGTAATTGTAGTTATCGGGTTATTGATACAAACCGTTTGATTATCGGTACCGGGTGCAGAAGTTAATATCAATGTACCATCATCTGTTACAGTTATTCTTCCCGATGCTGTGGGATTAATACATGGACCCGTGGTATTAACAGTGTAATTAAACGTACCACTAACGGAAGGGTTGCCTGTTATTATTATTACGCCCCCGGCAAATGTTCCGGTGACTCCGGCTGGTAATCCGCTTACACTGCCTCCGGTGCCACTACCGCCAACTGCATAAGTTATAGCAACGATCGGCGTGTTGATACAAACAGTTTGGTCATCCGTTCCAACACCTGAAGTTAAAGTAAGAGTGCCATCGTCATTAACTATTATTGTTCCGGTAGTAGAAGGATTATTGCAGGCGCCGGTAGTAGTTACTGAATAATTAAATGTACCGCTCACAGTGGGTGTGCCTGTTATAGTTATTACACCGCCGGCAAAAGTCCCTGTAACTCCGGTTGGTAATCCGCTTACACTACCTCCGGTAGCGCCTCCGCCAAGAGAATATGTTATATCAATGATCGGCGTATTGATACAAACAGTTTGATTATCTGTACCAGGCGCTGAGGTTAAAGTAATGGTGCCATTATCACCAATAATAATTTGCATCGTAAAAATAACGCTAGGACAACCAAGGGTAGTTGTAACCACAAGCGTAACATCAAAAGGACCAGATGTTAAGTAAGTATGCGTTGGATTTTGTAAGTTAGAAGTACCACCGTCTCCAAAAGTCCATGCCCATTGATTGATGGTAGCGCCTGTGGAAATATCTGTAAATTGAATAGGAACATTTATACACAAGGGCGGGGCAACAGTGAAATTGGCCACTGGTGGCGCATCCAGCGTTACCTGGTGACTGATCGTATCCGTTAAACAACCAGGTGTTGTTATTGCTGCATAACGTACCGTATAAGTACCAGGTCCTGAAAATAAGTGTGTCGGGTTTCTTAGTGTTGAATTATTGGCAGGTCCACTGGCAGGGTCTCCAAAATCCCACCAGAAACTATAGGTTGCTTTTGGTACTTGTGGGGTTGTTTCGGTAAACTGAACAGGCTGGGTTGAACAACCGTTATTCGTTGTCCAGGTGAAATCAGCAACAGGCGGATCATAAACGGTTAAGTCAAAATCAAATTCCTGTACATTACCACAACCATCTACATTGGGAGCATAAATTGTAATTGTGATATTGTAAACTCCGGCTGTTAATACTGTATAACTAAACGGTAACGAATACCAGAAAATATTTTTGCCATTAATAACGGTAATTGAATCGGGTCCGCCTGGTCCTGGAAAACAGGTAGAGTATAGTGCCATGGGTGGTTGAGCAGGTGGACCAGGCATATTGCTTAAATCCCACTGTATCGAATCAGCACAATAAGGCAGCGACACTTTGAATTTAAAGGGAGACCCGACACAAATGGAAGGAACCGGATCAATACCATACTGGCTTACTATACCGATCTGCTGGTATAAGTCTTTAACATTGGTACCGATATTAAATCCATATGATTCTGCATTACCAAAACCGTAGGCAGTACCATTAAAACCTGAATCTGATTGAATGGTATGCTGACCGGGTACGATCCCCTGGGTTAAATAAGAAAAACCAGGTTCCTGGGGATGAACAGTAAATGCTAATGGCGAAATAAGATTCCCATCCAATCTAAAAGTGGTTAGTGCAGTTCCTGTGTTAGGAATAATGACGGTATAGTAATGCTGGGTAATGTTTGGAGCCGTGTTGGGAGTTGAGTTAAAAAGTACCTTATTAATATTTTGCTCAACAGGACTCAGGTATATTACTTCAGGATCTCCCGGGGTACCATTACCGCAATTGCCTTGAGAAGTAATATATTGAGCAACGCATATAGGCTTATTTGCCTCGATCAAATTAGGATTTGATGATGCCGGCAATTCATAATAGAAATTATTTATGAGCGGAACTCCTATGGGGCCGCCATTATGAGTTACAATTGTTGTCGGATCGGAAACACAAATTCTGAAAACATTGTTGGACATGGCCCCACCTGTTGGCGCCGTTAAATATTTTTTCCCCCAGGCTGCTTTAGGAAAAGCCTGGGTCATGTAATAATCGGATGATGCAGAGCCGCCAGTACAAGTTATACTAATCCTTCCGCTACCGGAAAAAACTCCGATCTTTTTGCACCCTCCGCCAGCCGCATTAATACTTTTAATAAATGAGCCTGTAAGGTCAACACCGTTTGCAGGAGGGGGCGAATTGCTAAACTGTCCCATCACATTATAAATCTGGCCCTGGGTCAAATTCACCGTATAGGTATTGCCTGCCGTCCATCCACCGGTTGTGTTTCCTGAAGGAGTGATTTCTACAGTTGTGGTTCCTGTATCACAGGCAACAACATAAAACCAGCAATTCGAGTTAGTAGTGTTAGAAATATTTGTATAATTAATGGAATAGTATTCTTTTCCAAGTGTGTTGGTTGGAAATAAAATAGTAGCGCCTGATACGTTTGTTGTGTAAATATGGGCATAGGCTACAATAGCTCTTGTTGCAACAATATGTACTCCGCGATCATAAAGTTGTTGTGTTGTTAGCCTTGCATCGTCGGGGCCAGATTTCGGGAGTGGATTACTTGTAAAAACAGTATTTGCAGGAATATTCGGATAGGTAATAGCATAGCCTGTGCCGGGAATGGTAACGGTAACTGTTGTAACCTGATCCGTGGCAAAATACAAAACCATTTCCTGGTTATTACCTCCCGACATTAATTGATGATAACCATAACCTAACCAGAAGTCCTTTCCTTTATTTGAAAAGTCCTGGCCATAAGATTTACTACAAAACAGTATGGTAAGTACTAGGGTACTTAGTAAGTAAAATTTTCTCATTAGTCCAATGTCCAGAGTTGTGAAGAAACCGGTCGCTAATTTAACTAAAACTTATTGATTTACTAAGGGATTTTACGAGAACCTGAATAAATAGTTAAAAGATTGATTTGAAATAGCTGGTCAAACGTTTGAGCAATTTTTTTTTGTGGGACATAGCTTCTTTTTTGGACTTCCAAAATTTCGTAGATCTACGTCAAAGAATGGTTTCAGCCCTGAACATGTGTCCGGTAAAATTTCCCGGCCAGTTCAAACTTTTGCCTCAAAAAAAGAGGAGTGCAGCCCGGTTTATATTCAAATCAAAAGCCATATTTCTATTTACCTGAAGCAGAAAGGATGCAGACAGCTACCCGGCCCTGATTTTCAAATAACAAGAACAGGCAATTGGGGTTTGTTTAGCTATATTTAAAACATGCTATTTAATTCAAATTACGATAAAAATATTTGACTATTTGAGTTTAGATAAACAATATAAATAACTGATTAAGTAAACATTAGACTTAATTTTAATTACATTATTGTTTGGCTGATAAATTGATGATTCATTTTTTGAAATAAGCTAACTGAATTAGCAATAAAATCCGGATTTGAAAAATTTTTAAGATTTTAAAAACCTCCTTTCTCCTATTTTGCAGTGAATTGCCCAACGAATGAAAACCCCTTTCCTGCCGCTTTTTACTTTCCTGGTTTTGGGACTTTTTTTGTCTTCCTGCGGGTCGCTGAGAGAACCCGAATTAATGGATATTGAAAATGTCCGGGTTAACCGGCTTGGCCTGAAAGAATCCTCCCTCAGTCTCACCCTTCATTATTTTAACCCCAACAACAGGCGTCTGAAACTTAAAAAGGCCGAAGGCGATGCCTGGCTGGACGGAAATCCGCTTGGACATTTCACGATTGATACACTTATTCACATTCCGGCCCGGTCAGATTTTCGCCTGCCGGTGAAAATGAGCATGGACATGCGCCATTTTGTAGAGAACATGTCTGTTGCCTTTTTAGGTAAGGAAATAACATTAAAAATAGATGGGGTGGCCCGGGTAGGCAAAGGAATCATCTTCATCAACTACCCCGTACATTATGATGGGAAACAGAAATTGGGGGGATTGATGAAGTAGTATAAAGTTTAAGACTCAAATATTCGGGGTCGCGAAAACCTGAGCATTGAGGATTGTTTGTTGACTTATTGAGTCTTTTAAAGGCTGGAGAAAAAGACTCAATATATCAACACTCAACAAACAAGATATCAACACTCAACAAACAAGACTCAAATTTCAGCAGTTCGGAAAAAATTGAGATTACTGCGGAGGTGGTGCAGGCGGCAGTTTAGGCTTTGGATGACCTCCCCCATCTTCATATTTTTTGCAGGTTTTAGGAAGCCTGTTGTAAGCATCTTCAGTGGCCGGTACATCATCTGCATCATAGCCGCAATTGGCGATGGCCGTTTTTATTTCCTCAATATTAATACGATCGGTCACATATTTTACTTTTGATTCTCCCTTTCGGTAATTAACCGTTATTTCCACTACCCCGTCATAACGTTTAAGATAGGCCTCTATTCTAGTTTTACAATTTTCGCAACGGGCATTGGGTGTTTTGATAATGGAAGTAAGTACAGGCTTTGTTTGAGAAAGACCTGCAATAGACAACCCTACCGAAGCGATCGTTGCGACAAGTATTTTTTTCATGATTTCATTATTTTTGATAATTATAAGTAGTCTTATACTTTAGTTCACCAGTTCCTCCCCTTCGGGGCAACCGATATCGCCGATACGGCGGGAAAAGGTTGCGAACGAAGTTCTAGGAGGGGCCTCCCTTCCAGTTAGCCGGATCATCCCGCCAATTTAACAAAACATCAAGCTGATCGGCGGACACAATCCCTTTTTTTACGGCCAATTCAATCAATGCCGGATAATCCGTAAGCGAATAATATGTCAATGATGCTTTAAGGAATGCTTCGGTTGCAACTGAAAATCCATAAGTAAAAATAGAAACCATGCCGATCACCTCTAAACCCGATCCCTTCAATACATCCACGACCTGCAGGCTGCTTTTCCCGGTGGAAACAAGGTCTTCTATGACAACTGTCCTCCGTCCTTTTTCATAAAAGCCTTCTACCTGGTTACCCAGTCCATGTTCCTTTGGTTTGGGCCGCACATATATATACGGCAGTTTAAGCTGGTCAGCCGCCATAGCGCCCCAGGCGATCCCTGCAGTGGCTACTCCTGCCAGCAATTCAGCTTCAGGGAATTTTTCAAATACCATATTGCACATTTCGGATTTAATAAAATCCCTGATATATGGAAAAGATAAGACCCTGCGGTTATCACAATAAATCGGGCTCTTCCAGCCGCTTGCCCAGGTAAAGGGCTGTCCGGGATTTAATTTTATGGCGTTAACTTGAAGGAGTTTTTCGGCCACGGCACTGGAATCAGTCATGTTGTAAAGGTACAAGGTACATGGCACAAGGAACAAGGAACAAGGTACAAGGTGCAAGGTACAAGGTGCAAGGTACAAGGTACAAGGTACAAGGTGCAAGGTACAAGGTACAAGGTGCAAGGCACAAGGTACAAGGCACAAGGTACAAGGCACAAGGTACAAGGCACAAGGCCCTAAAGCAGGGATATCAAAACAGATTTGTTATGTCAAAAGAATTGGAAGATCGGTTTCATAACTATGCAAAAGCAGTAAGAGATTTTTGTACCCGGGTAAAATGGGACATCATAAACAAAGAATATATCAAGCAGGTTATCCGCTCCAGTGGCTCTGTAAGTGCAAACTATACTGAAGCTTCAGATGATTTGGGAAAAGCGGATGAGAAAATGAAGATCAAAATCTCCAGAAGAGAAGCAAAAGAAACATTAAAATGGCTTGACCTGACTCTTACCTATGAGGATATTGAATTGGCGAAAGAAAAACTAAGACTAATCGAAGAAGGCGAACAGATCAGGAAAATACTATCATCGATTATCATAAAGTTGGGAGGATAAAGGAAAAATCAAAAATTAGGGTTTCTTGTGCCTTGTTCCTTGTACCTTTTATCAGGTGACCCTGGAAAAGCTGATGAGAAAATGAAGATCAAAATCTCCAGAAGAGAAGCAAAAGAAACATTAAAAT
>CAZGGQ010000071.1:7496-16617 GCA_964525285.1 uncultured Chitinophaga sp.
AAGAAGGCGAACAGATCAGGAAAATACTATCATCGATTATCATAAAGTTGGGAGGGTAAAGGAAAAATCAGAAATTAGGGTTCCTTGTGCCTTGCCCCTTGTACCTTGTGCCTTTATATGTATTTAAAAATATACTTCAACGACAAGCCTCTTTTCCTTTGTGATGCCGTGGATGAAACTATTCAGCCGTTTATTCACCACGATGATGCAATATTCATTGACGAGTTGAATACTCATACGGTAAAAACAATCATACATGAAATGGAACAACCCTCCGTTCATGCCGGCGTTTTTTATCATGCCAGCCTGGAAGAATTAAAGAAAGCATTTTTTAAAAAATTCACTTTCATACAGGCGGCAGGTGGCCTGGTGATGAATGAAAAAAATGAAATTCTTATCATCTTCCGCCGGGGAAAATGGGATCTGCCTAAAGGCAAATCAGATAAAGGGGAAAGCCTTGAAAACTGTGCTGTGCGGGAAGTAGAAGAGGAAACGGGGCTAACAAAGCTGAAACTGATATCAGCTCTTACCATCACTTATCACACTTACCATGAAGGAGCCCGGTTTATTTTAAAAGAATCACATTGGTACAACATGAAAGTGAGCGGTAATCAAAAACTAATTCCGCAGACAACAGAAGATATTCATGAGATAAAATGGGTGAGGGCAACCGACCTGCATTACTACATGAAAAACTCTTTCCCTTCTGTACTGGATGTATTACAATTGGCCTCTTCTATGAAATAGTGCAGACTCCCCGACCCCTTACAGTTTGCTAATTCTTATTTTCCTTTCTTTTAATAATCGCAACGGTCAGCCGGCTCACACAAACCAACTTCTCTTTTTCATCACAGATCTTTATATCCCAGACATGGGTAGTGGCTCCAAGATGCAGAGGAGTAGCTGTGGCTGTAACATATCCTTTTGTGGCACTGCGTACATGATTGGCGTTAATTTCCAATCCTACACAATAGAATTCAGCATGATCAATAACCATGGCAGATGCAAAGTTGCCAATAGTTTCGGCCAGCACACAGGAAGCCCCACCATGGAGCAGGCCATATGGTTGAATGGTACGATGGTCAACCGGCATTTTTGCTTTCAGGAAATTCTCCCCAAGATCGGTCCATTCAATGCCAAGGAATTTATCCATCGTTCCCTTACTGAGTTCCGCAAACTGATCAATCGTCAGGTCTTTATTAAACCAGATACTCATCCCGTTTATTTGGCTAATGATTTAAAAACAACTTCCGGAAGAAAATGGCTGGCATCCCCGCCATTCCTGATAATGTCCCGGACAATGGTGGAAGCTACTGATGTATATTTTGGTTCACCGGTCAGAAAGACCGTTTCTATATTCCTGTCCAATGTCCGGTTGGCATCAGCAATCGTTTTTTCATATTCAAAATCGCTGACATAGCGGATACCCCGCAGAATAAAATGAGCCCCGATCTTCTGACAAAAATTAATGGTCAGGCCTTCATACACGGCTCCCTCTACCCTGTCTTCATCCTTATAAATTTCTTTGATCCAGTTTAATCGTTGTTCATCAGAAAACATCGGGGCCTTGGATGTATTCAAACCGATTCCTACAATTATCTTATCAAATAGCGGAAGTGCCCGGTTGATAATATCCACATGGCCAAGAGTGAGCGGATCGAAGGTCCCTGGAAATAAGCAGATTCTCATTGGTGAATGATTTTTTGATTTCGGTTTTAGATTTTTGATTGTCTTAAATCCGCAATCCAAAACTTAAAATCCAAAATTTAATTATGACGCATTTCTGCCGGATAAAAGATAGAGCACCGCCATCCTCACAGCCACCCCATTCTCCACCTGCTGTAAGATAATGGATTGTTTGCTATCGGCCACATCGCTGTCTATTTCCACGCCCCTGTTCATAGGACCGGGGTGCATGATGACGATTTCTTTATGCAGCCCGTCAAGCAGCCTTTTGTTGATGCCATAAGCAAGACTATACTCCCGGAGGGAGGAAAATAAAACCTGGTTCTGTCTTTCTAACTGGATGCGTAAAACATTCGCCACATCACACCACTCCAGGGTCTCTTTCAGGTTGTAACTCACATTCACTCCCAATGCTTCACTGATATATTTCGGGATCAGGGTCGGGGGGCCGCAAACGGTAACCTCCGCTCCCATTTTTTTCAGCAGGTAAATATTACTCTGCGCCACCCGGCTGTGCATGATATCGCCGATGATGGCAACTTTTCTGCCTTCCAATGCCCCTGTTTTTTCTTTGATGGAAAAAGCATCTAATAAACCCTGGGTGGGATGTTCATTGATCCCATCTCCTGCATTGATGATAGCAGCAGGTATATGCTGAGCCAGGAAATGAGGGGCGCCACTTGCATGATGCCGCATGACCACCATGTCCACTTTCATGGATAAAATGTTGTTGACCGTATCGAGTAATGTTTCTCCTTTTGCTGCGGATGAAGTGGAAGCTGCAAAATTGATGGTGTCGGCGCTTAATCTTTTTTCGGCCAGCTCAAACGAAAATCTGGTCCGGGTGGAATTTTCGTAAAACAGATTTACTATCGTTACATCCCTCAATGATGGAACTTTTTTAACGGGTCGCTGTAAAACTTCTTTGAATTGTTCAGCAGTGGAAAGGATCAGGGAAATATCTTCTTTGCTGAGGTTTTTAATGCCGAGCAGGTGTCGTGTGGATAGTTGCATTAAAGGGCGAAATTAGGGTTTAGCCACGAAATCACGCAAAATCAGACAAAAAGATTTGCTTTACGGCAAATTTGTTGGCCACAGATTACACAGATGGTTTGCCACGAATTACACAAATGGCACGAATTAATACAATTGAAAACGAATTAATTGCCTTCGGCAATCGAAAATAAGTTAGCCACGAAAACACACGAAATCACACAAAAAGATTTTACAGGCTGATCAGGACCACTTCTTTATTGACCAGTTTTACTTTATCTGTTTTGCTGGTTTCAACTGTCACCCCCACATAATCAGCCTGGATGGGAAACTGGCGGTGTTCTTTTCTGTCGATCAGCACACACAATTCCACTTTGGAGGGGCGTCCATAATCCAATAATACATCCAGGGCCGCTTTGATGGTTCGGCCCGTAAACAGTACATCATCAATCAATACAACTGTTTTATTTTCTATGGCAAAAGGTAAATTCATGGTATCCGGGGCCAGTATTTCTTTCCGGATATCATCCCTGTAAAAAGTTATGTCTAACTGGCCGTATTGAACTTTTTGAGCGGGTTTGATTTTTTGAATAGCCGAGATAATATCATTGCCCAAAACAACCCCCCCCTGCTGGATGCCAACAAAGATCACATCATTCATATCAGCATGGGTTTTGCAAAGATGTGCTGCTAATTGCTGAACAGTATCTGAAAGTTGTTTTGATGTAAGGAGAACCTGCATAAATCAAAATTAAGTGAAGTTATGTCTTGATTATTTTTTTGCCCTTATTTCCCAATATTCCTTTTTTGAAACTATTTTTCCTTCGGCAGGAAAAACAACAGAAAAAGAATCTTTTACAAGCTTATCAGCAAATAAATGCAGATTGCTACGCTGGTCAAACACTTCCAGTACCAACCCTGGTAACCCAAAGTAACCCGCAGGCCCGAATGGTTCAGGTATTTCAGGAGTAAACCAAACCAATGTAGAGTCATTTTTCTCATTGACCATTAGTGCCGGCTTGCATTTATAGCCCAGCACCAGTTTCATATCATCCCGGAAAACCCAATTGAACTTAGCAGAAGTGTCAGCTATCAGGTATTTATTTTTTTTCCTGGGCCAGTTCACTTCGCTATAAATAATATCTGTTTTTTTATTGTATAACAATGCATGATGTATGAGCTTTTCGCCAAATACTTTTCTTTTTTTAAGCGGATTTCCAGCAGCTACATAATAGAAAAGTGAAAATGAATCTGAAAATAGAAGCAGGTTGTCGTTTAAAGGAACCTTTCTTTTTTCACCGTTAAATGTAATGGGGAAGTAAATATCCTCCCTTTTGTAAATAACTGCATAACCTCCCTGGGAAAAAGAAGAAAAGGAAAGATGCAGAAAAATGAAAACAATAAAGAGCTTCATGTTCATTATTCCTCCTGCATAAAAGGATATCTGAAATCCGTTGGCGGATTAAATGTTTCTTTGATCGTTCTTGCACTAAGCCAGCGATAGAGATTTAAAATAGAACCTGCTTTATCATTCGTTCCGCTTCCTCTTGCACCGCCAAATGGTTGTTGACCTACCACAGCGCCGGTGGGTTTGTCATTGATATAAAAATTACCCGCTGCATTACGAAGTTTGTTTGTTGCCAGTTCAATGGCGGCCCTGTCCTTTGCGATCACAGCGCCTGTTAAGGCATAAGCTGAAGTTGAATCAACCAGGTCCAATGTTCTTTCAAAACTATTAGCAGGATAAATATATACTGTCAGTACAGGCCCGAATATCTCTTCGCACATGGTCACATATTTCGGGTTCTTTGCTTCAATGACAGTTGGCTGAATAAAATATCCTTCTTTCTTATCACACTTCCCTCCCACCCAAATTTCAGCTTTATCATCTTTCTTTGCATTATCAATATACCGTTTGATGTTATCAAAACTTTTTTCATCAATCACTGCATTGATGAAGTTGGTAAAATCTTCAACCGTTCCCATCTTAAAACTCTTCACACCTGCTATCAATTTCTTTTTTACTTCTTCAGCAATATTAGAAGGGATGTATGCCCTTGAAGCTGCCGAACATTTCTGCCCCTGGAATTCAAATGCACCTCTCAATAAAGCTGTAACAACAACATCAGGATCGGCACTTTTATGAGCCAATACAAAATCCTTCCCCCCTGTCTCTCCCACTATTCTCGGGTATGATTTATAATTGGCCATGTTCTTACCGATCGTTTCCCACATATTATTAAATACTGCTGTTGAACCTGTAAAGTGAACACCGGCAAAATCCTGGTGATTGAAACATACCCTGCCTATTGTTGGTCCATCCACATAGATCAAATTGATAACTCCATCCGGCAAACCGGCTTCTTTTAGTATCCGCATAAACATTTGAGCCGAATAAATTTGTGTATTAGCACATTTCCATACCACCACGTTGCCACACATGGCAGCCGATGTCGGAAGGTTTCCACCAATAGCTGTAAAGTTAAAAGGAGTAACCGCCAATACAAATCCTTCCAGCGGACGATACTCCATCCTGTTGTGCATACCCGGGCTGCTATTGGGTTGTTGTTTATATATCTCAGAAAGAAAATGAACATTGAAACGTAAGAAGTCGATCAATTCACAGGCAGCATCAATCTCTGCCTGGAAAGTATTCTTACTTTGTCCGAGCATAGTGGTACCGTTGATATAAGGACGATACTTCGTTGCCAATAGATCAGCGGCTTTTAAAAAGATATTGGCCCTGTTCTCCCAACCTGTATTCGCCCAGCTTTCTTTTGCTGCCAGCGCTGATTCGATTGCCAGATGAACATGCTTCTCCTCTCCTGCATGGAAATACCCAAGTGTATGTTTTATTTCATGCGGCGGATGTATGGGAACTTTCTTACCCGTCCTCACTTCTTTGCTGCCGATATACATGGGCACATCAATCTCGCTGCTTTTTAATTCAGCCAATACTTCTTTTAGTCTTTTCTTTTCAGCTGAACCCGGAGCATAACTTAATACTGGTTCGTTTACTGGCATTGAATATGAAAATGTTCCTATAGACATGTTACTACTTTTATAAAATTAACACCTGGTTTCCTTTATGTTTCTTTTTATACCTCTCCCTTCAAATTCCCGTTATAATCGAAAGTTTTTTTCCTCTCCTTAAGGAGAGGTGGTCAACTTCTCCCGGCAAAAAGTCTCCTGACGGGTGAGGTTCTATAATTCACATTCAAATATTATATTTCACGCAAAGGTGCAAAGATTAATACAAAAGAACGCAAAGAAGTCTTAGCGCCTTAGCGAAGTCTTTGCGTCTTTGCGTGAAATCCTAAGATTCTGATTCCTTCTCACTCATCAAATACGCTTTTATAAACCCATCCAGCTCCCCGTCCATCACCGGGCCAATATTTCCCACTTCATAATCGGTACGATGGTCCTTGATCATTTTATACGGATGAAAAACATAACTCCGTATCTGGCTGCCCCACTCTATTTTTTTCTTCGTGGAATTAGTCGCATCTTTTATTGCCTGTCGTTTGCGAAGCTCTTCTTCATACAAACGGCTCTTCAGCATTTGCATCGCAAGTTCTCTGTTGCCCAACTGACTTCTGTCTTGCTGACAAACCACAACAATGCCCGAAGGAATATGCGTCAACTGAACTTTTGTTTCCACTTTGTTTACATTCTGTCCGCCGGCGCCGCCGCTTCTTGACGTTTCCATCTTTACATCTGCCGGGTTGATCTCGATCTTGATGGTATCATCCACCAATGGATACACAAACACCGATACAAAAGAGGTATGTCTTCTTGCATTGCTGTCAAACGGAGAAATGCGAACCAGCCTATGTACACCACTCTCCGCTTTCAAAAAGCCATAAGCAAATGGACCATCAAATTCCAGGCTACAGGTTTTAATACCTGCGCCATCGCCCCATTGCCAGTCTAATTCAGTTACTTTCCAGCCCTGTTTCTCACCATACATGCGATACATGCGGGCCAGCATTTCAGCCCAGTCCTGGCTCTCTGTGCCGCCGGCGCCACTGTTTATCTGCAGCACAGCAGGCAATTCATCCTCCGGTTCATTAAGCGTTGCTTTAAACTCGGCCTCATCCAGCAAAGTAATAGCTTTATCATAAGCCTCCTTTGTTTCCACTTCGGTGGCATCGCCGGCTTTCCAGAAATCAAAGAGCACGGCAAAATCCTCTACTGAGGTTTCAGCCGTCTCATAGAGTTTCACCCAATACTCATTCAGCTTGATGTTCTTGAGAATTCCGGTTGCTCGTTTATTATCATCCCAGAAGCCGGGACTCTGCGAAAGTTGTTTTTCTTCAGCTATCTTTTGTTGTCGGTTAGCGACGTCAAAGAAACCTCCTTACCCCGGCAATGCGGGACCGCATATCATTCAATTTTTCGATTGTCATGGGGCAAAGGTAAAGGAAATGAGTGAGTCCTGAGCGAAGTCGAAGGATGGTAGCCAGCTTCGGTTCCCTGAGCATCGTCTGTTGCGTTGCACACTTGTACGTTCTGATCGCTACTCGGCATTGTGGAAGGTTTTCCTTCTTTTTTTAAAGTAACTTTAATGTGAGCTGTTAGTTAGAAGAAAACACTAACAGCTGGGTAAATATTAAAGGCATATCTTAAAAATTATTGTCCGAAATCTAACTTAAACATTTTTTTGAGCAATCCTTCTACAATTTGCCTATAACTTTCAACTTCATCGGGATTAACATTTGGAGATGCTCTCTCATGAATTAAATCGCATCTTAATTTATAATAGTAATTTATTTTTTGAATTGTTTTTTTGGGGATCCTAATAGATTTAAATACTTCTGCCTGTACCAGTGCTCTGTTATCAAATATTTTTTTAAAAGCATGAACACCTATATTTTTTTCATGTACTAAATACTCTTTATAAGCAATCTCAAGTGTACTATCAATAATAATCAATGAGATTCTATCCTTTTGTAATAAAGAAGACTTTGAAATCAAATCTGCCGCAAGAATACTATCTTGTAATCCTCCCGCCCACGGTTTCCTTGAAACTAGTTTCGAATTAGCATTCAAAACTTTTTGCTGCCACCTTGGTTTACTAGCTGGAGGGGTTGACAATCAAATGCACATGATTAGTCATTATACACCAACTGTGCAGCAGTAACCCTTTCTCTTTCTGACAAAACCTGATGCTATCCAGCACAATATCCCGGTAGTCCTTTTTTGTAAATACATCCACCCATTCCACAACGGCGAAAGTTATAAAATGAACGGCACCCTGGTTACGGATTTTGTAGCCTCCTTCACTCATAGCTTTTTTCCTAAAGTTAGAAGTTTAACGGCTTTTGGCAAAGCCGATACTGAGACGCAGTCTCAGTATAACTACCCTATTATTTTATTATTTATCAAAAAACTGAACACTCACGACAAACGGGGGCAAGTCCACCCTATCACATACAATCGCAGTGAGACCCGCCAATAAACAAGTAACCTTATTTCCTCTTTGGATTCAATGAAGTATGAAAAATTGAAACGATCCGGATTATCTTTTTTCTTGTACTCAGTCTGTAAATAATAAGAAAAGGAAAAACGGCTATCGGGGTTTCTTTATATGATTTATATCTTGTGGGGTATCTTTCCGGGTGCTGTTCTATCAACTTTATTTTTGCCAGTACTTCTTTTACAAACCGGTCACCTAATCCCGGCTGCCGTTCTTCATACCACTCCCATGATTTGGCTATTTCTTTTTGCACCCTGCTTGAAAATATAGTCAGATAGCCGGTGTTACTTGCCATACTTATTCTTCCGGAGTTTTGTAATGGATGCTTCTATTTGTTCAACGGTAAATCCTTTGTCCGTTCCTTTTTCCATAGCTTCATAGCGGCTGTCAATTTCTGCTACAAATTTTTTATCCTTCCACCATTCTTTGCTGTCAGTTATTTCATTTTCCAGCAAGCTGTAGATAGCATGTAGCTTTTTATCATCCGCTACACGGATATAATCATAAAGTCTATCCCGCAAAGAAGTAGCCGTATTCATAACTCATTTGTTTCTTCAAATTTACTTCTTTTCCTTTAAATCAACCATACTGGTTTATTCTTTCCGCCGCTGCAGTTCCTCCCAAAAGAATCACGCCGCTGTGTGTTGAGTGTTGGCATAGCAGCAGAGCAAAGATAGCAGCAACCGAACTATAGGAAACCCTTTTCGCTGCTGTTGGTCTTCCCAAAGAAAGCATCACGCCGTTGCTGTGTGCCTGCCTGCCGGCAGGCAGGTTGAGTGCTGGCATAGCAGCAGAGCATAGTTCGACAAAGTTTACCCCGATGAAAATCGGGGCTCACTACAGCAGCAACCGAACTATAGGAAACCCCGTTCTCATGAGTGTTGCCTGCCAGTAATAATTTTAAAAACTTTAGGAAAGTTGTCATGAGTTTGCAACTACTGCTGTCCGGTAAAAAACGAACTT
>CAZGGQ010000072.1:0-16103 GCA_964525285.1 uncultured Chitinophaga sp.
TTTTTTGCAGCCGGCTGATACGGGCAGTTTACCGAATTATTAACCACATTAAATTACTGATATAGTATTTGGCAGATAAAGGGGATTTCCCTTACATTTGCATCGGAAATAGATGATGGAAGGGAACGAAGACCGTTCCCTTCTTCTTTTATACCCCATGAACGCAGAAACGCAAATACAGGCTGTTACACATAAAATGGAGGAGTTGATCAGTGCCGAACCGGGTTTATTCCTGGTAGAGGTGAAGGTTAAACCCACAAATAACATTAAAGTGTTTATTGATGGGGACCAGGGAGTTAGCATAGAAAAACTGGTGCAATACAACCGGAAGCTCTATAAAGAAATTGAAGAAAGTAATATGTATCCTAACGGGGATTTTTCACTGGAAGTATCATCACCGGGATTGGATGAACCGCTGAAATTGCACAGGCAGTATCTGAAAAATATTGGCAGGTATGTAGAAGTAACAGATAAGGAAGGGACACAAAAAGAGGGTAAGTTGATAAGTGCTACTGAAGCTGAGATTATAGTAGAAGAAATAAAAGCCCGCCTGACCGGCAAAAATAAAAAAAAGGAAGGCGGGCAGGGAAAAGGCAAGAAAATGGAGACAGTGCAACACAATATTCCATTTGAGAATATTAAGATGACGAAGATTCAAATAAAATTTTAAACGTATCTCTTCTCATTGGATTTTGGGATTTGATATTTGTAATTTAAAAAAAGAGTTATGTCAAGTATTAATCTGATCGACGCATTCCAGGATTTTAAAGAAGCGGAAAACATTGACCGCCCCACCATGATGAAAGTGGTGGAAGATGTATTTAAAACCCTGCTGCGTAAAAAGTTCACCAGTGATGAGAACTTTGATGTGATAGTGAATGCAGAAAAAGGCGACCTGGAGATCATCCGCCGCAGGATGATCGTCGAAGACGGCCAGGTGGAAGACCCGCTGGCGCAGGTAGCTTATTCCGACGCTGTGAAAATAGAGCCTGACTTTGAAGTAGGTGAAGAACTTTATGAAGAGATCGATCTGCTTGATTTTGGCCGCCGGGCCATTCTTGCTGCCAAACAAACACTGGCCAGCCGCATCAGCGATCTGAAAAAAAATGTGCTCGCTAAAAAATACGGCGACCGCATTGGCGAGATCATCAGCGCTGAAGTGTACCAGGTATGGAAAAAAGAAATTTTGCTGCTGGATGAAGAAGGAAATGAACTGATACTTCCCAAGAGTGAACAGATACCACAGGACTATTTTAAAAAAGGAGAAAACATCCGTGCGGTAGTGAAGAAAGTGGATATGAAAAATAACAGCCCGGTCATTATTCTTTCACGAACTTCACCGGAGTTTCTGGCTAAATTACTGGAGATTGAAGTGCCTGAAATTTTTGACGGACTGATCGTGGTCAAGAAAATTGTCCGGGATCCCGGGGAAAGAGCAAAAGTAGCCGTAGAATCTTACGATGACCGTATTGACCCCGTTGGCGCCTGCGTTGGTATGAAGGGCAGCCGGATCCACGGTATCGTCCGGGAATTAAAAAATGAGAACATTGACGTAATCAACTGGACTAATAATATTCAGTTGCTGATACAACGGTCGCTAACCCCGGCCAAGATCACCAGTATGGAGCTGGATAATGAAGGAAAACATGCTAATGTTTACCTGAAACCTGACCAGGTTTCCCTTGCAATCGGCCGGCGTGGCGTGAATATTAAACTGGCCTGTGAACTTACCGGCTATGAACTGGATGTTTACCGGGATGCGGAAGATGAAGTGGAAGAAGGATTTGACATTGACCTGGATGAATTCAGCGATGAGATAGAAACCTGGGTGATCGATGAATTAAAGAGGATCGGATGTGATACCGGCCGAAGTGTGCTGAAACTAACGCCCGAAGAACTGGAAAGAAGAGCCGACCTGGAAAAAGAAACGATAGAAGAAGTCAGGAAAGTGCTGAAAGCTGAATTTGAAAAAGAATAAAAAAACAAATGTGAGAATGGGAAAATGTGATAAATGTGAAAATGGTTGATCCATCCGGCAGCTATTTCCTCATTTCCACATTCCACACATTTCTACATTATCATTTATGGCAGAATTAAAACTTCCGAGATTATTAGCTGCGGCCAAAGAATTTAACATTGGTCAGGATACCCTTATTGACTTCCTGAAAGGAAAAGGATTTCCAAAAGATGAGCTGAAGCCGACTTCCAAGCTTACAGAAGAAATGTATCGCTCTTTGCAACTGGAGTTTCAAACCGATAAGGCTGCCAAAATGAAAAGCGATCAGTTGGAATTACCAAAAGGAACTGTGGTAGAAGCGAAGAAGAAAAAAGAAGAGGAAGAAATCGTTTTCAAAAAAGATGATAAGGCGGCTGCTAAAATTATAAAAAAGGATGTGGAAGTAAAGCCTGTTGAAGAAGTAATCCCGATAGCTATCGGGGCGGCAAAAGAAAAAACAAAAAAGGAAGAAACAAAAAAAGCAGATGAAGTAATAAAAACGGATATACCGGACTTGCCTGCCGGTAAGGCAGGAATAGAAGGACCAAAAGTGCTGAAGAAAATTGACCTTTCTGTTATTGATTCTTCAACCCGGCCAAAAAAAGGAGTTAAAGCCAAAAAAGACCTGTCCGCCGGGGCGGTTGAAACAACCCCGATAGCTACCGGGGCAGCCAAAGAAGAAAAACCGGTAAAAGGCAAAGCTAAAAAAGGGAAAAAAGATGCTTCGACAGAGCTCAGCAAGAAAGTTGAGGAAGAAATAATAGCAAAAGCAGAACCCGTTGTTGAAGAACATCAAACAGTCATTGAAAATATAGAAGTTGAAAAACTCACAGGCCCTAAGATCCTTGGTAAAATTGAACTGCCGCTTGACAGTGATACCAGGCCTGTAAAAGATGAGAAGAGAAAAAGAAAACGTATTCCGATTGAGAAAAAGGAAGTTAAACGGGATCTTTTCATCAATAAAGAAGCGGATAAGAAACCGGGTGGCTTTAGCAGGGATAACCGTGGTCGTCCTGCAATTAGTCGTCGCGGGGATAATAGGGGAACTGGCGGACGCAGGGAAGACAAACTGATTGACGAAAAAGAGATCCAGGAAAAGATCAGGGAAACCCAGGCCAAGCTGGCCGGAGCCGGTGGCAGGGGCAAAAGCCTGAAAGCAAAACTTCGCCGGGAGAAAAGACATGAAGCGGCTGATGCGCATGGCGACATGGTGGATGATAACAAACTACAGGTAACGGAATTTATCAGCGTAAGCGAACTGGCCAACCTGATGGATGTAAGTTTTGCTGAAGTGATCAGCAAGTGTATGAGTCTCGGCATCATGGTTTCCATCAACCAGCGGCTGGATGCGGAAGTGATAGAACTGGTGGCCGGTGAATTTGGATATACGGTTGAGTTCATTGATATGGAAAAGCAAATGGAAATGGAGGAAGGCGATGATGAAGACAATGAAGAGGATCTGCAACCCCGTTCACCGATCGTTACCATCATGGGCCACGTGGATCATGGTAAAACATCACTGCTTGACCATATCAGAAGTGCCAATGTGGTAGCCGGTGAAGCCGGGGGCATTACCCAGCATATCGGGGCCTACCAGGTTGAATTAGCTAATGGAAAAGAAATTACTTTTTTAGATACACCCGGTCACGAAGCTTTCACAGCGATGAGGGCAAGAGGCGCCAAGGTTACCGATATCGCCGTCATTGTCATTGCTGCTGACGATGCCGTGATGCCACAAACCCGTGAAGCTATCAGCCATGCACAGGCAGCCGGGGTACCTATGATTTTTGCTGTCAATAAAATTGATAAGGACGGAGCCAATCCGCAAAAAATATATGAACAGCTTTCACAAATGAATTTGCTGGTGGAAGAATGGGGCGGTAAATACCAGAACCAGGAGATTGCAGCCAAGAAAGGTTTGAATATTGACAAACTGCTGGAGAAAATTTTGCTGGAAGCAGAAATTCTGGATCTGAAAGCAAACCCCAACCGGGAAGCTACCGGAACCATCATTGAAGCATCATTGGATAAAGGCCGTGGTTATGTGGCGACACTGCTTGTTGAGAACGGAACATTGAAACCCGGCGACCTGATCGTGAGTGGCCAGCATTTTGGCCGTGTAAAAGCCATGTTCAATGAAAGAAATAAGAAAGAAGATAAAGCGGGTCCTTCTGCCCCGGCAGTGATATTAGGATTGAATGGTGCACCACAGGCAGGAGAAAAATTCAAAGTATATGCAGACGAAGCCGAAGCAAAAGAAATTGCCTACCGCCGTGCCCAGATATTAAGAGAACAGGGTATCCGTACCAAAAAACATATTACGCTGGACGAGATTGGTCGCCGCCTGGCATTGGGAAGTTTCAAAGAACTGAAAGTGATCATCAAAGGCGACGTGGATGGATCTGTAGAGGCATTAAGCGACTCATTACAAAAACTTTCTACACCTGAAATATTGGTTAGTGTAATTCACAAAGGTGTTGGCCAGATCAACGAAAGTGATATTGTGCTGGCCGAGGCATCCGATGCTATCGTCATTGCCTTCAACGTTCGCCCATCCCTGCAGGCATCAAGGCTGGCTGATAATGCCGGCATCGAAATAAAAATGTACTCCATCATTTATAACGCCATAGAGGAAGTAAAGAGTGCAATGGAAGGAATGCTGGAACCAAAAGTGCAGGAGAAAATTATGGCTAATGTCGAAATAAGAGAAGTATTCAAATTTGATAAAGCCACTGTAGCAGGATGTTTTGTAATGGACGGTAAAATTAAAAGAGATTCAAAGATCCGCCTGATACGGGATGGTATCGTTATTTATCCAACCGGCGAAGGCGCCAGCGCCGAATTGGCGTCATTGAAAAGGTTTAAAGATGATGTCAAGGATGTACAATCGGGCATGGAATGTGGATTAACGATTAAAAATTACAGCGATATTAAAGTGGGAGATGTGGTGGAAGCCTATGAGACCGAAGAGGTGAAAAGAACGTTATAAAGGCACAAGGCACAAGAGTCAAGGCAAAAGGGTCAAGGCACAAGACTTAAATTCGGAGTGTTTCTTCTTGTACCTTGTATCTTGACTCTTGTGCCTTCCTCCTGAAACTTTTGTTAAATACCCCCAAAAACTATTTAAGTTATACCCGTCAAAGTACTTTTGAACTTATGGATTATTCTAAAAAAATTCTAACTGCCTGCCTGCTGTTATTGACAATTTCTGCTGTAGCTCAATCACAATCTGCAAAGGTGGTGGCCGATAAAATAGCCGGTATTGTTGGCGACCGGATCATTCTTCAGTCTGATGTCAAAAATTCTATTGCCGATATTCAACGCCAGGGAGGAACAATACCGGATAATGCCGAATGTTTGATCATGGAGCAGGCCCTTATTTCAAAAATACTGATGCTGCAGGCGGAAAAGGATTCATTGCCGGTAACGGATGAGGAAGTGGAAGCGGAACTGGATCAGAAGATAAGATATTACATTAACCAGCTGGGCAGCCAGGAAGCACTGGAAGAAATGGCGGGAAAAACTATTTACCAGATCAAAGATGATGCAAAAGGGTCTGTTAAGGAACAAAAACTGGCAGCGGCCATGCAGCGCAAGATCATGGACAATGTAAGGATCACGCCCAACGAAGTAAAAGCTTTCTTTGAAAAAGTTCCTAAAGACAGTCTCCCATTTTATGAATCAGAACTGGAAATATGCCAGATTATTATTTACCCCAAAGCATCCAGGGACCTGGAACAATATATCATCGGGGAAATGAATAATTATAAAAAACAGATTGAATCCAAAGTAACAACGTTTGACCTCCTGGCGAAGAAAGTTTCCGAAGATCCCGGAAGTAAAGAACGGGGTGGCCAGTACCAGATCAACCGGAATGAAAAAACCTGGGATCCTGTTTTTATGTCAACTGCATTCCGGTTAAAAGAAGGCGAAATTTCATCGCCGGTAAAAACAAAATTTGGCTATCATATCATACAAATGGTACAGCGTAATGGGGATGATGCTGTTGTCCGCCATATACTCCGGATCCCCCCGGTAACTGAAGCCGAGATCGGCCTGGCTATTAACAAGCTGGATACCGTGCGGTCTAAAATTATTGCCGGTACTATCAGCTTCAATGCTGCTGCCTCAAAATACAGTGATGATGAGTCTGCAAAATTTGCCGGGCCTTGTATTACCAACAGGGATGGTTCAACCTACGTTACCATTGATGCACTGGATAAAGATATGGTGGTGATGCTTAGTAAAATGAAAGTGGGCGAATTTTCGCATCCCACTGCTTTTACAGAAGATCAGGGGAAGCAGGGAGTAAGAATTGTTCACCTGAAATCCCGTTCCGAACCGCACAGGATGAACCTGCACGAGGACTACAGTAAAATATCACAATTTGCTTTGGAAGAAAAGAAGAGCAAAACACTGGACAACTGGCTGAAAGCAAAAATTCCCACCTATTATATTATGGTGGACCCGGACACAGAGGCGGATTGTCCTCAATTGCAAAAATATGCAACGGATCAAAAAGGATTTTGATCGTGAATAGTGAATAGTGAATCAGGGACGCTGATAGTTTGGAGTCTCATTCACCATTCACTATTGCCCATTCGCCCTTTCTCTCTACCTTTGCCGTTTCTCATGAGCGACCCGATCAAACACGAATGCGGACTGGCATTCATCAGGCTAAGAAAACCCTTCTCTTATTACCAGCAGCAGTATGGCACCGTACTGTGGGGGCTTAACAAACTGTACCTGCTGATGGAAAAGCAGCACAACCGCGGCCAGGATGGTGCCGGTGTGGCTACGGTGAAACTGAATGTAGAGCCTGGTTATCCGTTCATGAACCGCATCCGCAGCAATGCAGCACAGGCCATTGCCGATATTTTTCAGCAGATAAGAAACGAGATCAATGAATTGGAAAAATATGATCCCGAAATAAAAAATCACCCGGGGTTAATGAAGGGGCATGTCGGTTTTTTGGGCGAATTGCTGCTCGGTCATCTTCGCTATGGCACGCAGGGAAAAAACAAAGTGGAATACTGCCACCCTTTTATCAACCGCCACACCATTCCTTCCCGTAACCTGGCCATGGCCGGAAATTTCAATATTGTCAATTCTGATGAATTGTTCGCATTGATCGGCAAGGAACCGCATGATAATGTTCGTTTCAGTGACCTGGCGGCGATGATCGAAATGATGCATACTTTTCTCAGCAAAGAAGACGAAGCTTCGCCCGGAAAAATGGATATAAAAAAAGTGCTGAAAAAATTATTGCCATTATTAGATGGGGGCTTTCATGTAGGCGGGATGACCGGCAATGGTATCGGGTTTGTTTTCCGTGATGCGCATGGCATCAGGCCATCTTATTATTATATCAATGATGAAGTGGTGGTGGCGGCATCGGAAAGGGCGGCTATCCGTACAACATTTAATGTTGGCGAAAATGAAGTGCAGGAATTGATGCCCGGGCAGGCTTTGATCGTAAATGAAAAAGGTGAAATTGAGATCGCACAGATCATGGAGCCGAAAGAAAGAAAGGCCTGCAGCTTTGAACGGATCTACTTTTCAAGAGGAAGCGATGAAAAAATTTACCGGGAAAGGTTGGCCCTTGGCTACAATCTCAGCGAACAGGTACTGCATGCCATTGACCATGATCTGAAGAACACAATTTTTTCTTTTATACCCAATACCGCCGAAACAGCTTTTTACGGAATGCTGAAAGGCATGGAAGACTACCTGAATAAAATAAAGATTGAAAGAATAATGAGCTGGGGTAAAGATTACGATGCGGAGAAGCTCAGTGAAATGATCAACCGCCGTATCCGGATCGAAAAGATCGCCATCAAGGATGTAAAGATGCGGACCTTTATTTCAGAGGACGCAGGCCGGAACGAAATGGTTCAACATGTTTACGATATTACTTATGGAACCGTTCGCCCCGGTCAGGATACACTGGTGGTGATTGATGATTCTATAGTAAGAGGCACCACACTAAAGGAAAGTATTATCCGGATGCTGGCCAGGCTGAAACCAAAACGCATCGTGGTTGTTTCTTCCTCCCCCCAGATCCGGTATCCTGATTGTTATGGCATTGACATGAGCAAGATGGGCGACTTCATTGCCTTCAATGCAGCCGTGGAATTGATGAAAGAAAGAAACAAAACAGCTTGCCTGAAAGAATTGCTGGATAAATGCAAGGACCTGCAACGTAATAACCAGCTTCATAAAGAAAATGTGGTGAAGCAATTGTATAAACAATTTACTGCCGAAGAGATCTCGGCAAAGATCGCTCAACTGATAACGCCACCCGGAATTGACATACCGGTTGATGTGATTTTCCAGAGTATTGAAGACTTGCACTTATCCTGCCCCAATAACCTCGGAGACTGGTATTTTACCGGCAATTATCCTACTCCCGGAGGAAACAAAGTGGTCAATAAGGCTTTCATGAATTATATGGAAGGGAAGAATGTACGGGGCTACTAAGCCCCCATCCCCTAAAGGAGAGCTTTAAAAAGACTCAGCAAAAAAGAAGATTTACTAACTTCATACAGGGCTATTAATTTTTAATAAACGAAATGTCAAAGCAAAACGATAACAACTCTCCGCCAGCCGGCGGGGATGGGGGCAAAACTCTCCTTCTTATACGCCATGCTAAAAGCGACTGGGGCGATCCGTCACTCAGCGACTTTGACCGGCCATTAAATGAACGTGGCAAAGCTGATGCGCCGGTGATGGCCCATCGTTTATTGGATAAGAATATTATCATTGATGCTTTTATTTCCAGCCCGGCCAACAGGGCCAAAAAAACAGCCGGCATATTTTCAAAAGCATACAAGAGAGACAAGGATGATATTATTTTCAGGGATGAATTATATGGAGCTCCTTCAACTATTTTTTATGATGTGATCATTACTGCCGATAATAAATGTAAGAGCATTGCCATTTTTTCCCACAATCCCGGCTTGACTGACTTTGCCAACCTGCTTACTGATACCCGTATTGATAATATTCCCACCTGTGGCATTTTTGCCATCAAAGCCGATTGCGGCAAATGGAAAAATTTTAAAGAAGCGGATAAAAAATTCTGGTTCTTTGATTACCCGAAGAACGCATGAGTCACCAGGCCGGTCCTTCCTTAGTAAACGCTTTGTTATTCAACCGGCCAGATATTTATAGCTATTCCATTACAACGGGCGGCGCCTTCCGGCTTACCAGGAATACACCGGTGAATATCATCAGTCCTGCCAGCAGCTTTTCAATACTGAGGCGCTCATTTAAAAATAAAATAGCAATAATAGCTGTAAACACGGGTTGGGTATAAATATAAGAACCCGTGACGCCGGCTCCCAATTGCCTCAGGCCATACGCATTGAACAAATAAGCGAGGAAAGTTCCAAAGAACACAATGGATAACAGGGACACATAATGAGACCATTCAAACAACGGCCATTGTATGGAAGAAAACTGCATCCATCCGAAAGGCAGGATCATGACAAACCCAAAAGTAAATACCCATCTTATCACATGCAGCGGCGGGTATTCATTCATTAATGGTTTTACCAGGATGAAAAACAACGTGTAGGCAATAGCATTTAAAATGATCAGTGTATCGCCTGCAATAGAAGAGGTGCCGCTTTTCTCTTTCGACATGATCAATAGTATGGCTCCGCCGATACCCAAAGCCAGCCCTGCCGCTTTTGCCCACGTAATTCTTTCTTTCAGTATCCAGAAAGCAAGTATGGTGATCAGCAGGGGAGTGCAAAGCATCAGTAAGGAAGCATGAATGGTGGAGGTCATTGTCAGCCCCTTGATGAAAAGTGTCTGGTTGACGGCAACGCCGGTTAACCCGCAAAGCATAAAACGAACCAGGTGCTCTTTTTTTATGCCGGCTTTTGCCTGCCTGTCCGGTAGGCAGGTTTTGCCCATCATCCATACCAGCCAGAACAATATCAAGCTGATGCCAACACGCAAAATATTCAACCCATAGGGACCTGCATGAGAAGGTGAAATATACTTGACCAGGCTGTAGTTCGCGGTAAAAAAAATATTAGTAAACAGAACAGCGATATGTGCTTTGGTATTGCTTTGCAGAAAAATAATTTATACAGTAAAGGTAAACAAGCAGCAGCTACTCTTTTGCAAGCGTAGAAATGAAATTTGAAATGACCTGTTGCAAAATACCCCCGGAATTGATTTCGGGAGAATGATAAACAAATTGTCTGGCTTTTGCCAACGCATCATCCAGGGAGAATTTTTTTTGCGAAATACAAAAAGCAATTTGTTTTTCAAGAAGGTATTTGGATAAATATTCCTGCTCTGTTTGCCCCGGGGTCGGAATGAGAATACTTTTCTTTTGCAGCCTGACGAGATCCATAATTGTACTGTAGCCGCAGCGGCTGATCACATATTCTGCCTGCAACATTTCTTTATTCAGTTCATCAGCAGGCAGGTGATTATAAAATTGTATCATATTGGAAGAGGGTATCAGCGAGGATAAACCCGGCAAGCCCCGCACGATGCTGGCCGTGCCATTATAATGACCGGCATCTTTTACTATTTTATCTTCGAGAATGCTGCGTTGTGGTTCGGGGCCTGAAAGAATAATTAATAGTTGACCATTCATGCCCCTGTCCCTTAAAGGGGAAGAGGAATCAAACCTCGATAATGGACCAATGTATTGAACAGGTTTAACAGGTTTTTTTGCAGGATGGGATAATTCACCGGCCAGGTTATTTTCTCCTTCCAGGTCCGGCACCCAGCAGGCTGCAAACCGGTTGATGAACCAGTAATTTCTTTTCTGTAAGATCTTTTCACTCCATTTGCCCAACGGGCTTTTAATAGCCAACTGGTGCGTGATAAAGACACAGGGAACGGATGCATGATATAATCCAAAGCGGTTATCGCTGATGACCCCATCAAAATCATATTCAGTGATCATTTTTTTCAGCCAGGCATTTTCTTTTTTAATTGCCGTAAGAATTTTATGTGTTTGCCTGAATATGCTCAACAGCAACCCGATGGCTGAACGGGAATACCTGATCCGGTATCCATCCAGGTGTAAGAAAGGAAGTTCCGGAAACTCTTGCTTCAGCAAATATTCCTGTGCTCCTTCACCGGCCAGCCAAACCTCGCAGTCCTGTGCCAGCAACTCCCGGATAATGGGGATGCAACGGGTGGCATGGCCCAGGCCCCAGTCCAGCGGAGCCAGCAGAATCCGGGGTTTTCCAGGTGTTTTTTCCTTTAAAGGCTGATCCATGTTAATTTTTTGCCGATTTGACTGAACCGGATACTAATTTGTTTGTAAAATAGTTCTAATTTAGAACTTCCTCCGCAAGGAGTCCAATGGACAAATTATGAAGACGATCCACAAAATTGCAATGTTATTGTTAGTAGCAGGTATGCTGATCATTTCCGGGTGCAACAAAAATTATTATTCCGGCACAGGCAAGGGCGGAAAGAACTGCGGTTGTCCATCATTAAGACAATGATCTACTGCCGATGAAAAACAAGGATCGCAACCTGTTGGTGCTTTTTAATAAAAAAATTATCAGCAAACAGGTGGCGGATTGTTTACAAATGATACTTCTTTTCACAGAATCCCCCGAATAATTTTGTATAGCCAATAAACTGGTTGACCGCAACCGGATCACTTCTAAAAAGAGGAGGGGTTTAAAAAAATCCAGGTTTATTCAGTTAAGGGCTTTCCGGTTTTTGATCAATAAGAATTGAATTACGATAGTTTCTTCAGGGCTTCTCTGAGTTTTCCAATCATTTCATTGATCTCATTTTTCCTGCAGGTGCCCACACTCAGGCGATACCATGTGGAATTACGGCTGGCGCCAAAGGCATAGAAAGGAACTACTGCCAGTTTTGCTTCGCTGAGTATATAAGCAGTTACTTCGCTTTGCTCAGCTAAAAGGTTTCCTTCTCCGGTTTTCTTTCCAACGAGATCAAATTGAATAGTAAGATAAATGGCGGCTTCCGGCGCAATGGCATCAACCGGAAGGCCTTCACCTTTCAACTGCATAAATCCGGCATAGATACGTTGTAATCTTTCTTCTATTTCAGATTTAAAATTTGAAAGAAATTTTTTTATCCCTTCCCGGTTGCTTAGATAATTTGCTACAGCTTTCTGCTCTGCCATCGGCGCCCATGCGCCCACATGGGTAAGGATAGCTTTCATCTTATTAATAACAACAGCCGGTCCGACACTCCATCCTACTCTTACACCCGTTGCAGCAAACACTTTGCTGATGGCATCAATGTAGATGGTATAGTTTCTCATAGCCGGCCGCAATGAAACAGGATTGTAATGCTGAATATCGCCGTAAGTAAGATGCCAGTACATCTGGTCGTACATCACATAGAGTTTTTTTTCGCCAGCGCCACGTCTTGTATTTTCTTCAATCACCAGGTCACAAATGGCTTCCAGTTCTTCTTTTTTAAAAGTTGTGCCCGTTGGGTTTTGGGGAGAACATAAAGAGATCAATGCGGCCTCCTTTACATAAGGCCGGATATCATCAGCGGTCAGCATGAATTTATTTTCTTCTTTTGCTTCGATAACAATATGCTCACCGGCAACAAAATGCGTGTAATGATTATTATTCCAACTGGGAACGGCATAGATGACTTTATCTCCCTTGTCACATACGGCACGGAACACCGCATAGATCAACGGGCGACCACCGGAAGCAACTAATATTTCACTTCTGCCATAGTCCAGCCCCTGCACATCTTTTGTAAATGAAAGAATGGCTTCTCTTAAGTCTAAATTTCCTTCGGCAGCAGGGTAATTGGTAAAATGTTTACGATACGCTTCTACTATCGCATCTTCCAGTTCTTTTGGAATGGGAAAAATAGAAGGGTCAAAATCGCCGACAGTAAAATTAAAGATACGTTCGCCCTGGCGGATCTTTTCTTTTATTTCACTACCAAGTTTTACGATCTCAGAGCCGATCAATGTTTCAGATAAATGCGACAATTTCATACTCCATCCTTTTGGGCAAAAATAAAAGGATTGAAGCAGATAGGCAAAGAATCATGAATGATCAATCGCCACCTTACTGTTATCATACAGATCATATTTCACATAAATCTCGCACCCCGGCTGATATTTAGGTAGGGATACTTCACTAATAGCGCCCCGGGCTTTGCCGCTGAATGAAGCAGCGTTTACCGGTAATACTTCCAGTTCCAGTTCTGCGTAAGGATTATTTCCATTAATGTTTGCGCCGAGCCAGCTGTATTTTTTTATAATAGCCCGGGCAGCCCTGCCCGATAGAAGAATGGCATCATTGTCTTTTTGTAATTGTACCAACTCTGCTTCTAAAGCAGCCTTATCGGGCTGGGTTATTGATGATGCTGCGGCGGTTGACTGTTTGCCGGATCTGTAATCAATGACCACATTCTGTTCATTCTTCGGATCGATCAGTACCGGCACTTCCATTCCTGCCATGAACATATTGGGATTGATACGGGAGACCAGCACCCGGCACTGTGTATTATACTTCTGGCCATAACTGTTTTTTACTTCCAGCATCAGCTTTACCTGCGGGTTGTTATTGATAGTAACGCCGGTGTCTTTTACTTCGAGAATGGTTGCTTTGCCTGGCAAACCCGTTTTTTGCAAACGGGCTGCATTGATCATGGGTTTGAAGAAAAGGCGATAGAATAAATAGAACATGCCCCCAAATACAACCAGCATGGCAAGACCAATATAAATACCAGATTGACCCCCGGTAGTTACCACTGCACCTAAAGCAACCAGCAAACCAATGATTCCCCCAATGATCCCGATCCATATTCCGGCATTCATTTTCATCATGACTGTAAAAGTTTGATATGGTAAGATAATTGAAAGAGGCGGATCAAAATTTTTTGACCCACCCCTTTCGGAAAGTCTTTATGCGAAAAGTCTGCGGCCCCTCCAGGGAGGGGATGGAGACTCTGATTATTGTATCGGTTTATAATCCTTAAACAGAGTCACTTTTGTTCCTTCCACCTGCTGGCGATAATCTTTCCACTTGCCATCGAAGAATCCATTAATTTTTTGAACAGCACCCGCCACTGCTTTTTCTGCATTGGCCAGCATAGTTTCTTCCTGTTGACCCGGAATTACCATTTTACTTCCGATGGATTGCTGGGCAGATTGTAATTGCGTCATCACTGTGACATCAAAACTGCGGGTTATTCCCTGCCTGTCAGAAGGTTTACCACTGATGATCTCACGAATGACTTTTATTTCATCCTGCATTTTTGTTGTTGCTTTTCTTAGTGAATCTGTTTCTTTCCCTTCAACTCCTTTCAACTGTGATTGTATTTTAGTACATACTTCTTCTGCTTCAGTTAAACGATCAATACCCTCGGTTAATTTATCAGCACTCTTTCTTAAACGATCATACATTTTTCGTTGTGCCAACTTGATTTCATTCCTGTTACCCAATCGCGGATCATCTTTTACAGTTACAAAAGTTGAGTCGGATGCCCTGGCATAGGTGATCAGCATTTTATAAGTACCGGGAAGCACCTGTAATCCGCCGGGTTCTGTTGCGCCTGGTAGTGGTTTTGGTGAACCTGGCTGACGAACTCCCTTTTCTTCCATGCCCCAATACTGGCGGTTAAAACCACTGTCAATGCGCCATCTTAAAGTCCGTATCAGTTCATTGTTTGCATTATATATCCTTACTATAGCACTGTCACCTCTTCCAGCACCCCCGCCACCTGGTCCAACTCTTCCGCCACCTCCTCTTCCACCAGCACCAGCCATCTGGGGAGGAGGAAGAATGGTAGGTTGTTCTGTTGCCGGAACTGCTGGCTGATTTGCAGCTGAGTCAGGAGCAGCTTTCGGTTTAATAATATAAAAAGAAACTTCGGCGCCACGACGGCGATTCTCTGCATCCCATAATCCATACGTACTCCATTCATAACCGGTGGCAGCTTTGTATTGTGCCTGGTAACTTTCAGGAGCGGTAAAGGCAGTCACCGTATTTGTAAAGGGCATTCCTTTATTCGCAGCAATTTTTCTCAATGGACGGATATCATCCAGTATCCATAATGCCCGGCCGAAAGTGGCAATGACCAGATCTGCTTCTCTTTCCTGTATGGCAAGATCATAGGTGGAAACAGAAGGATAACCGTTTGCCCATTGCTCATAAGTAACACCGTTGTCAAAACTTACCCATAATCCGTTTTCAGTTCCTACAAAGATCAAATTAGGCTCGGCCGGATCCTGGATCATGCACAAGGCATATCCTTTCACTTTGTTTTCATCCACTATCCTTGTCCATGTTTTTCCATAATCAGAACTGCGAAATATATATGGTTTGAAATCTCCACGCCTGTAATCATTGGCAACTACAAATACTTCACCGGCATTATATCTTGAAGCAGTTATTTGCGGGATCCAGCAACCAACCGGCATGCCGGGAATTCTTCCGCGAAAATTGGTCCATGTTTTTCCTCCGTCCCTTGTGAGTTGAACATTACCATCATCTGTTCCTATCCAGATCGTTCCCTGTTCTTTTGATGAAGCTGCAATGCTAAGAATGCTGCAGAATGTCTCGGCCCCTGTAATGTCCAAGGTTAATCCGCCGGTGTTTTTAAAGGCAGCAACTTTTACAGAGTCGTTGGTAGTAAGATCGGGTGAAATAATTTCCCAGTTTACACCCTTTCCCGTGCTTTTATGTAAAAACTGGCTACCGAAATAAACTGTTTTTTTATCAAAAGGATCTTGTGCAATGGCAGAGTTCCAGTTGAAACGGAGTTTAAGATTGGGATCAAGCGCCGGAGGCCTGATGAACCAGCTTTCCCCGGTCTTCCAGTTTCTTCTTCCTACATTGCCACCCTGGCTCATACTGTACACCCAACTGGCATCTTCTGTATCGGGCATTACATCAAAACCATCTCCACAGCCCACATTATTCCAGTAATAATTTCTTATACCTCCATTTGTCCAGGTATAAGCAGGGCCATGCCAGCTACCGTTGTCCTGCATACCTCCCATGACGTTGTAAGGAATTTCATTATCTGTATTTACATGATAAAACTGGCCCACAGGAATCTTTTCATCAAATACCCAATTCTTACCTCTGTCTCTTGAAATTCCAATACC
>CAZGGQ010000073.1:0-12898 GCA_964525285.1 uncultured Chitinophaga sp.
TCAGCAATCAGACACTTGCACAGATAGAACTTTGGACAAACCATAAGAACTACGAGAACAAAGTGTATGTGCTGCCCAAACATCTTGATGAAAAAGTCGCCCGCTTGCATTTAGCCAAGATTGGTGTGGAACTGGAGGAATTGACGGATGCACAGGCGTCTTACCTTGGTATTGGTAAAGAAGGGCCGTTTAAGGCAGAGCATTACAGGTATTAATACAAGAGATTATTCATATTGAGTCCCGCCCCGATTAATCTCAGGGCGGGATTTTTTTGACCATTGTGCCGCCGTTATTATCACAAACTATTGGATCAGTGTCTTCGCCTCATTTACCAGGCAAGCAGCTAATGTCATAAATAACTGCTGATCGGCCGGAGAAAGATTAATGATAGATTCTTTTTTGTTGTTGCCGGTAAAAACTATGTGATTGATCCTTTGTGTGGTCATTTTAGTCAGCAAAGAAGGTAGTGAGGCTGTATTACGGTAAATAAAGTGAAAGAGTCCCTCGCAGTTCATCGAACCGCCATTGCGGGCTGTTAATTTAAGCTTGGTCCCTTCAAAAAAGATAAATGCCGTTGAGTTATTGTCAAAACACCTGTCGGCGCCTTCAATGGAAAAAAGAAAATCAATTTCTGCTTTGCTGGCATCAATAGTAACCGAGCCTCCATCCAAAGGAATAAAACCTGTGGAAATTTTTATCTCTTTCGTGAAAGGGTCCGTTTCCCTGTTCAGCTTACACCCGGTAGTTATCGGGTCCTGTGCCACTGAAAAGAATGGAACGAAAAGGCAGATGACCAGGATATATCGCATGGGGCAAATTATGAATTAAAACAATGATCGTTGATGCTGTCGTAGCAGCAAGATCGTTAAAATCCTATCCAGGTTGCAATTTTGCTGGCATTTTTTTGTCGGCAAAAAAAAAATTAGCTTAGCTCCATGAGCGATCAAAAACATATACTCCGCATGGCATCCGGCAGGCTGGAAGCATTGGGTGACGGTATTTTCAGTATCGCCATGACTATCCTCGTTCTTGAACTTGCTCTGCCGGTATTAAAAGGCAATAGCTGGAAAGATTTTGCCCATGCAGCAGTTGAATTATGGCCTGATTTTCTTTGCTATGCAATAAGCTTTGTAGTACTGGGCATCATGTGGTTTGGCCACCGGATGATGTTTGAATATATCGGCCGCACCGACCGTTATTTTATTTTTCTCGGTGTTTTGTTTTACATGGTGGTCTGCCTGGTCCCTTTCAGCACCCGTTTCCTGGCACAGGACACCATGAAATGGTATGCTATTATGGTATATGGTATTAACCTGAGCCTGTGTAATCTTACTTTATATGCGCAATGGCTTTACGGGATTAATAAGGCAACACTACTCCACCAGGAGCTGCCTGCTGAAGTAAGAAAAGAAGCAAAGATTTTATTCCTGCTTTCGCCGGTGGTTTATGGGATAGCAATCGGCATATCTTTTTTTGCGCCGCTGATAAGCATTATTATTTTTGTGATCACTCCCGTTTTGTATTTAATACCCAATAAACTGGACAAATACCTGCCCTGACCATCGTTGTATTTTTAAAGCAACTCCTTACCTGCTCATCCGCTTATATTTGTATCTTTATTGATGCATCATCCTGCATTTCCTGAGCGGGTAAAACCGGCCAGGTGCAGTCGGCAAAAATTCATGAAACGACTTGTAATTATCTCTGTATTACTCACTGCTCTCTGTTCAACAGCGGGTGCAAGTCATATTACCGGTGGCGAGATGCATTACCGGTATCTTGGAATGAACAATGGCCTGTACCAGTATGAAGTCACCCTAAAACTTTATCAGCGCTGCAACAGTGGCCGGCAATTTCCAAATCCTGCTATTATTTCTATTTTTAATAAAAGCAATAATTCAAGGGTTACTGATCTGAATATCAATATCGGTACCACAGAGAATATCAGTATCACAAATCCCGACCCCTGCATCAGCAACCCGCCGGCCGTCTGTTATGATGTAGCCTATTATACGTTCACTATCTCATTGCCTGCTTCCGCAAACGGATATGTAATGGCCAGCCAGGTGAATTACCGGATTGCGGGCATTACCAACCTGTCGCCCGGGTATAATAATGTTGGAGCTACCTATTCTGCTGATATCCCCGGAACGGCTGCTGTTGCCAATGGCCCGGAAAATAACAGCGCCAAATTTATTGGCAGCGACCTTGTAATAGTTTGTGCAAACAATAATTTCAGTTACAGTTTTGCAGCACAGGATGACAATGGAGATGCGTTGCATTATTTCTTTTGCGAAGCCTATGCAAGTACCAGTACCGCCGGCGGCACACCAATACCAACGAACCCACCACCTTTTCCGCCGGTGCCTTATAATTATCCTGATTTTTCTGAAATGGCACCCTTAGGAAATGCGGTGCAGGTTGATCCCAACACTGGTTTAATAACAGGCATAGCGCCAGCTTCGGGGATCTACGTTGTTACTGTTTGTGTACAGGAAATACGAAACGGGCAAATAATCGCTACACAGCGAAAGGACCTTCAGATATTTATTGCTGATTGCAGCATTGCATCTGCCTCCCTGTTGCCGGAATATCTGCTCTGTGACAATACCCAAACCATCTTGCTGACCAATCAATCCAGCAGCCCGTTGATCATTACGCAGGATTGGGAAGTTCTTGATTACACCGGAACCATTATCGCAGCCAGCACCGGGAGCTATATTAATTATACTTTTCCCGCTGCCGGTGTTTATACAATAAAGCTTGTTATCAACCGCAACCAGCCCTGCAGCGACTCGACAACTGCCATTATCAGAGTTTTTCCGGGGTTTGCTCCTGATTTTACTTCAACGGGTATTTGTGTTACCAAGCCAACTTTTTTTTATGACCAGAGTACTTCAGTCTATGGTACAGTTAATTCATGGACATGGGATTTTGGTGACCTGACAACCATCCTGGATAATTCAATCCAGCCAAGTCCATCTTACACCTACCCCAGTTCCGGAACAAAAAATGTGCGGCTGATCGTTACAGACACTAAAGGCTGCCGGGATACTGTTTATAAAGATGTTGCCATCATTGATAAGCCGTCCATCAGCCTTGCATTCCGCGACACATTAATTTGTAATATTGACAACCTGATGCTGCAGGCAAACGGCACAGGAAATTTCAGTTGGTCTCCTCCCGTAAATATTATCAATGCCAATACAGCAACTCCCATTGTTTCCCCGCCAATCACCACTACTTATTATGTTGATCTGTTTGATAATGGCTGTTCCAACAGGGATTCGGTGAAAGTAAGAGTAGTTGATCATGTCACCCTGCAGGCCATGGGTGATACAACTATCTGCAGTAGCGATACAATACAATTAAGGGTATCGTCAGACGGGTTGAAATACAGTTGGTCACCGGCGGCGCAACTTATTAATCCTTCGATACAAAATCCTGTTGCAATAACTGCAGCAACAACGAATTACCAGGTTACTGCTACAATAGGCGGATGCGCTGCTTCTGATAATATTATGGTCACCGCCATACCTTACCCTTTTTCAAATGCCGGGGCAGATTCTACCATCTGTTATAATAGTCCAGCATTCCTTCATGGCACAACGGATGGAAGTTCCTGGCAATGGTCGCCGGCAGGTTCATTGGATAATGCAGCAATGCTCAATACAATGGCTCATCCACCCAGAACAACTGATTATGTACTGACAACCTATGATACAAAAGGCTGCCCGAAACCGGGAAGAGATACGGTGAAAATAATTGTTATGCCCAAAATGCATGTATCTGCCGGAAGAGATACAGCTGTTGTTACCGGCCAGCCATTGCACTTAAGTGCAACTGGCGGTGAAAGCTATGCCTGGTCGCCGGCAACTTTTCTTTCATTGGCCACTATTCCGGACCCGGTTGCATTGTTCAGCGATCCATCCAGCGGTATGCAATATAAAGTGGTAGCCTTTACCGCTAATGGCTGTTCCGATTCAGCCTATATAGTTATCAAAGTTTTTAAAACCCGTCCGACTGTATTTGTCCCTTCCGCCTTTACCCCTAATAGTGACGGATTGAATGATTTACTCAGGCCAATAGCTGTAGGTATTAAAAGTATAGAGTATTTCAATATCTATAATCGCTGGGGGCAATTACTGTTCACAACAAAAATAAACGGGCACGGATGGGATGGAAGGATAAAGGGCCAGCCTCAGCCCAGCAGTACATTTGTATGGATGGTAAGAGCAACTGATTATACCGGCGCCCCATTTTTTCAAAAAGGAGTAGTAACCCTTATTCGCTGATCGTATTTTCCATTTTGCCATTTACATCACATTCTGTTCCTTTACTTGCGTTGAGTCAATTTTGTGCACAACTTTTTCTATTCAAAAATCCATGTATAGCACAGAAATTGATATGTAATTAAGTCTAAAACCCAAGCTATGCACTTAGAATTTGTGAGAATGATACAGTTCACCAGGTTAGTGAAGGCAGATGGCCGCCTTCGTGAATTTAATTTCAGGAAAGTAAAAAGCCCGGATGAAGAATTGTTTGATGTAAATGTTTGTAACGACCGCGGCGACCGTATTCTATTCAGTATGCAAAAAAAGGAAGATGCCTGGAGAATTATTCCCGGCCAATTACCTCAATGGATATTGCAAAATGAAAATAGCTTGGACGAAAGCATTAAAAAGGAACTGGTAAACTGGTAGGCCTTTCCGGGTGATCATTGTTCATTTTGCCTGAACCGGTTGCTGATGATCACCAGTTGTACTGAATTGAGGTTGGTAGTTTTTTTCAGTACCGAAATAAAATGCTCCACTTCATTTGCACTTGCCGGGCAGCCGGTATTCTCACCGGTTTCAGGGCCTGCTCCTTCAGCTCTCATTTTTGAATCAGCCAGCAGCTTCCCGTCTTTATCAAACACAAGCCAGAAAGGAATACCCTGGCCATCACCATAATATTTTTTGCGAAGTTCATCAGCCCCGGGGTTTTCGAGATTTTTTTTGTCAGCTGATTCATCCACGACCAGGTGGCGGATCACAAAATTATCATTAAAGAATTTCTTACAGGTTTCGTCATTCATACTCTTGTCCATTTTATGGCACCAGCCGCACCAGGAGGCATGAAACATGATAAACACATTTTTATTTTCCTTTGCCGCTTCGGTACAGGCATTTTTCAGGATGGTTTCCGCAGACTCTGGAGGCGGAGCAGGCTGTGCTTTTGCAATTATTGAAAAAAACAGTGCAAAAACAAAAGACAATAGGGGCATTTTCATATTATTCATTTAAATCAGAACCAAGATAGTCATTCTATAAAAACAGGCTATCAATTATGATATAAAGCTTTGTTATATGACCGGAAAACAAAACCTTTGCGCCGGATTTTTTATTTTGAACCAAAGCAGAAACATAGACATGTAGGGTTTCACATAGCCTTTCTATGTGTGTATTTTTATGTGTGCTATCTCCTATGTAGTTCAAAACAGATAATTCCATTGTTTTTTGACCAAGAATCTTTTTTAATTCTGTAAACTAAATATGGTTCAGGCCTATAATTTTCTTGCTTCCTGGCAATTGTTTCCCGAAAAAGGAACCTATGAATATGGCGAAAGGCCCAAAAGCGGCATTTATAAAATAGAAGCACTGACTGGCAAAAAAGAACTGATCATTTATCACAACTGGGTCACCCTGGAAAACCAGGCTTTTGCGGCTGACTATAAAATAAATGCCGACGGTGAGTTGAATGATTTTGACAATCATGAACTGGCTGATAAAGTGCAGGTTGTTATTCCTGACGGGATCAATTTCGAAATTCATTTTTATAAAAAAGGAGAAGTGGCGCTGCATGTGGTACATGAAATAATGCCGAATGGTTATCTCAAAATAACACAGCAGGGTGTAAAAGTGGATGGAAAAGCATACAGCAACTCGGAGATATATCACAAGCAGTTGAGTGTGCTTCCCTATTCTGCATCTGTCTCCGGGGCTGTTATCAAAGCGACCGAAGAAGGGATGATAAAGCATAAGGCCCTTACGGCCATGGAAGAACAAACCAATATGCAGTTGGAACAAATACGTAAGCAAATTGAACTGCTGGCGCTACAGGCACATGAAATTCAGAAACGAAAAGAACTTTCGATGATGATCTATAGCGCAAAACTTTCTTTCAAACCCAATATCGGCCAGACTTATTATCTCTATGAAAAAGATGATGGCAGCTCTATGTTATCGCTAGTGTCTCCCAAAGAATGGGGTAAAAACGGGCCTTTTAAAAAATTTATTGTCGGGGTCCGCCTGCTGGCCGATCACACCTGGGCAGAATTATAATCACTTCTTTTCCAATATTTTGAACTATTGTTAAAGCCTTTCTTATTAAAAAATATTTTAATTGATATACTAAGGGTTTCTCATTAGCGTTTAATAAGTATCATCCAATATCCATGTTATGAGAAAAACTGTACTCATAGCGGGCATCGCCTTGCTATTTTTAAACAAACCCGATTTAAGAGCCCAGGCAAGTCTTAACTGGGCGTCTTCTTTTTCGCCTTCCTGGAGCAATGGCAGTACAAGTGGGACTGCAATTAATGTTGGCGGTACAAGTATTAACTGTACGGCAACAGCAACGATCACCGGTGGCGGCTCATACATGCTGGCACTCGGGAGTTCGGGTGCGCAAACACCTACTGTATCGGGTTCTACTTTTACCGTGCCGGGTACTACCAACAGGCTGCAGGTAACGCCTAACTATACCAGCAATGCAAGCTATACAGATATTGTGCTGGCATTTACTGCGCTGGCAACTAATGTGTCATTTAATATTGTGGACATTGACAAAAACAATGCGAACAGCAGCACCTATTTTGACCAGGTGACTGTTACAGGAAGTGACGGAACCAATACGTACAATGCAACCCTTTCAAAATATGATGCTGTTACTGATCCGAATTTTTTAATGATCAGCGGTAATATAGCTTATGTGAATACTAACAACGGGCAGGCAGGTAATACCGCATCAGATGCTGCCGATCAGCGTGGCTCTGTTACTGTAAGTTTCGGGGCCACTTCATTGAGCAGTATAAAAATACGCTATAACAATGCAGCGGGAGCCAATGCGAACCCTGCATCACAGGCTATTGCTATTGGCAGCGTCTCCTTTTCAGCATCTACCCTCCCGGTTAGTCTTACTGCTTTTAGTGGTCATCGTCAATTACAGGATGTAGTGCTGGACTGGACAACACAACAGGAGATCAATGCAGCTTCCTTTGATATTGAAAGAAACAGCGGCAGCAATTGGGAAACCATTGGCAGCGTAACCGCAAGAGGCAACAGCTGCAGCGCTTCCGATTATACCTTCACTGATACTAACCCGCAGGGTTCTTTGTTGCTATACCGTCTAAAACAAATTGACATTGATGGTAATTACAAATACTCGAATATTATCAGGATAACAACTAAGAATACAAAAACAGACATACAAAGCTATCCCAATCCATTTACTTCACAGGTAAATGTGAGTATTAGTTCTCCCGCTTATCAGCAAGTAGTGATCGCAGTTTACGATGCAGGTGGAAAAACAGTTCGGGCGGAAACAAAATATCTTTTTGCTGGCAACAACAACTTTACCATAACAGGTCTTGACAAACTCACAAGAGCTGTCTATTACCTTGAAGTGAAAGATGCTGCCGGAGAAATATTAGGCCGCAGCAAACTCGTGAAAGATTAATTAAGTATAGAGTTCAAGATTAATAGATCCCTGTCTTTTCCACGACGGGGATTTTGTTTTACTTCAGTTAACTTTGATGAAAAAGAGATATAGAATTCTTATTTTCATTAGCTTGGTAAAAAATTCCGATGAAAAGGTTATTGCCGGTTCTGTTTTTCCTGAAGACCACTATACTTTTTGGCCAGACGGTACAAATTACCGATGCCAAATTCAAGACCGGTGATAATATTGCCTGGAGCCAGCCGGGTTTTGACGACAGCAAGTGGGCGACCCTGCAAACAAATATCGGCTGGGATGAGCAGGGTTATAAAGATTATAATGGTTTTGCCTGGTACCGTATGCATATAAAGATCTCTTCCTTCCTGAAAGAACAGGCTTATTGGAAAGATTCATTGCGGATCAATCTTGCTAAAATTGATGATGCGGATGAAGTGTACCTGAATGGAGCACTCATCGGGAAAAAAGGTTCTTTCCCCGGTCAACCTTCCGGATATGTATCAGCATGGGATGAGGAAAGAGAATACCATCTCAATACCAGGAACCCCGCTATCAAATGGGATGCAGACAATGTTATTGCCATAAAAGTTTATGACGGTAATGGCCTCGGCGGTATTTTTGGCGGCACCCCATTTATTAATATGATGGAACTGATAGATGGGATCAAAATAAATTTCAGGCCAAGCGAGGTAAACATCAGCAATAAACTTTCTACTCCTATTGCTGTTTCTAACTTCACCAACCAATCCGTTAATGGAACCCTGAAAATAAAAGTTACTGATTCCGAGGCTGACAAAGTGATCTATGCAAAGGATAAGATCGTTACTGTTTTTCCTGATAAAACCCTTGTTGCTGACCTGGGCCTTCCGATCAACAGACGTCTTGATATTGTTGTTGATTTTTTTGAAAAGAATACCGGGAAAAAGATCAGTAACCGGAAAATAACCCTGTATAATCTTACACCGGCCCCATCAGCTTCACCTAAAATAAACGGCGCAAAAATATTTGGCGTCAGGCCCGGCTCTCCTTTTCTTTTTAAAATTGCAGCCACCGGTGAAAAACATTTGGAATACTCGGTAGAAAACCTTCCCGCCGGACTGACTGTTGATGCAAACACAGGTATCATTACCGGCAGCTTGCCAAAAGCAGGTGATTATAAGATGAATTTTGTTGTAAAAAATAGTTCAGGTGAAGCAAAAAGAGAATTCACTGTCCGCTGTGGTGCCCTGCTGGCATTAACGCCACCCATGGGCTGGAACAGCTGGAACTGCTGGGGCTTAAGTGTAAGTGATGAAAAACTGAAAAGTTCGGCGCAGGCCATGATCGATAAAGGACTGGTCGATCATGGATGGACCTATATGAATATTGATGATGGATGGGAAGCTGAAAAAAGAAATGCCAAAGGAGAAATTATTGCCAATACCAAATTCCCCAATATGAAAGCATTAGGTACCTGGCTCCACGATAAGGGATTGAAGTTTGGTATCTATTCTTCCCCCGGGCCTAAAACCTGCGGTGGTTATCTGGGTTCCTACAAATTTGAAAAGCAGGATGCACTGATGTATGCGAACTGGGGCATTGATTACCTGAAATACGACTGGTGCAGTTATGCTGAGCTGAAGGAAGCAAAGGATACAGCATTGGCAGCTTTTCAAAAACCATATAAAGTGATGCAGGCTGCCTTACGTTCACAGAAAAGAGATATTGTTTATAGTCTTTGCCAGTATGGAATGAAAGAAGTGTGGAAATGGGGAGCTGCAGTAGATGGCAATTGCTGGCGAACCACCGGCGACATTACAGATAACTGGAAGAGCCTGAGCGACATTGGCTTTAAACAAACTGTCCAATATCCGTATGCCCAACCGGGCCGCTGGAATGACCCTGATATGCTGATCGTCGGGCAGGTAGGTTGGGGGGAAAATTTACATGCTACAAAACTGAATCCTGATGAACAATACACACATATCAGTTTGTGGTGTTTGCTATCTGCTCCCTTGCTTCTTGGCTGCGATATCAGCAAGTTGGATGATTTTACTTTGAATCTTTTAACGAATGATGAAGTCCTGGCGGTTGACCAGGACCCATTGGGCAAACAGGCAAAGCAGGTCACGGCAAATATTGACTACCAGGTTTGGGTAAAAGAACTGGAAGATGGAAGTAAAGCCGTTGGGATTTTTAATATTTCGGACGAGCACATGAAAATCACCATCAACTGGGATGAGCTGGGTTTATCGAATAAATGTACAGTAAGAGACCTTTGGCGGCAAAAAGAGCTGGGCAGTTTCAAAGGATCATTTATGACCAAAGTGGTGCCACACGGTGTAGTCCTCATAAAAGTTACCAATTAAGATGACAAAAGGAGACTGTCTCGGTTTGAGATTTATAAGCAACATCAATTTCACAGAGTCTTTTTATGCAGTGGCACAGCTTGCCTTGAATTTTATTCGGGATGGCATCTCAAACAATGGAGATAGCCGACTGATGTAATCTTTTTGATTCCCGGACTTCGTCCCCAAGCTTCGTAATAAGCGTTGCTTATTTCTTGCTTGCGTCGGAATGACAAGCCTCCGGACGATTGTAAATCAAATTAACCCAGCACACCCTTGCTCTTACTCTTTTGTTATATTTTTGATCTATGACCAACCTCTCAGTCAACATCAACAAGTTTGCCACGCTCCGCAATGCAAGAGGCGGCAATAATCCCGATGTAATAAAAGCAGCTATCGATGTGCAACGCTTCGGCGCTGATGGGGTAACAGTTCATCCCCGTCCCGATGAACGGCATATACGCTATGAAGATGTAAGACAGATAAAAAAAGTAATCACTACTGAATTCAATATTGAAGGCAACTGTACCGAACAAAAATTTGTTGATTTGGTTTTAGAAATGACCCCAACACAGATAACCCTGGTGCCTGATATATCAGGCCAACTCACCAGCGACCATGGATGGGATACGATAAAGAACAAAGATTATTTGAAAGACATCATTGCTGTTTTTAAAAAAGCAGGTATCCGTGTTTCCATCTTCGTTGACCCGGTGGTTGAGATGGTGGAAGGCGCTGCTGCTACGGGAACGGACAGGATTGAGCTTTATACTGAAAGTTTTGCAAAACAATATGCAATTGGCAATAGGCAACAGGCAATAACTCCGTATGTAACAGCAGCAATCAAAGCAAAAGAACTTGGCCTCGGATTAAATGCCGGGCATGACCTTGACCTGCACAACTTAAAATTCTTTAAACAAAACATGCCCTGGCTGGATGAGGTAAGTATTGGACATGCATTGATCTGCGATGCAATTTACCTGGGATTTGAAAATGCGGTGCAGTTGTATAAGAGGCAGTTGCTATAATAGCTGAAGCAAAAATTAAAGTAGTATCAGAAGAAATATGGACCTGAATTTTGTAAATTTAAAAGTACTCTAACCATTAGGATACAACTAAATTCAAAAAATAATGAAAACTCATATTCTACTTTATTTTTCATTCTTTTTCCCTGCATCGTTCAATTTGGCAACTGCACAAACAATTGAAATAATCAGAAAATCTGATTTTCAACCGGACTATAGAGTAAATGATTTTGCTTTTTTAGAACCTGTGACTGATACGACAGATATAAAGTTTATCGCCACAATTAAAGCAATTGGAGTTGATAAAAATGTAGATATTGAACAGCTCTATTTCAAACTAAAAACCAGAGCCCAGGAACTCGGATCAAATTTTTTTAGGCTTAATAGTTTCAGTAAGTCAGACAGTATAAACACATTTATACTTATTCTTGATACATATTACGGAACAGATTCAGCTTTGAATAGAAACTTTCAAAATCACGAAAAAAATGTTATATACATTTTTGGCAATGCAGAAAAATCTGACAAAACTTATTCCTTCAAAATTGACAATACAAAAAAGGAAATAAATGGCGGTACTTTTTACAAACATCAAAACAAAGAAGGGCAAGAGGTGAAAATCAATAAGGGCGGATTCTCCGGTGCGACAATTTGGGTTAAGTGGAAAGAAAACAAACCTGCAACATTCCTAACTTTAACAGGATTTGGACTTGGGGGAGCACCTGTACCAGTTGGGCAGATTGGTATATCATTTAATACAGGAAGAATTAATTATATTGACGGAAATTTAGGCCATCTCTTAGTTTTATTATTGACCCAAAGCGAATGATATTGCTACTACCAACTCCATAAATTCCAAAACGAGTCTCACCGCTAGGCCAAGTGTGCTGAGTGGGCTCGTTGCAGAACAGAACAGCAAAAAATATATGAGTAAAAATTTACTCTCAGTAAGAGAAATACAAAAAAGTGATATTGGGTCCATCACGCAGTATTGGCTGAGTGCTGATCCTGCATTTCTTACCGGCATGGGTGTTGAGCCGGCTAAAATGCCTTCTAAAGAAGAATGGATAACAATGCTGTCAGAACAACTTACACAATCATATCCCGAAAAAAAATCATATTGCATGATCTGGCTGGTGGATAGCAAAGCCATCGGGCATTGCAATGTAAATAAGATAAAATTTGGCGAGGAGGCATATATGCACCTGCACCTGTGGAATGCAGACGGAAGGAAAAAAGGGAGGGGGCCCAAGTTGGTTAAAATGTCAATACCATATTTTTTTGAGAACCTCGAACTAAAGACAATTTACAGCGAGCCATATGCACTGAATCCTGCACCCCATAAAGCATTGGAAAAAGCCGGTTTTACTTTTGTAAAAGAGTTTATAACAATTCCCGGCTTCCTTAACTTTGAACAACCTGTCAAATACTGGGAATTAACTTACAAACAGTATAAGAAACAAAAATAAAAAACAACCACCATGCAAATCTTTTCAAAATACAAATTTGTATTGGCCGCAGGCCTGTTACTTTTACTGGTTGCCTGTAATTCTAATTCAAAAAATAAAATTGAACTGAAAGATATAAAACAGGAAGAAAAGAATGTTGAACCTCCTCCTCCTCCAAAGACCGAACCTCCCGGATTGAAAATGATACCTGCAGAAAAAAAATGTTTTGTCAATGATGGGCTGAAATATAAAACTGTTGTCACCCTATTCTTTGGAAACAACGAGATTGCTGGCAATGTTAGCTGCGAAGAAATAGATTCGGGCAAAAAAGAAATATCAAAATTTGGGGGAACAATCAATGGAGATAAGCTTACAATTAAAT
>CAZGGQ010000074.1:0-11868 GCA_964525285.1 uncultured Chitinophaga sp.
CGGGCGCGCTGGTAGCGATTAGTTACAATTAAAATCTTTTTATCTTCCTGTTTAATGTCTTGTAAGGTTAGTTCTTCCTTTTTAAACTTTTCTTTGCCCTTGCCTTTCATATTGCTGGCCAAAACTGAACCCAGCAAAGCCAGCAGGGCAACAGCAGCCGTAACAATGAGTGCCCTGGCTATACGCCGGTTATAGGTTTTACGAAGGTCGTAAGCTCCATAATCCTTATTCTTCCCGTCAAAAATAATATCGAGAAGGTCGGCTGATAAAATTTTGTTGGCTTCCATTATTAAATCTTTTTTATTAGATGCCGGTTACCGGTAATTCCATACCGGTGCGCAGCTATTTTATAGTTCCTTCAGTTCTCTGAATTAATTCGTATTCCTGGTCCAGTATTTTAATCATAGCATAGGTCTTCACCTGGTTAATGGTCATTTCATCCAGGATATCCACTGTATTTTTATAGGTGGCATCCTTATCAGGCTTAATAATTACAACAAAATCCCTGTCAAGACAGGCATTTTCCCAATCTGAAATTCTTTTTTCTTTAGCCTTTTCCTGTCTTTTTTTGCATTCGCTGTCGGGATTTGAATAATCATGCTGGTGCTTGGCCATCACTTCTTTTTTCTTCTTAATGATAACGTCCCTGATCCCTTTAAATGTTTCTTGTTTGAAGTTATTTTCTCCGTCTCCCACTTTTAACTGCCCTTCATAATAATAGATCTGATCGCCTTTACCCAGCATAATGGTAAGGGCACCTGATTCCTTGGCTTCTGTTTGTTTTTTAGGGTCATCCACATCTTTGGGATTCTGGATCAACATCGCCTTAGGGCTACTCATGGTAGCAGTGAATATGAAAAAAGTAATCAGCAAAAATCCAAGGTCCACCATGGGTGTCATATCCACACGGGTAGAAAGCTTCTTGGCTTTTTTTACCCCCGGTCCTTTTTTGTGACCACTATCTTCACCGCCGGTATCTATGCTTGACATAATTGTTAGGTTAAATAGTTAAAAAATTAATTCCCCTTGAGTTCTCCTTTCCGGGTAGCTATATCCATTGCTGAGCCGGTCGGTGCATTTTCAAGTGAGGTGACTAAGTTTATTTTATACTCGTCATTCTTTTTAAAGGCTGCAATTACAGCTTCAAAAGCCGGGTATTTCGAACTGCCATCTCCTTTTACCAGATATTTAAGCGGTTGCTTGTTATCCCGGAATACTTCTTTTGCTGCTGATATCCACCAGACAAGTTGATTATCGAGGGTGTCAAGCACCGGAATACCAGCCTGGGTAACTTTTCCCTGGTCTTCGACCGGCACTTCCAGCAAACTTCCAAGTTCAGTAAACTTTACACCCACTGTCTGGGTTTTTTTATAATTCGCCATCTGTGAAGTGCTGAGATTAAGGTTACGGGAAGTATTAAGTTTTTGAATAACCTGGTCAAATACTTCTTTGTTTTTTTCAGATAATACAGTAAAAAATACCCTATCGGTCGAATCAATGGTTATCAACACCGCATCATTTTCCGGCAATTCCTCTGCAGAAACCGAATTCGGTGTCGTTATCTGAACTGGATCCTTCGGTTTAAATTTGGTAGCCATAATGAAAAAGGAAAGGATCAGGAAAGCTATGTCCACAAAGGGGGTCATATCCGTATCCGTACTTTTCCTCGGCATCTTAACACTTGGCATGATTATATTCAGTTTAGAATTGAGATGAATAAATTTTCAAATTCCATACAAAAAACCCTGCCTACCGGCAGGCAGGCTGCTGATTCCTGTTTATTTATACAGGGAAGCAAAGCTTTGGGTCAGGGTGAAACCTGATTCATCAATGCCATAAGTTATTGAGTCAATCTTGGTCGTAAATACATTATACATGATCAATGCTATTGCCGAAGTACCGATACCAAGCGCTGTATTGTACAATGCCTCTGAGATACCGACGGCCAATCCGGAAGCTGCAGCTCCACCGGCCCCCTCTTCACCCAATGCACTGAATGAGCGGATCATACCCATTACGGTACCGAGCAGAGCCACCAGGGTACCTACTGAAGTAATAGTAGAAAGAAACACAAGGTTTTTTTGCAGCATTGGCAGTTCCAGCGCAGTTGCCTCTTCGACTTCTTTTTGAATGGAAATTACTTTTTGATCAGTATTTAAACCGCTTTCATTGATCATTTCTTTGTAGCGGCGGAGACCAGCCTTCATTACATTACCTACAGAACCCCTTTGCTTATCGCACTCTGACAGCGCTGCATCTACATTGCGGTTAGCCAGGTGGTACTGAATTTTGCGGACGAAATCCGAAATGGATCCATTACCCAGCGCTTTGCGGATAGTCAGGTACCTTTCAATGGAAAAAGTGAGCACCATCAGGAACATGCCAAGCAGGAATGGTATGATGATACCTCCCATGTATATACCACTCAAAGCGTCTTTGGGTTTGTCATGCTTTGGCCAGAACATTCCTTTACCTTTTACGTCAAATCCATCCGGGTTTCCAAAAATGAAACGCCAGATAAGATAGCCGGCGATGATACAAACAACAGGTGCAATCCACGAGATAGCATTACTGCTCTTTTTAGGTTGAACCGATGTAGCCTTAACTGATGCTGTTGCAGTTGATTTAATCTCTGCCATGATCTTAGTTTTTAGTTTTTTTAATTATTAAATACTGATCCTTGTTTCGGAATTACAATGCTACTGAAAAAGTTTATAAAAAAATCCCCTTCCTTCAAATTTTTGGGAAGGGGGGGTCAAGTTAAGGATTTTTTTAAACGGAACAACTCCCTGGTAAATAATTTGATAAGAAATTCAGGCCGGGTCACAGGAACTTAACAATAATCAATTTATTCCTGCCTTATTCATACCGCAAAGCCTCTATAGGATTAAGCCTACCGGCCTTAAGGGCAGGATATAAACCGGCTAAAAGGCCAACAATGCTGCAGATGATTATCCCGTACAAAACCCAGCCCCATGGAACGACAAACCCTGTTTTCAGGACAATCGAAAAGAGGTTGCCTACTACAATACCCAGCACGATCCCGAACAATGCTCCCAACACACTGATAATAATTGCTTCCAGTAAAAATTGGCGGCTTACCATTTTGCTCTTTCCACCAATGGCTTTTATAAGACCTACTTCCCGGGTACGTTCAGAAACGGAGACAAGCATGATGTTCATTAGGCCAATGGCAGCACCGATCAAAGTAATAAGGCCGATAACCGTTGCAGAAATGGTGAGGAACCGGAGACTATTCATGGCTTTCTCGGCGACACTGTCGCTGCGATCGAGTACAAAATTATTTTCTTCTGTAGTGTTTAGCTTGCGGATAGCCCTGAAAGCTCCTTCAGATTCTCCCATTGCATCATTCACTCTGATCAGATCCTTTGTCATAACCGCTATTACAAAAGAAAACCCTGCGGGAAAATTCCGGTCCACGTTTTCATAACTGGTGATAATGACATTGTCCCTGCTGTACCCGAATGTGGAACCACGGCTCTCCAAAACCCCCAGCACCCGGTAAGGAATATTATTTATGCGTACGACAGCATGTACTGATCTTTCAATTCCTGCTTTGAATAATTTTTTTGCCACATCATATCCAAGTATGCAAACATTTCGACCCGTTTGCACATCCATGCGGTTGAGGTTGCGGCCAACCTGGAGTGAAAATCCATTCAGCAGTAAATAATTTTCATCACCGCCAAACATCATTACGTTGGGACTTGTCTTTCTTGTTTCATGAGAGACAATATTATTGCGGTTGCCAAAAATGGAAATGCTTTTTGTTGAAGGGAAATCAAATCTCCTGACAAAAAGTTCCGCTTCATCTTTGGTAATGATCTTCCCGAGATTTGATTTTTTTTCCTTTCGCTGGCCCTTTTTTGAAAGTTTGATACCGGAATTATTATTGTTATTTCCAAAACGGAGAGTTCTCTCTTTAAAACGGACGGTGAAGGCATTGGCCCCCATCGTAGAAAAACTTTCGGTGAATTTCTGGTTCATGGCCTTAATGGCGGTAATTATACCTATCAGCGCCATAATTCCAAAAGCGATAATAGCAACGGTTAACCCGGTTCGTAACTTATTGCTGCGAATAGTTCTGAATGCCAGGGAAAAGATGTCACGAAAATTCATTGATGTAACCCAGTCTGACAGCTTGACCCGATCATTTCGGGAGTCTCCGTCTGACTTGTTACAAAGATAGTGACTGGATATTGGTCAGATTCGAACGCTTATCCATCTTAATATAGTGAAGTCAAAATCCCTAACAGCCTTTCACGATTGATGTGCTGATGTGTTATTTCCGCTATTGCTGTTGAAGCAGTTTCAGCGCAACAACCAGCGCCGGATCGTTTTCAAAAGTGAACTCGTCCCATTCCGCAAGGACTTCGGCATCAGGCCGAACACCTCTTCCCTGCCAATCTCTGTGGGAATTTATAGGATCGAATCGTTCTTTGGCGATCCAGGCCCTCGACCCGTCTGCGAAGCTGAAAGCGTGTAGAGTCTCAACGCGGCCGGATGTAGCCTGACCCACAACTTTGCAGCGACCCATGTCTTGCAATGCTCCGGCAAATATCTCACCATAACTAACTGTGTTTTTGCTAACCAGGATCAGCAACGGAAATTCCTGCGAATTGTTGACAGGCGTCGCAACGATCTCGAGAGGTCGCCGGGTATTGCGGCTGACGAAGTGTCCTAAAGTTCCGGATGTGAAATAGCCCAGTAGCGGAATAAGAACCTTACTCGATCCCCCGCCATTCATCCTGTTATCGAGGATCAATCCATCAAGTTGTCCAAAGTCTTCAAGCGCCTTTTTGACCTGGTCAGGGATCGTAAGATCTAAGAAAGTCGGCAAAAAAATATAGCCGATCCGGCGGCCGCCGGAAGTAGGAACCAGCCTCGCATAAACTGGCATTGGGGCCGTCACACGGGCACGTATCATGGTGACGTTGCGCGGTTCTTTACCGGGCGATTTCACAGTGAGAGTTGCCACCGTACATTCTGGCCCCCGCGTATATGGGTAAACCTTTTCATTCTCTATCAACGGGAGGCCATCTACCTCCAGCACGATGTCGTGCTGTCGCAACCCGCTGTGTTCTGCCGGCGAATTAGGAATAACAGCAAGAATTGTGACATGCTTTGATTCTACCAGGGGCTGAAAAAGTGCGCCCACCCCAACAAAGTTGTTTTGGCCCGCGAGTTGTGCTTTCACTGCTGCGGCCCTGACCGGCGATTCAAAAGAGGAATGCCTGTCGCCCAGTCTAAAAAGAAATTGTTCCATCTCAGCGTAAAAATTTTCCGTGTTCAGACCACGTTCTACCTTACCGCGGAATTCGGCTACTATGCCAGGCCAGTTGAGACCCCTGAAATCGGGATACAGATAATTTTCACCGATAATGTTTGCAAGCTCATTGAATAACTTCAGTTGGTTAGGCTGTTTGATGGGCGGGTTTGACTTAACATCCGGCGCAGTTTGTGCGAGCATCTCTGCCCGTGACATTTTGCTGATGGTTTTGCCTACGCACCCGGGGGGGATATATGCCGGCAGCCTGACCCCTTCAGCATTAGCCGTTATCCTCTCCTGACAGAAAACTGCCGGGCTGATAAAAGTAACAATCGCAATGGTTGCCACGACTAACACACCTCTTGTAGTAAAAAATTTTTTCATTATTGAAACATTTAAGTTAGAGAATTTCTCTAATCTTCAATGATCAAATTTCGGGGGAGCTTACAATTCAGTGTCAGAAGTAATACCAGCTAAGCAGGAGGTTGGGAAAGATGCCCAGCAATATCACCAATGCAGCCAGTACCACCAGTGTCCACTTAAATGCCGGCGTTACCCGATAGCTATTGGGTTCAACAGGTTGAGCATCGCCTTCTTTAAAATACATGGCCTGTATGATCCGGAAATAATAATACACACTGACTGCCGCCATCAGCACAGCAAAAATTACCAACCATAGGTGTTTCCCTGTGCCCATTGCTGCTTTCAGCATATAAAACTTAGAAAGAAAACCGGCCGTAAGCGGAATACCGGCGAGAGATAATAAAAAGATAGTGGTAGTGGCCGCCAGCAGCGGCTGATGTTTGGCAAATCCATTGAACCCATCAAAGCTGTAATCTTTCATTTTTATCAATACTGCAAAAATGCCAATCGTTGCAAAACTGTATGCAGTGACATAGAGCAGTAAACCTTCTTTGGCGTCGGTATTCATGGCAAATAGTGAAAGCATCATAAACCCTGCCTGTGCGATACTGGAATAGGCCAGCATCCTTTTTACGCTTTGCTGAAAAACGGCAGTGATATTGCCAATGAAAAGTGTTGCCGCAGTGAAAATAGCCACCAGTAACTGCCATTGAGATTGCAACACAGCAAACGCTTCATCAAACAAACGGATAAATGCAATGAATACAGCCGCCTTAACAATAGTGGCCATAAAAGAAGTGAAAACAGTCGGGGCGCCATCATATACATCCGGTGTCCAAAAGTGAAATGGCGCAATGGATGCTTTAAATGACATGGAAAAAAGCAACAGCATCATACCCGCTACCAATACGGGTGAAGGCGGCCCGTCAAGTACACTGATCTTCCCGGTATCAAAACTCCCCTGTGCCCCGTAAATAAGGGCGATACCCATCAGCAACAACCCGGTGGAAAAAGCGCCGAGTAAAAAATATTTCAAAGATGCCTCATTACTTTTCAGATTTCTTTTATCGCTGCCGGTTAAAATGTAAAGCGGTATGGAAATAATTTCAATCCCAAGGAAAAGTATCAGCAATGACTTGAAAGAAGAAGTCAGGGTAATACCGCAAAGAATAAAAAAGATCAGGGCCAGGTACTCAGCATAATTGATCCCAACTTTTTCCATATCCCTTGCCGAAAGCAACAGGTACAATAATGTGGAAATAAATACAATGGTATTGAACAGGAGGGCAAACCGGTCAAAAACAATCATGCCTTTGCTGTCAAACTTAAAAAAGACAGTTCCTCCCATTTCAAGAATATTCACCAGCAGCAACAGGATAATTCCGGCTATGGCAAAATTGCGGACAGCCCTTTTCTGCTTCAGCATAATGCCGCTGAACATCATGATAACACCTAAAACCGCTGATAATATTAATGCATTCATAAACCTTTATCTCCAATTACTTTGGTACAACATGCCTGAGCACTTCAAACTTATTTATCAATGAATCGGTCAAATCACTTGTCAGGTTCAGCATAGGCTGCGGATAAATTCCTACCCACAGTATCAAGGCAACAATTACTCCCAAGGCCAGTTTTTCAATAAATTTAATATCAACAACCCGGGCAGTAAGCTCATTTACATTGCCATAAGCCACTTTTCTGATCATCCCTAACATATAAACAGCTCCGATGATGATGCAGATGCCTGCCATCAAGGTAAACCAGACATAGTATTTGGTATAAGAACTCAGGATGCCGTTAAAAATGAGGAATTCACCCACAAAGGCATTCGTTAATGGCAGGGCAATATTGGCCAATGCGATTATTACCAGGAAAAAAGTAAGCACGGGGGCTGTTTGGGCAAGTCCACCCAATTCGGAAATTTTACGGGTACCGGTGTTGCGTTCTATCCATTCCACAACAATCCACAAACCGATAATATTAATACCATGACTGAACATCTGTATCATCACACCCTGTATACCAAAAGCATTTTGTGTAAACATCCCGGCGCACAGTAATCCAATATGAGCGATAGAAGAATAAGCTACCAATCGTTTCAGATCATCCTGCCGCAAGGCGATCAATGAGGCATAGATCATCCCGATAACGGAAAGTAGTGTAATAAAATCTCCCCATTGAAAGGAAGCGCCGGTTACAACCGGGAATAACCAGCGAACCATACCAAAAACTCCCATCTTCACCATCACCCCGCTCAATACCATTGTTGTTGCTGTTGGCGCCTGTTCGTAGGTATCGGGTTGCCAGGTATGCAACGGGAATATGGGCATTTTGATGGCAAAGGCAACAAACATGAGCCAGAAAACAAGGGTTTGTTGCTTCGCCGAAAGAACAACTTTATAAAATGAGGCTATATCGAACGAACGGTTTTCTGTGTGTGCATATACATACAGGATACCGATCAGCATGAACAGGGAGCCGATGAACGTATAGATAAAGAATTTAAATGTTACCTGTATTCTTTTTTCCCCGCCCCATTGTGAACAGAGAAAATACATAGGTATTATTGCCAGTTCCCAGAAGAAATAAAACACTAATGCATCCATGGCCAGGAATACTCCCATCAGCCCGGCCTGCGCCAGTAGCATGAGTGCAAAAAAATTGCAGGCTTTTTTATACGACTTGTTCCAGGTAGCCAGAAAGATCAACGGGTAAGCAATAGCAGTAAGCAAACAAAGCAACTGCCCCATACCATCTAGTTTCACCGAAAAACTACTGCCTAATGCAGGCAACCAATCAGTTTGATGCTGCAGGTATTTATCTTCTTTGAAAAGTGTTAATCCAAGTATGGAAACAGTCATTGTCAAAACAGAAGAAAACAAGGTCCATGAACGGACTGATCTTTCATTCTTCATAAAGAATGCAACCAGCCCGGTCAGTAAAGGGATCAATATCAGTAAAACAGCGATCATAATTATTGGCCTCCCCAAACCCCTCCAAGGAAGGGCTTACGAAGAGTCATTTATAAGTTATTTCAAAATTTTTATCAAGTTCAAACTATAGTAATGTTCCTAAAATCCCCTCGGGGGATTTAGGGAGCTTATTTTCTCAAAAAGAACTGCAACACAAAAATAATTACCATGCTAATCACCATCAGCAACACATAGCTCCCCACCTGTCCGCTTTGCAACAAACGAAACTGGCGACCACCGTAATTCACCATCTTTCCCACCCCATTCACCAATCCGTCAATAACCAGTTTTTCTATATTGTTTTTCAGAAACCCTCCAAACCTATGCAATGGATTCACAATTATTTTTTCATACAATTCATCCACGTACCATTTATTTTCCAGTAGTTTTCCAAAACCACTGGCTTCTTTACGTTGATAATTTCTAAATTGGAACCAGGCGAAAATGATCGTTAGAATCACAAGACCTGTTGACAAAGCCATCAGCATATATTCTGTAGAATGAGAAACTGCTTGTTCAGGATGTTGGTCGATCACCGGTGATAAAAATGCGCTGAATTGATCACCCCCTTTCATAAATACTTCCGGTATGCCTACCAACCCACCAATAACAGAGAGGATGGCCAGGATGATCAGCGGAATAGTCATGGCAGAAGGACTTTCATGAACATGATGTTTTTGTTCTTCGGTTCCGCGGAAGCTTCCGCTAAATGTGATGAACAACAAACGGAACATGTAGAAAGCTGTAAGTAATGCTCCGAACAATGCTACACCGTATAAAACAGGATTTTTAATATAGACAGCCAATAATATGGCGTCTTTGGAAAAGAACCCGCTGAATGGGGGAATACCTGCTATGGCAATACACCCTATGAGGAAAGTGATAAAGGTGATCTTTATTTTTTTACTTAATCCCCCCATGTTGCGGATATCCTGTTCACCACTCATAGCATGAATGACGCTGCCTGCTGCCAGGAATAACAATGCTTTAAAAAATGCATGGGTCATTACATGAAATACGCCGGCCGAATAGGCCCCAACACCCAATGCAAGGAACATATACCCCAACTGGCTCACTGTAGAATAAGCCAGCACTTTTTTAATATCATTTTGTTTTAAAGCAATTGTTGCAGCAAGTATTGCAGTAGCTAAACCAACTATTGCTACTACATTCATAGAAATGTCAGATAGCGAATACAACAAATTGCTTCTGGCAATCATGTAAATACCCGCTGTGACCATTGTTGCAGCATGTATCAATGCAGACACGGGAGTTGGGCCTGCCATGGCATCCGGCAACCATGTATATAAAGGTATCTGTGCACTTTTGCCGGCCGCTCCAACAAAAAGTAACAACGTAATGACAGTTATATCTGTACCCGTGAATTTAGGTGTAAACTTATTAGCCTCTGCAAATGAAAATACGTCGCCATAGTTTACATTACCAACCTTTGCAATAATCCAGAAAATAGCGATCAGGAAAGCTAGGTCGCCAATGCGGTTCATGATAAAAGCCTTATTGGCTGCTTTGTTATAGTCGTGATTTTTAAACCAGTAGCCGATCAGCAAATAAGAACAAAGCCCCACTCCTTCCCAGCCGATGAACATAATGACATAGTTGGCGCCCATCACCAGCAATAACATGGAAAAAACAAAAAGATTGAGAAAGGAAAAATACCTGCCAAAATGTTCCGGCTCTTCTCCATGCATATAAGAAGTGGAATAAACATGGATCAAAAAACCAACGCCGGTGATGATCAAAAGAAACAAAGAAGAAAGCTGGTCAATCTGAAATGCAAAAGGGATCTTCAGTGAGCCCACTGAAATAAAATTGAAATATTCTGCGACATGTGTGTTGCCACCCCTCACTTCAATAAAAACCCAAATGCTTAATACAAAAGACGCAAGAATAACCCCACAACCAATTATGCTTATAAGTGATTTAGATAAACGTTTTCTGCCCAGCCCGTTTATCAGAAACCCAATTAACGGAAGCAGGGGAATTAAATAAACTATTTGTAAAGAATTCTGCATAAGGCCCATCCAAACCTTCCCGAAGGGAAGGCTTTCGAAGTTTCTTTTAATTAGAAAATTTTGTTTTCAAACGACCTCACTAAGCCCCTCCTTCGGAGGGGTTTGGGGAGGCTTAATGTTTCAACCTGTTTAAAAAATTCACATCCACCGAATGTATATTCCGGTACATCATAACAATAATTGATAGCCCTACACTTACTTCTGCCGCCGCCACCACCATGATAAAAAATACAAATACCTGTCCGTCCGTTCCTGCTGTTGCATTGGCCGCAGCGTTTTTCAGGTAATGCATTTTCGAAAAAGCCACCAGCAGTAAATTCACTGCATTCAGCATTAACTCTATACACATAAAGATGATAATAGAGTTGCGGCGTGTCAGCACACCCACAATGCCAATGCAGAACAAGGCAATGGACAGGAATATGTAATAATTTATCGGCATTTTCTAGATTCTTGATTCTGTTTTCTTGTCACTGGTTTATGCAGTTGCTGACCAGAATCCAGCAACCAGCATCCAGCATCATTCTTTCTTCCCGATCACCACCGCACCCACCATGGCACTCAAAAATAAAATACTGCTTATCTCAAACGGCACAACATACGTTGTGAACAACTCTTTTCCCAGGTTCCTGATCAAACCAATGCTCCCCTCATTCACCAATGCCTGTTGTTGTTTTATGTCGGTATCTTTTAATGCCGCCACCAGTACCAACAATAGACATCCGCCAGCTATCGCTCCCGCCATTTTCAACCACCTGTTTTTTCGCGGTTCTGTTTCCTTGTTCAGGTTCATCAGCATGATCACAAACAGGAAAAGTACCATGATAGCCCCGGCATACACAATGATATTTACAATAGCCAGGAATTGTGCATTTAATAAAATGTAATGACCGGAAATAGCAAAAAAGGTGGCGATCAGCCACAGTACGCTGTATACAGGGTTCTTGCTGCTGATCACCATCAGGGCGCTGAACAAAGCCACCACTGAAAGTAACCAAAAAAGTATCTGAGTAATTCCCATTTTTCTTTAAGCAGTTTTGTACCCTTTCGGGTAATTATTAATTAATAATTATTAATTAATAATTTTCTCACCTAACGCTTTCTTATACGCTTCAGGTTCGTTAACCGGATGCGGTATCAGTAAATCTTCTTTCTTGTAAATAAATCCTTTTATTCCATAGTTAGCCGGTGCAAAAGTCTCTGACAA
>CAZGGQ010000075.1:0-11281 GCA_964525285.1 uncultured Chitinophaga sp.
CTTTTTGAAATAATGAATAAAAAATCTAGGTAACGATAAGCTGCCGGCAGGCAGGCTCAACTTAAAACAAAACAACTATGGTACCAGTACTTATTGTAGTCGGAATTATCCTGATCATCGTCATTTGGGTGGTAAGCCTGTATAACGGGCTGGTGCGTTTGCGCAACCGCCGGCAAAATGCATTTGCCGATATTGATGTTCAGTTGAGGCAAAGACATGACCTTGTTCCTCAATTGGTAGACACGGTAAAAGGTTATGCTATTCATGAAAGGGAATTGCTCACAAAGATCACCGAGGCACGTAGTGCTGCAATGGCCGCAACCTCTATTGATGACAAAATAAAAGCGGAACAGCAACTCAGTACGGCCCTGGCAGGATTAAAAGTGCAGGTGGAAGCCTACCCTGACCTGAAAGCCAACCAAAACTTTTTGCAGTTGCAGGAAGAACTCAGTGATATTGAGAACAAACTGGCAGCAGCAAGGCGTTTCTTCAACGGCGCAACTACCGAATACAATAATTCAGTGGAGTCATTCCCCGGCAATTTAATAGCCAGGAACTTTGGTTTCAAAAGGGAGATCATGTTTGACCTGGGTACCGATACCCGCAAGCAAATGGAAGAGCCACCCAAGATTCAGTTTTAACCCCCATCTCCGCCGGCTGGCGGAGAGTTAAGAAAATGCAATATGTAGGTCTTACCAAACAAATCAGCAGGAACAATCGCTATTCACTTTTGTTGCTGATCGCATTCCCGGCATTGTTGCTGGGAATGTTCTATATCTTTTTCTTCTTTGCAGGTAAGCAGGATTCAGAAGCCGCAAATCTCCAATTTATGCAGACCATGCCTTTTGTGCTTATTGGTGTCGGTATCTGGTTCTTTATTGCATGGATGGGACATGCTTCGTTCATCAGGATGGCTACGGGTTCAAAACCACTTGAACGGATGGAGAATAAAAGAGTTTATAACCTCGTTGAAAATCTTTGTATCCAGCAGGGTATGACGTTGCCGGCGATATATGTCATCGAGGATGATTCACTTAACGCATTTGCCAGCGGCATCAATGCAAAAACTTATTCAGTTTCGCTGTCGAGGGGGATGCTCAATAAATTAGATGACGATGAAATGGAAGGCGTAATCGCACATGAACTCACACATATACGCAACAAGGATACCCGGCTGCTGATCGTCTCCATTATTTTCGTTGGCATTTTTTCTTTCCTCGCCGAAATGGCTTTACGCAGCCTCCGGTTTTCCGGTGGTAGCAAAAAGAAAGATGGAGGTTATATTGTTCTTATCGCTATTGCTGTCACAGCCATTTGTTATTTCATTTCCTTATTTCTCCGCTTTGGTATTTCCCGGTCAAGAGAATACCTGGCTGATGCCGGCGCCGCTGAGTGGACGAAGAAACCATATGCATTGGCTAATGCTTTAAAAAAAGTTGACGAAGATCCGCTCATTGAAGCCGTAAAACGAAGCGATGTGGCGCAACTGTTTATTGAAAATCCTCAAACAGAAAAGAAAAGTTTTTTTAGCGGAATGTTTGCAACGCATCCGCCAATTAAGAAACGTATTGAATTATTGGAACAGTTTGTTTAGAAAAGTCGTTAGTTTTTAGTCGTTAGCATTGAGCTTAGCGGAATTTATCAGGGTTATTAATCATGTATAAGATAAGTTTAGCGATCTCATCATTTTTCGATGTTAGTTCCAGGTATTTCTCTGAAGAAATATATTTACAAGCCAGCGAAAATTCAAGCCAACCTGTGTTTCCGCATTTTCGGTTTCTGCGTCATTCAGCTTTGAAATAAAATGATTCCTGTACCCCCTTCGTTTATAAGCTTCAACAAAATTAGTACAGACAGACCTGGATGACCTTCTTATCTGATCGGTAAGACTATATCTTTCTTCCTTTGGGAAACTTTTAGTGAGTTCAAGAATTTCCATAGCCAAGTCAAATGCTTTCTGGTATGCTATTAATTTTCGATAATCTCCCATAAAACAAGTTTATGGCAAATTATAGAACAACTTCGTACGGACTAACGACTAAAGACTAATGACTAACGACTTTTTTCTGACGACTAACGATTTTTCCCCCACAATTCACGACTTTTTCCCCGGCTAACGACTAACGACTCAAGACTTTTTTCCCTCGATCATAGGAACAAATGAAAAATGATCGAATACTTCTTCTTTTAACGAACCATTTTCTAATTTAGTGATCCGCATCATCTGCTGGATATCACCACTGCCAAGCGGAATAACCATCATTCCGCCTGGTTTTAATTGATCGATCAATTTTTGCGGAATCTCGGGAGCCGCTGCTGTAATGATCACTCTGTCAAATGGTGCATAGGTGGGCAGGCCTTCATAACCATCGCCATAAAAGAATTTGATGGAAGAATATTTATTAAGGAAGTCAAATTTCTTATTGGATTCAAATAATTTTCTTTGCCTTTCGATCGTATATACCTGCGCTCCCATCTCTGCCAGCACCACGGCCTGGTAAGCGCTGCCGGTTCCGATCTCCAACACTTTCATGAAAGGCTGTACTTCTAGCAACTGGCTTTGATACGCCACTGTATAAGGTTGTGAGATGGTTTGCCCTTCGCCGATGGGAAAGGCCCGGTCTTCATATGCTTTTTCATCAAAAGCAGATTCGAGAAAAAAATGGCGGGGAACTTCTAAGATAGCATCCAATACTCTATCATCCGTAATGCCTTTGGTATGTATGCCCTGTACTAATTTTTTTCGTAAGCCTTTATGGCGGTAGGTATCTTCGGTGGGTCTCATAAGTGAGGTGCAAGTTATGGCTAAGAGAAGAAAAGAGAAAAAGAGATAAGGAGGAAAATGCTGAATACCTCTATTTCTCTTTCACTCATTTTACCCTCTTAGCTTCATATCCGCTATAATTGACTTTATCTTTTCATCCAACTCCTTATTCACTTTCTCATAATCAGCAGCTCTATTCAATTTTGTATTCACACTGAAATAAAACTTGATCTTAGGCTCGGTGCCACTGGGCCGGGCGGAAATAATACTGCCGTCGGCCAGGATAAACTGTAACACATTACTCTTCGGGAGATCCAATTTATAAGTGCTGTTTTCCAAAAAATCCTTTGCTGTCTGCAATTCATAATCCAGCAACTTTACCACATCCGAGCCATTGATTGATTTTGGAGGATCGTTGCGATATGCTTCCATCATGGCAGCGATCTGTTGCTGACCATCCATTCCTTTTTTCGTGATGGAGATGAGATGTTCTTTAAAAAAACCATACTGCACATACAGGTCAATCATCTTTTCAAGGAGGCTCCTATCTTTTTCTTTTTCATAAGCTGCCATTTCGCAAAGCAATGCCACTGCGCTGATGCCATCCTTGTCTCTTATCTTATCCCCGATCATCAAACCAAAACTTTCCTCGCCACCGATGATATAATTCTCTTTCCCTTCTTTTTTGCGTATCATATCTGCGATCCATTTGAACCCGGTAAGCACCCGGTAGCAGTTCACCCCGTTCCTGGCAGCTATCGCATCGATCATTGGCGTAGTAACAATGGTAGTTATCACCATATCATTGGGCTTTGCAATGCCTTTGGTCTTTCTTGCTTCAATTAAATAATTAAAAGCAAGAACAGCAGTCTGGTTACCATTCATCAGCACCCATTTGCCTTGCAGGTCTTTTACCCCGATAGCGATACGATCGGCATCGGGATCGGTACCGCAAAGAATATCAGCATCTATTTCTTCTGCTAGTTTCAAACCAAGACTCATCGCTTCACTTTCTTCAGGATTGGGATAAGCAACCGTTGGAAAATTTCCGTCCGGAATACTTTGCTCGCTTACTATGTGCACATTTCTAAACCCAAACCTTTCCAGTACCGGTGGTATCATTGTTATCCCGGTGCCATGTATGGGTGTGTACACGATCTTCAGGTCTTTATGTTTTGCAATAATTTCCGGAAATATACTCAGGCCTTTCACCATGTTGATATAAGCCTCATCCATTTCTTTACCAATGATCGTAATATTTTTTTCTCCGCCACTCCATTTCACATCATCTACTGAAGCGATCTTATCCACTTCTTTTATTACATTCTTATCATGCGGCGGCACTAATTGGGAGCCGTCATCCCAATAAGCTTTATATCCATTATACTCTTTGGGATTATGTGAAGCCGTGCAAACCACCCCACCCTGGCATTTCAACTCCCGGATGGCGAATGAGAGTTCAGGAGTCGGTCTCAGGTCTTCAAACAAATAAACTTTTACTCCGTTTGCCGCAAATACATTCGCAGTCGTTTCGGCAAAGAAACGGCTGTTATTACGGCTGTCGTATGCAATGGCCACTCTCACTTCCCCAGTAAAACATTGCTTCAGGTAATTGGTATAGCCCTGCGTAGCCATACCCAGGCTGTATTTATTCATCCGGTTGGTGCCAACACCCATGATGCCTCTTAAACCCCCGGTGCCGAATTCAAGGTTTTTATAAAAAGCATCGGCCAGTTCATCGGGTTTCTCCTGCTGCAAGCGTTTTATTTCTTCTTTTGTAGCCTGATCAAAGTTGCCGCCGAGCCATGCATCAACTTTAGCCTTTATTGCTGCATCCATGCTGCTAATTTAATATTTCGCTGAAAGTTATTGAATTTTAGTTTTTAAAAACTCAAAAGCAGCAGGAAACGTAAATTTGTTGTTCATAAGGTATACTCTCTGTGTTGCTCTGTGTAAAAACTTTGTGTTCCTGTGTTAAAAAAAATTATCATATCTGCTATTTTCGGACTCATCATTGCAAAGTCATTTGCACAGGATACTTTACAAAAGGAACCTTCGGTAATCCCTGCTATACAAGAAGAAACTGACTCAAATAAAAGTTATATCCCCTTTAAAGAAATAATTGACCTACCCAATAAAAAACGCATCTGGATGGTAGCTACCGGCAATGTTGTTGCTTACAGCACGGCCATGATCGGTTTGTCATCCGCCTGGTATAAAGATTATCCCCGCACAGGTTTTCACAGCTTCAATGATAATAAAGAATGGCTGCAGGTGGACAAGGTTGGTCATCTTTATAGTGCCTATATTGAAAGCCGCGGCAGCATGGAACTCTGGCGCTGGACCGGCATTGACCGGAAAAAACGTATCTGGATCGGCGGCATGAGTGGCGCCTTTTACCAAACCGTTATTGAAGTATTAGATGGCTTTAGTGCAGGTTGGGGATGGAGTTGGGCCGATTTCGGCGCCAATATACTTGGAAGTGGCGCCCTCGTGGCGCAGGAACTGGCATGGGATGATCAGCACATCAAACTAAAATTCTCATTTCACCACAAAACATACAGCGATCCATCTTTGAATCAGCGAAGTGATATATTATTTGGTAAAGGAGACGCTTCCAGGTTTATTAAGGACTATAACGGGCAAACCTATTGGGCCAGCGCCAATATCAAATCATTTTTCCCAAAAAGCAAATTACCGCCCTGGTTATCACTGTCTGTTGGTTACGGCGCTGATGGGATGTTTGGTGGAACAGAAAATATTGGTAAAGACAACAATGGAAACATCGTTTTCAACCGGCCTGATATAAAAAGATACCGTCAATGGTGGCTGGCTCCTGATATTGACCTGAGTAAAATAAAAACAAACAGCAAAGCACTAAAGTTCTTCCTGACCTTTTTAAGTGCCTTCAAATTTCCAACCCCCGCCCTGGAGTTTTCAAAAGGGAAATTTAAAGGACATTTAATTTATTTTTAAAAAGCCTTCCTGTAAAACCGAAAAGTCTACTTTTGTATTTCAAATATAATGACCCATGGCCAGGTTTCGTTTTTTCATGCTGTTCATTTTTGTCTCTTTTTTTTCATTAAACTGCAGTAAAAGTAACAACAACAATCCTCCCCCCGCTGATACGCCTTCGAATATCCAGATTGACTTTCCCAATACAGGAGTAATTTATACCAATGGCTTTAACCTGGTTGTAAGCGGGACCATTATTGATAATAATACCGTGACGACAGCTAAAGTTGAAATAAAAAATAAAACTACCGGGGCGATTTTATACCAGCAAACCACTTCGGCCGGAAATATTGCTTTGTACCGCTTTTCTTGGAGCTGGATAGTTGCCGGCATCACTGCACCTACCCCCGCAACAGTAAAAGTAACTTCCACTGATTTTTACAATTACCAGGTATCAAGAGAAATAGATATTACACTCGACAACTGAGTTAATAAGGATAAGGACCCTAAACTTTCTCTTAGTTCACTTCTACAGCATTTTGCTCATAAGTTTTGCTATTTATCCCTCACCTGCCGGCAGGCAGGGATCATCGCAGATTACTGTGCTGATTGCACAGAAAGTTCAGCGTTGATCTGCGATCCCGATAGCTTTCGGGACTGCTCCATCTGCGGGAAACCAGCTTTCATTTACAAACCGTAATTTAGCCCCTGTAATTGCCTGCTATGCAACTTGTCCAGCAAATCCTTTTTATTCTTCTCAGTGTTGTTTCTATCTGGCTATTTACAAAAAAAGTAAAAGAGATCAGCCGGAATATCAAACTTGGCCGGGATGAAGACCTGCCTGCCGGACAGGCAGGGACCAGCGATAATAAATCACAGAGATGGAAGAATTTGTTATTACTTGCCTTCGGGCAAAAGAAAATGTTCCGCAACCCGCTGGTAGCCGTGATGCACTTTTTTGTGTATGCCGGCTTTATCATCATCAATATTGAAGTGCTGGAGATAGTGATGGATGGAATTTTTGGAAAGCACCGTTTGTTTGCAACACCGCTTCCCGGATTGTATAGCTTTCTTATCAATGCGTTTGAAGTGCTGGCCTTACTGGTTTTATTGGCCTGTGCTATATTTCTTGTCCGCAGAAATATCATCAAATTAAAACGTTTTATCAGCAAAGACCTTGACGGCTGGCCAAGAAGCGATGCAAACTATATCCTTATTACTGAGATTATCCTGATGTCACTGTTCTTAACCCTGAATGCCTGTGATACTTTATTACAAACAAGGGGTGTTGAACATTATGCTGCACATCCAACCGGCAATTTTATTTTATCACAATGGCTGCACCCTTTATTAAATGGGGTAAGCAATAATGGATTGGAAATTATTGAAAGAGGTTCCTGGTGGCTGCATATCGTTGGCATATTTGCTTTCATGAATTATCTCCCTTACTCCAAGCACCTCCATATTATCCTGGCATTCCCCAATGCATACTATGCAAGATTACTGCCAATGGGGAAAATGGATAACATGGAATCCATTCAGAAAGAAGTATTGTATGCTATGCAACCGGATTTGGCGCCTGCGGTAGAGACGCAAAATATTGCATCTCTACCGCAAAAATTCGGGGCAAAAGACATCATGGATCTTAGCTGGAAGAACCTGATGGATGCTTACAGTTGCACCGAATGTGGTCGCTGCTCCGCTGCCTGCCCGGCCAATCAGACCGGCAAATTGCTTTCTCCAAGGAAAATAATGATGGATACCCGTGACCGGATGGAGGCTGTGGGAAAAAACATTCATAAGAACAGAGAATTTAAAGATGATGGCAAATCATTATTGCATGATTATATTTCTGTTGAAGAACTCCGTGCCTGCACCACCTGCAACGCCTGTGTGCAGGAATGTCCCGTCAGTATAAGCCCGCTGGATATTATTTTACAACTGCGCCGCCACTTAGTGATGGAAGAAAGCAATGCGCCACAGGAATGGACGGCCATGTTCAGCAATGTTGAAAACAATTTTGCGCCGTGGAAGTTTAGTCCTGATGAGAGGGATAAATGGGTGGAGGAGGTATAAACCCCCATCCCCGCCAACTGGCGGGGAGTAAGAAATGACTTATATTACCAGCTGCATTACTACTATCATCGTCTGTTGTGTCACTCACTTGTACGTTCGGTAATTCTACTGAGCAATTTCGATTTGTCTTTACAAAGCTTGGTATTTTGTAATTTTAGAAAGAAAACTTGCGACAATCTGCGAGTCAATAGTAAATTTTAATGAGGTTTATATCAATTACAATATCATTTTTAATATTCCAGTTTTGCTCTGCACAAAATAGCAAAATACCAAGTGTCCTATATAAGGGTGAAATGTATTTGTTATACCCTGAAAAGCAAAACAGCAAATACGACAATTCTATACCTCACTGGAAATCTAATGTCATCCGGGAAAGTTACCACCTTAAATCGAATGAAAATATTGATGGCAAATGGATTCAATTCTTTGAAGATGATACAACAAAGCCGGCAATAATTTTTACTTTACTAAATGAAAAAGCAGAGAGTAAATACATAAGTTATTACCTAAATGGAAGGATTGAAAAAATTGCTGATTATAAAAGTGGATATATGAACGGGCTGTCGGTCAGGTGGTACAAAAACGGGCAAATCAAAGACAGCGCTATTTATAGATGGGACACAGCACAAATTTACGAAACCACAATTTTTAAGAGTGCATATTATGATAATGGGAATCGACGAAAAGTTGAAACCTATGATACAAACGGGGTTAGAAATGGCATTTGGACTGAATATTATGAAAATGGGCAGATAAAAATAAAACAGCAATTCACAAGTTTGGAAAATTCGGGATATCAAAGAATCTTCGGCAAGAGAATTGGCGATTACACGTTTTATTATAAAAATGGACAAGTAAGGTTTTCAATAAAATATGATAACGGGAAATTTGTTGATGGAATATTTTGGGAATATTATGATGATGGAAGTAAAAAGCAATCCGGAGAATTGAAAAATGAATTAAGAGATGGGGAATGGATTGAATGGCATGAAAACGGTGATTTAAAATCAAAAGGAAATTATAAATCCGGAAGCTACATCTTTTGTGGAAGGACTCCATTTACTGCCTTTTATGAGTATAAAACAGGTACTTGGAAATACTATTATATTGGTGAAAAGTTAATGGCAAGTGGCATTTATAAAAATACAACAACCAACATACATACCAATTGTCAAGGCGGAGCTGATGTATATTGCGGGGTACTAAATAAATCATGGATATTTTTGGATATTACTGAATCGAAATTGAATCTTAAGCAATTCATCCAACAAAAATTATTAAAGGATAAAGAGGTTATTTTGAAAAGGGTTTTTAAACCAGAATAAAAAATAGCTGCTGATTTGGATTTTCTCCCTGGCAAGTGTCTTTTAGTCTTCCATTTCATTTATCCACCTCAATTCAACAATAGATTTGTAAATTTGCGTGTCGAATATCCATAGCAATAACCATATGTGGTCATCATGAGCATTAATAACCGGCGGGCAAAATTTTATTTTCTTTCTTTTCTCAAACACGACTTCAAAGCAAGCATCACCGTATTCTTTGTGGCGCTGCCTCTTTGTCTCGGCATTTCACTGGCTTCCGGTGCGCCGCTTTATTCAGGCCTGGTAGCCGGTATCATCGGCGGTATTCTTGTTTCACTTATCAGTAAATCCCATATCAGTGTAAGTGGCCCGGCGGCCGGTCTTACGGCCATATGTGCATCCGCTATTACAGAACTGGGAACGATTGAAATATTTTTCCTGTCAGTCGCCGTTGCAGGTCTTATCCAAATACTGTTAGGTGTTTTCAAATTAGGAGGCTTTACCCATTTTATTCCTTCTACTGTCATCAAAGGAATGCTGGCAGCTATCGGCATCATTCTTATCTCCAAACAGATCCCTTTGTTGCTGGGATATGATAAAGCTGATTTCTGGACAAAGGAATTATTCAATGTTATCTCGTTCAGGAATGCTTTCGATCATGTGAAAAATATATATTATCACACGTCGAAAGGAGCTGTTATCATTGCCCTTTTATCATTAGCCCTTCTCATTGCCTGGAAAAAGACAATGACCAAAAGAATTTCTTTCCTGCCCACTTCATTTGTAGTGGTAGTGTTTGGGATATTGATGGCGCTACTGTTTAACAAATTTGTTCCGGAACTGGCTTTAAAACCATCACAATTTGTAAATGTGCCGGATAATATGTTCTCGCAGATAAAATGGCCCGATTATCATTCCTTGTTCAACAATACAGCCATCTTGAAAAATGCTGTTGTTATTTGTATCGTTGCCACTCTTGAGACTTTATTAAGCATTGAAGCCGTGGATAAATTAGATCCTTACAACCGCATCACGCCGCAAAACAGGGAACTGGTAGCACAGGGAACCGGTAATTTTTTCAGCGGACTGCTGGGCGGACTACCCATTACAGCCGTTATTGTCAGGGGTTCTGCCAATGCCGAAGCCGGCGCCCGGACAAAATTCTCCGGCATCTTTCATGGCATCTGGCTTTTGTTATTTGTTTTCTTTATGGCATTTCTCCTGAACCTTATCCCTTATTGTGTCCTTGCTGTTATCCTGATACGTACCGGTTATAATCTTGCAAAGCCTAAAATGATCCGTTCGGTGTATAAATTAGGAAGAGAACAATTCATGCCTTTCATAGTAACAGTTGTAGCCATTCTATTTACCGATCTGTTGATCGGTGTTGGCATTGGTGTGGCCTACGCAGGTTATTTTATTTTTAAGAATACCTACAAGGCCGGATTTACCTTAACCACCCGGACCGAAGGACATATCACTCATTATTTTTTCCACCTGGCGATCAATGTGAGCTTCATTAATAAAAAAAGACTCAAAGACGAGCTGGAAAAAATCCCTGACTATTCAGTAGCACATATTGACGGCGCCCACAGTGTTTATATCGACTACGATGTGATAGAGCTCATCAATGAGTTTAAAACAAAAGCACATCATAAGCATATTGAATTACAGTTATCCGGTATCCCTGATGTAGAAACGATTGAAACGCATTAACCCAACAAATCACATTGGCTATGAATATCTCCCCTTTCCCCTTTCAAAACCTCGACTGGTCTTCCATTCCCAAAGAAGAGCATACAGGTGAAACCGGTATGGCAACCTGGCAAATACAAATGATGAATGATATCCGTGTGAGGATGGTGGAATATGCTGCAGGTTACAAAGCCGACCATTGGTGCAGCAAAGGACATATTATTCTTTGCACCGAAGGTGAAATGGAAACAGAACTGGCTGATGGGCGTATTCTCACAACCAGCAAAGGCATGTGCTATTTTGTTGGAGATAATAATGAAGCCCACCGCAGCTCAACCGAAACAGGCTGCAAACTCTTTATTGTAGATTGACTTGCGAGCCCCAGAAACAAACTCAATCCATTTAGAAATTTACCGGGGCGAAGCAAACCCTACTACTTCTGTAAATTTTCCTATTAGTGGAGTTTGCTTCAAAAATTATTGGGTTT
>CAZGGQ010000076.1:0-10416 GCA_964525285.1 uncultured Chitinophaga sp.
CTTGAAAGACATACATGTCTCGCATATTTTTATTTCTTTCAGGAATGCAACCGGCGCTATTGACAGCCTGGCCACACAGAAAAAAAGAGACGAAGTATGGCAGCGTCTCCAGAAAGGAGATGATTTTTTACTGGTAGCACAACAAAACTCCGATGATCCTTCGGTTAAAAACAATAATGGCGACCTCGGGTATATCACGGTGTTGACTTTGCCGTACGAATTTGAAAACGCCATCTATGCTACTCCCGTTGGAAAGCTTTCCTCCATTGTCCGTTCAAAAATAGGTTACCATATTTTTAAAAACCGGGGTGAAAGAAAAGCAGTTGGTAAAATAAAAGCCCAGCAAATACTATTAGCTATTCCCCCCGGTTCTGATGATGCTGGTAAAAAACAAATTGCCGGCAGGGCCGATTCATTGTATAAAAAAATTATGGCCGGTGAAAATTTTAACCGCCTCGCCGCTGCCTTCAGCAATGATTATATCAGTGGCGCAACAGGTGGCGTCATGCCCGATATTGGCGTTGGCCAGTATGATCCTGTTTTTGAAAATGTGTTATGGTCTTTAACCAAAGATGGCGCTGTCAGCAAACCTTTTCTCACTACACATGGCTGGCATATTGTAAAACGAATTTCATTAAAGCCGGTCAAAACCGATGCCAATGATAAATCCAATATGCAGGACCTGCAGCAACGGATCATGACGGACAACCGCTGGAAATCCTCCCGTGATTTTATTTATCAGCAGGTGATAGCAGGTTATAAAAAATATCCTTACGATGATGGGGCGCTTTGGAACATGTCTGACAGTGTGCTTGACCTGAAACCTATGTTGCCGATCGGCCGTACTATTATTGCCAGCACTCCTATGTTTAGCATCGGTGATTCCATTTATAATGCCACCTCATGGGTAAACTATGCCAACATGTACCGGTTCAAGCAGGATGGAACCGGCCCCAAACCGCATGACCAGGTCAGGGAAGAATGGGTACAATTTGCCATGATCAATTATTACAGGGATCACCTGGAATATTTTAATGAAGAATTCCGCGACCAGATGCAGGAATTTAAGGACGGTAACCTGTTTTTCGAGATCATGCAGCAGGAAATATGGAACAAAGCACAAAGCGACAGCACTGCCCTGCTTGCCCTGTATGAAAAAAATAAAACGAACTACCTGTGGAAACAAAGCGCCGATGCGGTTGTATTCTTTTGCTCAGATGAAACGATCGCCAAAACAGCTTATGGGGAGCTTAAAAAAGAACCTGCCGGCTGGCGGAAAGTTTCCGATATGTACAGCGAGAAAATAGTAGTTGATTCGTCCAGGTATGAATGGAGCCAGATACCCAACCTGGATAAGATGATACCCAAACCGGGAATGATAACAGCGCCGTTGCTCAACAAGATTGACAATACAGCTTCCTTTGCTTACATTGTAAAAGCCTATCCGCAATCAACGCAGCGCAGCTTTAATGAAGCGAAAGGGATGCTGATAAATGATTACCAGGCAGCATTGGAGCAACAGTGGAACGAAGCGCTGAAAAGGAAATTTCCGGTGCTGATAGATCAGGCGGTGCTGGCGGAGATTTCGAAATAAGGCTAAGAGATCAAAAGAGAAAAGGAGTAAAGGAGAATATTCCGAATTAACTCTTTTTCTCATTTACTCTTTTATACGCTTAGCTTACAACTCCTTCACCACATTCACCACCACATGCGGTTTGCCTAAAGTGTAGTAGTGTAATACAGGGACGCCGCTTTTCTTTAACTCTTTTGACTGAGCCAGTAACCACTCTGTTCCAACTTTTTCTACATCAGCATCTTCTTTACATTTTAATATTTCGCCGGAAAGGTCAGTGGGAATATCCACATAAAATGTACGGGGTATAATACTAAGTTGTTTCTTCGAAGTGATCGGTTTCAATCCCGGAATAACCGGAACAGTGATCCCCGCCTCCCGGCATTGTTTTTCAAAAGCAAAGAATTTTTTATTATCAAAAAACATCTGCGTAACAATATATTCAGCGCCGGCCTCTACTTTTTTCTTTAAATACAAAAGATCCGTTTGCATATTTGGCGCTTCAAAATGTTTTTCCGGGTAACCGGCCACACCTGCACAAAAAGTGGTGCCGTTGTTTCCTTTTAATTCCTCTTCCAGGTAGATCCCTTTATTCAGATTTACCACTTGTTTTAAAAGTTCAATAGCATATTTATGTCCCCCCGGCTCAGGTTCAAAGGCTGTTTCGTTTTTTGCCGCATCACCACGCAGCACCAATACGTTGTCAATACCGAGATAACTTAAGGTCAGCAATGCATCTTCCGTATCCTGGACCGAGAAGCCACCGCAGATCAGGTGAGGAACAGTATCTACATTATACTTGTTCATAATAGAAGCACAAATGGCTTCCGTACCCGGTCGTTTGCGGATCACAACTTTTTCAAAACTGCCATCAGCCTTTTTTTTAAATATATGTTCGCTCCGGTGGTAAGTAACATTTATATACGCCGGTTTGAACTCCATTAACGGGTCAAGATGATTATATATGCCTGTAATGCCTTTCCCTTTCAGAGGAGGAAGTATTTCAAAAGAGATCAGGGTATCCCTGGCTGCGTTGATATGATCAATAACCTTCATAAGGGTGCAAAGCTAATGATGCGGGGGCATTAGTCAAAAAACTTGCTTCGTCCCGCTCCAATAGCGGGACGAAGCAATCTCCTGAGTGAAGTCGAAGGATGTTGCCTGCTTCGGTTCCCTGATCATCTTCTGTTTTCTCAATTCTTCCAGTTGAAGAATTGCTCACTTCATCGTTCTGTAATTCTATTCAGCATATTCAATAATTCTGTTACAACCGGGGGTTATTTAAGGCCAACGTCAAATTGTCGTTAAATAGATTAGAATAATCATTCGTTACTCTCCATAGCTTATTTTTGCTGTCTATGCCTGTTACCATCCAGACAAAGGGCCTTGTAAAAAAATATGGCAACCGCACGGTTGTCAACCAGGTTTCATTTGAAGTAAAACAGGGAGAAATTGTTGGTTTATTGGGGCCTAACGGCGCCGGTAAAACAACTTCTTTTTACCAGGTGGTCGGATTGATCAAGCCGGATGAAGGCCGGGTTTTCCTGAACAATGAAGATATCACGCAGCTGCCCATGTACAAACGGGCGCAGATGGGCATTGGTTACCTGCCGCAGGAACCTTCTGTATTCCGCAAGTTGAGCGTGGAGGATAATATAGCCGCCATCCTGGAAATGACGAAACTTTCCAAACAACAGCAAAAGGATAAACTGGAATTATTACTGAATGAACTGCGGCTGCAGCATGTCCGCAAAAACAATGGCGATGTATTAAGCGGGGGCGAAAGAAGAAGAACAGAGATTGCCCGGGCGTTATCTGTTGATCCGAAATTCATTTTGCTGGATGAACCCTTTGCCGGTATTGACCCGATCGCGGTAGAGGATATCCAGGCCATTGTTGCCAGGCTGAAATATAAAAACATAGGTGTTCTTATAACCGACCATAATGTAACAGAAACTCTCTCTATTTGCGACAGGGCTTACTTACTGATTGAAGGGAAAATTTTTAAGCATGGCACAGCCGAAGAACTGGCAGCTGATGAAGATGTCCGGCGGTTGTATCTGGGAAGGAATTTTGAGCTGAAGCGGAAAGATTATCTTCACGAAGAAGCCATCAAAGCAGGAGAAGCTTCAGTGCAGTAAATTTTTACCTGTTCATTAATTTTTCTATTTTTCCTTAGCAATGAAGCTGCTCTCCCCCGCCATATCATCCCTTGCCCGTATGCGGCTCTGGCGCATCGAAGCCTGGAGGAACAATCCATTGGATGCACAGCGGGAAGTGTTGCAGGAGCTTGTTACCTCCGCTCAATACACTGAGTTTGGGAGAAAGTATAATTTTTCCAACCTGTTTAATGTTCGTGATTTTAAAGCAGCTGTTCCTATTCATGAATACGATGACATGAAACCTTACATTCTGCGAACCATGAATGGTGAACAAAATATTTTATGGAACACTCCCATCTATTGGTTTGCCAAAAGCAGCGGCACTACCAGTGATAAAAGCAAATTTATTCCCATCAGCGATGAAAGCCTGGAAGACTGCCATTTTAAAGCTGCCAAAGATGTACTCACCTTATATTACCAGTATAACCCTGATTCAGAATTACTCACCGGCAAAGGCCTGGTGATCGGCGGCAGCCATAATATAAATCCTATGAACAATGAAGTGCAGTATGGCGACCTCAGCGCCGTGCTGCTGCAAAACACTCCTTTCTGGGGACATTGGTTACGAACCCCCGATCTTAGTATTGCGTTAATGGATGAATGGGAAAGCAAGATTGAAAAACTGGCAGCCAGTACGATCAAAGAAAAAGTGACCTCTGTATCCGGTGTTCCTACCTGGACCATGGTTTTATTCAAACGTATTTTGGATATAACCGGTAAAAAAACGATAAGTGAAGTGTGGCCATCGCTGGAATTGTTCATGCATGGCGGTGTTTCTTTTACACCTTATAAAGAACAGTTTCAGAAACTCATTGGCAAAAACATTAATTACCAGGAAATGTATAATGCCAGTGAAGGTTTTATAGCAGCGCAGGATATTCCCGGCGAAGACGGAATGCTGCTGTTCACTGACCATGGTATTTTTATAGAATTCATGCCCGTCAGTGAATACGGGAAAAAGGATCCGCAGACGATCAGTTTACAGGATGTTGAATTAGGGAAAAATTATGCTCCTGTCATCAGCACCAATGCCGGACTCTGGAGATACCTGTTGGGTGATACCATTCAGTTTACTTCACTAAAACCGTTCCGCATAAAAGTATCCGGCAGGTTGAAACATTATATAAACGCATTTGGCGAAGAAGTGATCGTTGACAATGCGGATAAAGCGATCGCTGTTGCTGCGGAAAAAACAGGGTCCGTTGTGAATGATTATACCGCAGCGCCTGTATATTTTTCAGCTACTTCCAACGGGGCCCATGAATGGTTGATCGAATTTGAAAAAGAACCCGGAAGCATGGATGCCTTTACCAATGAACTGGATGAGGCATTAAAAAATGTAAACAGTGATTATGAAGCCAAAAGGTACAAAGACATTGCCCTGCGTTTGCCAATCATTCATTCATTAAAAAAAGGAACTTTTGTGGAATGGCTTCGGAGAAAAGGGAAGTTAGGCGGACAACACAAAGTGCCAAGGCTCAGCAATGAAAGAAACCTGGTGGAAGAAATTCTACAGATGAATTCTGTTACATTTGTCAATAAATAAACCACCATGAAATTACTTGACGGAAAAGTTGCCATCATCACCGGCGCTGCCCGTGGCATCGGCGAAGGAATTGCCATAAAATTTGCAGAGCAGGGTGCCCATATTGCTTTTACGTATGTAAGCGACAGCAGCTCCGCCAAGGCGGAGGCGCTGGAGGAAAAGATCAGGGCACAAGGTGTAAAATGCAAGGCCTATAAAAGTAATGCCGGAGATTTTGCCCAATGCGAAATCTTTGTAAATGATGTGCTGAAAGAATTTAGCACCGTGGATATTTGTGTAAACAATGCCGGTATTTCAAAAGATAATTTATTGCTTCGCATGACGCCGGAACAATGGAATGATGTGATACAAGTGAACCTGAACAGTGTATTCTACATGACCAAGCAGGTTATCCGCCCGATGATGAAAGCAAAATCAGGCTCTATCATCAACATGAGTTCCATCATCGGAGAAATAGGCAATGCCGGGCAAAGCAGTTATGCGGCCAGTAAAGCGGGTATCATTGGTTTTACAAAATCTGTTGCAAAGGAATTAGGCAGCCGCAATATCCGCTGCAATGCAATAGCACCCGGGTTCGTGGAAACAGACATGACCAGTTATTTAAAAGAAGGCGAAGCTGCTGATAAATACAAAGCTGGCATTCCATTGGGACGATTTGCTTCTACGGAAGATATTGCGAATGTGGCTTTGTTCCTGGCGAGTGATATGGGTTCTTATATTACAGGGCAAACGATTAGTGTGTGCGGGGGGTTGAATATTTAGCTAAGAGAATAAAAGAGAAAAGGAGAAAAAGAGTAATACATTAATCTTGAAAAAGTCAATTCCGATAAACGAACTAACCGGGATCGTAATAGACCTTTGTATTAAAATTCACTCAAGGGTCGGTCCTGGCTGCTTTGAAAGAGTTTATGAAGAAATCCTATATTACGAGTTAACCAAACTTGGCTTTAAAGTGCTGCGGCAATTATTACTTCCGATTCAGTATGATGAGTTGTATATTAAAGATGCCTACAAAATTGATTTGTTAGTTGAAGATAAACTTGTGTTAGAGTTAAAATCACTTTATCCATTACCTCCTGTTTATTTTAACCAGATTCACACCCATCTTTCTTTACTAAACCTTAAACATGGAATGCTTATTAATTTTAAAGTGCCTTTAATGAAAGATGGTATTCACAGAGTGTTTAATAACTTCGGCCGGGAAGAGTTGCCATAGGCAACTCCCTCCTTATCTCTTTCACTCCTTTGATCTCTTAGCCCTGTATTTTTATTGATCTTTTCTTAATATACGCATGCCACAAAATCATCGCCGCAATCGTCCTGTAGGGCCGCCATGGTTCAGCTATCTTCAGCATTTCATCTTTAGTAGTATGAGGATCCAGTTGTTTTACTTCTTTCAAACTGTTCACTAATGCAACATCACCTAATGGAAACAGGTCCGTTCTTTGCAACGAATGCATCAGGTACACATCCACCGTCCAGTCGCCGATGCCTTTTATCTTTTTTAATTCATGGCGTACTTCATCTTCATGTTTATCGGTAAGTCTTTTTAAAATTAATTTTTTGCTTTGAACTGCTATTGCCAATTCTCTTGCATAAATAATTTTTTGCCGGCTGAAATAACAGGCTCTTAATTCTGCATCGGATAACAAAAGAATTTTAGCAGGAGTTACAAACCCGATCTTCTCTTTTAATTTTTTAAACGCTGCATAAGCTGACGCCAGCGAAACCTGTTGCTCCAGGATAAACAGGATAAGGGATTGAAAACTGGCAGGTCTTGTCCACATGGGAGGATAACCATATTGTTTGATAATAAATTTTAATTCCTTGTCCTTACGGCATAGTCTATCACAAAGCCTGAAAAAATTGGTTGCATCGAAAGTAGGTGACATTTTCTAAGCCCCCTTCGGGGGTTTGGGGGCTTTAAATTTTTCAATCGCATTCCTGGTAAATTCACTCAGCACCAGCCGGCCGCTTATTCTTGCCCTTTCAATTAATAAAGCATCCCAATGTTCCGTCCCTTTCCAGAAGATCTTTTTCATTTCGGCCATAGCCTGCGGCGATGAATGAGATAAATTATGCGCAAGCCTTTGAACAGCTTCCTCCATATTGCCGGCATTCTCATGCACTTCTGCAAACAGGCCTTTTCGTTTAGCCCACTCTGCATTGCGCCAGCCTGTGGCATCAATAGCCAATGCACTGAAGGCGGCAGTCCCGATCTTTCTTTCTACGGCGGGACCTACCACAAAGGGGCCGATACCAACCGCCAGTTCACTCAGTTTTATATCTGCTGCATCCGTCGCAATCGCATAATCAACGGATGCCGCCAAACCCACGCCGCCTCCCACAACTTTACCCTGTATGCGGCCAATGATAAATTTCGGGCAGCTTCGCATCGCATTAATGACATCGGCAAAGCCTCTGAAAAATTTTAATCCCTCGGCTTCAGTTTTTATAGCAGCCAGTTCATCAAAGGATGCCCCGGCACAAAAAATTTTTTCTCCCGCTGAACGAAGAATGATTACAGTAGTATCCGGGTCATGGCCGGCGTGGGTAATAGCTACTGCCAGGTCGTGCAAAATTTTTCCGGGTAATGAATTGCTTTGCGGATGAAAGAATTCGATCGTTGCAATACCCTTGTGTAATTCTCTTTTTACATATCCTTCTGTCATGACTGGTATTTTATCATTGATTTTTTTTGGCCACCATGGTTAAAATAGTAGCTATGCCGGTCACCTCATTGGTTTCATCGATCATTTCCACCAGCCACTTTACAATTCCCTTGTCAATATCATCACCTCTTTTGAAGTCTTCGGGTTTTTCCACTATTCTTTTATCATTAGGTAATTTTTCCTTGCAGGTAAACCGGATATGAATCTCAGTACCGGGATAAACCGGTTTGGTAAACCGTAATTCATCAATACCATAATTTAACAGCACAGGATTTTTTTCATAGCTGTCAACAAATAAACCTGCAGCCAGACTCATGATAAAATAACCATGTGCCACCTGTTGTTCAAACATGGTTCCGGAAAAATCAGTTGTTTTTATGTGTGCATAAAAATGGTCGCCGCTCAGATCTGCAAATTTATCAATGTCTTCAGATGTGATGATCCTTTTCTCCGTGATGATCTGGTCGCCGATCTGCAGTTCTTCAAAATATTTTTTGAAAGGATGTTTTCCCGGATCTTTTCCCTTAGCATTAGGTTGATAAACATTTGTAATGGCGGTGATTGTTGTGGGTGATCCCTGTAATGCTGTACGTTGCAAATAATGTTTTACTCCACGAAGTCCGCCCATCTCTTCGCCGCCCCCGGCCCGGCCGGGACCACCATGCACCAATAATGGCAAAGGTGAACCATGCCCGGTACTTTCTTTGGCACATTCATTATTCAATACCAGGATCCTTCCATGATGCGACGCTGCGCCAATGACATATTGTTTCGCTTGTTTGTAGTCAGCCGTAACGATTGTGGAACAAAGACTTCCTTTTCCCAATTTGCTTAATGCAATGGCTTCGACAGAACTTTTATACGGCATGATAGTACTCACCGGGCCAAAGGCTTCCACTTCATGTACTTCTTTTGAGGCAAATGGTTTTTCATTCATTAATAAAACAGGTGACATGAATGCCCCTTTTTCAGGATCAGCATCAATCACCTGAACACTATCCAGGCTGCCATAAACAATTTGCGAACCGGCAAGTAGTTTAGCTATCTGGCTTCTGACCTCTGATCTCTGACTTTCTCCAGCCAGGCTTCCCATCCTCACTTTTTCATTCAGCGGATTACCAATGGTAGTCTGGGATAAAGACGAAGCGATGGCTTTCCATACATCTTCCATCTTATTTTCCGGGACAAAAATCCTGCGGACACCTGTACATCGTTGCCCGGCTTTCAGTGTCATTTCTTTCCTGATCTCTTTTACAAATATGTCCCACTCCGGCATGTCGGGAACCACATCCTCACCCATGACCATGCAATTCAGTGAATCAGCTTCCATATTAAAAGGAACAGATTCACTCAAAATTCTAGGGTTTGATCTCAGCATCAACCCGGTGGATGCAGATCCGGTAAATGTTACCACATCCTGGGATGCGACATGATCCAGCAGATCGCCTGCAGAACCACATATTAATTGTAATGCACCTTCTGGTAATATCTTTGAAGCAATGATCTCTTTGACCACGGCTTCCGTTAAATAGCTGGTAACCGTTGCAGGTTTTACGATCGCCGGCATTCCTGCCAGTAAATTAACAGCGATCTTTTCCAGCATTCCCCACACGGGGAAATTGAATGCATTGATATGAATGGCCGCCCCTTCTTTGGGAACAAGGATATGGGTTCCCATAAATGTATTGTTCTTACCGAGGTTATGGCTTTCACCGTCAATACAAAATATTTCATCAGGAAATTTTCTTCTTAATGAGGCATTGGCAAAGAGGTTCCCGATCCCGCCCTCAATATCCACCCAGCTATCAGCTTTAGTGGCGCCGGTTTGATAGGAGACCTGGTAGAATTTGTCCAGGTGATTTCTTAGATGCAGCGCCAAAGCTTTCAGCATATTTCCCCGTTGGTGAAAGGTCATTTTGCGCAAAGCTGGATTACCAACTCTTCTTCCATATTCAACAATACTTTTGAAATCGAGTCCCTTTGAAGTAGCTGTGGCGATGGGGTTTCCTGTTACAGCATTAAAAAGGAGCTGGCCGTCTCCATCACCCCTAACCCATTTCCCGTAAATATAATTCTCGAGTTTTGTCATATTGCCCGTTGATTATTAAAACGAAATTACCTAAATCCCGATAGCTATCGGGACTAAAAAACAACCCGGAATGATTTTTATCATATAAATATTGGGTTCAGCTCCTATCTTTGAGGCCCTAAAAAAAATAAATATGAAAAAAATTTTGTCCTTGTTGATGATTTTTGCAGCAGTTGCTGTTACCAAGCCGATCCATGCCCAGCAAAAAGCCAAATGGCAGGAACTCGACGCCTTTCATGAAGTGATGAGCAAAACCTTTCACCCGGCTGAAGAAGGTAAACTGGAACCTATCCGTAGTAGTAGCCAGGAAATGCTGGATAGGGCCATTGCCTGGAAAAACTCCACTGCCCCGGAAGGATATGATAAAAGCGCTG
>CAZGGQ010000077.1:0-9815 GCA_964525285.1 uncultured Chitinophaga sp.
ACATCAAAAGCTATTGAAAATAATTCCGGGTAGCACTGGAAACCTTGTTAACCGGGATCCAAAACCAACAACCATGAACTGGTATCTAGCAAAAATTGTATTTCGCATTGTCTGCGGCGATGGCGATCATACCCCGCAATTTGATGAACAACTCCGGTTGATCAGCTCTGATAAAAAAGAAGAAGCCTTCCTGAAAGCGCAATTACTAGGAAGCCGGGCTGAGGAAATGTTTTTCAATAACAACCAGCAGCTGGTGCATTGGCAATTCATAAATGTGAGCGAACTCTACCGGCTGAGCAACCTGATCGACGGGGCTGAATTATACTCCCGGATTGAAGAAAGGGATCATGCAGAAACATATATAGATATCATACATAAAAAAGCGGATGCGATCGTTTCTTCCGATACACTCGAAATTTTAGAACTGGTATAATTACAACATGTCCACTTCACCACTTTCAGCAACGAGATTCCGCATTATCTTCATCATATGCTGGCTGGCCATCATGGCCGATCATGCCATGATGTTGCACTGGTTTGGCCTGGAATGGAAAGTTTCTATCATTGACAGCCTGGTCAGTAACGCCAGTTTATTCCTGGCCTCCCTGCTGCTGATGAATACACTCCGCTACTACCTGCCGCGCAGGGAACGTTATATTCACCTGCTGGCCTGGTGCATTTTTCTTACCGTCATTATTCTTCTGCTTGACAGGTGGGCGCTACGGTCCTTTTTTAAACAGGATGATATATACATTTCCACATTTGATCATTCATTGATCATCCGGGCAAGTTTTGATTTTTTATTGTTGGGTTGTATCATCCTCATCAGTGTGCTGTGGTACAACTGGCAGGAACAAAATGAACAGGGAGAAAGAAAACAGGATGCTGAAAAATTAGCCAGGGAAGCAGAATTGTTCAAACTGCGCCAGCAGTTGCAACCACATTTTTTATTCAACAGTTTGAATTCAATTAATGCGTTGATTGGTTCCAGGCCGGAAGAAGCCAGGAAGATGGTGCAGCAATTATCAGATTTCCTGCGGGGTACTATTAAAAAAGAAGAAAAGCAATGGGTGACACTGCAGGAAGAGCTTCAATACCTGCAACTGTATCTTGATATTGAAAAAGTAAGATTCGGCAACAGGCTGGAAACAGAAATTGAAACCAATGATTTGACCAACCAGCTAAAATTACCGGCGCTGCTGCTGCAGCCCATCGTGGAGAATGCTATCAAATTCGGTTTATATGATACTACCGGCGAAACGGTGATCAGGATTTTTGCCGCAAAGGAAGATAATAACCTGCTGATAAAAGTGCAGAACCCCTTTGACCCCGAGACATCGTCGCCGCAGCAGGGAACAGGTTTTGGATTAAAATCAGTGCAACGCAGGTTATATTTATTATTTGCCAGGAACGACCTGCTTAACACACAGGTAAAAGAAAATATCTTTACAACCATTGTAAAAATTCCACAAGTGTCTGACGTCTCGAAGAACGTCTGACACTTTAATGGGTGTCGTAAATTTGTCAGACACCCTGCAAAAACATTAAACTAAAAAGATTCCTTTAAAGGTGACAGACAAATGCAAAAAACATTAAACTAAAAAGACTCCTTCAAAGGTGTCAGGCAAATATGAAAGTAATTATCATCGACGACGAGCCATTGGCTAGAAGCATTGTAAAAGAATTTTTGCAAAAACACCCGCAACTGCAATTAATGCAGGAATGCGGCGATGGTTTTGAAGGAGTGAAAGCCATTCAGCAGCACCAGCCTGATCTTATTTTTTTAGATATTCAGATGCCCAAGATCAACGGGTTTGAAATGCTGGAACTGCTGGATCAAACTCCTGCCGTCATTTTCACCACAGCCTTTGATGAATATGCCATCAAAGCTTTTGAAGCACATGCCATTGATTATTTATTAAAACCTTTTAACCAGGAGCGGTTTGATAAAGCGATCTCCAAATGGAATGAACAGAAATCACAAAGCCATGAAAAAGCTACACAGGAACTGCTGGAAACCGCATCACAATCACCTGCACAAAGCCAGCGCATTGTTATCAAAGACGGCAGCAAGATAAAGATCATTCCGGTTCATGATGTTCAATACCTGGAAGCTGCTGATGATTATGTGAAGATCCATACCAAAGACGGATATTTTCTGAAGAATAAAACGATGAATCATTTTGAACAAACATTGGATGGGCAGCAATTTGTCCGCAGTCACCGTTCTTATATTGTGAATGTGCAACAGATCACCCGGATCGATCCGTACGAAAAAGACAGCCATGTGGCCGTTCTCCGTTCTGGAGTGAAAGTGCCCGTGAGCCGGAGTGGTTATGGGAAACTGAAGGAGGTTTTGGGGCTTTGATCAGCATTCTTTCTCCAGCACGGTAACGATCTTTCCATAAAACTCTCTGGCCCGCTGTGGCGTACTGCCAATACAAACAACACCCAATTTTCCATATTGTGATAAGGCGCCGATCAAATGGAACATCACTCCTTCCTGTGAACTGCCATCGTAATGAAGGTCGTTCATCATGGCGATATCAATCAGGTCATGCGGGCTGATCCCTTTGTATTTATCGCTCTTAAGGTTATCAGAACAGAAATAATAACGGATAAGATGGCCTTTTGAAGTGTAATACAATCCTTCTTCATCATTGTATTTTCCATCTGTTAAAAATTGCAGCATCAGGAAAGGATGTGTAGTGCCACCCTTGCGCAAATTGATCTCAATAGGATAATGCTTCCAGCCTTCCTGTTCTTTCACCGAAATAAAGTCTACCGCAAAGCGACCCAGTACGCCTTTTTCCTTTAAGGCTTCTGCCACAAGTGTACCCATTTTTCCCAATTCAACAGCGTATTCATTGGAGGCGGGGAAATGGGCGCCGATATATACTTGTCCGCTTTCGCCACCTAATTCCTGGTCATGGGTAGAAATGATCTCGCATTTCCCGGTCGGTGTAACACGGCATTGCACCGATGGGGATTCTTTCTGATCTCCTTCCAGGAATTCTTCAACAATACCACCCATGCTTTTATATTTCTGTAAAAACACAGCATAAGAAAGATCAGGAGCCACCATTTTTAATCTTTCTTTCAGGTTTTCTTTTATCCAGGTTTTCAGATCAGCCGCAAACTCTGAACCGGCATAGGAAAAAATAGCATTGCCATCGCCGGAAAACCCATCATTTACTTTTACGACTCCTTTTCGTAAGGCCGGGTTTTTTTCTTTCATTTTAGCCAGCCCGTAGATAATATCCTCTTCAGAATGCAGGTCTTCAAAACCGGGAGGAACTTGGAGACCACATTCCCGGAATATTTTGCGGCCATTACTTTTACTTCCCAATTCGTACAGGTCAGGATCGCAGCCATATATTGGCACCTGCAGTTGTACAGCCAATGACCTTTCATACGCCGTTACATTGAAACAGGACATGTGAGCTTCATGATCCGGCGGAATAAAATCTTTAATGCGTTGAATAAGCCGTGGCCGTTCCAGGATCTTCTTTGTCAATGGGCGGGAAGAAGAATCATGACAACTCAATAAGGTTAGTCTTCTTAAAGCATGGTAACCCGTAATACCCGGCAACATGTGCAGGTAATAATCTACTATCACCGGGTCAATGGTTTCGCTGGTAACATAAATCACATGGGTGCGGGGCATACGCAGTAACATCAGCATACAAAGCATTCGTTCCTCATAATGATTGATACCGGTTATCTTGGAGAGAATTTCTTCATCCATGGAAAGGGATGGGATGATAATGACTGTCCGGGGCGCCTGTTTATCCGGAAATATATGCTCAAACTGCAGGACAAAACGCTCCTGCAATTTTTTAAACTGCAATACTTCTGCTACTGAACCTTGCTCCGGCAGGTGTGAATGCCCGTTGGTTGCCGGTGAAATCTTTTTTACTTCTTCCATTGTACTAAAAGAATGGTGAACAAAAAAACTTAGCGCTACATGTCTTTACCAGAGTAGTATCATGCTTCCTGTCCTGTCCACAAAGCCCCGCCGATACTGTCTCTGGTAGCTCCGGTTACGGAAGATAGTACATTATTTTCCTGCCGCCAACGCAGGACACCGATAAAGGCCATAATTAATGCCTCCTTATAATTTACCAGGTTTGCATCAGGAATGATGACTTCAATTTCCAGCTCTTTTAAATTATCTTTTATGCGGCTCATCAAAAAGCTATTGAACGCACCTCCGCCGGTTGCGAGGAGTTTGCCCCCATCCCCGCCGGCTGGCGGGGAGTTTTTATCGGTTGAATATTGAGTATTGCCTGTTGAGTGTTGAATATTTTTTACTGAAGAAACTAACTGCATAATAATATGTTCAACATAAGTTCTCAGTGCATCATGTATCCCGCATCCTGTATCCCGTATCATGGGGAAAACTACATCTGTTCCAAAATCATTGGCCAGTGATTTAGGGTAAGGGAGTTTGTAATAATCAAGCTGATTTAATTTTTCAAGAAGTACTGTATTGACCGAACCACTGGCAGCCATTTCTCCGCCATCATCATAATTTTTTCCGGCATCATTCGCCAGCATATTCAGAACCCGGTTGGCCGGGCAGATATCAAACCCCCAACCCCCTAAAGGGGGCTCACCGGATTTTGATAGATTAGCAATACCGCCAATATTCAGGAAATAATCATATTCGCTCCACAACAATTTTTCACCAATGGGAACGATCGGGGCGCCCTGACCGCCGAAAGCAACATCTAATGCTCTTAAATCCGTAACAACCGGTAATCCTGTTTCGGCTGCAAGAGCAGCTCCATCACCTAATTGTGCTGTCATTTTTTTTGAAGGAAGATGAAAGCTGGTATGACCATGCGATGCAACCAGGGCCACCTGGTAATTCAACTTATTTTCTTCAATAAACCTGTTCACCAGCTTCCCGGTATAATGACCATACTCCACATGCAATAACTGGTAATCAAGGGCAGGCAATGCAGTGGCATTCTTCAATCGCATTATCCATTCATCATTGTAAGCATAGCAATCAGCTTTCAGGATCTCATAATTCCACTTTCCGCCATTTTCCTGAAACTCAACAAAAGCAATATCCAGCCCATCCAGCGAACTGCCGCTCATTAAACCAATTGCCCGGTAAACCATGAAAGAGATTTTAGTATTTAGATATTAGTACTTAGATTAGATTTGCTTAAAATCAAAAATACCTTTTTTTGGCCCATGACCAGACCTGGCGTCAAATTATGCAGATGACGCCTGTTGTCTCAATACTAAATACTAAAAATCTAAATACTAAAATGATAGTTAACCTGAGCCAGCAACATTCTTTGATCAGCAACTGGGTTGCCGAACTAAGAGATGTAAGCATCCAAACCGACAGAATGCGTTTCCGCCGCAACCTGGAACGTATTGGCGAAGTGGCTGCGTATGAAATCAGCAAAGTGCTGCCTTTTGAAGAAAAGGAAATTCAAACACCACTCGGAGTGGCCGTGCATAAACTGATGAAAGAACAACCCGTACTGGCAACCATTCTCCGGGCCGGCCTGCCGCTGCACCAGGGATTGCTCAATTTTTTTGACCAGGCAGATAATGCTTTTATCTCCGCTTACCGCAAGCATAATAAAGACGGCAGTTTTGAAATAAGCCTGGATTATGTTTCCTGCCCCGAATTGGAAGGAAGGGTGGTTATTATCTCAGATCCAATGCTGGCTACGGGTTCTTCACTGGTAAAAACCATTCATTTCTTAAAAGCAGAAGGCAAACCCCGCGAAATTCATATTGTGGCTGCCATTGCCTGTACAGTTGGCATAGAATATGTGAAAAGAGCAGAGCCATCCGTAACGATCTGGTGTGGTGATATTGACGATGAACTGACTGCCAAAGGATATATCGTTCCTGGGCTGGGTGATGCCGGGGACCTTGCTTTTGGAACGAAGGTTCAAATGTAAGCAGTCATTAGTCTTTAGTCTTTAGTCGTGAGCCGGGTTCCTAAATTCTGAATCTCAAGCTCCTGACCCGGACTAATGACTAACGACTAATGATTAACGACTTTCTCCGAAAGCAGCTATATTTTCCTTTTACCAGTCTGATAAATTGTTGTATTTTTCCGTTTCGTTTCAGGAGGAATCGTATGGCTAAGGCAATTTCAGCCAGGACAGTACGTTTTATAATTTCTTTGGACAAAATTGTTGGCTTTCTTTCCCTCTAACCAGTGTATAAACATTAATAGCTGAGATGAAAAAAAAATTTTCTACCCTGATGGTTTGTGTGGCTTTGGTAAGTGTTTCAACTGCCCAGGACCCAAATTTTTCCCAATTCTTCGCCTCCCCGCTTACGCTGAATCCGGCGCTGACCGGCAAGTTTGATGGAGTGGTCCGTGTAGCAGGTAATTTTCGCAACCAGTGGCCGACTATCAACAATGTTTTTGTCACAAAAACAGCCTCTATTGATTTTGGCATATTAAAGAACCGCCTGGCAGAAATTGACCAGTTGGGTGTTGGTATTCTTGGTGTTACAGACCGGGCCGGGGACGGAGTATTAGTAACTAATTATGCCGGACTTTCACTGGCTTATCATAAAGGGCTGGATGAAAATGGCTATCACCAGGTTGGCGCCGGCTTCCAGGTCACTTTGGCCAGTAAAAGATTAGATATAACCAAAGTAGTTTTTGCAGACCAATTAACACCGCTTGGTTTCACAGGAATAACCAGTGAGATCTTCACCAATAAACAGATCAGTGTTAACTATGTGGATGTAAATGCCGGCGTATTGTACAACGGCAGCACTAATGGTTATAATAATTTTTATATCGGGGCTTCCATGTATCATATCAACCGCCCCAAAGAAAGCTTTAAGGGCGGACAGTATTTACTGTCTGCAAGAACCACGCTGCAGGCAGGGGGTAAGGTTCCGATAGGCCCATATAATTACCTGCATATAGCTGCTAACCACAGTATGCAGGCCAAAGCACACAATACCATGGTGGGTGGCGCTTTTGCCTATAATGTAAATCAGAATGAAGAAAATCCAACTAATATTTATTTAGGAAGCTGGTACCGTTTCAATGATGCAGTGATCCCATATATCGGTCTTGAGTTTAACGGAATTCTGATCGGCGCTTCTTATGATGCTAACACATCAAGCCTTAAGCCTGCCTCCAACACTAAAGGTGGTATTGAATTTTCTCTTATCTATATTAAAAAACCATCCGACCCGGATGCCAAGAAGCTGAATTGTCCCAGATTTTAATGAGATATATAGCCTGTAGCCAATAGCTTCATCCGTTGTAATGATAGAATTGATATTATAGCAGAAATAGATTACCCTCCCAAGTAATTAGTATTAAAAAAAACAGGTCTTAAAATTGCGGATGACCTGATCAAATTAATTTTACTGCCGATACGATAAACGAACTCAGGCTAACAGCTAATGGCTAATGACTCATAGCTAACAGCTTCCTCTTTCAGATCTTCATTAATAATGGAAGTAAGAACCAACTGAATAAAGTAATAAGGATCACAGCCACCATATTCATTACGAAGCCTGCCTTTGTCATTTGTCTTAATTTGATATGGCCGCTGGCAAATACAATCGCATTTGGCGGTGTCCCCATCGGCATCATGCTTGCACAGCTGGCTGCCAGTGTCATCGGAATACCCAATAAAAGCGGATTCATACCCAGTGCATCTGCTAATGATGAAACTACCGGCGCAAAAACAATTACCTGCGCCACATTGCTCATCAACTCGCTGATGAATAGTGAAACAAACACCACAACCAGCAGCAGCATAAAATGATTGCCGCCGAATTGTGCTAACCATTGACCCAATTCCTGAATCAACCCGGCTTTTTCCAATGCAGCAGCGAGGCAAAGGCCGCCACCGAAGAGTAATAAGATCCCCCAGGCCATTTTGCTGGTATCACTCCAATCCAATAAAGAATCTTTGTTTTCCTCTTTGGAACCTGAGGGGCAGATGAACAAAGCCACAGCACACATTAATGCAATGATCGTATCATCTAATTTAAAAATATTTTGCGCCTCATTAATGATACTCCTGGTGATCCATAAAAAAGCTGTTCCGGAAAATATGAACAACACTCTTTTTTCGGCGATAGATAATGGCCCTAACTGCTGCAACTCATTTTTTATATGCTCCTGTGTTGACCTATCTGATTTGATCCGGTTGGGAAATAACCATTTCACCATTACCAGGTACAAGCTTATCAGTAATAAAATAGCTAATGGAGTGCAGATCATCATCCAGTTCATAAAATCAACATGTGAGCCGGGATATTTTTTTTCAATATACCCGACATAAGCCACATTAGGTGGTGTGCCAATGATTGTGGCGATCCCGCCGATATTGGAAGCATAGGCAATCGCCAGCATGATTGTCAATGAAAAATTGCCAATATTTCCTTCGCCCAGGTGCTTTTCTTTCATCACATGAATTACGGAAAGGGCAATCGGGAACATCATCATAGTAGTAGCCGTATTGCTCAGCCACATACTCAATAATCCTGTAGCCAGGATAAACCCCAGAACAATTCGGTCACCGCTGGTGCCGGTTAACCGTACAATATTGAGAGCAATGCGCCGGTGCAGGTTCCATTTTTCAATAGCCAGCCCCAGCATAAATCCTCCCATAAACAGGAAAATGATAGGATTGGCATAGGGAGCAGCCGTTTCTTCCAATTTGGAAATTTTCAGTAACGGAAAAAGAATCAATGGCAGCAACGCTACCACCGGCATGGGCAAGGCTTCTGTCACCCACCAGGTGATCATTAGCCCTGCAATAGCCAAAACCTTTGTAGCTCCTTCGTCAACAGCAAACGGATTGACAAAATATAATAACAAGGAAACAGCTATGCCGGAAAAGATCGAAATGAATTTAAGCTGTTGTTTTGACAAGCCAATGAGTTTAAGTGTTCAAGATAATTCTAAAGATCAAATAAGTCAAATAGGTCATATGAGTCAAATGGAGTCTCATGAAATATATAGTACCTCACCCGGGTTGAGAGACCAGCATGACCTATATGACCTATTTGACTAAATTCCTCTTCCCGCTTACAAATGGATTCCCTTTTACAAAAAACCGGTATGGCAATAAAGCATCTTTGCCCGCATACTCAACTCCTATCCGTGGCGAAGCAGCTATATCCTTTTTACCCAAAACAAATCCATCATCAGCAATAAACAACTCTTTACTACGTAATGAAAAGCCACTATGCTTAGTAAATAATCCCAGCGCCTTTGATAGATTACCCGGGCCCCTTGTCAATGCATTATCGGGCTTCTTTTTCCCAACACGCTGAAGCATTTTATCTATACCTTTTACCGGCTCCAGGGCCCGGATAAGAATGGCATGGGGTGTTTCTTTGACATTGGTAACCACATTAAATAAATGGTGAATACCATAACACAGGTAAACATAGGCCACTCCCCCATTGCTAAACATAATTTCATTTCTTGCCGTTCTCCTGCCGGCAAATGCATGAGAAGCTTTATCAATAACGCCATTGTAGGCTTCCACTTCCACGATCCGCCCGGAAGTAATAACTCCATTCCCTGCCCGTCCGGCAGGCTGGCATTTTGTTACCAATACTTTTCCCAGCAGTTCTTTGGCAATCTAAATAACATTCTCCCTTTGATAAAATGAAACCGGTAATTTTTTCATAGTGATTTTCCCTTGTTTCTTGCACCTTGTATCCTGTGCCTTGTGTCTTGTACCTTGTGCCTTAATAACTATATTTACCTCTCAATTTAAGGCTTTGCTGAAAGAAATTGTCATAGCTGTCCAATCCTGGGGAGAAGCCCACCGGTTTAT
>CAZGGQ010000078.1:0-9071 GCA_964525285.1 uncultured Chitinophaga sp.
AACCTTGAACCTTCCACCTTGAACCTTGCACCTTGCACCTTGTACCTTGTACCTTGTACCTTGCACCTTGTACCTTGTTCCCTGAACCTTTATCATTATGGCTAATTCTTATTTCCAATTCAAACAATTCAACATCTACCAGGATCGTTGCGCCATGAAAGTGACAACGGATGGATGTTTGTTTGGAGCATGGGTGGCAGAGAGAGTCGGTAGTCGTGAGTCGTTAGCCGTTAGTCCATCGGCCTCCGCCTTCGGCGGATTGCCGACGGAGATGCAGGAGTCCGCTGATCGGACCACGCTTGATATTGGCACGGGAACCGGGCTGTTGTCGCTGATGATAGCTCAGAGAAATGAATTGTCTATTGATGCCATTGAATTGGATCTGGATGCTCTTGGACAAGCTTCAGAAAATATTGCAGCTTCGCCTTGGGCCAACAGGATTAAAATTTTTCATGCTGATGTAAAAAGGTTTGCATTCCCGCATCAATATGATATTATGATCATTAATCCTCCTTTTTATGAAAAGGAGTTGAAAGGAAATGATACTAGAAAAAACATTGCTCATCATAATGAAGGCCTGCTTCTGCCCGAATTGCTATCGATCATAAAGTCAAATATCAAGTCGGACGGAACATTTTACCTGCTGCTGCCTTTTAAAAGAAATGAAGAGATCAGAAAATTAATTATTGAAAATGAACTGGCCATCCTGCAGTTGACTTTTGTCAGACAATCAACCGGGCATAATTTTTTTCGTATCATGCTGGAAGGGAAATTAAAAACTGATGAAGCATTTGAAACAAAGATTGATGAGATCACTATCAAAGATGAACAAGACCAATACAGTCCTGCTTTTGCAAACTTGCTCAAAGATTATTATCTCCACCTGTAAACGACTCCCAACTAAAGACTAATGACTAAAGACTAATGACTAATGACTTATGACTCACGACTGATTTCCTTCTGCATAGTCCCGTAAATAGGCATATTGGTTTGTCAATTTGCCATCTTTTGTGATGGTTGCCCTTTCAATAATATCCGAGCCATTGCTAACCAGGTCTTCCAGTACATGTTTTATCAGTTGTTCGCCGAAATAGCGGCTGGCATCCCGGGGTAATTCATTCGGCAAATTGCCCACCGCCATAATATCAATGGAGTTAGGTAAATACGGAGCTGTTTTTACCAAAGAATTTTTATCAATCCCATATACGGGTTCTTCCATAGTTTGGTCGCCAGTATTGATTGGCACTGAGCCATTGATATCATCCGTAATATCGGCAATGGTCTGGATGATAAAATTTTCAGCAGCAACATCTTCTTTTTCAAACAAGCGGGGAACATTTTTTTCCCAATACACACCATTCATTAATATATCCGTTTGGGCTGCATAAGGTAAAAACTTACACTTGTACAACCCCGGTTGAGTATGGAATTCTTCCCGGCTGTATTTGCCGTTGATTTTATTTTCATACAACCCGGCCCCTTTCAGTTGTGTGTAAACAGGATAAGAAAACCTTCGCTCCAGGTACTCATCAGGTTCCATTTCATGAATACCCATCAGGTTCATGACTTCCAGGATGCCATGTGCCACTCTCCCCGAACCCGTCACTGCAATTTTTACATTGGGGAGCCTCAGTCCAAAATAAGTATGGATCAGTTCCCTGAAACTGCGCTGTTTATACACTCTTTCTAAAGAAAATAACCCGGTCCGGTTACCATAGGCCATCATGCCATTATGCGCCCCGACCACACCGGCAAAAAATCCAAACCCGATGATACGTTGCCCATCTTCATGTTCCAGGCATTCATAATCCAACAGGGTGATCTTATTATCAAGAATGGATTTCATTAATTGCTGGTTTTGCGGCTGCTTTTTTTTTGTGTGAGAGAAAAAAAGATAGGTTTTACCGGGGATCAACTGGTCAACCGGCACTTCTTTTATTCCCAATAAAATATCACAATCGCCTAAATCATCTTTTACATCAGCACCAGCCATCAGGTATTCTTTATCCGAAAAACAGCGATGCAGGGAAGACTGGGCAACAATTTTTATACCCGGTGCATTTTTTTGGATCCATTTGCATTGGGCGGGGGTCAGGGCCACCCTGTTATCAGCCGGAATTTTTCCTTCCCGAATAAGTCCTATTTTAGTCATAAAGCCAATTTTTACTCTCCAAACATGCCGCAAAGTAAATTTTAAAAATAATTTAGGGGTAACTGATTTTAATCACCCACTTTGGCGGGATTGTTGTTGTAACTTTGAATACTTTTTAAGAAAAAGCAACGGAATGGTTACGGCTTTCCGATTAGAGTTGACAAAACCAAAAGGCTCCCGAATCATGACTAAGAATTCCGCTCTTGTTTACCTGGCTTTGCTGGTTTCAATACCAGCCTGGTTAAGTTGTAATAAGCCTGCTGATGGAACCCTCCCTCCCTATCAATTAAGCTACGGCGATTCAATTCTTTATATGAAACCCACCGGGGACAATATTATTTATCCCCTCACAGCCAGTCTGGGTTCTTATTCAGGATTCCCTGAAGGAATAGAAATTGATGCTGTTACAGGTGCAATTAACCTGAATAATAGTGAAACCGGGCTCAGGTACAGGATCACTCATGTTTCTCCAAATGGAGACACTTCGCGGACGATGGTGGTTCTCTCGGGGATTACTTTCACCGATCATTTTTTCATGCTTTCACAGGGTGACTCAATAGCCCAACCGGTGTATAATGCGAGCCTTTTACGGACACTTCCTCTTAACGGTTCCAGTTTTGATGAGGGAAACGTAGCCAATGGCGGTGGTTGCTCCGTAAGAACAGACAACGGGAAAATAAATCTTGCTGAATCAGTAAGAAATGGTGTTTTTGGCAATAACCCCGGCAATGATGACAAAAAAGAGGTAGAGATCAAATACAGGATTAATGATGGAAGTGGTAAATCCCTGAATAAACTGAAAGTGCTTCTTTACTGGTATAACACGATGGCCGATGTACCCCAATATTTATGGGACATACTGAATGACCGCAGTTCCCAGGGCGTTTTCCTGCGCAATGGAACAATGGCCAATAATGGACTTGCCGGCAGAACCGAACAGCTTGCCAAACCAAGACCTCCCTGTGTTATTATTATTGCCAATTAATCTCCAGCCATTAAATTTGACAGGCATTCGCCGCCTGTCATGACAAAATTTATTTTATCCTCTTTCCTGGCCTGTTTACTGCTCTTCTGTTTTTCACAGGGCAAGCCCGATAGCATTTCTCTTTCAATTCTTAAAGCTTATTACAATGTTGATGAGATTTACCGCCGGGCAGAACGGCTTTCTTTACAGGCCGGAGCCGATGATAGCCTGCAGTCAAAAGCGGATGAGGTGTACCGCGAAGCATTAGTTGGTTTCAACAACCTGATTCCCGGTATTGAAAAAACGGGTAATGATTCACTCTGTTTTTTTATCCGCTTAAAGACCGGGTTCATTGAATTCTATTTCGACAGTATTAATGCTGCTAAAAAGGATTACCTGGCAACCATAGCATTAAAACAAAGGCTTCCCTCTGTGCCTGATTCTTTTTTATTCATTCCTCTTATGTACACCGGTGGAATTTATTACACCCAAAACCAGTTTGATTCGGCAATGTTCTTTTATAAAAAAGCAGAAACTGTAAATGACAATTACAAAAAACCATTGACAGGTTCAGAAAGATTGTATAACAGGCTGGGAGTAATGTATTTTGAAAACGGTAATTACCGGCAGGCAAGAAACTACTTTGAAAAAGCCATCACCCTCACAAACCCATCAGATACCAACCTGCTTATTAATTATAAGGTCAATATCGCTTCCCTGCTTGTAAAGCTGGAAGAATTTCCAAAAGCGCTAACTGTTTATGAAAGCCTTTTATCGTACAGGGTTTTACCAGATGAAATTAATCATAACCTCGGCATCATCTGCCTGAAACTGAAGGATTACAAAAAAGCTATCGCTTACCTGCGAAAAGTAAATTATACCGATAACAAGAAAAGCATAGATCTCTACTACAATTTTGGAATAGCCTGGTCAGGATTGCATGAAGATGACTCCGCAGGATATTATATTCAAAGGGCCATTGCAGAAAACACAAAATGGAACGGTCATAAAAAAAATACGGCATTGGGGCTTATTCTCAATTTCCAGGCCGGGGAACTGGTGAACCGGCATATGTATAACCAGGCAATTGAATTGTACCAGGAGGCTATCATGCAGTTTGATCCCGGTTTTAATGAACCGGATATTTTAAATAACCCTGAGGAATTCAGCGCTGTGTTTTCTTATATTAATTTATTCAACACCCTGGTAGCAAAGGCAGATGCGCTGGAATTATTATACCGGGAGCAGCAGGGCATAAAATTCCTTGAATTATCCTTTGCTGCTTACCGTTCTGCATTTAAACTGGCGGATTACGTTGAAAAAACTTATGATTCTGATGAAGCAAGGCTTTTCCTGGGCAAAATAAAATATACGGCCCATAGCAAGCCGATTGATGTATCCCTGCTACTTTATGACCTGACTCAAAAAAAAGAGTACCTGGAAGAAGCTTATCATTTTGATCAGCAAAACAAAGCTTCAGTCCTTACTTTAACTGTGCAGGAAAATGAATTGAAAAGCAAGAGCAATGTTTATAAAGAGTTATTTGAAAAGGAAGCATCACTAAAGGCTGCTATTACAAGGTTATCACTGAAGACTGCGCAACTGACAGATAGCTTGCAGCTTCAATTGGTTAATTCCTCTATCAGGGATTTAGAAATACAGCTGGGTAAACTGCAGGAAAAAATGAATGATGACCCCAGTTTCAGCAGCAGGTATTTTACCCGCCAGATCCCGGGTATTCATGAACTGCAGAAAAAACTTGATAATACCACCGCCCTTCTCTCCTGGCATTTATCAGACAAAGGAATAGTAGTATTCATTATAACCGGCAACCAGTTTACCTATTACAAGTCGCCTTTTGATACTGATTTTTTTAAGAGCATAGATTCATTTAAAGTATCTCTTTATAATACAACATCGGAGCAACGATTTAGCGGTGCGAAGGTTTCAACCGTTTTATATAAGTCATTGATGGCCCCGCTTGAGCCAAAGCTATCGAAAATTGAACGCCTCATTATTATTCCGGATGATGAGTTAAACTACCTTCCCTTTGAAGCCCTCAGGGATGAGAAAGGAAGTTACCTCGTGGAAAAATTTTCTATCCAGTACCAGTACTCAACTGCCCTTGTGGGTAAAGATGATAATACCAGGAAAGCCAAAGGCACACTTGCATTTGCGCCATTTGCCTCAAAGGGCTATGCAGATTCAACCGGCACACGACTTTCAGTTTTACCGGCTTCCGGGGAAGAAACAAGCGGCCTGCAAGGGGAAATTTTTACAGATAGCAACGCATTAAAAAATAATTTTCTTTTGTCAGCAAATCATTATGGCATTATCCACCTGGCGACTCATGCAAATGTGGATAATGAAATGCCCTTGCGTTCTTCTATTGCCTTTTATCCTGTTCCCGGAAGCCACCCGGATGAATATAAACTTTATGCGCAGGAAATTTATAACCTCAAACTTGATTCTACACAGCTTGTTTTACTCAGCGCCTGCGAAACCGGCGCCGGTAAATTGGTAAAAGGTGAAGGGCTTATGAGCCTGTCGAGAGCATTTGCTTATGCCGGTTGCCCGAATATCATTACTTCTTTATGGAAAGCAGAAGATAAAACCACCGCCTATATTACACAGAAACTACACCATTACCTTGATAAAGGGTACAGCAAAGACAAAGCATTGCAGCGGGCCAAACTGGACCTGTTGAAAAGTGATGAAATTGATCCCCGGTTTAAAACTGCAAACTATTGGGCGCATCTTATATTTATTGGCAATTACGAACCCAAACATAATTCCTTCACCTGGTGGTGGATTGCAATTGGTATTATCATAGCTGCCATTATTTACATTACAGCAAAAAGAAAAGCCTGACTGCTTTCAGCCAGGCTGGTCTTTCAAGGACAAGCAAAAACTATTATTGGTGTAATGTGATCGTTGGAAGATGTGTGTCCTCCTTGTTTCTCACTATTACATTATTTATGATTGTATCAATATAATTATTCTGTCCGTCAAATAATACTTTGTAAGTACCGGCGTTTAAACCGACTATTTTAAACCTCCCGTCGTTTTCCGGGATAGCCGTAGCAGTATCTGCCCCGATTATAGCTTTGACAATTGGATTGGCTGCCCCGGGTAATACTTTTCCTTCTATACGGCCAGAATGGCTACGGGTAAATATTTTGATATGTGACTTCAGGCGGTAGCCATTGTTATTTCCTGATCCGCTGTTATCCACCTGGATCGAATTGCCAGCATCGAAATCGATCCAGAAAAGCACTTGTCCTCCCGGAGTTATTTCAAAATTGTTGCTCTCCAGGTTGGCTACTACCTGGCGGTCTTCATCTTTAATGCTTAAAGGGAAACTTTGCCCGTTCAGCATGGCAGAATTTTGAGTACCCAGTGTGAGTCGTATCTTTTTAATTCTTGCATTGGGCAAGGTGCCGGTAGCAAAAAGTGTATCAAGTCCATTTCGGAAACGAAGAATATTGTAAATACCGGGATGGATATTAAGGCTCACCCATCCCCCGTTTGGCAGGGAATCGTCTTCAAGTTTCACTTCCAGTTGCTGCAGGTCAATGAAAACACTGTCAAAAATGGGTGTTTGATGGTCTGTAAGGTAAATGCTGACAGTATGTGGCTGATCAGGGTTATTATTGCTGCCGGAAATATCCTTCTGGCAGGAATAAACAATTAGACACAAAACGGATAACCCCGATACCCAACTGATAATTTTTTTCATAGATTTAGTTTTCATAATTTAATATTGTTTCGCTACTATTAAGTAATCACCGGGCAGGGGATTGTAACCCTCGGCGATAAAAAAATCCTCCCCCATAAACGGGAGAGGACCCCTCAACCACTAATTAACCACTAACGCCATTTCAGCATCTTCACCTGCCGGATGAGTTTGCCGGTTATTTTGTCATGATACAGATGATTGGGATCATCCCTTATTTTTCTCAGCAACTCGAGTGCAAAATCATAGTCTTTATTGCTGATATATGCCAGCGCCAGGTAATACTCAGCTTCATCTTTGAAAAGGTCGGTATTGGCAGTTTCATTTTCTGCAATCAGCTTTTTAAACTCCTCAATAGCCTTTGTGCTATTTCCAAGCTCAACATAAGACATAGCTGCCAGAAAGGTTTCCTTAACCGGGGTGGAATTGTATAGCGCCTGTAATTCAACCACTTTCTTATAATCCTTTTCCCGGTAGGCCTTTTCAACAGGGGAGAACTGCAGCGTATCACCATCCCGTAAAGTATTTAATTCATAGGAATGATAATTGGATGAAAAAACTTTACCGGAAGAAAGACTATAAAAATTATACCCGAAAATCCCTCCAACAATCAGTATTACACTGGCAGCCGCAGCAATACTGTAACGAATGATGCGGCGGGTGGAACTCATTTTTCTTACCGGTAATTCCATTTCCTGCATCATTTGCTGATGAATGCCGGATACTTTTTGCTGAAGACCGTATAATTTTATCGCCTCACGGGTTGCTTTTAAACTATCCAGGTCATCCTGCAGTTTTTTATCTGCAGACAATTCCTGCTCAAAGCTTATTTTTTCAGCTCCCTGCATTTCACCATCCAGGTATTGAACCAGTTTTTCAGACATATCATGTGTAGAATTATCCATGCAATAAATTTTTCAGGGTTTGTTTCAATATTGGGTTTTCTGTTATTGATTGTTCCAGGTGCTTCAGGCATTTATATTTTTTATTCCGGACCACCTGCTCATTTTCATATTCAGTTGCTTCAAGGATCTCCTTCATCGAAAGATTCTCATAATAAAAGAGCAATAATATCTTCCGGCAGGTCTCACCCAGCTCTCCTACCAGCCTCATCACTTCAGCCTTTCCTTCCCTGTCTGCGATCAAATGGCTGCTGTCAGGCTCTGTCCGCTCCTGTCCTCTTTCATATTTTTCTTCTCTAGCCAAAGCTCTCCCCCTTCTTTTCAGTTCATTAAGCCAGGTATGTCGGTTCAAAGAATACAGGAATGTCTTCACCGTTGATTCACCCCTGAATTTGTCTTTTTGGACCAGGTCAATAAAAGCCACTACCACTTCCTGGAACACATCCTCTGCATCCTGCCGGCTGCCGCTGTTGTTCATCACATACCAGTTGAGGCTATCGAAATGGTTCCGGTAAATAGCTTTTATCGTTTCATCCATTCTTTTCCCGGCCCGGAGGTTAGCCACCAGTTCCGAATCCGGGAAGTTTCTGATTGCCTCCATGCTTAATTCGTAGATTTGTAAGTTTAAAATCCGGTTTTGTAACCTAAACTTAGGATTATTTATCAGAAAACAGGAAGCTGATATATAAACGGCTATGAATTATTTTGAATTGTTTGAAATCCGGGTGCAGCTAAAAGTGGATACAGCTTCGCTGCCCAGGAAATTTTTTGAGCTTAGCAGGAAATACCATCCGGATTTCTTTGTCAATGGATCAGAACAGGAAAAAACACGGGCATTGGAAATATCGGCCTTGTTGAACAAAGCATTAAAAACCTTTCAAAACCCGGATGAAACCATTAAGTATGTTTTACAATTGAAAGGATTGCTGGAAGAAGAAGAAAAATATGATCTTCCCCCTGACTTTTTGAGGGAGATACTGGAAATAAATGAGGAATTAATGGAAGGGCGAGAAAATAAAATCTTACTCTCCAATCTTGAAATACGCATCACAGAACTACAAAAAGAAATTTATGAACCTGTTAAAGAAGTTGTGGAAAGCTATAAGGAAGGTATTAATTCCAAAAAAGAATTGCTGCAAGTAAAGGAGTATTATTACAAGAAAAAATATCTGGACCGCATCCGGCAGCAATTAAATGGAATAACTTAATATTGCAACCCGTTTTGCCCGGGTGGCGGAATTGGTAGACGCAGCAGACTCAAAACCTGCCTGCCGGCAGCTTATCCTTACCCAAATTTAGGATAAGGATTTTGTAAGA
>CAZGGQ010000079.1:0-8272 GCA_964525285.1 uncultured Chitinophaga sp.
CCCGGAAGGATATGATAAAAGCGCTGTGCTGGAAAATCTGAAAAAACTGGTAAAAGGGTCCAAAGAAATAAACAAGATGGTAAAGAAAAACGCTTCGGATAATGAACTAAAAGAAGAATTAACAGAGTTGCATGATGTATTTCATGAGATCGTGGAAAAATGTGAAAAGGAAGAACATCATTAATGTTTTTTAACCATGAATAAAATTCCTTTTGTTCTTGGCGTAATGCTAATGACAGCCATATTGGCCTCCTGCAACAGTGATGGCAGGAATAAACATTCATCAGAAGGATTAAAAGCCAATGCTGACAGCTTATATAAGGAATTAATAAAAGAACATAACGAAGGCATGAATGGCTGGATGAAAATTGAAGGCAGGCAAAAGCAAATTAAAAATATACTTGACTCTATTGCTACCCTTCCCTCAAAAGCCGGTTCACTTTCGGAAGCATACAAAGCCCGGCTTCTTGTTGCATCAGAAGAACTGGCAAATGCGTATACTGAAATGGATGTATGGATGAGTAAGATGAACCTTGATTCTGCAGAAAATAACCTGGATCTGCGAATCAAGTATCTGTCAGAAGAAAAAATAAGAGCCTCCGCAATAACTGCGTTAGTAAATAACAGTTTGCAAAAAGCAGATTCTGTTTTAAAAGCAAAGTTCTAGGTGACCGGTGGTTCCACTCCAAATTGAAGGAGATGATGCAGGGCATGCTTGTATAGCAATTGCACATTCTGTTCAAAGTTCAGGTCGCCAAAAAAAGGATTGCGGGTTACCAGTTCCGGGTGCTTTTCGAATGCTTCAAAAAAATAGATCATTTCCTGTTGCAGGCCGCCAATAGCGGCCTGTACTGTTTTATAGCGGAGCGGTGCCGGTTCCTCACCCATCAATGGGTTCTTTGTATTTTCTTTGAAAGGTTTATTGCTCATCATAAACTCTCTCATCCTTTCCAGGTTTTCAGGCGAGGTCATGATTTGGTCGATCTTCAATCTCCCGCTGGCATTTCGTACGGCGTCGCCGGCATAATGTTCTACCATCTGCTGTACATTCATTTTTCCCCAACGTGGCAGCGTAGCAGGGTCTAACCGTTGCAAATAAGTAACCAGTTTAGTGCGGAGAAAATTTTCTTTTTCAAAACTCATGCTGCAGGAATTCAATTAAACGTTTCCGAAAATAAAAAGGAGGGCAACGATCACCATCATCCTACTCACCATTCACCATTCACTATTCACCATTTCATTTTTTTATCAATTTGAGAACAGAGTCGTTCAAATATCTCATTGACCCCTCCCATTCCATCAACATGGGTCACTTTTCTGGCCTTTGAATACCAGGCCGCAACGGGTAATGTTTCTTTTTTATAAACATCCTGACGGCTACGTAGTATTTTTTCATCAGCATCATCACTCCGGCCGGAGGTTTTGCCCCTGAGGATTAATCTTTTTAACAATTCTTCTTCATCAACATCAAGGATCAGTACTTTGCTGATCTCAATTTTCTTAAGTTCCAGTAATTTATCCAATGCTTTTGCCTGGGCCACCGTGCGGGGAAACCCGTCAAACAAAAAACCTTTGGCATCTTTATGTTTGTCAAAATAAGAGTCCACCATGCCAATGACCACTTCGTCAGGCACTAATTGTCCTTTATCCATAAATCCCATGGCTTGAAGTCCCAATGCTGTCTTAGCAGCTATTTCTTCCCGCAAGAGGTTTCCGGTGGAAAGATGCACCAGGCCGTATTTCGCCACCAGATTATCTGATTGCGTACCTTTTCCGCTCCCGGGTGGGCCAAATAATATTAAATTTAACATAAGATGTCGCTAACAATGGTAAGGTGACAAATATAATGTACCGGCCCTACATTTTAGATAACCTGCCTGGGTTTTGAAAGAATTAATGATAGCAGAAAAATGTTAAGAAAAAGCTGATACTGGGCATCAGAGATCTGACCTGAACTTGTTATCGTAGATTTGTTGTTGCCTCTTAACATAAACATGAAAACAGTGATAAAATTCATAGCTATCCTGGTCATTTGCCAGCAGCTTCAGCAATGCAGCTATTCGCAAAGCAATAATTCAAAAATCAATTCTGAAAAAATGGATACCAGCAAAAAGAAACCTTCCCTCACAACGGAAGGGAATCCTGTTTATTCCAACTCGGATACCAATAAAGTATCCCTGACTGATGAGGAGTGGAAAAAGATACTGCCGCAGGATATCTTTTACATTGCCCGGATGAAGGGCACCGAAAGACCGTGGACCAGTAAGTTTGAAAAATCTAAAGAAGTGGGCACTTATTATTGCGCCGCCTGTGGCAATGCTTTATTTAAAAGTGATACCAAATTTGAAAGCGGCTGTGGCTGGCCCAGCTTTTATGAAACAATAAGCAAAGAGAGTATTATTAATACTATTGATAACTCTCATGGGATGAAAAGGACCGAAGTGCAATGCGGCCGCTGCAAAGCCCATCTCGGCCATGTGTTTGACGATGGCCCTCCACCCACCGGGCTGCGATATTGTATCAACGGTGTAGTACTTGATTTTGAGAAGGCGAAAGAGGCAGAAAAAAAATTCAATAACAAGGAGGGCATCGACAAGAATTAGATTCTTTAAAGCGAATGACTCTTCGCTCCCCCCTCTCTCTTTGGAGCAACCGGTCCCCACCAATGGCGCGGGAGAAGGTTAGGAACGTAGTTCGCTAGGGGAGAAACCGATAAGCCTGAACAGTAAGAATCAGCCTGATACGATACTCAAACCTCCTTTCATATAAAAGGAGGTTTTTTATTTTTCTAAGCAACGGCATATAGATAAATTTACGTTCCCAAAATAAAGTGTATGCAAGTGGTTAAAAAACTCTGGTTATACCTGCGCACAGCGTCCTGTGGACTGGCCATATTGGCATCTATACCTGCATGGTCGCAGATAGACGTGACACAGGTAATGCCGGTTGATCCTAAAGTAAAAATCGGCCGGCTGTCAAATGGGATGACCTATTATATCCGCCACAACAGTTTGCCTGAAAAAAGAGTGGAACTCCGCCTGGTGGTGAATGCCGGTTCTGTATTAGAAGATGATGACCAGCTTGGTCTTGCCCATTTTATGGAGCACATGAATTTTAACGGCACCAAACGATTTCCCAAAAATGAACTGGTGAGTTACCTGCAGAGTATCGGTGTGGAATTTGGCGCCGACCTGAATGCTTATACCAGCTTTGACGAAACTGTTTACATTCTTCCTGTACCAACGGATAAGCCAGGCCTGGTAGATAAAGGGCTGCAGATACTGGAAGACTGGGCACATAATGCATTATTGGATCCTGCGGAAATAGAAAAAGAAAGAGGCGTGGTGATCGAAGAATGGCGGCTGAGCCGTGGAGCTGATGAAAGAATGATGAAACAGACATTGCCGGTGCAGTACCGGGGCTCAAAATATGCAGACCGGCTTCCCATCGGCACCAAAGAGATCCTGGAAAATTTTTCCCCTGATGTACTGACCCGTTTTTATAAAGACTGGTACCGGCCCGATTTGCAGGCTGTCATTGTGGTGGGTGATATTGATGTCAATGATATTGAACAAAAGATAAAAGAAACATTCAGCGATATTCCTGTATCCTCATCTCCAAGAAAAAGAGAAGTGTTCTCCGTTCCGGATCATACAGAAACATTGTCGGTAGTAGCAAAGGATAAGGAAACAGCCTTCCCTTCCATTGAAATTTTATTTAAAAAAGATCTGCAACCCGAAATCCTTATCGGCGATTATGTACGTTATATGAATCGCCGGCTTTTTACCGGCATGCTGAATAGCCGTTTCCGGGAACTGACGCTGAATGCAAACCCTCCTTTTGTCGGCGCAGGTTCTTTTTATGGGAACAGCCTGGCAAGGACCAAGGACGCTTACCAGGTATTTGCCAATACCAGCGATACAGGAATGTCCCATTCATTGTATGCGCTGATGCAGGAGAACAGGAGAGTTTTGTTATATGGTTTTACTTCCTCTGAGTTTGATCTGCAGAAAAAACAAATGCAGAGTCTTTATGACCGCATTTTTAATGAGCGGGAAAAAGAAGAGTCGTTTAAGTATGTTGATGAATATGTCAACAATTTTTTGATCAATGAACCGATACCCGGTATCGAATGGGAATATGATTTTGTAAAACAATACCTTGCCTCTGCAAAACTGGAAGACATCAATAAACTGGCTCCGCAATGGATCACCAAAAACAATATGGTGGTGACGCTGAATGCCCCGGATAAAGAAGGTGTAAAAATTCCATCTGATGAAGAAATAAAAAATGTACTCAGCGCTGTTGATCTTGCCGCTATTGAACCTTATAAAGAAAAAATTCTTGCCACTTCGTTGATGGACGGCAACAAACTGAAACCCGGAAAGATCATCAGTTCAAGATCAAATGATGACCTGCAAACCACGACTATAAAATTATCCAACGGAGCCACGGTCATTCTGAAGCAGACCAATTTCAAGAATGATGAGATTCTTTTCAGGGCCTTCAGCAAAGGCGGTCATTCGCTGGTAAAAGATGCAGATTATTATTCAGCCAGTAATGCGGCAGCCATTGTATCGCAAAGTGGTGTGGGTGATTTTTCAGCAATTGACCTGGGTAATATGCTGAAAGGGAAAAATACGACCCTCTCTCCCAATATTGCTTTATACAGTGAAGGTTTTAATGGCAGCACTATTCCCAAAGAAACGGAGACACTGCTCCAGTTGATATATCTCTATTTCACTTCCCCGAAAAAAGATAAAAATGCTTTTGAATCATTTAAAACCAGGCAAAAGCAATTGTATGCCAATTTGAGCGCCAATCCGCAGATATATTTCAGTTCCGAATTTCAGAAACTGATGACACAAAACCATCCCCGTGCCGGGGGATTGCCAAAGTCGGAGGACTTTGACAGGATCATCTTTGACCGCAGTATTCAGATTTACAAAGAAAGATTTGTTAATGCTGCAGATTTTACATTTTTATTTGTGGGTTCTTTTGATGAAGAAATAATAAAGCCCCTGCTGGAAAAATACATTGGCAGCCTTCCTTCCAATGGGGTAAAAGAAAATTTCAAAGACCTGGGCATCCGTCCACCTGCGGGTAAAGTAGATAAAGTAATAACAAAGGGAGCGGATCCGAAAAGCGTTGTGAATATTATTTTCACCAGCCCCGTTTCTTACAATGCTGCCGATGCTTATGCTCTTCGCAGTTTAGGTGAAGTAATGGATATAAAACTGGTAGAGCAGTTGAGGGAAGAAAAGGGCGGCGTTTACGGAGTGTCTGCATTTGGCGATATAAGAAAATTTCCTGCCGGTTATTCCACTTTTTCCATTTCATTTCCCTGTGCCCCCGAAAATATTGATACACTTAGTAAAGCAGCTATTGATGAACTGAAAAAAATAATAAAGAATGGCGTTTCTACCGAAGACCTGGAAAAAATAAAAGAGCAGCAAAAAAGAAAACTGGAAGTGGAGTTGAAGCAAAATCAATTCTGGATGAGCAATCTTTATGATGCTTATTACCTGGGCAATAGTCCCGCTGATATATTAAACAAACAAAAACAAACGGAAAGCCTAACGTCAAAAATGATCCAGGATGCAGCCAAAAAATATATTAACCTGGCCAATTACATAAGGGTTGTATTGAAACCGGATAAGAAAGAAGATAAACCACTGAAACCTTTTTAAAAATATTATCGCGGAGGCGCTGAGAACGCAGAGAAAGATATTTTATTATGCTATTCCTCTTTTTTCTAAATCAAATCTCTGCGTCTCTGCGGTTAAATTTTTTAATACCTGCTAATGAAATTTCTTAAACCCTTTTTCTTCTTCCTGCTTGCAGTATTAGTTGTTACGATCGTTCTATCCCTGCTGATGTCCACCAAACAAAAAGTTGAACGATCGATCACTATCAACGCACCGGCTACTGTCATTTACCAGCAATTGATAAAACTGGAGAATTTCAATACGTATTCTGTCTGGAGCCAGCAGGATTCAACAATAAAATATACATTGACAGGTAGCGATGGCAGCGTTGGCGCCAGTACATCATGGACAGGCAACCCGGAAATATCAGGCGATGGAAAAATAGAAATTGCTTTTCTCGAAGAAAATAAAACGATCCGTCATAAACTCAGTTTCAGCAAACCCAAAAAAGCCAGCCTGCCGGACGGACAGGGGACAGCAGAATCGGCTTTTACATTAAAAGAAACAAACGGCCTGACCACCGTGACATGGAATTTTGAACTCGCCACACCCCGGCCCTGGAATATTTTCAATCTCTTTTACAGCCTGGATAAAAAAATGGGAAAGGATTTTGAAGAGAGCCTGGCGACACTGAAGACAGTTATCGAAAAAATAAACGGTACTCCTGTTGCTAAAACATATGATGTACAGCTTATGAATTTCCCGGCCACTGAATTTGCCATGATAAGACAGCAGGTGAAATGGAGTGATTTGCTTTCTTTCTTTGAGGAGCACTTACCTATTGTTTACCAGGAAGCTCAGAACGCCAACGCATCGCCGGGTACTGCAACCGGGCTGATCTATGCATGGGATCAAAAAAAACAGCAGGCAGATATTGCAGCAGCTGTTCCTGTCGCAGCCGGAACAACAATTAACAGCCCCATAGTGCAGGCAACAAATATCCCGGCATCCAAGGCAGTGTTTGTAAATTATTCCGGCGCCTATGATAAATTGCCCGATGCCTATAACAGCATCCATCAATATCTTTCTGAGAATAAACTGAAAGAGAAAACTCCATCCATTGAGCAATACATTGCTGGACCGACCAATGAAAAAGATACAGCCAAATGGCTGACCAGGATTATATTTTTAGTAGAGTAAATTTTCAATTATAAAAGCCACCCTAGCTCAGTTGGTTAGAGCAGCTGTTTCGTAAATAGCAGGTCGAGAGTTCGAATCTCTTGGGTGGCTCGTTTTTAACCGCCATTTATATAATCTTTTTTGCCGCCCCTTGGTTTATCAGTAAGTTTAGCCTCCAAAACAAACCGCAATGAGAAAATCCTGTTTGCTTGCACTAACTTTTTTTGTTTGCCTTATTGTATCAGCACAAAAAAATCTGCCTGCCGGCAGGCAGATCTCTTTAGATAAATTCAAGAACTGGAAACCCCGTAATATCGGCCCTGCCGGTATGAGTGGTCGTATCACAACTATTGATGCCGTCATTTCCAATCCCAATATTATTTATGTTGGCGCAGCTTCGGGTGGCGTATGGAAAACAGAGAACAGCGGCCAGACCTGGAACCCCGTTTTTGATGAACAACCCCTGCAGAATATAGGTTCCATTGCTATCCAGCAAAGCAATCCCAATATTGTTTGGGTGGGAACGGGCGAGGGCAATCCCCGTAACTCTCTCAATCTAGGCGCCGGTATTTTTAAAACCATGGATGCCGGTAAAACATGGAAACGGATGGGGCTGGAAAAAACCATCTGTATCCACCGGGTGGTCATTGATCCTGTCAATCCGAACACAGTCTATGCTGCTGCCATCGGAAATCCTTATGCAGAGCACAATGACCGTGGCGTTTTTAAAACAACAGATGGTGGTGAAACCTGGAACAAAATATTATATGTAAATGATACTACCGGTTGTGCCGACCTGGTGATGGATCCTTCCAACCCCAATAAACTGATCGCTGCCATGTGGCAATTCAAAAGAACACCGTGGAATTTGAAAAGCGGCGGTGCCGGAAGTGGATTATATATTACTATCGACGGGGGAAAGAATTGGAAAAAACTGGCGAAAGAAGATGGTTTGCCGGATGGACAATTGGGCCGTATTGGTATTGCTTTTTCCCGCAGCATGCCATCAAGGGTCTATGCAAAAGTGGAAGCTACCAAAAATGGTTTTTATAAAAGTGAGGATGGTGGTTTTAAATGGATCCTCGTCAACAGTGATGCTGCACAAATAACGGATCGTCCTTTTTATTACCAGGAAATTTATGTGGATCCCAAAAATGAGAACCGCATTTATGATGTACACTCTACCATTACTTTCAGTGAAGACGGAGGAAAATCTTTTTCGACAATGATACCTTACTCCGGCATACATCCTGATCACCATGCCTGGTGGATCAACCCGGAAGACCCTGGTTTAATTATTGAAGGCAATGATGGCGGCATTGGTATTTCAAGAGACCGGGGAAAGAATTGGGTGTTTGATGAAAAGCTCCCGGCAGGCCAGTTCTATCATGTCAACGTTGACAATGAAATGCCGTATAATGTAATGGGGGGTATGCAGGACAACG
>CAZGGQ010000080.1:0-7394 GCA_964525285.1 uncultured Chitinophaga sp.
ATGATAACCAGGGGATTCATAAAATCATGCAGAGCGGGCAATATGAATGTGATATTGTGATCACCAGTGATGCAGGTTGCGGTTCTTCCGGGGAAATGAAATTTAAAAATACGTTTGCGTTGCTGATGGAAACGGTAAATGTTTTTATGTCCCGGATAAAAAAATCCCAGATGGTGCGCAATGTGTATGATAATGCAGCGACAGTAAATAAACAGGTTGCTTATTTTTCACTTGGATGGGACGTGGAGAACTGTATCAACGGGTTTATTACTAATCTTGCAAAGAAGCAGATCACTCAAACCGTTATTGATGCTCACCAGTTGAAACCCGAATGGGTGGCTGCTCCAAAGCAATACGAATTGGAAATAACCGACTATTTAAAAACCCGCCTTGGCTATGCGGCTATTCCAAAACCTACGCCTGAAGAAAAAAAGATTGCCAGAAGTGTGGGAACGAATCTCATATCGCTATCCAGGCAGAAAGTTGATTGTTTGATCAAACAAGCGGAGGCGTTGACTGAGTTACAGGTGAAATTATACTGTCCGTCATTGATAAAACAAAAGTCATGATAAAGATACCGCCATTCAGAAAATTAAGAGGGTATGCATTTGATCCCAGCCTGTCACTTAAAATTGACACTGCGCTTATCAATAATATCACTTACAAGGTGCCTTGGGAGGAAAATTTGAAACCCGGACCCAGAGGCGAGTACCTGGAAGTTGTAGATTATGATCCTACGGTGAAAAAATGGTATGCTCCCGTAAATCTAAATGACCTCTATATAGTAGCACAGGATGGACTGGACCTGAGCGGCGGGAATCCACAGTTTCACCAGCAAATGGTCTATGCCGTAGCGATGACCACCATTAAAAACTTTGAAAGTGCATTGGGTCGTCCTGTTTTATGGAGCCCGCGGCGTGTAAAGGAGGAGTCTCAAAAACCAATAGTAAAAGGGAAAGCAAAAAAGCCTGACCCTGCAAGCATAAAGCCCCGTGATACCTATGTGGGAACACTTCGAATCTATCCCCATGCATTAAGGGATGCGAATGCTTTTTACAGTCCGCAGAAAAAGGCACTCTTATTCGGTTACTTCTCTGCCAGGCCAGCAGATGTAACCCTGCAGATGCCGGATAACCTAACTTTCACTTGTCTGAGCCATGATATAATCGCTCATGAAACAACACATGCCATTCTGGATGGCCTTTACAGGAAGTATACAGACAGCAGCAATGCTGATGTACTCGCCTTTCATGAAGCATTTGCAGATATCGTGGCCCTGTTCCAACATTTTACTTTTCCCGATGTATTGAAGAACCAGATTTCTGCTACTAAAGGTGATCTTGCTTCACAAAATTTACTTGGAAAACTGGCCCAGGAGTTCGGGATCGCAATCGGCAATTACGGATCTCTCAGGGATGCCATCGGAGATTTTGACAAGGAAACAAATACCTGGAAACCCAAGGTGCCTAGCGGTGATGAGTACCGCACAATCATGGAGCCTCATAAAAGAGGGGCCATACTTGTATCTGCTATTTTTGATGCGTTCCTAAGCATATATAAAAGCAGGGTTGTTGATCTTTTAAGAATCGCCACAAACGGTAGTGGCATCTTACCTCAAGGGGAATTGCAACCCGACCTGGTGAATCGCCTAGCATCAGAAGCTGCCAAGACATCCGGACATGTATTAAAAATGTGTATCCGTGCTCTGGACTTTTGTCCGCCGGTGGACATTACGTTCGGTGATTTTTTAAGGGCTGTTATTACTGCCGACACCGACCTTGTCTCTGATGACAACCGGGATTACCGCATTGCTTTTATTGATGCATTCCGGAAACGAGGGATTTATCCAACGGGAATAAAAAATCTTTCCGTGGAAAGTCTCAGTTATACTACACCGGATACAAAAGGCATGGGTGAACAAATTAACATACTCTCGAACTTTCTGCGGCAGTTCAGAAATGCCATTACCTATGTCAAGGACAGGGAAAGTATTTTTAATACCAACCGTACATATATTGCCGGTGATTATTCAGGAAAAACAAAAGTGTTTGGACTACATCGGCGGCTGCATGTCAAGTTCCGCAATTCCATCGAATTTGAAAAACTTACTGGCCTGGTCTTTAGCGATAATTATCATAAACTTGGTATTGGAACTTCCACTGCTTATGGCAGCCAGCGTCCTTCTTTTGAAGTTCACACGCTTCACTTTGCTTCGAGGGTTGGCCCCAATGGAAACCAGAGCAACCAGGTCATTGTGACCCTGGTTCAAAATGCAAGGGTTGATTTTAAAAAGGATAAAAAAAATAATGTCAAAGTATTCGGGAATCCTGAAAAAGGCAACTTTGTTTTTTCCGGAGGATGTACATTAATATTTGATCTGGACAGCTTAAAATTAAAGTATGTGATCAGTAAACCTTTGCTGGATACAGATCTGCTTAAAAAAGCGGAAGTTCATGAACTCAATACCGGGAGAGCAATGCAACTTTACAAAGAGCAGCACCGGCGTCCGGGAAGTATGAATGCTTATGAGGCCTATTTTGGGCTTTCCGGGCAAAACGGGGTAGGAGAACCCTTTGCCTTTTTACACACACATTAAAACCTTGTTATGGCAAAAGCGACTACAACAAAGGCTGCAAAAAAATCAGCAGTCAGTATTGATAAAGTGAGCATCCGTTTATACCGGGGTGGTACCGGTGATTGCTTCCTGCTTCAATTCAAATCAGGGACAACTGTGAAATGCAAAATGATGATCGATTGTGGCTGTATCCTTGGAGGCCGGAAAGAATTTGAACCCTGGGTCAATGATATTAAGAAAGCAACTGGTGGGGTTATTGATATATTGGTGGTCACACACCAGCATGCTGATCATATCAACGGATTTGAGAGCTGTGCTGATCTCTATAATAAATTTAATTTCAAAAAAATCTGGTTTGCCTGGACGGAGGATGAATCTGATGACCTCGCCAATGACCTGCGGCAAAATCATTCGAAAACAAGTCTTGCCCTGCAGGTAGCCACTCTTCAATTGACCGGGCTTGCAGCAAACAAGTACTACGAAAGTCTTTATGCAGATGAATATAGTGGGAGCCTGATGCTGGAAAGCAAGAAACATTTTATCCATTCACTGGACCAGGTCAATTCTCTCAATGCTGTGGGTCGCATGAGCGCAGCCTCCGGAAAGATACCCAGCATGCAGCAGCTTTTCGCTGATTTTAATATTATCAAAAGTAAAACGGTGGTAGAGTTCCTGAACCCCGGTGATCTTTTGAAAAATGTTGCCGGATTGGCCGGTATGAATGTGTTTGTACTTGGCCCTCCACGCGACAGCGATCTTATGGATATTACCGAAGAAGAGGGCGAAGGATTTGAAAAAAGAGAGAAAAAAAGCAGCAGGGATTTTGCCTTGTCTGCAGCGCTGATTGGAAGCGGACAGGGAACCGAATTTCTACCTTTTGAAAGCGACTATGAACTGCTCACAGACCCATCTGCAATCAAAACAGATTATGAAAAAGGGAATGACTGGCGCAAGATCGACCATGACTGGTTATACTCTGCTGGTGGAATGGCGTTGCGTTATGAAGGAAGTATCAATAATACCAGTCTGGCACTTGCTTTCCAGTTTGCAGACAGTGAAAGGGTTTTGTTATTCCCTGGTGATGCAGAATTTGGCAATTGGAAAAGCTGGCATATGGGAATCGAGTGGAATATTAAAATAAATGGCGTGACCAAAAAAGTAAATGCAGAATATCTGTTGAATAACGCTGTCTTTTACAAGATCGGTCATCACTGCAGCCAAAACGGTTCCGCCAAAAGACTTGGTGTTGATATGATGACCAGTGACGACCTCACAGCAATGGCCCCACTTAATTTCAGCAAGATCCAAACCGGTTGGTTAAATACAATGCCCAATGACGTCCTTTGCGCCAACCTTATTGCAAAAACCAAAGGCAAGTTCTTCTTTTCAGGGGACCGTAAACAGATCATGCCTAATATAAAAACAGACCGTGTAACGATTAAGAAAACCCATGAAACAAATTTGGAAAATCTTAATAAAAAATTTGACGGTAAGATTTTTCTTGAATGCGAAATCCCCGGTTAACAATATGTATCTATAAGAATCATACTATGAGTAAAATCAGGCCCTTTAAATCAGATTTGGTAATCGACGATAGAATCAGTGAGCCTTTTTTAAGGACTTATCATGTGGTGTTCGACCAGAAGCAGTTCAGTCTTCAACCCCTTGTAAATATTAATCGAAAAGTAATACCAGAATCCTCATTAGGTTATTATTGCGGGATTAATAAATAAATTTCCGATGTCAATTGAAACTATTCTGATACCCATTCTAAAACTCAATATTTGGCAGCATCAGAAAGATTCTATAAAGGAGATACTTGGATACCTGAAAAACTATACGGATAAAGCTTATCTCGTCAAGATGCCAACTGGTACGGGCAAAACAGGGGTTTTTGCATGCCTGAGCAGAGTCGCCCGAACAGATCTGAATTATATTATTATCACGCCGAGCGCAGCTTTAAAGCGACAAATAATTTCAGAACTCCAAAGTTCTTTTTGGGATAAAATAGGCTATGATAAAACTGGTCTCGTTGATCAACAGATTGAAGACTTGCTTCCAAGTACAGCTCCGGATGTCCTGAAAAAAATTAAAGGAAAGAAATACATTATTGTAACGACAATCCAGGCTCTTCAGGCACTCTCCGCTAATCCGAAATACAAAAATGAGATTGACGAGCTGAAAAGAACAACAGATTGTTTGGTATTTGATGAAGGCCATAAAGAACCGGCATTTACCTGGGGTGAAACTGTCAGGGCTTTTAAAAAGCCTACCATACTTTTTTCAGCCACTCCTTACCGGAATGATTATAAGATATTCAATATTGACAAAGAGAAATTTTATTCTCTTGAGCATAACTTTTGTCAGACAAATAATTTTTTGCGGGAATTGGAGATCAGGCAACTTAATTTGCCCGCATTTGGCGCAGCTACGTTTGTAAATGAGTTATTAAAGGAAATGAATACTGTCGCTGGCCAACTCATCAAACAAGGGATCACAGAACCTAAGGTCATCATTAGGTGTGAGACCGCTAATGATATCAGAAAAATTGTAGGTGTACTCTTAAAGCTGAAGAAAAAGGTCATTGGAATTCACGAAACGTTTAAAGTTTCCGGTTCTTATACGGATGAAGTTCCTCTGCAAACAGACCAGGAAAAGTACCAGTTTTATGTACATCAGTATAAGCTAATTGAAGGGATCGATAATTCCCAGTTTTGTATCGTTGCCCTGTATTCCGATTTTTCCAGCACTCGCCTTTTAATCCAACAGGTTGGAAGGGTTCTTAGAAATACACAGTTGGCGACAGGCCAGGTTGCTTATTTATTTTCATTAAATATCAAAAAACACAAGGAAGACTGGCGAAAATATTTGGATTATGATTCCCTGATGAATACAAAGAAAAAGCTCTTCGATATCACAGATGTCCTTAAAGTCAATAAAGATGCGTCAACTCTTTACTTCAGCGGTACTTTCCGGGAACTGATCGATGTAAATAATATCGATCTGTCCAAAAGCCTGTTGTTTCAGAAAAAAGTTAATGTGCTGCTTCACGACAATAAGCTAACATTTGACCAGATATCAGCACAGCTATTGAATGAGTGGGCAAGACGGGATTATTTTGTTCTGAAGCACGATATTTTGAATAATGATAAATTGCTTATACTGTATATTAAGTACGAAAATTCGCCAATAGTTAAAGATGGTGTGTTTATTGAGCAAACCCTGGCAATTACTTATCTGCAGTTTACAAAGGATTATATTTTTTATTATGACAGTGAGCAAAACAACCCCATGTTTGCAATGGATACGGTTGAGCCTATTTCCAGGGAAGTGCTGGTAAATATGTTCAATGCCAAAAAAAATATCGTCAAAGTGTTTTTACATAATACAGACATCGGAAGCAATAGTCTGAGGAGTAAAGAAATTCATGCTAATTCGGTAGAATCAACCGCTCCCGGTTTGTCCGATTTTTCTTTTTTCCCAACACGGATGGAAGGAAATGTAACTGAGAAAGGAGAGAATAGGAGGAGGTATATCGGTTTCCAGTTTGGAAGGGTTACTGATTTCTCTTCCAAGCGGATCGAGCTTTCCGATTTTATTGACTGGGTAGATCATGTGCAGGTACAATTAAAATCTGCTGCAGCAGGCCCCATTAGCTCCTTTATGAATCGGTTTTCGATAAAAACAGATCCGCCGACAGATCCAACGCCTGTATCGATTTTGCTGGATATGGATAGTGATGTGATCATTAATTACAATTATGTGTCAAAAGAAGACCTGGTTTTTGATGACCTGAGCGCAACGATTACTTCAGGTGTTTTTAGTATTACTATTAATTCAAAGCGATACAGTTTTTCGATCCAATATATAAAGGACAACAAACGATACGCATTACACTGCGAGGAGTTAGATAAAGATGTCAACAATATAGATGCCGAGGGGCCATCTCTTATTGGATACCTGAATGCCAACCAATCTTTCCGTATAATCATTAAAGGCAACCAATACGTATATGCTTATAAGAATTTCTTTAGACCCGGGGTAAATCTTATAAGTAAGAAAAAGGACCTGGACCTGAAGCAGCTGTTTCATATTCATTCTCCTGTAACGCAGATAAAAAGTGAGAAGGGCAATGCTGGCCTAAAAGCAATTGCCAATAACTGGCATAAGGATACTCTCTTCGGATTAGTTAGCCGGCATGGGAAGGGATATGGAGATAAGCAACTGGAGACCATGCTTTCTTTTGATCATATGATTTGTGATGACCTGAGCAATGAGATCGCAGATTTTATCGCGGTAGATACTAGAAGTAAGAGATTAGTATTTATCCATGCCAAGGCGGGAAAATCAAAGTTGTCAGCCAGTGCATTCACTGAAGTCTGCGGTCAGGCTGTGAAGAATTTAGATTATCTGAGTCCTTATTTCCAGACCGATCCTGCTTCAAATATTAAGCGATGGCAAGGGAAGTGGCAGCATAAATCAATAGGTAGCGTTGACAGGATTTTACATGGTGGGCATACAGCCAAGGCATTTTGGAACATGTATGCAGGGCTAATAGCTGATCCATCCTGCATAAGGGAAGTATGGATGATTGCAGGGAACATGTTTGACTATAAAATATTTGAAAAGGAAATAAATAAACATAAGATTGAAAATGTTGCACCAGAAGTTATCCAGCTTATATATTTATTACGTTCTACCTGGAACAGTGTTTCGTCGGTTGGAGCTCAATTAAAGATAATTTGCTAGATAGAGAAGATCATGGGGTGCTTGAATAATTCATACAAATTTTCGGAATAACGGATAACTCTTTATTATC
>CAZGGQ010000081.1:0-6287 GCA_964525285.1 uncultured Chitinophaga sp.
AGAAGCCTGACATAGTCATTTTTTTCAATACTTTTACTGTGTCCGCCGAAGCCCCGCCCACTGGTGGGACGAAGGCGGACGACTTTTATTTTACCGATACTTTTATTTAAATATGATTCAATTTGAAAAATTTACACTGAACAATGGCCTTCGTGTCATTGTTCACCAGGATCTGTCCACGCCAATGGCGGTAATGAATATTATGTATGATGTTGGCGCCCGTGATGAGGAACCCGGAAAAACAGGATTCGCTCATTTATTTGAGCACCTGATGTTTGGAGGCTCCATGAACATACCCAGTTACGATGAACCATTGCAAATGGCTGGCGGGGAGAATAATGCCTACACCACCAATGACCTTACTAATTATTACATACAACTACCTGCAGAAAATTTAGAAACGGCTTTCTGGCTGGAAAGCGACCGGATGCTCTCATTGGCTTTTGACGAAAAAAGTTTGGAGACACAACGTAAAGTGGTGTGTGAAGAATTTAAAGAGCACTACCTTACCAAACCCTATGGCGATGCCTGGCACAAAATGAGGGAACTGGCTTATAAAAAGCATCCTTACCGCTGGATGACGATTGGTAAAGAATTGTCGCATATTGAAAATGCACAATTGCCGGATGTAAAAAATTTTTTCTTTAAACATTACCGTCCTGTTAATGCTGTAATGGTGGTAGCAGGAAATGTAACGGTGGACAAAGTAAAAGCATTGGCTGAAAAATGGTTTAACGATATTCCTTCGGGTGAAATGTATAAACGCAACCTGCCGCAGGAACCCGAACAGGATGAGGAAAGGAAATTAACAATAAAATCCAATGTACCCCTGGATGCGCTTTACAAATGCTGGCACATGCCGGGCAGGCTTGACCAAAAATATTATATTACCGATCTGCTGACGGATATTTTAAGCGGAGGAGGCTCATCAAGATTGTACCAGTCACTGGTAAAGGAGAAACAATTGTTCAGCAATATTGAATGTTATCATTTTGGCAGCACCGATGCCGGTTTGCTGGCCATTGAGGGCAAACTGGTGAAAGGAATAAAAATGGAAGTTGCTGAAAAAGCAGTAGAAGATGAACTGGATAAAATGAAAACCAATTTGGTGAGTGAGGCGGAACTCCAGAAAGTAAAGAACAAAACAGAAAGCATGATCGCTTTTGAGGATATGAGTGTGATGAGCCGGGCCAACAGCCTTGCTTATTATGAAACACTGGGCGATGCTTCCCTGATGAATTTTGAACTGGGAAAATATGGTGCAGTAACCACGGAAGATATTTTACAGGAAAGCTGTACTATTTTCCGCCAAAATAACTGTAATACTATTTATTATTTATCATCCAACTAATAGTTGAAATAAAAGAGAGGAATAATATGCCCGACAGGAAAAAGGCCCCCGTTATAGTTGACGCAATAGATTTTACATTGAAATTAAAGCCGTACCTGAAAATGGTTTTAAAAAACGGCGTGGAAGTGTATGCCGTGAATGCAGGGGCCGAAGAGGTCATGTCGCTGGAGTGGGTATTTTTTGCCGGCAATTGCTTTGAAGAGCAAAATCTTGTTGCCGCCACTGCCAATTTTTTATTGCGAAACGGCACATCCAAAAAATCAGCTTTCCAGATCAACGAACATTTTGAATTCTTTGGTTCTTACCTCAACAGGGCCTGCTACAACGAAACGGCTACGATAACCCTGCATTGCCTGACCAAGCATGTTGGCGAACTGTTGCCGGTTGTAAAAGAGTTGATCACCGATTCCACCATGCCGCAGGATGAGCTGGAGATTTATAAGCAGAATATGAAGCAGCGGCTGAAAGTGAACCTGAAAAAAAGCGATTTTGTTGCGGGAAGATTGATCGATACTTATTTATACGGGCAAAAACACCCGTATGGGAAATACAGTAACGCTGAAGATTTTGATGAATTGAACAGGGAACAGTTACTGGATTTTTATAAAAAATATTACCAGCAGGGAAAATTGATCTTATTTGTGGCCGGGAAACTTCCGGCCGCCCTGGAGCAATTATTAAATCAGCATTTTGGTGATCTGCCTGGAAAGCCGTTGCAAACAAAACAAGCGAAGACAGAACCTGCCGGGGAAAAAAAATTCAGGATAACCAATGATGCCGAAGGCGTGCAGGGTTCCATCCGTATAGCAAGACCATTTCCGAACCGTCATCATCCTGATTTTTTAAAAGTACAGGTGCTCAATGTTTTGTTTGGCGGCTTCTTTGGTTCAAGGCTGATGAGCAATATCCGGGAAGACAAGGGCTATACTTATGGCATTCATAGTTTCCTTTATAATCATATTCAGCAATCGGCATGGGTAGTAAGCACCGAAGCAGGTAAAGATGTTTGCGAGGCCACCATTGCAGAAGTGTATAAAGAAATGAAAGACCTGAGGGAGGTATCAGTTGACGGGGAGGATTTGTTGCTGGTAAGAAATTATATGATGGGGAGCATCCTCGGGGAACTGGATGGCCCTTTCCAGATCATGGCAAGGTGGAAGAATATCATTCTCAATGATCTGACGGAACAATATTTCTACGACTCGATCAACACCATTAAGACGGTTTCGGCAGATGAATTGCAACAGCTTGCACAAAAGTACCTGAACCCCGAAGAATTTTATGAGTTAGTGGTAGTGTGATAGGGAATAGTGAATGGGTTTCCTGCAATCGGGGTTTCTATTCACCATTGACAATTCACCATTTACTAATCACTGAATAATCATATTAAAACGCTTCGCCTGTAGCCTGATCACTTTCTCCACTTCCGTTTCCAAAGTAACGGCATTGTTATTGGCAGCATTTTTTGCTCTTTCAGCTGCAATATAATTTTCCCTTTGCGTAGTAACGATCAATATTTCTTTTTGAACAGCACCTCTTTCATCATTTTTTGCATTAACGATTAATTTTAACTCTGTACGGCTTTTATTTTTTAAACTATCGGGCAGGGTTTTCATATCTACTTTGCCAATTAAAGTACTGTCTCTATCCATTGCATCTACCAGGTCCCAGGTTCCATTGTAATACAATTGCTTATTTCCTTTAACTGCTGTTCTTTTTGCAGCCACTTCGCTGCCCATCCCTGCATTTCCTGCATCCAGGCTCATTTGGCGGGTAAAATTTGCTGCTCCGTCTGCTCCATAATAAAGATAAGTGCCATTTAATTTTGAATTCAATACTATCAATGTAGTATCGTATGGAGTGGGGATATCCGGCACTTTCGCATCCTGGTTAATACTGGTAAAACTTCCATTGCCGCATTCGCCAGCCAGGTTCCAGTGTTCTTTGATGCCCTGCATCCTGTCGCCGCAATAAATGGTGTTTACGATCACGCCTTTTTTCTTTGCGGCTGCGCAGGAATTAGTATATAAAATATTTCCTGCAAAAAATCTTCATTACCGGCTATAAAGATCACTTTATAATTCAAAGAGGAAGTATCCCATGCCAATTCATTCAATGAAGTATGAATAACGTGTCCGCAATATTCATCACCGCCATTGGTGGTCAACTTAAACAGATCCTGTGAAAGTTTATCAAGGTCGGAGGTAAACGGGGATATCTGTTTTACATAGCCATCTGCAAGATTGTTGGAGCTTCTTCCATATTCATACAGGGCTATTTCAATCTGTGGCGCCACGCCATCACATTTGGCCTTTCCCATTACACTTACCATGTTCCAGAGTTGGGCCTTGGCCTGTTCGATAAGCCCATCCATGCTGTTGCTAACATCTAACAATATGGCGGCTTGAATTTTAGGGTTGGCATTTACAGCTACAGGTTTTGTTTCCGCTTTCTTTCGGGGTAATGTGGAATCCAGGAGTGCAAGACTGAAAAAGATAGAAAAAACAGCGGCGGAGGGTCTGAATAGCGGGATCATATTAAATGGTTTGTTCTAAGATGCAAACAGTTTGGCATTTGCACAAAGGGGGTTAGCTTTTTTGTAATAGATTTAACGTAAGCAAAAAGGGGAATACAGCTAATATGCTTCAGTCAAAAGCTCAGCTCTTTTTAATAGGTTTGCAGCATGACTTTCGACCGCAAGGATCTATCTAATGCACAGCTTGTTGATTTTTACCGCCAGCTTTTATGGCCAAGGATGATCGAGGACAAAATGCTGCTCTTGCTGCGGCAGGGAAAGATATCGAAATGGTTCAGCGGCATCGGCCAGGAAGCCATTGCGGTGGGAGCAACATTGGCCCTGCAACCCGATGAATGGATCATGCCCCTGCACAGGAACCTCGGGGTTTTTACGACCAGGAATATGCCATTGAGTAAATTATTCATGCAGTGGCAGGGCGCAAAGGAGGGATATAGCAAGGGAAGAGAACGAAGTTTTCACTTTGGAAACAAAGAACATCATATCTGCGGGATGATCTCTCATCTCGGACCTCAGCTCGCCATTGCAGATGGTGTTGCATTAGCGCATAAACTAAGAAAGTTACATAAAGTATCATTAGCGTTTACAGGAGATGGAGGAACGAGTGAAGGCGATTTTCATGAAGCGCTGAATTTGGCTGCTGTCTGGGATCTGCCGGTCATATTTGTTATTGAGAATAATGGTTATGGATTAAGCACTCCGGTCAATGAGCAATACCGTTGCATCAGTTTGGTTGATAAAGCAAAGGGCTATGGAATGGAAGGGGTAGCGATCGATGGCAATAATATATTATCAGTTTATGATACCATCAAAGGGATAAGAGAATATTGCATAAAAAATCAAAAACCTTATTTAATAGAGTGCCTCACTTTCCGCATGCGGGGGCATGAGGAAGCCAGCGGAACCAAATATGTGCCGCAGGACCTGTTCAGGTTATGGGAAATGAAGGACCCTGTGAAAAACTTTGAAAAGTATTTGATCGAAGCAGGAGTGATGAATGAAATGAAAGTGGCGGAGATAAGAAATGAATGCAAGGATAAAATTGAAAGCGAATTGAAGATCGGGTTTGATACGGAACCTGTAGTGGCAGATACGGAAGAGGAGATGGAGGATGTTTTTGCAGAAAAGTTGACCGCTGACAGTATACCGCTGACCGCTGCTAAAATTGATAATTCTTCCTTAAAGGCGGTCAACGGACATCGGTCAACGGACAAACGAATTATTGATGCTATAAAACAAGGTCTTCATCAAAGCATGACTGCTCATCATAACCTCATCCTCATGGGACAGGATATTGCTGAATATGGTGGAGCCTTTAAAATAACCGAGGGATTTGTGCAGGAATTTGGAAAAGAAAGAGTGCGGAATACTCCTTTGTGTGAAAGTGCCATTGTAGGTACGGCACTTGGATTAAGTTTAGAAGGATATAAGAGTATGATGGAAATGCAGTTTGCAGATTTTGTAACCGTAGGATTTAACCAGATCATCAACAATCTTGCAAAAATTCATTACCGCTGGGGGCAAAATGCGGACGTGGTGATCCGGATGCCAACAGGCGGTGGCGTTGGGGCCGGGCCATTTCATAGTCAAAGTAATGAAGCATGGTTTGTGCATACGCCCGGGCTGAAAGTTGTTTATCCATCAACAGCAATTGATGCAAAAGGATTATTGATAGCTGCGATCAATGACCCCAACCCGGTGCTATATTTTGAGCATAAAGCATTGTATCGTTCGGTCAATGGACCTGTGCCGGAAACATATTATGAAATTGAAATTGGAAAAGCAAGACATGCAAGAGAAGGAGACGAAGTTTCCATTATCACTTATGGAGCAGGAGTTCATTGGGCGGAAGACTATGCGGCCGAACATCCTGAAATTTCAATAGATATTCTTGATCTGAGAACATTAGCGCCGCTGGATTATTTAGCCATTCGGGAAGCGGTGCAAAGAACCGGAAGGGTTTTGATCCTGCATGAAGACACTATGGTTGGGGGTATTGGCGGTGAGATTGCCGCATGGATCGCTGAAAATTGTTTTTCTATTCTTGATGCACCGGTGATGCGCTGTGCATCTTTAGATACACCGGTGCCTTTCAGTTTTGAACTGGAAAATAATTTTTTAGCAAAGGCGAGACTCGATGAAACACTTATAAAATTGCTGAACTATTGATCAAAACTCCACCGCCTCCTTATCTTTTATTGTAAACGGGTAAAACTGTCCTCCCAATTTTACCTGGTAGTTGCCAACAGGCAGCGCTATTTTTTTAGGCTTGTCGTAGGTGGTATAAAGTTTTTCTTTTGTATCACTATACAAATAAAAGCCGCCTTCAGAAACCACGTTCAGGAAACCCATCTTTATCCTTGTTTCATGGCCTTTTTGTATGGGCACATTTTCTACCGG
>CAZGGQ010000082.1:0-6124 GCA_964525285.1 uncultured Chitinophaga sp.
CCAGCATCCAGAATCCAGCATCCAGAACCCAGCATCCAGAATCCAGCATCCAGAATCCAGTTTCTTTTGTAAATTCGTCTTCATTATGGAAACCTACGGAAAAATACTGCTCATCGCCATGCCCGCCTTCCTCTTCCTTGTACTATTTGAAAAATGCTGGGGCTGGCGGAAAAACAAAGATACTGTCCGCAATATGGACATGATCAGCAGCCTCGGCAGTGGTGTTACCAATGTAACTAAAGATGTATTGGGTCTTTCTATTTCCATCCTCGCCTATGGCTGGCTTGTGCAGCAGGTAGCTCTTACCCATATCAAAGCAACCTGGTTGGTTTATTTGATCGCGTTTCTCTGTATCGATTTTGCCGGTTACTGGGTACATCGCTGGAGCCATCATATCAATGTAATGTGGAACCTGCATATTATCCACCATAGCAGCGAGGAATTCAATTTGGCCTGTGCATTGCGCCAGAGCATTACACTTTTTGTCAATCCCTTCAATTTCCTGTTACTGCCTGCCGCCCTGCTCGGAATTCCAACCATAGTGATCGCCACGGTAGGCCCATTGCATTTGTTTGCCCAGTTCTGGTATCATACGCAGCATATTAATAAGATGGGGTTCCTGGAAAAAATTATTGTCACACCTTCGCACCACCGGGTACATCATGCTATTAATAAGGAGTACTTAGATAAAAACCTCGGCCAGATATTTATTTTCTGGGACAAATTGTTTGGTACTTACCAGGAAGAATTAAAAGAAGCGCCGCCGGTCTATGGCATCACAAGACCGGTGCGGACATGGAACCCCATCCGGATAAATTTCTCCCATCTATGGTTGATGATGAAAGATGCGTGGAGAACCAATAGCTGGAAAGAAAAATTTACCCTTTGGTTCAGACACACCGGCTACCGCCCTGCTGATGTGGCAGAGAAATACCCGGTATATAAAATTGAAGATGTTTATCATTTTGAAAAATATGATACGAAGACCTCAACAGCTTTAAATGTATGGAGCTGGGTGCAACTGATGATGATCCTATTCTTTATCAGTTACTTCTTTGGCAGCATCGCTTTAATTAACAGCCTGGACGCCTCTTATATTTTCTGGTATGGTGGTTTTATTTTCCTGGCTGTATATGCGTTGACCGAACTGATGGACAGGAACCGGTATGCCATTATCTGGGAAGGCATCAGAAGTGCCCTTGGTCTTTACTTTCTCTATCAGCAGAATGACTGGTTTGGCGCCAATACTTATGTTTCTTCTGTTACTTACATTTTAGGGGCTTATTTTATTGTGTCTTTTATTGCTACCGGTTGGTTTGTGATGCAACACAAGAAGGAAGATGCGATGCAGGCAGCGCTATGAAAGACGGGTACATTATATTTGTTTTTTCCAACTTCATCATTACAGATCAAATAACAACCTATGACCAAGATATCCCTGTTCATCATTTCAGCATTATTTTGCTTTAAGGCAAATGCCGATGGTATTTTGGTTTCCTGGAGCGCTAATAACTTAACCGGCATGACCAAAGAGAGGTTCGATCATGCAAAGACCTGGACGCAAGCCGACATCATAAAAAAGAATACAGCCATTGAAACATGGCCGGAAACCTATTTGTTGCTTGTTGCTGCCATCCAATATAAAGATGACAAAGACTTTATTAAAGAGCTTATCAAACAACTTACTGATAAGACCATAACAAAACTTCAACTAACCAGCAGGCTGATCATTTGGGAAAGAATAACATCCGGGGATATTCTATTCGAAGGCAAAGGAATGCAAATTGATGATGACCTGTTCAAAGTTGCCGGAAGAGCAAACTTTTTATTGCGGAATATTCTAAAGATCAATTTTGGCTTTATTACTATTAACACTTCTGCTAACGACCTGAATGCTTTACAAACCAAATGGACTGATCATATGGATGCGAAATTGGTGCAAGAATATATAAATCCCTATGAAAGCACTGAAAAAAGCCTGAGTGAAATACGTAGTCTTCCAGCTTTGGAAGCATTGATACATTCTTTAAAGCCCTCCCCGGAAAAAGAAACACTGACCAAATCCTGTTTAAAAAAAATGTATAACCTCGATGAACTGCCAAAAGAAAAAGGATCATCTGCTTCTTATTGTAATCCTGATACTTATACCTTCTCCTATGTCGGGATATTAGCCGGAGAAAAGACCTTTGACGAAAAAAAAGATTATGAGTGGTGGTTTAAATGGTGGAATGATTATAAAAGTAAACTAACGTGGAATAAAGAAAAAGGGCAGTTTGATATAGCAAAATGATTGCCGTCATGGTTGCAAATGCCCCGTTGGTGCCTGTCCCGCACATGCGGTGGTCCCCATTCAACGGAATAGTAAATCAATAAGTGATGCATGAGACTTGCCTACCGGCAGGCAGGCACGCTTCACGGCATCGACACTTATCTGTACCTACCCTTCCGCAATCCTCCTCTTCCTTGATTTATTAAAAACATTCCTCCCTTTATCAATTCCTGAACGCTTTTTCTTCTGTTCTTCCTCAGGCAGATGAATAAAATCCATGCAATCCTTGCTGCAGGTGCCTTCCATTTTTTTGTTGCAGGCATCGCATTGGATAAACAAAAGATGACAGGCATCATTCACACAATTTACATGGCTGTCGGCCGGTTTACCGCATTGGTGGCATTGGGAGATGATCTCATCCGTTATTTTTTCGCCAAGCCGCTGGTCAAATACAAAATTCTTCCCGTGAAATTTATTGGGGAGTTTTTTTTCTTTGACCTGGTTCACATAATTGATAATGCCCCCTTCCAGGTGAAATACATTGGCGAAGCCGCTATGAAGCATAAAAGCTGATGCTTTCTCACACCGAATGCCCCCGGTGCAATACATGATGATGTTCTTCTCTTTATCTGCATTCATCATATCCACCGCCATGGGCAATTGCTCCCGGAACGTATCGCTGGGCACTTCGATCGCATGCTCAAAATGCCCCACTTCATACTCATAATGATTCCGCATATCGATAAGCACGGTACCGGGATCGTTTGAAAGCTGGTTGAATTCTTCCGCATTTACATATCTGCCTTTATTGGCCATATCAAAACCGGGATCCGTGATCCCATCTGCCACAATTTTACTCCTCACTTTAATATCCAGTACATAAAAACTCTTCCCGTCATCGTCTACGGCTATATTCAGTCTTATTCCATTCAGCGGTTCAAAAAAATGAAGGAAAGTTCGGAATGCTTCTATATTTTCCGACGGGACACTCACCTGTGCATTGATCCCTTCATGTGCAAGATATATTCTACCCATTACCCCAAGCTCATTCAGCCGGCTGTACAGGATATTGCGAAATGCAGAAGGCTCTTCAATTTTAAAATAGCAATAAAATGAAATGGTAGTTCTTGGAGTGGGGTCCTTTTGAATGAGTTCTTTCAACTCTTTCCGGGAGATGCGGTTATGTAGTTGTGCCATCTTGTTTGAATTTTAATCCTGAGCTTGCAGAATCTCAATTGCAGGTTGAGCAAAATTCTAAAGCAAGCGAAGATAATTAAAGAATCTTGTTCCAACAAGTTCAGTGAAGCCATCATCCTGGCTTGTCAAAAATTGAAACGTATTGATCGGATTGAGAGTCGTTGATTGAAAAGATTTTTTTAAACTTATTTGGTTGAAATAGATTAGTAACCCTTTCATCTCCTTTGTGACGATTGATTGTTTTTTTAATGCACTCTGCATCTACTTTTTCAAAGGGGATGTACTCAATTGATTCCACAAATTTGCGGATGTTCCTTGGTGAAGCTTCTGCATTTATCTCTGCTAAAATTTTTAATGCGCCATCGGAAATATCAGTAACTTCTTTAAACGTTCTCCTTATAAAACTCACACAGTAATAAATTTTTTCCAACCTTTCCAATCCTAAATCTTGTTTTCTATCTTTGGCTTTTAAATCCACAATAGGCAAAGTAAGCCGTGACTGAAAATCGCTGGCTTTATCCTTCTTACCTTTTTCAAACTCTGTTCCAACAAATATCCAAATGCTTGGTGATAACCTGAATTTATGGGTATCCCTGAGATAATAGCCATCCTCCAAAGGAGCGAGGAAAAGTGAATAAGGATATGTCCCTTCAATTGGAGTATTCATTTCATCAAAAAAAATAACCAACGGTTTATATTTGTTTTCAGCCTGTGCCGTGCTGATCTGATCAAAACAACTTATGATTTGAGATTTTGTATAAATTTGTGACAGGTTAAAGGAAACCAACTCTAGGCCAAGTACGCGGGCAAGACACTCCACTAAAAATGATTTACCCGATCCCGGGTGTGCCTTAATAAAACAAACTTCAGCCCGTTTCAACTGGCTCTCTTTTTCTCTTTTAAGATTAAGCAGCAGTTTTCTTATCTCGGATCTTCTTCTTTTTGAAAGGCAGATATAATCATCCAGCGTAGTCATTCCCCTCCATAATTCAAACCTCTTAGGATTATCTTTATTCCGTCTTGGAGAGACATTAACAATTCCAACCCCTTTAAATGCTTGTTCCCATCGTCCCTTTGACTTTTCAAGATGCGCCTTTTCCCAACCAGGTTTTCTATCTGAAGGTTCAATATCAAGAAGATTGATTTTCTCAGGTGGTTCAATTTTTTTAATTGTATAAAACCGTTTCTTCCTCCATAATATTGTTGCATCTAATGCCTCTTTAAGAATTTCTTCGAACGTAGTAATAGTTTTACTAATGGTAGTTTTAGAAACTGGAGCTTTAGTAGCAGTGGTAGTCCTGCTAGTGGTAGTTTTAACAATAGTGGTGGTTGGAGGCAATAACATTCTTTTAATAATCTCAGGGAAATAAACACTTGCCATTGGAAGGTCAATTTCGGAATAACTATCCTTCGCCTCTGGCTGAATAAAAAGGTCATGATCAGGGTTTTCTTTCTTATATGCAACTACTCTATCCTGCTCAGGCAGAATGACAAGGTGTTGAATATTGAGTTTTATTTTTGAACCTGGTAGTTCATTTACAAGAAGTTTTCCCGGTTCCCTGATAAATTCCAGGGCTTCCAATGTAACCCAGCCCATGGGCGTTATCCAGGTATTAAGTGTCTTCGTTTCTTCCTTTATTGCTTGTTTGGCCGCAGCCTGGGGTATCATATATAATTCTATTGGGATATTTTTTTTGCGAAACTCTTTCAGCCATGCCGGCTTCCATCTTTTAGAAGAAATAAACCATTTAATTGATCTGTTCTTTCCATAGGCTTCAATTATTTTTTTTATAACCACATCGGTGACAGTACCGTGATCCATGTCTTTAATAACAATAGCATTTATTTTTTTGTCTTTAAGTTCTTTTAAAACTCTCGAAATATTTTCATTACAGGTCTTACTTATATCCATGTCATCTTTCGACTTCATAAAATCAATCCTTTCGGAAAGTTTTATATCCTGGCCTATTTTTTCATAGATCCTGAAAGCCCTCTTTGTTCCGATTTCATCTTTCTTGTCTGCAGTTGAAGGTTTATGCAAATTATATAAATTGACCTCACCTGGAAATTCATCATTATGTATTCTTTCAGGGACTTCCCACTTAATCCTGAACTCATTCCGGCGAAACCTGTCCGGAGTTTTAAGGTATTCTGTAAAAAAAGATTTGAGGGATCTATCACCATCTTTCTCCCACACCCCAATACTATAAAGCTTAAATGACTCTTCGCGTAGTAAAATACTTGTAACTCTTCCTGCACCGCTTAGATAAATAATCTCCTGGTTAATGTCATTATCAATGAACCTGTGAATATCGCCTGTATGGGTACTGGTCGATATACTCTGGGTCCCTGTTACCCAATGCTCATCCAGCAACCAATCTCCAATGAGGAGTATACCTTGTTTATCTTCAAGGCTGTTTTTTTTATTACGAGAACTTGCTTTAGCCATCAGAAAATATTTTTATGTAAAAGAATTTTCAAGTTACTAAATAATTTAATACCTGACACACATGCAACCTGCGTTTTAGGATTGTACGATATATATCCCTACAGTTGTAAACATCCGCATCGAACAATCAGCCGATAAGAAAAAATGGAACAGGTAATACAATTACAATTGATGGAGAAAATAAGTTTATCCCTATAGCCCCGCACTGC
>CAZGGQ010000083.1:0-5561 GCA_964525285.1 uncultured Chitinophaga sp.
TCTTACAAAATCCTTATCCTAAATTTGGGTAAGGATAAGCTGCCGGCAGGCAGGTATGAAATTAGCGAAAAAGAGAATGCCGCAGGGTAACGGGCAATAAAATTCTTGTTACAATTCTTCTTATCTTTCCTCATTATTCATTGCCTATGCGAATCGTTCCCTTTGCTATTTCCACCGTAGTTACTGCAGGACTGGTATTTGCCCTCAACAAACAGTGGGGCAAGATCCCACCAATGGGTAAATTTTTAAGCCCCCAGCATGGTTTATGGCAGAATGCCGAACCTAAGAACCAGCGTTTTGATGCTGATCTCAAATTTGCCGGTTTAAAAGGGAATGCCGAAGTGTACTTTGATGAAAGACTGGTGCCGCATGTGTTTGCTGAAAATGATGAAGACCTTTATTTCATCCAGGGCTACCTGCATGCAAAATTCCGGTTGTTTCAGATGGATCTGCAAACAAAAGCAGCTGAGGGCCGGGCCAGTGAAATGTTCGGCAAGAAGGCGATCAATTTTGATAAAACGCAAAGAAGACTGGGGATGAGGTTTGCTGCAGAGAATGCGATGAAAGAAATCGAAAAGGATACTCATTCCAAAGGCATATTTGATGCTTATACCAGCGGGGTCAATGCATATATTAACTCGTTAACAGAAGCAAGACTGCCGGTAGAGTATAAGTTGCTGGACTTTAAACCCGAAAAATGGACCAATATCCGGACAGCCTTATTATTAAAAATGATGGCTAAGATGCTGTCGGCAGAAACAGAAGCTGATTTACCTAATACCAATGCCAAATCTATTTTTACTGAAGAGGAATTAAAAATGATCTATCCGCAGGTGCCCGATTCGCTGGAGCCGATAGTCCCGAAAGGAACTGCATTTGATACACCCGGGATCATCCCGGTGCAACCTGCAACAGCAGATTCGCTATATTTTTCTAACAAAGAAACAGTGGCCGCAAGGGAAGTTTCAGAATCAGAAAAAAGTAATGGCAGCAACAACTGGGTGATAGCCGGAAGTAAAACACAAAGCGGTGCACCCATTTTATGCAACGACCCGCACCTGGAGTTATCATTGCCATCTATTTGGTACGAAATTCAATTGCAAACACCCAGCAGCAATGCATATGGGGTCTCTTTGCCGGGAAGTCCTTTTATCATTATCGGATTTAATGACAGCATTGCCTGGGGCGTTACTAATGGACAGCGGGATGTGAAAGATTATTTTGAAATAAAATTCAAAGACAATACAAAAAGTGAATATTGGTTTAATGGTCAATGGGTAAAGGATTCACTGCGAAAGGAAATAATTAAAGTAAAAGGCGGAGCGACAGTTTATGACACGGTTGCCTATACTGTATTTGGCCCGGTGATGTATGACGAAAGCTTTTCCAATGATCTTTCCAATAAAAGAAACCTGGCCATTCGCTGGACGGCGCATGATCCCAGCAATGAAGGAATGACATTCTACAAACTCAACCGTGCAAAGAATTATGATGAGTATGCAGAAGCTATAAAAACATTTGAATGCCCCGGGCAGAATTTTGTATTTGCTTCCAAAGCCGGTGATATTGCTATCTGGCAACAGGGAAAATTTCCGGCCCGCTGGAACCGGCAGGGATTGTATGTAATGCCGGGACAGGACAGCAGCTATATGTGGCAGGGCTTTATTCCGCAGGTAGAAAACCCTCACAGTAAGAACCCCGAACGGGGATTTTTAGAAAGCGCTAACCAGCGACCGGCTGATTCAACCTATCCTTATTTCATTCCAGGCAGTTATATTACCCCGAGAGCTGTATCTATTACCAATCATTTATCATCTATGAATGGCATCACTCCGGATGATATGATGAAACTGCAGAACAATTATTTCAATACACTGGCAGAAGATGGAAGAATCACATTGCTGCAATATGTAAAAGCGAATGAATTGAATGCTGCTGAAAAAAAATATCTCGATATAGTGAAGAACTGGGATCTGATGGCTTCGCCTGATTCAAAAGGACAAACGATCTATCAATGCTGGTGGGATAGTTTGGAGGCAGAGATATGGAAAGATGAATTAACCAGGGTCAATCCGCAGGCTGCATGGCCGGAGGAACAAACACTGATGGAACTGCTGAAAAAAGATTCTGCCATGAAGTTTATTGATAATATAAACACTCCGCAAAAAGAAACATTGTATGATGATGTTACAGCTGCATTAAAGAAAGCTTCTGTTGGACTTGCTAAAAAGGAAACGGAAGGAAAATTGGAATGGACAAAATTCAAGGATCCGACTGTTTATCATTTATTAAAAGAAAACCTGCTTCCTTTTGCCCGCAGGGGATTAAATGTTGGCGGTAATGGAAATATAATCAATGCTGTTACCCATAGCCATGGCCCGAGTTGGAGAATGATCGTGCAACTCTCAGCTACTACTGAAGCCTGGGGTGTTTATCCCGGTGGCCAGAGTGGTAATCCCGGCAGCAGGTTTTATGATGATTATATTGATAACTGGGTAGCTGGTAAATACAACAAACTCTGGTTTATGCGGGAAGGAGACAGGGCGGATAAGAATATTAAGTGGACGATGAAGTTTAAGAAAGGCTAGTGGGGAGTGGGAAGTGCGAAGTGGCGAGTGGCGAGTGGGTAAGAGAAAGTATTATTTCGAACAAACAAAATTATTGATATGAAATTTTTTGTTGCGGTGATTTTAACAGCATTGCTTGCCTTTATCAGCGGCTTGTTTTTACCCTGGTGGGGTATTGCTGTTACTTCATTACTGGTGGCTGTGCTGGTACATCAAAAAGCAGGTAAAGCTTTTTTCTCCGGATTATTGGGTGTATTTCTTTTATGGGCCGCACTGGCCTGGTGGATCGATATGAAGAATAACGGGGTATTGTCAAAAAAAATCGCTTCGGTACTTCCATTGGGCGGCAGTGCTATTGTACTAATATTGGTAACAGGTTTTATTGGCGGGTTGGTGGCCGGCCTTGCAGCAATGAGCGGCAGTTTTCTTCGTTCTTCCGGGAAATGATGTTAAAATTTTTCAAACAACAGGAATGGCTGTAACAAAATCGGCCTGATGATACTATCTTTTCTTCCTACTGCAATATGCGACAACTCCTCCTCTTTTTCTTCTTTTCATTTTTGTCGCTGAACATTTTTTCCCAAAAGATCAAAGGTGTTGTGACTGACAATAACGGGAATAGATTACCCTTTGCTTCTGTTTTTATAAAAGAAAATAATAAAGGAACGAATGCCAACAGCGAAGGGAAGTATTCTTTTAAAACGGAACCCGGGCAGTACACATTGGTCTGCCGGCATGTAGGATATAAAAAGGAAGAAAGAAAAATTACAGTTAGCGCTGATGATATAGAGTTGAATTTTGTTCTTGCCCTCCAGGAGATGGTGCTGGCTGAAGCGGTGGTTAAGAATGGCGAAGATGCTGCGTACCCAATCATCCGTAATGCCATTAAGAAAAGAACTTATTACGAAAAGCAGTTGGATAAATTTCAATGCGGGGTTTATACCAAGGGACAGATGCGGGTGAGAAATTATCCCAATAAATTTTTTGGGAAAAAAGTGGATTTTGAAGACGGCGATACCAGTAAACAAAAAATGCTCTACCTGTCTGAGACCATTTCCCGGTATTCAGTGGATAAGCCCAACAAGGAAAAGATAGAAGTGATCTCATCCAAAGTAAGTGGGCAAAGCGATGGGTTTGGCCTCAGCGCCCCCCGGTTCTTTTCTTTTTACAATAACAATGTATTCATCGGTGCCAACCTGAATCCAAGAGGTTTTATTTCTCCCATTTCGGAAAATGCGCTGAATTACTACCGCTACAAATTAGATGGAACTTATTTTGAAGAAGGCAGGGAGATCTCTCATATTAAAGTAATACCCAAAAGAAAGTTTGAACCCCTGTTCAGCGGTTATATTGATATTGTAGTTGATGAATGGAGGATCCAATCTATACAACTAACATTGACCAAATCATCCCAGATGGAATTGGTGGATACATTGCGGATTGAACAGCTGTACCGGCCACTGAATAAAGAGGTTTGGTTCATCTCCAGCCAGGTTATTTATCCCGCTATCAAAATCTTTGGTTTTGATGCGTATGGAAGTTTTGTAAATATTTATTCCGATTTCAATATTGAGCCTGTATTTGACAAGAAAATTTTTAGCAACACTATTTTAAAATATACCGACAGCGCCAACAAACGACCGGATGATTACTGGGAAAAAGCAAGACCTGTCCCGCTGATGGCTGATGAAGAAAAAGATTATAAGCGAAAGGATAGCCTGGAACTGGCAAGAAAGGATCCGAAGTACATGGATTCATTGCAAAAGGTCCGGAATAAATTGACTGCCGCAAATATTCTTTTACTGGGACAAAGTTTTCAATCAGAAAGAAAAAGAACTTCCATCAGTTTTCCATCATTATTAGAGCTGGTAAATTTTAATCCTGCCGAAGGTTGGGTGCTGTCTCCCGGTCTTATATGGACAAAGAGGTTAGATACAACAGCTTCCGGTCGTAAAAGTATTTCCCTTGCTCCCAATCTTCGGTATGGGTTTGCCAATAATCATTTCAATGCACATCTTACCATTGGATACAGTTTTGGAAAAAAATATGCGACAACAATAAGCCTGTCCGGCGGCAAAAGGCTGTTCCAGTTTAACAACAATAGCCCAATCGGGGAGCGAAGTAATACTTTTTCCTGCCTGCTCAGCGAGGAGAACAGGATAAAAAGTTATGAAGCTCATTATTTCAGGGGCAGTTTCCGCCGTGGCATTGGCAATGGATTTTCTGTTACGGCCGGTTTTCAATACCAGGACAGGATGCCGCTTGATAACAAAACAAATTTTTCATGGAGAAATAAGGCAAACAGGGAATACAGTCCCAATTACCCAAATGAAATAGTTACGGAGAATATAAAACGTCACCAGGTATTTATGGGTATAATTGGTTTAAGATGGCAGCCCGGGGCCCGGTATATTGAATTGCCCGACCGGAAGATCAATATCGGTTCAAAATATCCCGTGTTTTCATTACAGTTTACTCAGGGCTTTAAAAATGTATTTGGCAGCGATGCAGGTTTCAGCAAATGGAAACTCTCAGTTACGGATGATATTAATTTAAAATTGCAGGGCAAATTTCGTTATCGCCTCGGTGTTGGTGGATTTACCGACACCGGTAGTAATGTGCAGGTACCGGATTATAATCACTTCAACGGAAATATTTCCACGACAGCGACGGAGTACCTCAATAGTTTTCAGTTGTTACCCATCTACCAGTTCAGTAATACCTCCCGGTTTTATATACTGGCACATGTGGAGCATAATTTCAATGGGTTTTTAACCAATAAAATCCCGGGGATCAAAAAATTAAACCTTTACCTGCTGACAGGACTTAATGGGTTTTATATCAACAGCAGTAAAAATTACTATGAGCTCTTTGTTGGGCTGGATAATATTTTTAAACAGTTTCGTATTGACATGGTAGTATCATTCCTGGATGGAAGCGCCTGGCAAAGCGGTATCCGGATCGGGTTCAGCAAATTGTCGGGCAGAAGGGGGG
>CAZGGQ010000084.1:0-5206 GCA_964525285.1 uncultured Chitinophaga sp.
GCAACAGATAATGAAGGTGTGCCTGTTGCAGCTGTTGTACCATTCAACTGCACATCCACAACACTAGATGCATTATCAAATCCACCTGTACCGCCCGTTGTTGTGGCCGCATATCCATATAGTCTGAATGTGGTGGCAGTCGCAAGGTTCGTAAGTGTATTAATTGTAATAGTTCTCGGTGTAGTAGTTGCAGCACCCCCACTTATCATACCTGTTACAGTACCCAAATCGCTTGTAAATCCGTCCGCTGAAGACCTTAGCGTGACACTTGAAGGGCCTGTACCTGATCTATCCCATGTAAAAACCAGCGAAGTTGGAGTAAATGAAAACCCGGCATTAGGTGTTACAATAAACTGAATGTAATCATTTCCTGCAATTGCTTCAACAAGCGTATTTCCACTTACTGTATTACCGGTATTAAACCAACCGCTGCCTCCAAAACGATTTCCATTTGCTGCAGCAATAATACTTCCTTGCGTAAGATTTGTGACACCTGACAAATTAACATCGTTGAAAACACTTGGCTCAGTTGTTTCTGTACCTAAATTGCCAAAAGTATTCCATTGAAGCAATTGCCCCTGCGCTCCATTCACTGCAAATACCATCACTAAAAAAAAGTAAATCTTTTTCATAAGAAATTGTTGTTTATTTTTTATTATTAAATTCTGTTTTCTTTTTCAAGAATTCCTGTCATAAAAAGTAATAGCCGGCCTGTTATGACCAGCTTTTTGGTATACATTAATTAAATAGATCGTCTCCTGTGCGTACAGTAGCCATCATACTCTTGCTCGTATATCACAATACTACTTCACTCATAACTGAGCTATGTAGTACAGGTAAAAATCTTTAAGGCATAGGAAAGAAGGGAATATCCAGGAAGGTTTGACAGCTAAAACTAAGGGTTTTTACTTAGCAGCCAAATTTATCTCGGGGGCTGTGGATAAGTTGAGGGAGTGGCCTCCCCCTTTTGCAGTTGTCTTCGTAGCAGCATGGGGTTTCAATCCCCCCTCGCAGGGAGGGAGGATTGATGGGGCAGCCAACTCATAACTCATAACCCATAACTCAATCTCTAAACATTTGAATAGCGAACGGTCGGTAAGTAAAAGACATTTCAACCATAGGGTTCTAAAGCCCCTCCCTGGAGGTAACCGAGGTACGAAGGTTACGAACGAAGTTCAGGGGGAGGCTTCTCTTCCACCAGTTTCATATCAGGAAACAAAGCTGCAACCATCATAAGTATGGATGCCAGCAGCATCAGGTAGATGCCTGTTTTTTTTACCGGGCAGTCGCCGCCCTGGCAGGCAGAAATGATGAAATAATTCCGGATGGCCCAGCCAAGGTTGAGCGCTGCTATTAAGAGATTGGCTCTTTTGGCCCCGACTTTTTGCATAAAACCGAAAAGCAGGAAGATGCCGGTCATCAGGAAGTGAAAGTAACCCGGCTTGCCGAAGCTGGTTCCTGTAGCATCAATACCACTCACCATGATATTCCTGGATTCAATAAACACCCAGGGCATAAAACAGGAAACAATCAATAAGACAGCAGCAGCAAGTCCGATCCATTTCATGTAGCGCATAGAAGAATTTGAAGGGCTGCAAGATAAATGATTTCTTTCTTCATATTTCCTCACCCCAACCCTCTCCACGGAGTGGAGGGAGAAGTTCGTTCCATTTCATCTATACGTTATAAAAATATCATTTGATCCGGAGACCAACTCCCCTTCTCCATGCAATGGAGAAGGTTTGGGGATGAGGTAAAAAAACATTCTATCTACGAATTACCATACACTTTAATAACGGGCTCCCGTAACACAGCAGCTTCATCACTGCAATGAAAATAAATAATATCTGCAATGGCTTCAGCTGTTACCCATTTGCTGAAGTCTGCATCCGGCATGGTTTTCCTGTTTGGCGCCGTGTCAATAGTGGAAGGAACTACTACGCTGGTTACCACATTGGTTCCCTTTGCTTCATCATTCATTAATTCTGCCAGCCGGAAAACAAGTGATTTGCTAAGCCCGTAAGCCAGCATGCCCTTGCTGTTACGCATATCAAGTCCCGGCTTTGAGCCTACCAGGAAGATACGGCCACTACCCTGCTTCAGCATTTGCAGGAAGACATGTCTTGCCAGGTTATAGGCTGTTTCAAAATTCAGTTTGTATTGCTTTGCAATGTCCGCGGTTTTTGTGTCCGCCATTTTCCCCATGGCAAAACCACCGGCTGTAAGTACGGCAGCGTCAATATTACCGTGACGGGTTACCAATTGGTTAGCAAATTGTTCAACAGCCTCTTCATCCAACAGGTCAACAACAGCCATTTCAAAATGTTTACCTCCAATGTTTGTCTTAACAGGATCGTTGGGAATGACTGTTCCAACGACAAAATAATTCTCCGCTAAAAATTTTTTAACAACCGCCTGCCCGAGGTTCCCGGAAGCGCCGGTTACAATTATGGTTTTCATTATTTCTTTTGATACACGAATTTACACAAAACAATTGTAGCAGGTGAAAACCGGGGTTACTGGCAGCGGACCAGTTTAAAAAATATTTCACGCTAAGCCGCAAAGGCGCCAGGTCGCTTGTTTATAATTTGAAGTAATCAGCGCATTTCTTTGCGACTTTTTTACTTTACGTCTTTGAGCGAAACCCGGTTGGCTCATCAGCAGTTACTGATTGTTTTGTAAATTACATAGCCAGGGGCATCGTTTAACCATCTTTTTTCGATTCGGAAAAGACATTATAATACCAACCCGGGTGAGAAGGGAATTTCTACTTGCTGTTTTATTACTACTGGCAAAGTTTTTGCCGGCGCAACTTTGTACGGGCACCGGCCAAACACCTTCTTCTGCCATCCTGCTTTGCAGCTATGAACCTGTGGTTCAATTAAGCGTTCCTGTTTGCGGCCAGTTGAATATCCCGGTTCCCTGCAATGATGGCGTTCCACATCAAAACGCCAACCCATACTGGTATAAAATAGGCTGTTTCGGCAGTGGTACACTTGGGTTTGTGATAACGCCGGATAACCTGAATGATAATTATAACTGGCAGTTGTTTGATATTACCGGCCGTAACCCCGATGATGTATATACGGTATCCGGCTTATTTGTTGCCTGCAACTGGTGCCCTGATGGGGGTGAGACCGGTGCATCTATTGACGGAACAAGCACAACAGTTTGCAGCACACCGGGCTTGTTATTATTCAGCGATATGCCTGTTATAATAGCAGGCCATGAATATCTTTTAATGCTGAGCAATCATAATGGAACACCCAATGGATACCAGTTGGTAATAACAGGCGGAAGCGCCGTTATCAGTGACCCGCTGGAGCCGCAATTATTGACTGCAAGGCAAAGCTGTGATGGAAGCAAACTGATCCTGAAATTGAACCGCGGCATGAAATGCAGCAGTCTTGCTTCCGACGGATCTGATTTTATCATCAGTGGCGGTTACAGTATTTCATCAGCCAGTTCAACAGGATGTGGCGGCAGCCCGGTCACTGATTCCATCATACTTACATTGAATTCGCCATTGATCAATGGTAACTATATTCTTACGGCTCAAAATGGTTCCGATGGTAATACGTTGTTTGATATCTGCAACCGGTCCATACTACCCGGTCAGCAACTTTCATTTACTGTTGCTCCGCTGCAACCTACGCCCATGGATAGTATTCAGTTTAAAAGTTGTTCGCCCAAAGCATTGAAATTGGTTTTTAACAGACCTGTTCGCTGCAATTCTATAGAGACAGGAGGAAGCGATTTCAGAATTTCCGGGCCACAACCTGTTTCTATTACCAATGTAACAAGCAATTGCAATATCGTTACCAATACTTTTGAGATCACATTGAACCTGCTTGTTCCCATTTCAACAGGCGGAGCGTATCAATTGCAACTGGTCAGGGGATCAGATGGCAATACGTTTATAGATGAGTGCGGTCTTGAAACTCCTCCCTCCTCGCTGGCTTTTACTGTAAATAATGCTGTGTCGGCTGATTTTACATATTCAGTAAAATCTTCCTGTAAAACAGACAGCCTTTCTTTTTTTCATAACGGAAATAATGGCGCCATCAACTGGACATGGGATTTTGATAACAAGTCATCGAGTAATCTTCAGAACCCGGTAATAATATTTTCGGACACAGGCCGGCACTCGATCCGGTTGCTGGTAAGCAATGGCGGATGCAGTGATTCATTAACAAAGAACATAAACCTGCAGAACAAAATTACCGCCGCCTTTACCGCACCCGCTGGCGTTTGCCCGGGCGATCCTGTTCAGCTCATCAATAAGAGCAGCGGAAATATTGATGACTGGCAATGGGATTTCGGAAATGCTGTTACCAGTAACCAGTCAACCCCTCCTGCTTACCAGTATGTGATAAATGGAACAACGACCAATTACACGGTAAGGCTTGTCGCTATCAACAGCCAGTTCAACTGCAGGGATACTGCTACGCATATTATTAAAGCGGTAAACCAATGTTATGCAGCTATACCTTCTGCCTTTACTCCCAACGGGGATGGATTGAATGATCACCTGTACCCCTTGAATGCTTCCAAAGCAGATCATATGGAGTTTAAGATCTACAACCGGATGGGGCAACTGGTTTTTGTTTCAAACAGTATTTCTAAAAAATGGGATGGAAAATTTTCGGGCATCCCGCAGGATACGGGTCTCTTTATATGGATGCTCAGCTACACGCATCGCGATACAGGCGAAAAGATTTTTCTGAAAGGAACCACTTTGTTAATCCGGTGATGCCGTTACGATTTTTTTATTTTTCATCTTAAAATAAAAATAAAACGGGATGCCGATCACTGTGATGGCCAATCCTAATAATGAATTGATGACCGGCTGTTTGTGTGCCAGGTAATTACTGACATCATTCCACACTGTTGTAACAAGATAAAATGCTGAAAAGACAATGAAGAGAAGAGTGACAAAAGGATGCCCCCATATTTTATAGGGCCGTTCTTTATCCCGCATTTTTTTTCGCAGCATAAAAATTCCAACGGCGCCCAATCCATAAGCGATCCAGGTGATGAATACAAACATATTGGCCAGCATATCAAAAGAACCGGTTATGATGAACAACGATGTCCAGATGCCATGCAGCCACAACGCATTACCCGGAGTTTGAAACCGTTTATGCTCCTGGCCGGTCCAGGCAGCAAAGACCTTATCCTTACCCATGGCATAGGTAATTCTTGT
>CAZGGQ010000085.1:0-4373 GCA_964525285.1 uncultured Chitinophaga sp.
TTGAACGCTGGCTATAGCTTTGTGTATTTTGAAAATTATTGGAAGAAACACCTGAGTATAAAGAAAGAGGCACCGAAAACTTACCCGGCTCCCCGATGTATAACCTGATAAACCTTGCCGATGCATTAACCTGGCCGCTGTTGATGATATCTATAAAGCCTGAAGTAAAGATCTCCGGTTTATTATTTGTGCTGTTTGTATTTTGATTATGCTGAACCAAGTTTGTGTTTTTGGCTGGTTGATTAACCGGGCCTGATGTTTTTTGCAAACTATCTTTTACCTGTGTCCGGGCAATAGCCGGAAACAGCCAAAATAATATCAGCAGAATAGGTTTCAAGAAATAGTATTTCAGGATGCATTAACCCGTTTGGCAATAGTATTAACTGAGAAAAGAGAGCGCAACGCAAATGACCGTAATGATCACAGCAACCAGCAAAAGTTGCCTGGCTTTTTTGGCATTTTTTGTCAGGAAGTAATAGATCACGGTCAGGACATATCCCAGGCCGATGCTGCCAAAGGCAATGTATTCATAGTTATCCGCAACAAAAGCAGGCCAGTCAAACGCATTTTTAGTTAGCTGGAAAATGGCGTAAAATAGTAACCCGAATCCACTAAAGATATTGCTGAGAATTTCCAATTTATTCATAATTCAATTTTTTGATTTTTTATTAAAATGTAGATTATCGCAATGTGATGATAAAACACTACGATAATCTACCGCAACATTTACTGGCATATAATTAATCCGGAATATTATCACGATTTTTGATTACTTAATTGCAGTTAACGCAATCACAATAGTTCTCAAAACAGGTCCATTTTGAGTTGTTATAAGTAACTTCAACCCCGATAAGACACAAAAGCCCGGCCCCGGCTCCCCACCATCCACCCAGCCATTTCCAAATATTACCTGTCCCAAATCCACAGGCAACCAACTGTGAGGTATGCGTGCTTGCAGCACTTGAAAGGCAGGATCTCATGGCAATTTCACAGGGACCAGGATCCAATAATAGAGGAACCGGCCCGCCAGCATCCGTTAAAAGTTTTTTGAGATCATTTTCAACTGTATCGGCATAGTAACAACTGACCCGGGATACAATTTGATCCCGCAGCTGCTGACCTGTTAAACTTCCCTCCGGGTTAAGGGCTGTTATCAATGACCTGGTTTGTATATCCAGGTTATTCCCCAACAGATTAAATGTATCTCTCAAATTCCTGCTTCGATCTCCAAAATTGTTAAATGCAACAACCGGACCTGATGCAGCATCTTCAATAAATTGTGACCAGGCAGATTCAGATGTGGTTTTCTTAATATTATCCATAAATCTTGCTAAACTATCAGCAGCCTTGCAAAGTTCTCTTGTTATTTCCTTCTGTGGACAATAGCCACTGAGTACCTGGGAAAAAATGTTATTGCCTGCAGAAATAATAAACGAAAAGCTTAAGAAGCTAAATATCTTTTTCATGTTGAATGTTTTATGCTTACTCTCTTTAACATCCGGTTTTCGGCATACCCGGTTCATTAACCCGCTGCCGGCAGGCAGACAATGATGAACCGAATATACAAGCAGCATCAAACCTAAAACAAGAGGATTCCCACAAAAAAAAAGAGATTTTTCCCGTCAGTTTTGTGGTTTTAAAGCATCAACACTAAAAAAAAGCCGGTATCAATTTTTATTATACATCCCTATTCAAAGAACTCTGGTTGTTGATAAAATTACAAACATGATTCAAAAAAACATGGTTTCCCCCCAAAAATATTCGTGCATTCTATGTAGAGAATGAAGAAGTTACCTGGCATTTAATATATGCAGGGAACCCGGAATAATTTGAAAAATAAAGTGGGAAAATGTGAAGATACTTCTGAAGGAAGATGACTCACTTCTTTAGTGTGTAATTAAATGAGAACTGGTAAATCGGGAGATAATAATTTATTTCCGGCTTTTTGATGTATTTGTAGTAAACCACTTTAATATTTACCAGGTTATTGATCTCCACACCCCAGGCAAGGGAATAGCCATGATACAATCCATTGGTATTAATCCCGGGCAATATTTCTTGTAGTTGATTAGGGTTGGTGTAGCAGCCGATATACCGGGAAGCAAACCAGAACACACCTACGTTTTTTGCATTGTTACGTTCCCATGCCCCGGTTTGAAAATACAAACCCAGTGCAGCAAATGAATTTAAAAAGTTAATGGGTTTGCCGGTGGCCGGATCAGTTACAGGGCCGGTTCTTATACCTGTAAGTATTCTTTCCCCGGTATGGTAAAGTATGCCTGCCCTGGTAACCTTTTTCGGTTTCTTATTGAAAAAAATAACGCCATCAATTGAAATATTAGCCAGGCCGCTTAAGGGGTTGATGAAATTAGTAACGAGAGCATCATTGGAACGCTGGCTAAAGCTTTGTGTATTTTGAAAATTATTGGATGAAACCCCGGAGTATAAAGAAAGAGGCACCGAAAATTTACCCGGTTCCCCGATAAATAATCGTATAAATCTTGCTGATGCATTTACCTGGCCGCTGTTGATAATATCTATAAAACCACTGGTGAAGATTTCGGGTTTGTAAGGTGTGATAGTTTGAGTAGTGGATGCTGGTTTATTGCTTATTGAAGTTTTACTCTGAGTTTGCCGAAGGGTGGAATCTGATACTTTTTGCAAACTATCTTTTGCCTGGGGCAATGCAACTGCCGGTAAGAACCAACAGAATAGTGGTAAGAGAATTTGTTTGTAAACCACTGTGACAGATATTTTCTAATTTTCAATAGATTTTTTGCATTTCTGTTAATGAATAATCAATCGATTTTCCCGAAACAAATCTGATACTGCCATATAGCATTTAAAATATTGAGCTAACAATTCGGCCAAGTTCTGTCTGAAATGCCACAAAAAAGAAGACTCCATAACTGTCTCCTTTTTTGCAGATTGTACTCTTATTCATCAGGGTCCCTTAATTAGTATTGATAAAAAAAAGAACACTTAGATTAGCTAGATTTTTTTTTCTTTAAAATATACAAAGTGCAAAAAGCAAAGAGAATCCCCAGAGAAATTGCTTGTAGATCAACGTCAAAATATCGCTTTATAAAAAAAGCTATGGTTGGTAAAACGACTGCAAGTCCTATTAATCCAAGAATCTGTGCTTTATTAGACATAAAATAATTTTTAGTTAAATATCCAATTCCATAGTGATGTAACACCAGAAGCAACAGAACCTGCTGCTCCCCATGTAACGGCCCCTGCAACCGCTGCAGGAACTGTAAGTGTACCCAGTGTAGCCGTCCCCCCTATAAGGGCGCCTGCAACCCAGCCACCTGCGGCACCACCAACATCAGCGGCTATTAAATCTCTCAACCATTTGGGCAATATACCCGTTCTACCATATCTCTCCGATAGAATATTGCCATAACTTGTTGATAGAATACCGTCATAACTTGCTGATAGGATACCGCCATAACTTGCTGATGGAATACTGGCATAACTTGATGAAATGACATTATAATTTTCCACCCAGTAATCAGCACTATATCTCGCAATCGATGCCATACATAATAGAAGACTATCTTCCCCATTACTTAGTTGGTCATCGCTCAAAACATCATTTTCTAACGATTTAATTCTGTCATAAAAAGATTCATTTCCTAATACCAGGGTATTTTCAATTGCATCATTAATAGATAAAATATAAGTTCCGCAGTGTTGGCTAATGGCATTCATTTGTATGAGTTGATTTGGCAAATCAACCAATTTGGTGTTTCGGGTATCCTGACAAACAGATTGGGATAAAATTTCATTAAGAAGCCCAACTTCATTAATTCCAGAATTTGATACTATATAATTTGTTAACCCAGAGATGCTTAAATTCTCGCTCTGTACCCTCCCGGGAGTATACTCAGAAAAAAAAGTGTTCGCTATGGAATTATGACTTGATCCGATATAATCAAAAGGATTCAAGTTATTAGCTTGTCCTTTAGCAACAATAGCAGTAAAAAAAACTGTGATAAATGCTATAAAAGAAATAAGTATTTTTTTCATAATAAATTATTATTTATGCCTACTCTGTTTAATTTCCCGGTTTTCGGCATGCCCGGTTCATCGGCCAATGAAGAGCCGAATATACCAGTACTGCAAAGCCGTAAACAAGTGCATCTTCACAAAAAAGAGTGAGATTCTTCTCAATTTATTTTGTGTCTTTACACAATCGCTACAAAAGAGTAAATCAACCAGTATCAACTTTTTACATCCAACCACTTTTAAAGAACATAACCATTCATTAAAAATACATCCCGGATTCGAAAAAAAATTGTGATTTATCACAATTCCGCCTGTGAATTCTCACAAAAAGGAATGTGAGAAGTCACTTCTAATAGCCT
>CAZGGQ010000086.1:0-4244 GCA_964525285.1 uncultured Chitinophaga sp.
ATCAGCCGGCTGCAAAAAAACAGGGATTCTTATCTTTACAGGGTGAAATATGTCTTATTTGCCATACTGATCTATGTGTTGTACCAGTTTATTTTTAACCTGGTTATTCCTGTGTATCAAACCACCCGGAAAATAAAAAAGGGTTTCAGGGAAATGAACACCCATATGGATCAGCAGCAGCATTCATCCCCATCTTCTTCAAAGAAACCGGGCTCTAAAGCAAAAGCAGGAGATTATATTGATTTTGAAGAAGTGAAATAACTTCCTCCTGTCTGCCAGATTTTTTTATTTTTGCGCCTCAGGAGCTAAATAGCTCAGGGACCCTTAGCTCAGTTGGTTAGAGCACCTGACTCATAATCAGGGGGTCGCAGGATCGTTCCCTGCAGGGTCCACACGGGAATAAGAAATAAGAAACCGAAAAATATGAAATGAGGAAGTAATCTGGATTCGAATACTTTCTCATTTTTAATTCCTTACCGGGGTTCTTTAACCTTTTCTTAACCGGGATGAAAATACATTTGTCCACTACTAAAAATATTATGAAGAAATTTCTATCTTTTTCCGTCTGTACTCTTTTTGCTATGGCTGTTTTTGCCCAGGAATCCACCCCGAAGAAAAAACAAAGCATTGACATGTCCAACCGTGCCAATGACCATTTCCTGCTGCAACTAGGATATACCAAATGGGCCGGCATGCCCGATACCATTAACAGCAGTGGTTTTTCAAAAAGCATCAATGCGTATTTCATGTTTGATTTCCCTTTCAAGACCAATCCAAAACTAAGTATGGCTTTTGGTCCGGGTATTGCCAGTGATCATATCCTCTTTTCAAAAACACATGTCGGCATCAAGGATAATACGTCAACCATTTATTTTACCAACCAGGCTGATACCAACCATTTCAAAAAAACAAAACTGGCTACGGCATACCTGGAGGCGCCCATTGAGTTTCGTTATTCTGCTGACCCGTTGACCGGCAATGGACTGAAGGCGGCCATTGGAGTAAAAATAGGCACCCTGCTCACCGCACATACCCGAAACTCGAAATTTGAAAACAAATCCAACTCGGTTATTAACGATTATGTGATGAAGGAAGCCAGTAAGCGTTTTTTTAACAAGACCCGTTTATCGGTAATGGGCAGAATAGGCTATGGCCATTTCACCCTGTATGGAAGTTACCAGCTTACCCCTTTATTCAAAGATGGTTTAGGCCCTGAAGTAAGACCGTTTTCCATCGGGCTGACATTAAGCGGACTTTGATACCCCCAGCCAGCTGGGTGAATTTAATGTAGTCACTGCTTCGATAAATCAACCTTTAAATGGAACCGAATAGAACATAGTACACAATAGAAAGAAACACATAGACCTGACTGACGTCAGGCAGGATACTATGTGAAAACCTATGTTTCTATGTGCCTTTGTGGTTCAAAATAAGCTAATGGTTGCTTCATCCGGATATACAGTATTAATATTATCAAAAAAGTGATTCAATTAAATGAATCACTTTTTTATTTAAACTGTAAAGGCAAAGCGTAGCAGTATATTTATCTTTGCTTATCCTCCTGTCTGAAGCGGGAGGAGTTTTTATTATTATGATTGACAAAAGAAACAGTATTCAGAAACCTGCCCGACCGGCAGGCGGGGAAGAGAGAGCCGTGCTGGTAGGGCTGGTGAATAAAGACCAGACAGAGCCCCAGGTGCAGGAATACCTTGATGAACTGGCCTTCCTGGCAGAAACAGCAGGCGCCGTGGCCGTAAAAAGATTCACACAAAAACTTGTGCATCCCGACAGCAGAACATTTGTGGGCAAAGGAAAATTAGAAGAGATAAAAAAATATGTGGAAGGAAAAAATATAAGCATTGTGATCTTTGACGATGAACTCAGCGGCGCCCAGATCAATAACATTGAAAAAGCTGTTGATGTAAAAGTTATTGACCGTTCCGATCTTATTCTCGACATTTTTGCCCGCAGGGCTAAAACCGCACAGGCAAAGGCGCAGGTGGAGCTGGCGCAATACCAATATATTTTACCCCGGCTGCGGGGTATGTGGAAACACCTTGAACGGCTGGGTGGTGGCATCGGCACCAGAGGCCCGGGTGAAAGTGAAATAGAAACTGACCGCCGGATCGTAAGGGATAAAATTTCATTGCTGCGTAAAAGATTAGCTGAAATAGATAAACAGGCCTTTACTCAACGGAAGGATCGTGCTGAGTTCATCCGGGTGGCGCTGGTGGGTTATACCAACGTGGGAAAATCAACCCTCATGAACCTGCTGAGCAAAAGAGAAGTGTTCGCTGAAAATAAATTGTTTGCTACGCTCGACACCACTACCGGCAAGGTGGTTTTTGAAAACACCCCGTTCTTATTAAGCGATACAGTTGGTTTTATCCGCAAGTTGCCGCATCACCTGGTTGAAAGTTTTAAAAGTACACTTGATGAAGTGCGGGAAGCGGATATCCTGCTGCACGTGGTTGATATTTCACATCCGGCTTATGAAGAACAGTTGGGTGTGGTGAATAAAACATTACAGGATCTGAAAGCTTTTGATAAACCCACAGTCACGATCTTCAACAAAATGGATCTGTATGAAGAAAATACTTTTGATGAGTGGCTGGAAGAAAGCAGCAAAAAAGAAATACTGAACGACCTGTATGAACGCTGGCAGCGGGAAACCAATGGCAATGCTGTTTTTGTGTCCGCCATTGAAAAAAGAAACCTGCCTGCCGGCAGGCATGGTTTGGATGAACTTCGTAAAATTATTCTCAGCAAAGTGAGAGAAATATACAGGGTTCGTTATCCATACAAATCAGAATTTTTATATTAGGTTGGCCATGACAGAAAAAAAATATACCTGGCATAAGGTCGCTGATCATATCAACGAACTGAGCTTTGCAGATAATAATATTGCCGTGGCGGATATGCATGGAAAGAAAATATGTATCGCGAAATTTAAAGAAGAGGTCTTTGCATTTGCTTACAAATGCCCGCATGCGGGCGGCCTGTTGGCCGAAGGGTATATTGATGCGCTCGGTAATATTGTTTGCCCTATACACCGGTATAAATATGATATGATGAATGGCCGTAATGTCAGCGGCGAAGGATATTATTTAAAACACTGGCCGGTGGAACTGGGAGATGACGGTGTATTTGTTGGTGAGGAAGTGAGCGGGGGTTTGTTTGGGTGGTTAAAATAGTTAATGACAGCTTTATTTTTTATATTTATGTAAATTTCTGCCCGATGCGCCGCCTTAATATCTTTCTTCTTATCGCCATTTTTTCAATGGGCCATGTAAATGCCCAGACCGTTACCCTTAAACAGATCGGTAATAAAACAGTCATGTTCACAACCACGAATGTTGAATGGTTCAACCAGCATCTTTATACACTCGATAACACGAAAGCGCTTTATAAAACAGATCTAAACACAGGAATACAAACCCGGCTGGGAACTGTGACTTATAGAGACACCCGTTACTTATTTATGGTCAATAGCCAGCTCTATTGCATGGAGAATGACGGCAGCATGAACCGGATTGATATTAATACAGGCGCCTGGACCGTGATATCTCCCATCGGAACCTGGAAAGAGATAGACCGGGTGGTGGTGGTCGGAAGAAATTTTTACACCACACGGAATGGGGTATTATATTTTCACCCCACGATGAATGAGCGGGTGAGCAAACAGATCGGTGATGCCGATTTTTATGACATGGGCCATTATTTCCGAACCGATACGACGTTGCATAGCCTGATCGCCGGTACGCTCTACAATATCAATATGCATACGGGCAAATGGAAAATGATCGGCCCCAAAAAAGGATGGAAATTTGCAAGGGATGGTGATGTGATCGGGAATAAATTTTATACGGTTGAAACTCCTGCTTCCCTATTCGAGACTGATCTCAGCACCGGCGCCAAAAAACTACTGGATGATAAACAATTCACGAATGCTAAATTGATATTTTCCGATTCCGGCAAATTATATGGGATATTCCAGGGGGGGATCCTTTACGAGATCATTATAAACTGATACAAAAAAGAGCCCCCGGAAATTCGAAGTTTTCAGTAATGTCTCAACCGGTAGTCCTGAGGAATCGAAAGATATGATTTGTTTTTTCCAGCAGATTTTCGCTGATTAGAAAGCAAATTTCGCAGAAATGATCCGCGTTTATCTGCGATTAAATCTGCGCCTGCCTGCCGGCAGCTTATCCTTACCCAAATTTAGGATAAGGATTTTGTAAGAA
>CAZGGQ010000087.1:0-3418 GCA_964525285.1 uncultured Chitinophaga sp.
CATCAACGTTTGTTACAGCCCAAATTGAAGCGTTGACTATCACTGCCACCGGTACCGGCAAGACCACAGGGGACGTTGTAATCATGACCATCTACAATCCTACGGACAAGGAGGTGAAAAGGTCCTTTGGGCCTTACTTTATACCATCATCGGGGGGCTACCAGCCCTATATTACATTGGTAGCACCGGTAACAGTTCCGCCGGGTAAAACAGTTAAAATTAACCTGCAAGGATTTTGTGCCGACATCACTAAGCCGCCTGTGGGTGAAAAAGAAAATTTCAAACCCATTACCACATGGATAAAAGCTGATCAGAATATCACAGCCCCAATTCCACCGTTCAAAACAACTATCAATCCTAATACAAACCCGGAGCAGGCAGCACCCTTTTTGTTGAAGGCAATAGAGGAAATAAATAAAAGTTATGATAAATTAAAAAGTGAAGGAAAGATCACCACTCCTTTCTCAGGCAACCCAGAAAAAGAAAGAGAAGCGGTGATACAGCAAACTTTTTGGATCTATACTTCCAATCTCATGCAAAAGCCGTACACTAAAGAACAATTCAGTACCCGTACCTATGAGCAGTATGAAGAAAAGACCAACATCAAACCCATTACACTTTCAACGGATAAGAAGCAACAACTGGATAAAGGCATTGATGATTTCTGGAATACCTTCCAGGCCGTAGGAACAGAAGCCAAAGTATTGAACGCTCCTTCAAAACCTGAGGACGAAGGAATGATCAAAACGATAAGCGGGCCGGTACAAACAACCTGTGCCTGCGGGGAATGCAGACTGGTAGAAGGACAACGGATACATATCTATCTATCACAATATGGAGAACCATTTGCAGGAGACTCGATTCCCTGGAGTATCAATCAGGTTTTTATCAGCCAACCTGATGTGCTTTCTACCTGTATCCCTATGGAGTGCCTGCCCACAAAAACCTATGAGATCAGAACCAGTATCACTTATAAAGATAAACGCCATCCATCTCCGCCGGCAACATGGAAAAAATATGAATTTACAGCAGCAAGCCCGGTCATGGAGCACCAGGGAGAGATGTTGATTGAATTTCGCTTTAAATGTTATTGCGACGGGAAATTTTGCGCCGAAGGAATGACCAGCCGAAAAGTATATTTTATTGAAAAGAATGATTGTTGCGATAAGATAAGAGCAAATAATAATGGCCAGCTTTCTTTTTCATTCAAAGGAGGAAGTGCGAAGGTCAGCGGTAATACTTTATCAATTGATCTACCCGGATGCGATACTCCGCCATTTGTTTTTAATTTCAACCTTGAAGCTATACTCTGCAATCTGAGTGATGACCAGGTTTTTTCCGAACTCATTACCATGGCACAGTCCAAACTAAGTGGTGGGAATATAACAGAATTCTACAGTTCCAGGAGCATGTCGATGGGAGGGCCTTCCACCGACCCCAACATGACAAGGTATTACGGATTCGGGTTTTCAAAAAAAGTCAACAATAAAGAGTTGTCTGTATTTATCAGTATTGACAAGGAGAAATGTGTGTTTGATATGAGCATATTCTGCGATGGTGAACTGCATGAGTTTACAGCCCCGCCTTATTTATCACCCACTCAATTAACAACAATGGCAAACGGCCTTGCCGCTCCAACCAGTGGTCAGAGCTGGACAAATGCCATGCTGATATTATCGCACCTGGCAAGGGCAGATTACCATAACCAGGGTGCTGCGAACCAGCAGGCTTTGCGCAATTACCTCGCCAAGATACTGAACCAGGCATCCAGTCTTTTAAACTCAACTAATAACCCGCAATTAAAGGGGCAGTTGCTTGCCCTTCAGGCAGCTGCTGCCGAGTGCCTGGCTAAAGGCGATTTCAAATTGCTTGACAATGTGCTTGAGAAAATGATACCCATTGCCAATGCAATGAATTAATAAAATGCATAAACTACACAAAAAAATATTGACTCTTATCCTGCTGCTTTCCTGCATTCAACCGAAAGCGCAGGTTATCAACTGGGATAATATTAACCTGGCCAGCACTGAAGCTAAAATATTGGAAAGGGCAGGTTCACAGTCAGAGCAAACCAACCTGCTTCTTGCTAAAACTTTTGATATAAAAGAAGGAAAGATCAATGTTTTTCTGCCTCCTCTTTCTGCTACAGTTACTTTATCGGGCACCGTGTACCTGGAACCAACCGGTAAAGACAGCAGCAGGAATTTAACTGCTTTGCAGGCTTACAGTCTTAGCCTGGGTGACCAGGTAATTCCTGTACAAAGGGGTTCTTTCCAGTTAAGATTACCGGCTGACCCGGGCTCCGGAATGATATCATTGCAGCTAAAAAACAGTGGGGGGCAAATAATAAAGAATGAGCAGCTTCCTGTGACAAAAGCGCCAGTGAATAGCAGCAGCTTTATCATTCCCACTTATATAGTATCAGGCGAGCCGGCCTCTGTAACAGGAAATTTTGACGGTAACATTACCAATGCATCTGTAAAGATCAATGGAGAAAAAATTGAATTGCTTGCTGAATCAGCTTCCCGCTTGTATTTTACATCAACTGCTAACCATACCGGCAAGTCAACGGTAGAATGTAAGGAGAACGGAATTACGCAAACATCAGCAAGCAACATATTAAAGCTGGACCTTTCGGTGGACAAAACCAACCTGCGGCGTGGTCAGCAAACCCTGTTTCATATTAAAATAAGCGGGTTGGAAGGATTGGAAGAAAAAGTACCTGTTACCATTCAAAATACCAGTCCTTCTGTTATAACTCTTGAAGGAGGAAATACACAGCAAATAGTTGTTGTTCCGCAGAAAGACGCTCCTTTGGGAGCGCTTGAGATAACCAGGACTATTCAGTCGCAGAAAAATGGAAATTTTTCGGTCAGCGTAACTATTATTCCTTTTTCGGCAATTGCACGTTAATAGCAATTTAAATTGAGGTTGTAAAAAAACCGTCTCATCCTTTTAGGGCTGAAACGGTTTCTCAAAAAATGTTCGTGCTGATCAGGCCTGTTCAAATTTGATAAATGTTCCGGTAGCGCTGAAAGTTGCTTCATATTTTATGGCTCCTCTCATAATATGAGCTCTCCAGGTTCCGTCATTTCTAAGACTCCATTCATACACATTATCCGTAGGGAAACGTTGTCTGAAAGCATCCAGCACCGCTTGAGGCACGGCTGCATCCAGGCAAATGATGGAATGAGATGACTGGTGACCATTGTCGTCAAAACCAGCATCATGCCGCTGATTGCCCAGGTTGAACTGGCTGGTAAAACTGCTGCTGCTGTGCCGTTGCCATTCCACTTCAGTAGCTCCCCTGAAACTGTTGTTAAAGGAATTGATAACAGCCGCGGGAACTGAAGAAGCAGCCACAACGTCAGACTGTCTAAAAACTATCCACACCACCTTTATAAATTTACCAGTAATC
>CAZGGQ010000088.1:0-3222 GCA_964525285.1 uncultured Chitinophaga sp.
GTCCACATTTAGCCTTGAAATGAATGATGTTCTTTCTTTATTGTTTACACCAATGGCGGGGGAGGGGTTGGAAAGATCAACGATAAGAGGCTGGATATTTTTTTCTTTACCTGCTTTTAGCTGGTTGTAAAGTTTATTGATACAATAGGGGTCAAAGTCGGCTGCAATGGTTTGAATGTTTTTTGATGATAATAAACGGGAAAATTCTCCATCATTAGCGCCAAGGTCTGCAGCTGTTTTAATCCCGGGCAGGCTTTCCAGCCACTGTAGTATGATCTTCTTTTTTTGCTCCAGGTAATCATTTCTTTGAGATGCCTCTTCATAATAGGCTGACCAGGCTGATGACTGATCAGCTGAACTGAGTTTGGTGATAAGTATTTCAAGACTTGAAATAAGATTCAGGAATTTTTGTTTTGAGAATTTTGTTTTTGAAGGGGCCGAAGCATTTTTCTTTTTTGCAACGCCTGCATGAAAATGAATATGGAGGTAAATGTGCAGGGAAAATTTGCTTCGCCCGGGTAATAGTGATTTTGCAACAGCCAATGGAACCCCTTCAGGGTATGCCAGCAATAATTGCTGCAGGGAATTTTTACTGTAATGCATCAGCAACAAAGGAGCAAGGAAACATTCACAAAACTGGCGGTAAGCGATCCATGGTTTCTCCGGGTCATATATTTCAAACGAAAGGCTGTCAATAAAGATGAGTCTTCCTTTCCGCCATTGAATGTTATAAGGAGTTGAATCTTTGAGTACCATTCCCGATGCTACTGCTTCTTTAGCCAGCCGGAGCGTAAGCAGGGCGGCATCTTTCAGCATATCAAAACTCCATTCCCAGGGATACGAGATGAATTCAATTCGTTCCGGTTTCAGTGTTGCATAACACTCATTACTTCCTGTCAGGTTTTCATTTATCGTTTCATGAGGGATCAATAACTGCTGTTTCACCAACTTTTCATAAAAGCCACTGCTTATAAAAAGATCAAAATGTTCTTTGAAAACCTTATTGACCTGCCTGTATAGAATTTTTTCCTTCTCAAAAATAAATCCTGAAGGATCACGGAAAGAAGAGGGATGGTAAGAAAAGGAGTTTGACATCAGTCCTTAGGGTTATCATTTGTGTTTTTTGAATTGCGGGTAAAAAAAGCTTTAATGGAGTTTTTGATATTGCGGAAGAAAAAAGCAACTCCCAGCGCCGCCGCCACAATTACCTGCACCAGGTAACTGCCACTTCCCGGGTCAATATATAATAACCAGGCTTGCATCACATGTATTTCAGGTTGGTCTTTGCTGATAAAACTAACAAGGTTTCATACATCAGTTTAATGGTATTCTCTATATCATCCCGGTGCAGCATCTCCACCGTGGTGTGCATATATCGAAGCGGAATGGAGATCAACACCGAAGGACAACCGTCATTGGAATAAGCAAATGAATCCGTATCTGTCCCGGTACTGCGGCTTAATGCCCGCCATTGCACGGCAATTTTTTTATCCTTTGCCACTTTCTCCACCAATGCCAGTAGTTTATTATGTACCGCAGGGGCATAAGAAAGTGAAGGGCCTTTACCGGTGCTTACATCTCCTTCAATATTCTTGTTGATCATCGGGGTAGTAGTATCATGCGTTACATCAGTTACAATGGCAATATCCGGTTTGATCCTTCTGGCGATCATCTCAGCGCCACGAAGACCGATCTCCTCCTGCACGGCATTTACTATATACAACCCGAATGGAAGTTTCTTATTATTTTCTTTTAATAATCTTGCTACTTCGGCAATCATAAAACCGCCAACACGGTTATCAAATGCCCGCCCGATATAATTATTGTTGGCCAGTTCATCAAAACCTTCCTGGTAGGTAACAACAGCCCCGATATGAATGCCCAATGCCTCTACTTCTTTCCTGTTCCTTGCCCCGCAATCCAGCCAAAGATTATCCGTTCTGGGTTGCGTTTCTTTTTGATCCGGTACAGCCACTCTTGTATGAATAGCCGGCCAGCCAAATACGGCTTTGACCGCCCCTTTTTTCCCATGGATCAGGACACGGGATGCCGGCGCTGTCTGGTGATCCACACCGCCGTTTCTTTTTAAATAGATCAAACCTTCGGGAGTAACATAATTCACAAACCAGCTTATCTCATCTGCATGCGCTTCTATCACCACTTTAAATTTATGGTCCGGGTTAATGACACCCACAGCTGTTCCATATGCATCCACGTAATGCGTATCTACATAAGGCTTCAGGTATTCGATCCATAGTTTCTGCCCCCAGGTTTCAAAACCAACAGGCGAAGCATTATTAATGTAAGATTTCAAAAACTGAAAAGCATTGTTGGTAATGATTGATTTCTTAACTCGCACTGATTTTGCCATTGTGTCTTATTTAAGATGAGGTGGTTATACCTGATGGATGATTAATTTAATTCAGTTTACCCGTGATAATGCCGTAGGAAATTGCATGTTAATTTAGTTTTTTATTGAATTTTTAAAATTTCACTTCGGCATTAGTACTGCGAAGATAAGAAGCAGGGCTTTAACAATCATCAGGCCGTCGTTGCGGATAACAAAGGAAACTTCATCTTTCCGGGCAGAAAATCGCTGATAAAGTAAAAAGAGCAGGATGATCGGTATCAGCAAAGCAGCATAATGAGCGGGATGGAACAATTTAAAATAATACATAAGCAGCAAGGCTGTACCTGCATTCGCTAGGGGCATTATCCATTTTCCGTATTGAAGACTTTTCCCGGGACCCAGCAATACAACAATTGTTTTGATGCCGTCGTTTTTATCTTCTTCATAATCGTTGATGTTGAACAAAAAACTTAGCGCTGCAATGAAAAAGAAACGATGAAGAAACAAGACGGCCACCTGCATATTTCCGGGAGGATCATGAATAGTATCCGTCAGCATCAACACCGGTAATACAACGGTGGTGAAACTCCAGATAAAACTCAGTGAAGCCATTTTAAGCCAACCGATCTGCCGCAGGCTTTTTTTATTCCATGGGTTCAGGGGATACGAATAACCCAATGCCAGCAGGGGTATGATGATAAACCAGGCCAGGTTGCGGTAATTGAAATGCCCGGTCCGGGTGAAGATGAATTGATAATGCCATATCACGCTGCCGGTGATGAAAATGAAGCTGAGGAAAATAATGATCCGCAACAAGCTTACATTGTTTCTGCACCATGTTAACCGGCTGTCTGTTTTTTCTTTTTTGCTTT
>CAZGGQ010000089.1:0-2452 GCA_964525285.1 uncultured Chitinophaga sp.
AACTATCACCGGCGGTAACTAAAGCCGCTAATACGGTTGGACTGGCACAAACGGTGAACTACCATGAATCCATTTCCTATGATGATGCACAAATGAAAAGTTACCTGGACGGATTAAAAGGCCAACAGGATTCTTTAGAAAAAGCGGGAAACAAAGTGGCTGCAAAAGAATTGGGTAAAACAATTACTATCCGGGACAAATCCCGTAAATATTTCAGCAATCTTCCCGAATCAAAAAGACCCGCTGCCGGGAAAGACCTGAAACTGGCATCCACTGAATTGTTTCAATCTATCAATCCATTATGGGTGATCGTACTTACTCCCATTGTTGTTGGAATATTTGGCTTCCTTCGAAGGAAGGGAAAAGAACCTTCCACGCCGTCCAAAATTGCTATTGGTCTTTTCATTACAGCTTTATCTGCTTTGGTGATGGTTGCTGCTGTAAAATCAATAGATACATCTGCTGATAAAGCTTCTGCTTTATGGCTTTGGGCCAGTTATGGCGTGATCACTATTGGTGAACTTTGCCTCTCCCCGATGGGCTTGTCTTTGGTTTCAAAATTGAGTCCGCCGAGGCTTACTTCCTTAATGATGGGGGGATGGTTCTTATCAGTTAGTATCGGTAATAAACTTTCAGGCATCTTATCCGGCATGTGGGACGGATATGCTGATAAATCAAAATTCTTTTTAACCAATTTCTTTATTGTAATAGTACCGGCCATTGCTCTTTTCTTACTATTACGATGGCTGAACAGGGTGATGAAGGAAAAAGGAGTGAAATAGTTTATTAATATTGCTTGAAAAGGTGGCGGCATTATCCGTCACCTTTTTTTATTTATCTTTCGTTTCTAAAATACCTGTATGGCAAACGATCAAGTTACGCTGGAAGAAATTCAAACCTTTGAAGGCAAATATCCGAAACAACTCTGGTCCCTGTTCTTCTCTGAAATGTGGGAAAGGTTTTCTTTTTATGGGATGAGAGGGATGCTGACATTCTTTATGGTCAATCAATTGATGATGAAGGATGATGTGGCCAATTTACAATACGGAGCTACACAAGCTTTTGTTTATGCCTTTACTTTCATTGGCGGATTGTTTGCCGATAAAATATTGGGATTCAGAAAATCATTGTTTTGGGGCGGACTGTTGATGATCACCGGTAGCCTGATACTGGCCATTGACCCAAAGGAATTTTTCTTCCTGGGTATCAGTTTTAATATCATCGGTACCGGTTTTTTTAAACCCAATATTTCCACGATGGTGGGCAGCCTTTATAAAACGGGCGACAACAGGAGAGATGCCGGATTTTCATTATTCTATTCAGGTATTAATATCGGGGCCTTATTGGGAGGATATGCCTGTATTGCCATTGGTAAGAACTACTCCTGGAACCTTGCCTTTGGCCTTGCTGCCATTGTGATGACTATCAGTTTGCTCACTTTCATTTTTACACAAAAAAAACTGGGCCCTATCGGGCTTTCCCCATTTAAAGATGATAATAAAAAAAGGAAGTGGTATGAATATGCAGTTTACCTCGGTTCCCTGCTTATTATTCCGGTTATCATGAAAATGGTTACCAAAACCGAATACACCGACTGGTTTATGTACATCATTGGCCCCGCTGCATTAATTTATTTGTTTTATGAGATGACGAAATTTTCAGTGGCAGAAAGGAAAAAACTGCTGGCGGCGCTTGTGTTTATTATTTTTTCTATTTTATTCTGGGCCTTTTTTGAACAAAGCGGCGGATCGTTGAGTCTGTTTGCTGCCAATAATCTGAATGATAAATTGTTGGGTGTTATCCCGCTTGACCCTAACGGTGTAAACAATGCCGCCAACTCACTTTTTGTAATCATATTTGCACCTATCATTGGCATTGTCTGGCTCTGGTTGAGTAAGAGAAAGAAAGAACCCAATACCGTTGTAAAATTTGGAATGGGTTTTCTGTTTCTTAGCCTGGCATTTTATATTTTTTATGCAACTATTTTCTTTGCCAACGCCAGCGGGATCACCTCATTGGATGTGTTTACGCTTGCCTACCTGGTTATTACTTTTGGTGAGTTATGCCTGTCGCCCATCGGGCTTTCCATTATGACAAAACTTTCACCCAAACCATTACAAGGCATGATGATGGGAATGTGGTTTTTGGCCAGCGCCTATGGGCAATATGTAGCAGGGATTTTGGGAGCCGGGATGTCATCACCCAATCAAAATGCACCGTTGACTGAAAAGTTACTCTTATATACCTCGGGCTATAAACAATTAGCCATTTATGCATTGATTGCCGGAGTGGCCCTGCTTATCATTTCACCGCTGGTAAGAAAACTAATGCAGGAAGTAAAATAATACAGGTGATGTTCATAAAAGAACATCACCTGTTCAGTTTCCGTGTACGGGTCATCGGTTATTTTATATAAAGTCCAGGTAATCGTATTTCTTTCCTAAAATGGCAA